>NZ_JBLNKV010000004.1:0-500336 GCF_048158585.1 Flavobacterium galactosi
AGATTCTATTAAATCCTCATCATTAATTTGATGAGGATTTTTTGCGTTTTAACGGGATTATGATAGGTCATCTTCGCGCAACTCAAAAACAGATTTAGCATCAGTGTAATGTGATACAAAATACGGATGGATCAAGTCCAAAACCTGTGGAGGAACAAAAATTAAGCATACATATTAGTTAGCCTAAAAAGGAAAAACGTAATGTTTCTAACGCCTCTAAATTGCGCTCTAAAAGCTTTTATTTTAGCATTGAATGAATTCGGCAGAAGCATTGGTACTTCTATTATCAAAATAGTTTGATAATGATTCATTATTGATCGTGAGATTGTATTAAATGATTTGAAACCGGATTGATTTACTTTCTCATGCCATTTGGCTAACCTTGAAAGTCCAATAATTTCATCGGTTGTTTTTTCAAAGATATTTCTCAAATCTTGAGCTAAATCGTATGTTTTTCCGATATCGGGATATAGTTCAAATAATAATGCGGCACGGACTATTTGGTTTTGTGACCATTTCGATTTGTTCTTATATAGGAAATAGCGGCTTCGGGCTAGTAGTTGCTTAAGAGTATCTCCATTAGTTAATACTTCGGATTCGAACTTTCTATTGACTTTTTTAGCTTTTTCTATAGCATCATTTTCCTGATCTATTGCTTGTGCCAACGGTATTTAATTCTGATTTCTTGTAAAGCTTCCAAGGCTAGTTTTTGAACAAGGAAACGGTCGGTTACCTGTGTAGCATTTGGAAAACATTTCTGGTCAATTAACCCTATATTTGCTGCCATGTCCAAGGTAATCTCTGTGACTTGATTGCGCAGTTTGAGAGGAATTGGTTCAATAAAAGAAATTACAGTATCAGCTTTAGTTCCAGCAATAACGGCAACTAGAGTTCCTTTCTTTTCTTTACCGGCTTATTGGTTACAATAGTATAGAGTTCTCCACTGGAGAGAGAAGTTTCATCTATCGATAAGCGTTTACCTAAGTTTTTGCGAAAGATAAGCCATTGTTTGGCGTGTGATAGTTGATTCCAGGTTTTAAAATCACTTAATAAATTTTTGTATTTATCTTGCAGTTTTTTACCTGTAACTCCTAAAAAGAGGCAATAGCATTACAATCATTAGGCTTAGAATCTATTGATCTCATTTAAAAAAGACACAAACTCTTGTGTTACACGAGTTCAGTCTGCTACTAAATTCCAATCTCTAAATACGACTTGTCCAGTATCCTCATTAAGCCATCTTCTTCGGGTGATATGAAGATACTTGATGTCCTCGAATTGGGAAATCCTGAACGGTTATCTCATCAAAGAATCCTTTGGAACTTAATTTGTGTTGACGATATTCTTTGAGAATCGAATTGATCTCTTTTAAATAAAGATGAAGTATTTCTTCTCCTTTTTTGTACGAAGTTAATTCAAAGTAGTCAACAATAATTTGATTAATTCGCTATATGAATCTGGCATGGGTGGTGGTTATTTATAAATGTAAATATCCCTTTTTTTATATTTCTCCACAACTTTTATGTTTGATCCTATTTATGCTTAATTTTTGCTCCTCCACAGGTTTTGGACTTGATCCCTATAAATGCCATAAAATATAGACATAAAAAAAAACTCCATTATTTCTAATGGAGTTTTTTGTGGTCCTTACGGAACTATTTACGAACCATTTTATGCAAGATTTGAAGAAAATTTCAAATGAAAAATACTAAAAAAAATCTTTTTTCTTTTAATAAGTGATTTAAAGAAAAAGTTGAATTACATCTCCATCTTCTGGAATTAAAAGTTTGTCAGAACTGATCTTCAATTCGGCAGCTTTCTTTTTTAAAGAAGCTCTAGTAGCGAAACAATGATCCAAAGCATCCATGTGAACTGCGATCACTTTTGCTTTTCCGCTTTCTTTTATCAATGTCATTGTTTGCTCTTCGTTCATCAAAATTGGAGTGTTTTCATAACCTTTGATAACTGCTCCACCTGAATTAACTACAATGTAGTCAGGCTTGAATTTTTTGATTGTTTTTTTAACATCCTCTGTCCAGATGGCGTCTCCAACAATATACACGGTTGGTTGGTTCTTTGCCTGTAATACAAATCCAGAAGTCTTCCCCATCATCTTTAAAACCTCGCCAGTTCCATGCTGTCCTTGAATTCTATTGATAGTTATGTCATGCCATAACTTTTGGTCTTCTAAAACAGTTGCATTAATAAAGCCTTCTTTTTTGAAAAAATCTTTATCGGCTGGTTGCATTATCAATTCAATGGACTTATCCAGAGTTTTGCTTGCTGGTTGGTCAAAATGGTCTTCATGGGTATGAGTTACAATAACCAAATCAACACCTTTAACAATTTCTTCTATAGGAATTTTTAATTCAACGGTAGGATTTTTTTGGATTCCAGCCCAAGAATCAATTGCTCCTTTTGAGGACAACATTGGATCAAGCAACATTTTCTTTCCACTATATTCTATCAATAATGTTGCATTTCTAACTAACTGAATCGTAGGTTTTTTATCTGAATTAATTTGTCCAAACGAGAAGACACTGGACAACAGCAGTGCTACTGCTAAAATTACTTTTTTCATAAATTTTTGTTTAATTTTATTTATCTCCAAAGCCTCTTCATTAAGGCTTTTGGAGCATTTAATATGTTACAAAGGTCTGACAACAAATTATTCGTATGCTATCAAAAGCATACTATTTGATACCATTTTGATAACCTTTATTATATTTTGACTCTTGTTACTATTTAAATTGTACTCAAATTTGGCATGTTATAAGCATCTGCTATCAATTTTGCCGAATGCAATATTCCTTCCAGAGAATGTCCTAAGTTGGCAATCATTAATTCATCTGCTCCTGAAGTTTTCTGAAATTCATTCAACTTGCTTACTACTTGGTCCGCAGTTCCATGTATCATTTTTTCATTCCAACTTTCTAGTATTAATCTTTCCGAATTATCATAACTATAGTTTTTCAATTCTTCTGGAGACGGAATAACATAGGTTTGCCCTTTCATCATTCGAAGCATACTGTGTGCAAAAGCATGCGTTTGGATTTTCGCTTCTTCTACAGTATCTGCTGCAAATACAGAGAAACAAGCAATAGTATGTGGTTTATCCAAAACCTTTGACGGTTTGAAATTCTTTCTATACAAATCAAATGCAAACAGCATATTTTCGGGAGCCAATTGTGCGGCAAAAGCAAAAGGTAGCCCTAGTTTTCCTGCCAATTGTGCCGAATATCCTGAAGAACCTAATAACCAAACCGATGGACTATCAAAAGATCTGGCGATGCCGTTTTCACGATCTTGTCCCGGACCTGGAACGGCGAATACCCTATTCTTAAAAGGATGTCCATCAGGAAAATCATCTTTAAGAAAATGTAATAGTTCTGTTAACAGTTCAGGAAAATCTTCAGCTCCTAAATTATTCCCACGAAGTGCTGATGCGGTAAGTCCATTGGTTCCAGGGGCACGTCCTATTCCTAAATCGATACGTCCAGAAGCCATCGCCTGGAGCATACCAAATTGTTCGGCAACTACCAAAGGAGGAAAATTAGGCAACATCATACCGCCAGATCCTAATCGTATATTTTTTGTTTCGCCAATAAGTCTCGAAAGCATCATAGCGGGTGACGAAGTAGAAACGGCAGGCATACCGTGGTGTTCGGCTACCCAGTAACGAGCAAATCCACGTTGGTCGGCAAATTTTGCCAAAGCAATACTGTTTGCAATAGCTTCGGCAGCAGAATATCCTTTTCCAGTTGTCGCAACATCCAGAATTGACAAAGGTACTGGAGCATTTCCTTGTTTTTTAAGTGTTTGAAAAGAGGGTTGTTTATTATCTGAGTTATCTGTATTTATATTATTATTTTTCATAATCTATTCATTTTTAATTAGGTTACAAAATTACTTCAGTCATACAGAAAAAAGGATACCAAAAAATAGTTATAAACTACCGTTTTGATAATTGGGAACAACGAAACTAACTGACGAATTAATATTTCTCCTTGAAAAAAATATAGAAGTAATGCATTTGATTTATACGATACTATTTTGGGTCTATAATTTAGTTTGTCCCAATTTTATTTTCATTACGTGTTGAAATCTAAAATACATTAAGACTGATGACGTAAACAAACCAAGCGTCAAGCCATACCAAATTCCGTTAATTCCTAAATTGAAATAAATACCTAAAAGATAACTAAACGGTAGACCTATCAACCAATAAGCAAAAAAGGTTATAAAAGTTGGAATATTAACATCACCAATACCTCTCAAACTCCCTAATCCTACCACTTGAGCGCCATCAAAAATCTGGAATATTCCAGCAATAATTAATAATTGTGCTGCCAATACAATGACTTTAGCGTCGCTTGTGATTAAATAAGGTAAATATTGATTAAATAGCGTAAAAATAATAGCAAAAAAAAGCATGAAAATAATAACCAAATGATAGGAAGCATGAGCAAACTTCTGAAGTCTTATGTAATTCTTTTTTCCAAAACTATTTCCAACTTTAATAGTCGTTGCTGATGCAATTCCGCCTGCCATCATGTAAGTCATAGCAACAAGAGTAATAGCTGTTTGATGTGCGGCCTGTTCAATTGAGCCTAGTTGACCAGCCATTATAGCAGCAACGGCAAAGGCTCCAATTTCAAAAACATATTGCAAAGCAACAGGCAATCCAATTTTTACTACGTTTCTAATTTTTGAAAAATTGATGAACTTTACGGAGAAATACTGTAAATAAGATTTAAAATTATGAGATCGAAATACATACCATATCATTACAATCATCATTAAAACCCGATCTATCAAAGTTGCGATTCCTACACCCTTTACTCCCAGTGGTGCAATGCCAAACACTCCCTTTACCAAAATCACTGCGATAATTATGTTGAGGACGTTGCCCCATATCGTAATTTTCATGGCTTGTTTTGTAAAACCCAACCCTTCTGCAAATTGTTTGAAGGTTTGAAATATCATCAAAGGCAGGATTGACAAACTTAAAATAAGCAAATAAGGTTTTGCCGTTGCTACGACTTCAGGATCCTGCTGTGCGTGCTGCATGGCAAACATAGAACCAAAATATACTAACAAAAAAAGAAGAATAGCCGATACAATATTAAGCCATAGACTGTTGGATAGCAATCGGGCACATTCTTGATAATTAGACTTTCCATTTTCTTGCGCAATAAGAGGAGTCAATCCATAGGCAATTCCTAATCCAATAACCAAAACTACCATAAAAACAGAATGCACTAATGAAACTGCAGCCAAGGATATAGTTCCTGCATAATGACCAATAATAATGGTATCCATCGTTTGCACCAGTGTATGACCCAACTGTGAAATTACAATTGGTCCAGCCAGCGCTACTGTACTTTGGTAATATATTTTGTTGGTTTTTTGTTTTTTGAACATTGTGAATATTTATACTGCTCTAGGCAGATTTAACGCATCTAAATTACATTGCATTCTTGTGCTTTTTTAATAAAATTTAATTCTATCATTTAATCCTAAATAACAAAGTATTAATTTACAAATTTACTTAAGTGATACATAAAATAGGATACCAAAAAATAGTTATAAACTACCGTTTTGATAATCACTAGTAAAACTATTTCTATAAAAAAGAGAGTGCCCAAAATGAACACTCTCTTTACCTTAATTTTAAATCATCAACAAATCTTTTTAGATTCTCTTTATTTATCCTTTTATAAAGTAATCTTTATTTTCCTTTGCCCAATGTGCTAACGAAGTCATTTTTACAGGAAGTTTTTCCAGAATTTCATTCATTTTAGAATTGAATTTTGAAGGATATTCCGATGCATTTTGAAGCATTTCATAATACGCTGCAACACTTGACGCTCCTGCTTCTCCAACAAATGGTTTTAATATATCTCCAAATTCTTGTGGTTTTTGTGGATAATAAGCAATCTCTCGTTCAACACCTTTAGAAAACTGTACGGCAGTATCATTTCCTTTCAGATTTTCCATTCCACTAATTTTGAAAGTATCTGCTTTTAAGTCTTTATTGTAGATAGCTTCTACCACAAAAGCACTTACATCTCTAGATGCGATCCAACCAATTGGCATTGCTTCAGGCGTTGGGTAAGCTAATTTATTCTCGTTTGTTATAAACGGTGCACAAAAAGGTCCCATCATATTTTCCATATAAATAGTTGGTTGAATAATCACATAATCCACTCCGCTATTATTTAAATAATCCAAAACATCCAATTTCACATCATCTACAGGAGAACCTATTTTTTGTGATTCTAACCAGCCACTTGTATTCCATACAATCTTACTTACTCCATTTGCTTTTGCAGCATCAATCACATTTTTGGAATATGGCAATCCATCAAACGGATTTGGTAATGAAACTGGAATCATAAAGGCAATTGCATCAACTCCTTTAGTAATTTCAAGCATTTTATCAGCATCACTTAAATTTGCTAACACAGGCGTTGCTCCTGCTTGGGCTAATTTTTCAAAACTTTTTTCTGAACTTGTAGCAGCAATTACTTCTGCACCTTTTTTCTTTGCTTCTCCTATTACATTGAATTGTTGTGAGCCTGTAGCTCCAAATACTAAAATTTTCATATACTTAATTTTTATTTTTTTTACTAAAACTTGTACAAAACTACAATAGTACTTACTTTTGCACAAGTACTTACCTAATAGTTGGGTACTTATCAAATGGTTAGAATTATTGAATTACAATGGAAAAAAAGTCAAAAATAAATTCACCTTGTGATGAAAGGTGTCCAGTAAGAGCCTCTTTATCGCTATTAAGTGGCAAATGGACGTTGATGATATTGTTTCAAATCAACGAAAATGCAGTGCGATATGGCGAACTGAAAAGATCGGTTACAGGCATTAGCGAAAAAATGTTGATACAAGAATTAAATATGCTTGTTGAAAATAAATTGGTTAGCAAAAAAGTCTTTCCCGAAATTCCTCCAAAAGTAGAATATCGATTGACTGAATTAGGATTAAAAACCTTGCCTATTGTAGATCAACTGGCTCAATTCGGATTAGAAAATTTAGTTTAACAATAAACAAACCCAAACCGCTTAATCCAAGATCTCATGAGAATATTGAAATTTCATAAAACAGAATGCGGAGTTGACTTTCTGCTAAATGTTTTGCGTTCTGAAGATGTAATTGAAAACTATAACAATTCTGAAATTTACAATACCGATTACTTTGAAATTATAGTATTTAAAAAAGGTCGCGGAACGTTGTTATTGAATCAACAGAAAATAAATATTTCAGACAATAGCCTAATTTTTATTTCGCCATTTCAGCAACGTCAATGGTTTTTAGAAGGCGATGATCTTGATTTTACCGTTCTTGTTTTTCAGGAAGATTTTCTAAATGATTTTTTCGCTGATAAATTATTCACTTATAGTTTACTTTATTTTTATCAGTTAGAATACCCGTTGCATTTACCCGTTGATCCATCAGAGATTTTAAAATATTGTGAACTACTTACAGAAATTAAAACAGAATTGGTGGCTACTAAACCAGATAGTGTGCACATTATTCGCTCGTTGCTTTATTATTTATTACAAAAAATAAACCGACAATATGCTCAAAAAAATGAATTGTCAATCGATAAGAATGGTAGTAATTATGCTTTTCAGTTTAAGCAATTATTAGAAAAACACATCAAAGAAAAACAGCGTATTGAAGATTATACTGCTTTATTAAATATCAGTAGAATTTCGCTAAACAAAGCAGTAAAAATGCATTTTAATGTTACAGCAACTTATTTACTCAAACAACGTTTGCTTTTTGAAATTAAGAACTATTTGATTTATTCTGTTCTTACTGTGGCCGAAATTGCTCACGAATTACACTTTTCTGAACCCAATCATTTGATGCGTTTTTTTAAAACCCAAACAGGAATGACCACCAGTTTATTTATATCCGATTATCAAAATGGTAGTTAATGAATAGTGTTTGGTAGCATGTCTCTTTTAGGTATTTTCTAATTTTGTTTTATTAATTTAAAAAATAAAATCATGAGCAAAGCATTAATTATAGTAGACATTCAAAACGATTATTTTGAAAACGGAGCAATGGAATTAGTAGGTTCATTGAAAGCCAGTGAAAACGCAAAACAAATTTTATCAAAATTTAGAAGCGAAAAATTACCAATTGTACACATTCAACATCTTTCGGTAGCGCCAGGTTCTACCTTCTTTTTACCAGAAACTGAAGGTCAAGAAATTCACGAAAATGTAAAACCTTTGGAGGGTGAAAAAGTAATTGAAAAATACTATCCAAACAGTTTTAGAGATACAGGACTTTTAGAGTATCTGAAATCTCAAAACGTAACCGAATTAGTATTTGTTGGTATGATGACACAAATGTGTATCGATGCAACTGTAAGAGCGGCAAAAGACCTTGAGTTCAAATGTACCGTAATTGGTGACGCTTGTGCAACAAGAGATCTTGAAGTAAACGGAAAACAAGTAAAAGCTGCTGATGTTCAAACGGCATTTTTAGCTGGCTTGAGTTTCTTTTATGCTGATATAAAAAACACAGCAGATTATCTATCTTAATAAAAAGAAGTACAGAACCACAGCATTGAACAAACATCCCTATGTAAAGTAATCTAAGTATTATAGTTTAACTAATAGGTTTGCTGTTTGTGTCAATTAACCATACGAGCCTCGAACCATAATTTCCAGTAAATACGGTAATTTATACAAATAAAGTATTTTAATTCAAGTTTATCGAATCAAAAAAAACCTCCAAAGTCTAAGACTTTGGAGGTTTTTAAATTTATGGTGGGCGATGAGGGGTTCGAACCCCCGACCCCCTCGGTGTAAACGAGGTGCTCTGAACCAGCTGAGCTAATCGCCCTAGTGCAATTTAGTAATTTTAAATGCCTTATTGCGAGTGCAAATATAAGCTTGTTTTTCGCTTATCCAAAATATTTTTGCACAAATTTCAATATTTTTTCGAAAGATTTTATATTTAATTGGTGTTTAGTTTATTAGGTTTGATGAAATTTTTAAATAAACTCCGTCTTTCAATCTGTAAACGGAGTTTATTTGAAAATTTATAATTTATTTGGATAGCGTGGGTTCGTTATGGTAAATGAAATCACCATGAATTCCTGTAAATGCTTTGTTCAATCCATCAAAAAACACTTTTCTGTCATCTTCTTTTGGCCAAGCGGTTTTTATTAATTCATCTTGTTTATCGCTGGATTTTTCTAAATCGGATAAGGAATCATAATAATAGGTTTCGAGAAAATCTCTGCTGTCAGCACCCCAAGCATGACGATTCGGGTAATAGCCTTTGATATAAGGGTTGTTCATGGTTACTTTTTCGTTATATTCCTTCATGCCTTTTCCTTGACCATTCAGCGACATTTGAGATTTTCGGATATAGACAACCATAGGTTCTTTTGAAGTAGGTTTAAATTCTTTAGAGCCAGCAATCGAAGAATAAATTTCATCGGAATGCATTTTGGAATAATAAGTGTTGTATTTATCAAAAAAATCCTTTCTAATTTTTTCGTCTGGCCAACCTTTTTTAATTAATTCATCGGATACATCATTTGCTTTTTCGATATCTTCCCAAGTTTTAAAGACAGAAACCAGTAAAACTTCAGAACTGTTTTCTGTATAATAATGATTAAGAATTTCGGAGCCAATTATTAAATCGTTCTTACTTGTAACTTTATCAAAATACTCTTGTTCAGTTTGTTTCCAGTCTTTACTATCTGTATCCTGATTCCTGTGTAATGTCGTCACTGTAATAAATACAGGTTTTTGGTCTTCTTGGGCAAACATTCCAATGCTAAACTGAAATGTTAAAATTAACAATACCAATGCTAAATTGTCTTTCTTTTTCATAATAGTTTAAGAATTAAGTGAATTAAAATAGTCATATAAATTTAACTAATTAGAAGTCAGTTAATTGTAGAAATAAACAATTTATTTTTGAAAGTAATTTTGGCCAAAGTTAAATCCCTTTATTTTAAAGGTAATTCAGCAACTACAAACGTACTGCCGCCAATAAAGATAAAATCATTTTTTGTGGCATTATTCCTAGAGTGCTCATAAGCCTCTGTTACAGAGTAGTATGTGTTTCCGTTAAGATGGTGTTTTTTTGCTTTTTCTTTTAAAATGGCAGCGTCTAAACCACGGGGAATGTTTGGTTTGCAGAAATAATAAATTGCATTTTTTGGAAATAAAGGTAAAACTTCGTCCAAATCTTTATCATTTACCATTCCAAGTACAATATGTAGTTTTTCGAACGTTTCTTTTTGAATTTGGTTCATGACAATCTCTAATCCGTTCTTGTTGTGTGCGGTGTCACAAATAACTTTAGGGGATTCGCCTAGTTGTTGCCATCTTCCTTGAAGTCCTGTGTTTTTTACAACCAGGAGCAAACCAGATTTGATATCTTTCTGGAAGACTTTAAATTCTTTTTGCGTATTTAAAATAGCAATTGTTTGTATCGCGGTTTTTTTATTGTGCAGCTGATAATCGCCAATTAAATCCGAAGGATAGGTTTCTGAAACCAATTCAGAAGCAAAGTAGATTGCTGAATTGCATTCTTTGGCTTTCGCCAAAAAAACGGGCTTGGTTTCAGTAGTATATTCTCCAATCACTACCGGAATGTTTGGTTTTATGATTCCCGCTTTTTCAAAAGCAACTGATTCCAGTGTGTTGCCAAGAAATTGGGTATGATCCAACCCAATATTCGTAATAACCGATACAAGTGGCGTAATGACATTGGTAGCGTCTAATCTTCCTCCCATTCCAACTTCTATAATGGCGATGTCCACTTTTTCTTTTGCAAAATAATCAAAAGCCAATCCAACGGTCATTTCGAAGAAACTCATGTCGTTTGCTTCAAAAAAAGCTTTATGCTTATTGGTGAAATCAGTAACAAATGCTTCAGAAATTTCAATTCCGTTAATTTTGATGCGCTCCCTGAAATCTTTTAAATGAGGCGAAGTATACAATCCCACTTTATAGCCCGCTTCCTGAAGTATAGAAGCTAGCATGTGTGAGGTAGAACCTTTTCCATTAGTTCCTGCAACATGAATGCATTTTATTTTTTCTTGAGGATTGTCAAGATGATCTATTAGTAAATGCGTGTTGGTTAAATCTTTTTTATAGGCCGAAGCTCCCTGAAGTTGGTACATCGGGAGTTGATTAAACAGCCAATTTATAGTTTCCTGATAGTTCATTTTTGAATAAAATAGTCGTTGTTTAAAATATTTTTCGATTTTTTTAGTTTAATAGTACATCGAAAAGTATCTTTATTGCAAAATTGAAATAATTTTTAGAATTAATGAGTAAAAATCAATAATAATATATGTTTAGTTTTATACAATTACAGGCCGACACTATTACTAATGCTGCGTCAAACGTAGTAATCGAGAAAATTGCTCCAAATACTGAAATCTCTGTTTTGGAATTTATTTTAAAAGGAGGGTTCTTCTTAATCCCAATTTCAATCTTATTATTCTATACTTTTTATTTAATTATAGAACGTACTTTGTATATTAATAGAGCATCTAAAATGGATCATCGATTGATGTTAGATGTCAGAGATAATCTAAATTCAGGTAATTTGGAATTGGCACGATCTATTGCTGAAAGAAGCAACACGTCTTCCGGTAACATTATTAAAGAAGGAATTCTGGTTATTGGCAGACCTATTACGGAGATTGAATCTAATATGGATCGCGCTGCAGACATTGAAATTGGAGAAATGGAGAAACATTTAGGTCAATTAGGTCTTATTGCAGGGATTGCGCCTACATTAGGATTTATTGGAACTATTTCTGGAGTAATTAAAATATTTTACAGCATTTCAGTTACTGAAAATATTAGTATTGGTAATATATCTGGAGGTTTATATGAGAAAATGATCAGTAGTGGTTCTGGTTTATTGGTTGGAATTATTGCGTACAGCGCGTACCACTTACTAAACGGAAAAATTGATAATTTTGCTTTAAAAATTCAAAAACAGATATTGGAATTCGTAAATATTATTCAAAGATCGTAACATGTCTATAAAACGAAAAAGAAGATTTCATGCCGAAGTGGCTACTTCGTCATTAAGTGATATTATGTTTTTCTTGTTGTTGTTTTTTCTGATCATATCCACTTTGGCTAATCCAAATGTTATAAAAATGACATTGCCAAAAGCAAAAGCTAATGAGAAAACGAACAAACAATACATCAGTTTGTCTGTTACCGAAGACAAGAAGTTCTATATCGACAAACAACCGGTAGCATTTGAGGAGTTAGAAACAACTTTAATGTCTAAAATGAATAGTGAAAAGGATCAAACCGTTGTGGTGAGAATCCCGTTTAATTTGCAAGTCCAGGATTTAGTTGATGTATTGCAAATAGGAGTAAAAAATAATTTGAAGTTTGTGATTGCCACCAGTCCAAAATAAGTGTCATTGCGAGTTTTTACGAAGCAATTTCATTATTTGGGCGTGACCGCAATAGAAAAAGGGGCTAATCAGCATAAAGTTGATTAGCCCCTTTTTCTATTGCGGTCGGGCTATCCGCAGTACTTCGGTACTTGCTCCTATCCCTCACGCAAATCCCGAAACCACTGAATTCTTGGAAAAAAATAAAAAATAAAAAATGCCTAGATAATTTGATTCTGTATTTAATTTTTAATTCAAATTGAAATTATAAACGATTTTTCCCACTTGTTTTTCCGGGGCATCGCTGCTGGCATCCCATTTCGTATTCATCGCCGCGATTCGTGCTTGGTCTAATAAGCATCTTGCTGTATTCGTTGTTCCTTTTATGCCGGCAATTGCATTTATAGTTCGTCCATTTCTATCTACAGAAACTTCTACGACAACTTTTCCTTCTTCGTTGCAGGTGTATTTTGGAGCGGGCTTAGAAATCGCTTTTCTGTTTCCTAGAGTGTAACCACTGCCGCCGCCAGAACCACTACCGTTTCCTCCACCGCTACCGGAGCCATATCCGCTTCCAGTTCCTATTCCGGTTCCTGTGCCGTTTCCGCCACCTGTTCCTCCACCGGAACCACCTGTTCCATAATAACCATTAGAACTTAAACTTCCGTTTGATTTTCCTTTATTTCCAGCTGCTTTGTCATCGCCATCACCGCCTTTATTGGAGCCTTTCAGAATGCTGGATAATGCATCATTTGTATTGTTGGAAACTTTAGGTTTTACAACCACTGGTTTTGGTTTCTCTTTTACAACAGTTATAGGTTTTGTAGTTTTTTCTTTTTGGGGAATGACAACACTTTCTTCGGTGCTGTTTTCCTGCGATAAAATAGCTTCGTCAGGAGTTGCTTTTGCTGGTGTTTGTCTCGTTTGGTTTTTTACTTGCAGCACTTCACTTTTATAATTCGCTCCGGAACCTAAATCGCTATCTCCAAAATTCACGGTGACACCTCCGCCACCTCCTCCGCCTGCAAGTTCAGCCAAGTTTGCTGGTGGCCAAAATCGGATGAAAAATAAAATTAACAACATTGTCGCATACAAAAGAATGGATATGGCTAAAGATTTCTTTTGGTCTGATGAAATGGTGGAACTCATTTGTATTTTAAATTTAAAAAAGTGTATTACTAAAAAACGTTGAAAAGTACTAAAAATTGTCAAGAGTAAAAAGCTACTGGGAGAATATAAATAAGATAGCTTTTATTTAAAATTGAAAATAAGAAAAAGGGATTAAATAGATTTTGAATAATCTACTTAATCCCAGTTCCAATATGTTTATGAATGCTATATTTTAAGTAAGTTGTTTCAAAGCAATTTCAAAAGCAGTAGCACTAATGTTTGTTTTGCTTGGATTCAAATCATGTGCTTTTTCGATTGCTTTTTTGATCGTTTCTGATGTGTCTTGAAAAATGGCTTCATCGGTCATTTGCACTTTCTTTTCCATAAAATAAGCAAAAACGCGAGCCATACCACAATTAGAAATAAAGTCAGGAATTAAGCTTACTTTATGATCTACATCTTCCATAATTGGACCGAAAAATATTTCTTTGTCCGCAAAAGGAACATTTGCGCCACATGAAATTACTTCAAGACCATTGGCAATCAAACTGTCAATTTGAGATTGAGCCACTAATCTGGAAGCTGCGCAAGGAGTGAATATTTCAGCGCCGATTGTCCAGATTTTTTGGTTGATTTCTTCAAAAGGAATCATGTTTTCGGCAACCAGTTTGTTTCCGTCTTTAGCAAGGAATAATGTTTTTATTTCTTCGAAAGTAAAACCTTCTTCATTTATCAATCCGCCATCTCTGTCAATGATACCTATGATTTTTGCTCCCATTTCTGCCAGATAAAATGCTGCAGCTGAACCTACATTTCCAAAACCTTGGACTATGGCTTTCTTGCCTTTTACGTCTCCGCCATAAATAGTATAATAATTACGAACTGCTTCGGCAACGCCAAAACCGGTAATCATGTCTGCAATGGTATATTTTCGAGAAACATCTGGAGAGAATTTCGGATTCTCTATTACTTTAACCACACCTTGACGCAATTGACCAATTCTGTTGATTTTATCCGCTTCGGTAGGTTTGAAATGTCCGTTAAAAACACCTTCTTGTGGGTGCCAAACGCCACATTCTTCTGTCATGGGGATTACTTCATGAATTTCATCCACATTCAAATCACCCCCGGTTCCGTAATAACTTTTTAATAACGGAGAAACCGCTTTGTACCAACGTTGTAAAACGCCTTTTTTTCTGGGATCATTTGGGTCAAAATTAATTCCGGATTTTGCACCGCCAATAGCAGGTCCTGAAACCGAAAATTTCACTTCCATTGTTTTTGCCAAGGACAAAACTTCATTCATATCCAATCCTTTTCTCATACGAGTTCCACCGCCAGCAGCGCCACCACGAAGAGAATTAATTACAGTCCAACCTTCGGCTTCGGTTTCAGCATCTTTCCAATGGAAAACTATCTCAGGTTCTTTATTTTCGAATTTCTTTAATAAATCTTTCATTTATTGCGATATGTTTAATTTTGACAAATATAAAAAATAGAATAATGCGAATTATGTATTTTTGATATTATTTTGAGTAATAAACATTTCCAGAGCTGTGATCCATTTCAGCACCCGTAACACTGCTCAAAACATTGATTTCTCCTCGTAATTTTAATACGCCAAGTAGCGCAAAAATCAACGCTTCTTTGAATTCCAGAATTTTGGCTGATGGAATTATGATTTTCATTTCCGGTAAACAAGACTGAATACGTTCGATAAGAAAATCATTGTATGCGCCACCGCCAGTTATGTAAAGACTTCCTTTTTTATTTGGTAAAGCCAAAGCGATCTGTTGCGCTACATGTTCGGTGAACGTATGTAATTTATCTTCAATAGCAATTTCAAAACTTTCGATTAAGGGTAAAACGGTTTCTTTTACAAATTCAAAACCCAGTGATTTCGGATGTTTTTTTTGATAAAAATCCAAAGCGTTTAAATCATTAAGTAAAGTAGTATTGTTTTTTCCAGTACGGGAAATGGTACCTTTGTCATCATAATCGAATCCCAATTGATTGGCGTAAAAATTCAAAACGGTATTTACCGGTGAAATATCAAAGGCAATTCGTTGCTGGTCCAGTTCAAAAGACACATTTGAAAAACCTCCTAAATTCATGCAATAATCGTATTCAGGAAATAATATTCGGTCGCCAATAGGAACCAAAGGAGCGCCTTGTCCGCCAAGTTGAACATCTTGTACTCTAAAGTCGCAGACTACTGTTTGGTGAATTAAAGAAGCGATTTCGGGTAAATTACCAATTTGAAGTGTAAAGCCATTTTGCGGTTGATGTAAAATAGTATGTCCATGCGAACAAACGGCATCCAGATTTTCGATTTTATGTTTTTCGATAAAAGCTGAAATAATGGAAGCGAGAAGTTGGGTGTAATCCTGATTTAATTTTTCGAGTTGTTCTTTAGAATAATCTACCGCAGTTTTTAGGCTTTTTACCCAGTTTGAGCTATAGGCTATAGTTTCGCTTTCAAGAATTTCAAAAGACCATTTATTGTTCTGTACTTTAAATTGGATATGTGTTAAATCAACACCATCAAGCGAAGTCCCTGACATTACTCCGATAACGTTATAGTAATCTTCTTTCATTGAGCAAATTTATAAATCAAAATTGATAATTTCATAATATTAAAGTACCTTTGAATGCTTTTTTTAAATAAAAAGTAATTTAATAGGTGTAACTTAAAACAATAATCAATTTTATGATGAAAAGTAAAAAACATAAAAAACTTTCTAAAGCTGTAAATTTAAGGATTGTAATTGAGTAATTTTACTTTTATTTGTAGAGTTGAAATTTTAATAAAAAACAAAATATAGTTATGGATTTTAATCTAACCGAAGAGCAGTTAATGATTCAGCAAGCAGCTAAAGATTTTGCTCAAAACGAATTATTGCCGGGTGTTATTGAAAGAGACGAATTCTCTAAATTTCCAACGGAGCAGGTGAGAAAAATGGCGGAGCTTGGTTTTTTAGGAATGATGGTTGACCCTAAATATGGCGGCTCCGGATTGGATAGTGTTTCTTATGTTTTGGCGATTAGTGAAATTGCTAAAGTAGATGCCTCTTCCGCAGTTGTTATGTCTGTAAATAACTCTTTGGTTTGTGCAGGTTTAGAAAAGTATTGCAATGAAGAACAAAAAATGAAGTATTTAGTCCCTCTTGCCAAAGGAGAAGTAATAGGTGCTTTTTGTTTGTCTGAACCTGAGGCGGGCTCTGATGCCACTTCGCAGAAAACGACTGCAATCGATAAGGGCGATTATTATTTACTGAATGGAACCAAAAACTGGATTACCAATGGATCTTCGGCATCAACCTATATTGTAATTGCTCAAACTGATGTTGAAAAAGGACATAAAGGAATTAACGCATTTATAGTTGAAAAAGGATGGGCTGGCTTTGATATTGGTCCAAAAGAAAAAAAAATGGGAATTCGTGGTTCGGATACGCATTCCTTAATGTTTAATGATGTTAAAGTGCCAAAAGAAAACCGAATCGGAGCAGACGGGTTTGGTTTCAATTTTGCGATGAGTGTGTTAAATGGCGGAAGAATAGGAATTGCTTCTCAAGCCTTAGGAATTGCAACTGGTGCTTATGAGTTGGCCTTAAAATATTCGCAAGAGCGCAAAGCCTTTGGGAAGGAAATTTTCAAACATCAGGCGATTGCTTTTAAATTAGCCGATATGGCAACTCAAATTATGGCAGCCAGAATGTTGTGTTTTAAAGCAGCTTCTGAAAAAGATTTAGGAATGGATATTTCTCAATCTGGAGCAATGGCTAAGTTATTTGCTTCACAAACTGCTATGGATACAACGATTGAAGCGGTTCAAATACATGGTGGAAACGGCTATGTTGCCGAGTATCATGTGGAGCGTATGATGCGCGATGCTAAAATTACTCAAATATACGAGGGGACTTCTGAAATTCAGCGTATTGTGATTTCAAGAACACTGGTTTCATAAATAAAATTTTATAGTTATTTATACCCTTTTCAATTTCGATTGGAAAGGGTTTTATTTTTAAAACGATTTTTTAATATATTTACTGGAAGATTGGGCTTAAAAAGAAAGTAAACTGTGACTCCAATTGTTCAATCAAAAGGAAACTAACCGGGCATTGATTTATAACTGAAAAGAATTCATTATCTCGGATATTCCAAAACTATAGTTTCAATTATTTCGTATCTATTGTAAAGTAGTGACAAATGGCTTTTTTGATTCTTAATAACTTTGTTTAAGAAATAAATATAAGAATGTGATGAAAACAACTATTTTATCTTGGATTTTACGTATTGCAGTTGCAGTAATTTTTTCACAAACGTTATATTTTAAATTTACTGGTGCCGAGGAAAGCATTTATATTTTTACTGCTTTGGGAGTGGAACCTTATGGAAGAATTGGTACCGGGATTTTAGAATTGATTACTGTAATTCTAATTTTAATGCCTAGAACTACAATATATGGAGCATTGCTAGGTTCTGTTATAATGGTCGGAGCTATTCTTTCACACCTTTTTGTTCTGGGAATTGAAGTGGAAAATGATGGCGGAACGTTATTTGCGTTGGCAAACATAACCTTATTTAGTTGTCTTACTTTGATTTTTTTAAATAGAGATAAACTGTCAAATTTGTTAAAATTAAAACTATAATATGCTGATACCTTCTATTACAAATAGTCTAAACGAATTGATTGATTTGCTCCATCAATTGTCAAAAAAGGATTACTCAAATCCATGTGTTGAATTGAGTAATGCCAGTATAGGTGAACACACGAGGCATATTATCGAAATGTTTCAATGTCTCGAAAATCAATACGATTTAGGGATTGTGAATTACGATAAAAGAGAACGTAATGTGTTAATTCAAACTGATATGAATTATGCGATTGATCATATTTTAGAAATTAAAAATAATCTTGAAAAAGAGAATAAAAATATCGATTTGCAACAAGTGATTGACGGTGAAGAAATCCGAATTCAAAGTAATTATTATAGAGAATTGCTTTATAATTTAGAACATTGCATTCATCATCAGGCACTGATAAAAGTGGCTACTTTAAAATGTGAAAATATCACGGTCGATGAGAATTTTGGAGTTGCCCGTTCTACAATTGAATACAGGAATCAATGTGCACAGTAAGTTTTGTCCATGTCCATGATAGGATTGTCATTACCTCAAATCGAGATGAAAAAATAATTAGACCCTCTGCAATACCACCAAGGAATTATACTATAAACGGTAAAAAGATTATTTTTCCAAAAGACCCAAAAGCTGGTGGAACTTGGTTTGTTGTCGATGCAAATGGAACTGTTTTAGTTTTATTAAATGGTGCTGACGAAAAACACAAAGTAGTGCTTCCTTACAGGAAAAGTCGGGGTCTAATTGTTCTTGATATTATTAGCAGCGTATCACCAAAGGACTTTTGGGACGAAATTGATTTGGAAAACATAGAACCTTTTACATTGGTTTTATTTCAAAATAAGGAGCTGTTTCAATTGCGATGGAATGGGAATCAGAAAGAAACGACTCTTTTAGATAATCATAAAAATCATATTTGGTCGTCTTCAACCTTGTATCCAGCTGTAATTCGGGAGAAACGTACAAATTGGTTTTATACTTTTTTGGATACAAATCCTGAAATATCAGAAACAGAAATGCTTTATTTTCATCGCTATACCGAAGATAAAAATCAGGAAAACGGATTGGTTATCAATCGAAATGACGAAATGAAAACCTTGAGTATTACGCAATCTGTAATCGAAAAAAATAAAGTTGCTATCTTGCATTGTGATTTGATTGCACAAGAAGAGTACAAGACCTCATTTATCACTATTTAAAATTTTCTCAATTGAAATTACTTTTTCATAAGATTACGCATTGGGAATATTGGCCGTTTCAGATAGTTTATATTCCAATTTATTTTCTTTGGGTATTTTATTCGCTTAAAGCAAAATCGATTTTTTTCTTTAACGCGACTAATCCAACGATAAAAAACGGAGGATTTATGATGGAATCTAAAAAAGCCATCTACAATTTAATTCCACAACGGTATTATCCAAAAACTGAACTCATAATCGAAGGAACTTCACTGGAAGAAATTCTAAAAATAATGGAATTTTCAGGAATAAATTATCCACTGATTGCAAAACCTGATATTGGTTTGCGTGGTTCCGGAGTCAAGAAAATAGATACAATCGCCGACTTAAAAAGATACGCTGAAAAGGCGAATTTTGATTATATAGTGCAAGATTTAATTCCTTTTGAAAATGAAGTTGGCATTTTTTACGTACGTTATCCACATGAGAAAACGGGTAAAATAACAGGAATAGTTTCCAAAGAATTTCTAATAATCACTGGAGATGGAATTGCAACTATTGAACAGTTAATCAAGAAAAACCCGCGTTACGAATTACAGCTTAAAGTATTACAACAAGATTACGGTAAGAAATTATTTAAAATTCTTTCAAAAGGAGAAAAACTAAATTTGGTTCCATACGGGAATCATGCACGAGGTGCAAAATTTATTGATGGAAGCCATTGGACAACCCCAAAATTAACCGAGACCATCAATGAAATGTGTTTACAAATTCCAGGTTTTTATTTTGGAAGATTGGATGTTATGTACACTACTTTCGAAGATTTGGAACAAGGAAAAAATTGCGCTATTGTGGAGTTGAATGGAGCTGCAAGTGAACCCACGCATATCTATGATCCAAAACATTCGTTGCTATTTGCTTGGAAAGAACTTGCCCGACATATTACGTATATGTATGAAATAAGTGTTGAAAATCATAAAGCCGGAAATCCGTATTTGTCCCACAAGGAAGGAATGAAAGAATATCGTCTACATTTAGAGCAAAGCAAAAGAATAGTAAATTTCTAATAAAATGAAAATTATAAAAAATATTCTCGTTGGTTTCTTAGTGAGTTTTATAGGCTCAGTTCCACTGGGATATTTAAATATTATTGGATTCGAAATTTATGCTGGATTAGGAATTAATAGTTTGATTTTTTATTTGTTGGGCGTTATTTCGGTTGAGGTTTTTGTAATTTACTTCACGTTGATTTTTGCGAATCAATTGGTAAACAATAAAAAGTTGATGAAAATAATCGATTTTTTTGCGGTCTTTTTTTTGCTGTTTTTAGGGTATTCTTTTTATGCGCATTCGAATCAAGCAGTAGGAAATCATAATGATTTAGAAAGATTTGTAAAGTATTCGCCTTTTCTTATCGGTGTTTTTTTGAATGGTATCAATTTCCTGCAAGTGCCATTCTGGACAGGATGGAATCTCTATTTGATTAATGGAAATTATATTGCCATTGAAAAAAGACTCAAATACTATTATGTTTTTGGGACTTTAGTTGGGACTTTTTTTGGTATGTTAGCTTTGGTAACTATTCTAAATTTGTTTTCCCAAAACACAGCGAGTTTCTCAAGATATATAGTACCTGTAATTATTCCGTTATTTTTTGTAGTTTTAGCTTTCATTCAAATGTACACCGTCTACAAAAAATATTATAAGAAATAAGATTTTGATTCTATTAATAAAATAAGATTGCTCCTTTTAACCAAAGAATTATTGACTATGAAAAACACCTTTTTACTGCTGCCGTTCGTTCTATTCGGTTGTGTACGAAATTCTCCTATCACAGCACAAGCCACAAACGATACCCGATTAAAACTAATTGAAGCAGAATATAAAGTCAAAGAGAGTGATGTTGCAGAAACATTGAAATACTTGACTTCGGATGAATTGGAAGGCAGAGAAACCGGTACAAAAGGAATGGTGAAAGCGGCAGATTATTTAGAACAGTTTTTCAAAGACAATAATGTAAAGTCTTATTTTTCCACGTATCGCGATACGTTGTCTAATTTCAAAGACCCCGCTTTTAATATCGTAGGTTTTGTTGAAGGAAATGATCCTGTGCTTAAAAATGAATTCGTTATTATTAGCGGACATTATGATCATATAGGAATCGATAAAAAAGGAGTAAATGGAGATTTTATAAATAATGGTGCCAATGATGATGCTTCGGGAACAACCGCAGTTGCTGAAATAGCGAAATATTTCATTAGTGTTAAAAACAATAAAAGAAGCATTCTTTTTGTATTCTTTGCTGGTGAAGAAAAGGGATTGTTGGGCTCTAAACATTTAGCCAAAAAGCTGAAAGCTCAAAACTTTAATTTGTACGCGCAATTCAATATTGAGATGATAGGTGTGCCAATGAAAAGGGATTATCTGGCGTATATTACCGGTTTTGACAAATCGAATATGGCGGGTAAAATCAATGAATATACAGGAAAAAATACGATTGGTTTTCTACCAAAAGAAGCTGAATATCAATTATTTTACAGATCAGATAATTATTCTTTTTACAATGTTTTCAAGGTTCCGTGCCAGTCTGTGAGTACTTTCGATTTTGAAAATTTCGAATTCTACCATCATGTTTCAGATGAATTCAAAGCCATGGATTTACCTCACATGACTTCGTTTATTCAGGAATTATTACCTGCCGTAACGCAAATGGCCAATACGCCAACACATGAAATTCATATGAATTAACGAATAGAAACAGGCTGATTCATATCATAAGCCAAAATAAAATAGTTGTTATTGTTGAATTGAAAATCACCAATAATAGACCAATTTAGTTTTTCTGTATGCGCTTTTGTCGATGGTATATTAGTTTTGTTAATGAAAGTCAAAGCCAATGGATGTTTTTTAACAACGTGTTTTCTCATGAATTCAAAAAGAGGCGTTATCAATCCTTTTCCTCTGTATTTTTTATCGATGCAAATAGGACCGTATTGAAAGCTATTGGTTGTAGTAATGTCGAAATCTAAAAATTTAAGATCAGGTAATAGCGTAATCATGTAATTGAATATGGGCCATTGATTGAAAAAATCCCAGCTTCCAGAAAATATGTAGGCAATGGTTTTATTATTGTCTTTAGCAAGAAATAAGCCTTGTTGTTCTATTACTTCAGTTAATTGGGGAATTGTAAACGGTGTGGTAACAAAGCCAAATTCTTTTTCCTCTTCAGATAAGTTAGAGACAAGGTATAATTCCTGTAATGCTAATACTCCATCAATATCACTCAATTTTGCTACTTCAAATTGTATGTTTGCTATCATTTTATGCTACTTCAAATTGTATTTTGTTTTGGCAAAATTAAACAAAATTATAGAAAACCTTATTTTTATATTCGAAACAATACCTACGGCTAAAATGATGTTTTTTTTAGTGTTTTTGTTTATTTTTGCTACATGAAAAATATTATTATTACAGGAACGAGCAGAGGTATAGGATATGAGTTGGCATTGCAATTTGCCAAGGCTGGACATCAGGTTCTGGCTATTTCCAGAAAAATTCCTCAAAGCTTATTAGGGAATGAAAATATCACTTGTCTTTCGGTTGATTTGTCTCATGAGTCCGAATTGGAAAAAGTTAAAGATTTTCTTTCTAAATCTTGGAAACAAATTGATGCTGTCGTTCATAATGCAGGAAGTTTATTGTTGAAACCCTTTTCAGAAACGTCACAGGAAGATTTTGAAAATATCTATAAAGTCAATGTTTTTGGGGTTGCTAATTTGACCCGAATTTGCTTGCCTTATTTACAAAAAGGAAGCCATGTCGTAACGATAAGTTCTATGGGCGGAATTCAGGGAAGTTTAAAGTTTGCCGGACTTGCAGCGTACAGTTCAAGTAAAGGCGCAGTTATTACACTGTCAGAGTTATTAGCAGAGGAATATAAAGAGCGGGGGATTGCTTTTAATGTTTTGGCATTAGGTTCGGTTCAAACAGAAATGTTGGCGGAAGCTTTTCCGGGCTATCAAGCGCCTATTTCTGCAAGCGAAATGGCAGATTATATTTTTAATTTTACGTTGACGGGAAATAAATATTTCAACGGAAAGGTGTTGCAAGTGTCTTCTACAAATCCGTAACTAAGAATTGTAAATTATGAGCGAAACACTTTCAAGATACATACCAGAACATGCCGTAAAACCAGTTTTTGAACTAATTGTGGACCATCAAGTACATCTTAAGATTGTAAACGAGCGTCAAACCCGTCATGGTGATTATCGAAAAGGCTTGAATGGCAAGCATGAAATCACGGTAAATTCAAACCTGAATAAATACAAGTTTTTGATTACGCTTATTCATGAAATTTCGCATTTGGTTGCGTTTGAGAAATTTGGGCGACATATTAAACCTCATGGAAACGAGTGGAAGTATTCCTTTCAACGATTGATGATTCCCTATATTCGTCCGGAGATTTTTCCAAATCATTTGTTGCCGTTGTTGGCTCGACATTTTAAAAACCCAACAGCCAGTAGCGATACCGATGTTACTTTGGCATTGGCCTTGAAACAATTTGACCAACAAAATGATAAAAATTATGTATTTGAAATTCCGTACGGCAGTGTTTTCCGAATCCAAAACGGAAAGATTTTCAAGAAAATAGCCATTAGAACCAAACGTTTTGAATGCCTTGAAATAAGTTCTGGCAAAACGTATTTATTTAATCCTAATGCAGAAGTGGAGTTGTTGAAAACCAGTTGAAATTTCAAAAATAGTTACTCTTTCAAATAGGCCTCTCTTACTTTTTTGAATAAATTCGAAGAATAGACAAAGGCTACAACAGCTTCATTATCGGTTCTGAAAATTTCTTCTTTCGTACCTTCCCAAGCTTTTAAACCATCTTTTAAGAATAAAATTTTCTCTCCAATTTCCATAACGGAGTTCATATCGTGCGTGTTTATAACCGTAGTGATATTGTATTCTTCCGTGATTTCTTTAATAAGATTATCAATTAAAATAGCCGTGTTTGGGTCTAAACCGGAGTTGGGTTCATCACAAAAAAGATACTTTGGGTTGTTTACAATAGCGCGAGCAATGGCTACTCTTTTTTGCATACCTCCTGAAATCTCCGATGGTAATTTTTTATGCGCGTCAGTAAGGTTGACTCTTTTTAGTACAAAGTCAACACGCTGCTGAATTTTTGCTCTATTGTCTTTGGTGAACATTTTTAACGGAAAGCCAACATTTTCAGCTACAGTCA
The DNA here is from genome assembly GCF_048158585.1 of Flavobacterium galactosi. Taxonomy (NCBI): domain Bacteria; kingdom Pseudomonadati; phylum Bacteroidota; class Flavobacteriia; order Flavobacteriales; family Flavobacteriaceae; genus Flavobacterium; species Flavobacterium galactosi. The sequence goes on from NZ_JBLNKV010000004.1 coordinate 24,608, forward strand.
TGGAGTCAAATAAAGCACTTCCTTGGAAAACCATTCCTATTTCAGTTCGTAAATCTCGTTTGTCATCGGGAGTTAATTCAGAATAAATTCTACCATCAAATGAAATCGTTCCTGATTCTGGGGTATGAATGCCTAAAAGACTTTTAAGCAAAACCGTTTTTCCAGATCCGCTTTGTCCAATAATCAAATTTGTTTTTCCAGTTTCAAAAACCGTCGAAACTCCTTTAAGAATTTTGATACCGCCAAATGATTTTTCTATGTTTTGTACTTCTATCATGAGCCAAGTAACAATTGTGTTAATATATAATTGAATAGTATTATCGAAACCGATGTCCAAACAAAGGCGACCGTACTGGCTTTACCCACTTCAAGTGCGCCACCTTTCATGTAATACCCATGAAAAGAAGGGATTGTGGCTAATAACATCGCAAATATTAATGTTTTAATGAAAGCATACACGATATGAAACGGAATGAATTCCATCTGGGCACCGTTTATGAATTCCGAACTTGATGTAAAACCGCCATAAACACCAGCCATCCAGCCGCCCAAAACTCCTAGAAACATGGCGATCCCAATAAGGAATGGGTACAATAATAAAGCGATAATTTTTGGAAAAACCAAATAGTTTAAAGAGTTGACTCCCATCACTTCCAGTGCGTCAATCTGTTCTGTAACTCGCATGGTTCCTATGCTTGACGTAATAAAAGAACCCATTTTTCCTGCCATAATCACTGAGATAAACGTAGGTGCAAATTCTAATATTACAGATTGTCGAGTGGCAAAACCAATAAGATATTTTGGGATTAAAGGATTAGTTAAATTTAATGCCGTTTGAATGGCAACAACACCTCCAACAAAGAATGAGATGAAAGCCACAATACCAAGGGAGCCAATAATTAAATCATCAATTTCCTTGAAAATTAGATTTCTCATCACGGACCATTTCGTCTGTTTATTGAAAATTTCTTTCAGCATTAAGAAGTATCTTCCTATCTGCGTTATATATCGAATGAGCATCATAGTTTTGCGATTATGGGCTAAATTAAGGATTAGTTAGCAGTTTATACTTTCCGGTTTACAATTTTTTGATTGCTGAGGTTAAAAAAGCTTTTCTTTCATTTTCTTTAAACGATACTTTCGAATGAATTTTGCTTGTTCTGCCGTTACCAATAAAGGAGTTTTAGCCGCTTTGGCTTTCCAAAAACCTTTAATGTAATCCAAAAAAAGGAAAGGCTTTTTCTTCATCATTGCCAGTTTTGCTGAAGCAATCGATGTGATTAAAAATCCGTAACCCAAAGTGTAAAATGCTTCGCCTTGTTTGTAACGGGCTGTTTTGTTATAATTAGCACCTGTAGGTTTTAAATGTTTTACGATTAGTGAGGCATCGGTAACTACTTTCCATCCGTAAAATTTTGACAATAATTCATCAACAGTATCCCAACCCATAGCCGGTTTTAAATTGCCTATTTGTTGAAAACATACTTTTCTATACGCCTTGAATGCGCCACGAATATGGTCTTTATCGGTTAGGTTTTCCAGGATCCAGTCACCATTTTTTTCGATGTAGGCAAATCCGCCAGCCATTCCTATCGTTGCATCTTTTTCGAAAATGTTTAGAACGGTCTCAAAATAATTGTTAGGTAGAATTAAGTCGGCATCCAGTTTTACGATTACATCATAGTCTTCATCCAATTTTTCAAAGCCTTTGTGAAAAGCCTGTATGACTTTGCTTCCGGGTAAATGTATGGCGCTTGAAGTTTTGTTTACTAAAGTGATAAACGGATTTTCTTTGGCGAAAGCTGTAACAATTTCGGCAGTTTTATCAGTAGAATTGTCATTGACAACAACCACTTTTTTAGGTAAAACGGTTTGAGAAATCAAAGATTCCAAAGTTAAAGCAATAAATGCTTCTTCGTTATGAGCCGGAATAACAATGTAATACTTCATTTTTCTTGAGGGACTAAGTTTCTAAGAGGCTAAGATTTTAAGCTTAAAAATTGTAGAGTCTAGGCTTCCTTCCCTTCGGGGAGTCCCGAAGCTTCGGGAGGGGTGGGGATTTTTTCAGCGTATACAATATAATATCGGTTGGTGAACTTTCTCAATAATGGACGAAGGCCAAATTTCTTAACCGGATTGGTCCATTTTTCTCTGTCGATTATTTTCCAACCTGTTTTTTCCAATAACCAGTCTAATTGCCAATCTTCAAATTCATGGTAATGTCTGTCCCACATATCAGTTTTACTTCTATAGGCCGGTGAAAACCACAAACGCATTGGGATGGATATAAAAAGCTTATCGGATTTTATTTCTTTTAAAATAGTAAACGGATTGAGCAAATGTTCAAAGATTTCGAAAGCAGTTACCACATCCTGTTTTTCATTTGAAAGTACAGTTTGGTCAGTATCTAAGTCTTCTCCTGTGGTGTTTTTAACTACAAATCCCTCTGATTTCATGATTTTAGAGAAGGGGTTTTCTACGCCTAAATCTAGTATGGTTTGATCTGTGGAGATGTGTTTTTTTAGAAATTCTAAAGTGTGTTTGAATCTTTTATTGGGAAACGTTTTTTCGTACATGTTTTTTTGATTTTGCCACAAGGGCACGAAGGCACAAATATAGTAATAAATGTGTTTTTGGGCATTGTTTTTTAGCCCGGATGGAAATGAAAATCCCGGAGCTTCAAAATGTAGTTTTTCAAGGTGCAAAAAGCGACTAAAAGAAGCTTTGTTGCACCTTAGAAAAACAAGTTTTGTAGTGAGGAATTGTAATGTACAGCCGTTAGCTCCTGATTGCAAAATTCCTTAGACGCTTAATATCGGTAAACAAATGCGTTGATATTCATTCCTGCTCCAACGGAGGCAAAGATAAGAACGTCACCTTTTTCTATGGATTGATTTTCTATTTCTCCACGAATTAACAAATCATAAAGCGTAGGTACGGTTGCTACGCTGCTATTTCCAAGTTCATGAATGCTCATTGGCATGATGTTTTCAGGGACGGGTTTGTCGTGTAATTTGTAAAAACGTTGGATTATCGCTTCGTCCATTTTTTCATTGGCTTGATGGATAAGGATTTTTTTTACGTCATCAATGCCTATACCGCTTTTGTCCAAACAGCTTTTCATTGCAGCAGGAACTTGGCTTAATGCAAATTCATAAATCTTGCGACCATACATTTTTATATATCGTGTGTCTGGATCTAAATTAGGATTATATGATTTACCAAAAAACAAATAATTTGCTTCATCATTCGCATATGTAGCACTTTCATAAGATAACATTCCTGTTTCATCATCTGAAGCTTCTATGATTGAAGCACCAGCGCCATCAGAATAAATCATGGAATCCCTGTCATGTGCGTCGACTACTCTCGAAAGGGTTTCAGCGCCTATTACCAGACAGCGTTTTGCCATTCCTGATTTGATGAAAGCATTGGCTTGCATGACTCCTTCTATCCAGCCTGGACACCCAAAAAGGATATCATATGCGACACATTTTGGGTTCTTTATTTGTAGCTTGTGTTTCACACGGGTGGCCAAACTTGGAATCATATCCGACTGCGTTGTGCCGTATTTTACATCTCCAAAATTGTGTGCGAAGATGATATAATCTATAGATTCCGGGTCAATACCAGCATTTTCTATTGCTTTTTGAGAAGCAAAAAAAGCTAAATCAGATGAGTTGTGCTGATCTTCAGCATAACGTCTGTGCTCGATTCCGGTTATTCCTTTAAATTTATTAATGACAACTTCGTTAGGATAACCAAAGGCGGTTCCATCTTCGTTTAAAAAAACATGTTCGCCAAAGTCTGTGTTGCTTACTTTTTTCTCAGGAATATAACTTCCTATTCCAGTTATTTTTATTTTCATCGGGTTATTTATCCAAAAATTCAGGCTAATTTAATAATTAAAAAGTTATTACACTCACAATATTTACTATGCATGCATATAATTGTGAAATAATAATTTATTGGCAAAAATATTGATTATTTTATTACGAAGTGCAAATAGTAGTGCGATATTTATTTGCTAGTTATTGTAATTGATAAAAAAGCATATTTTTAAGAATTTATATTGTGCTTTTTTATGAAGGTTGCATGAATTTGCAATCAAAAAAAAATGTCCCGATTTCTCGAGACATTTTATTGAATTAATTTTTAAAATTAGTTTTCCATATACGCTTCAATTGGAGCACAAGAACAAACTAAATTTCTATCGCCATACGCATCGTCAGCGCGACGAACAGTTGGCCAGAATTTATTTTCAGCTATATAATCTAATGGAAAAGCTGCTTGTTCACGAGTGTAAGGGAAGTCCCAAGCATCTGTAGTTAGCATGGCTAATGTGTGGGGTGAATTTTTCAAAACATTGTTTTTGTCTTCAATAGTAGCAGCTTCAATTTCTTTACGGATTGAAATCATCGCCTCACAAAAACGGTCTAACTCTTCTAAGTTTTCGCTCTCCGTAGGTTCAATCATTAAGGTTCCTGCAACTGGGAAAGAAACGGTAGGAGCATGGAAACCATAATCCATCAAACGTTTTGCAATATCAGTCACTTCAATTCCTTTTTGTTTGAAAGGACGGCATTCTAAAATCATTTCGTGAGCAGCACGACCCATTTCTCCAGAATACAATGTATCATAATGACCGTTTAATTTCTCTTTAATGTAGTTTGCATTTAAAATCGCATATTGAGTAGATTGTTTCAAACCTTCGGCACCCAACATTGAAATGTAACCGTAAGAAATCAAACAAACTAAAGCGGAACCCCAAGGAGCTGCAGAAATAGCCGTAATAGCGTTTTCTCCTCCTGTAGGAATTACAGGGTTTGAGGGTAAAAATGGAACTAATTGTGGAGCAACACATATTGGTCCAACACCTGGTCCACCTCCACCGTGAGGAATAGCAAATGTTTTGTGTAAGTTCAAGTGACAAACGTCAGCGCCAATAGTAGCGGGATTTGTTAATCCTACTTGCGCATTCATGTTGGCACCATCCATATAAACTTGTCCACCGTTATCGTGAATCAATTGTGTGATTTCTTTAATCGCACTTTCAAAAACACCGTGAGTTGACGGGTATGTTACCATCAAACAGGAAAGATTATCCTTGTGTAAAATTGCCTTTTCACGTAAATCTTCCACGTCGATATTTCCGTTTTCCAATGTTTTGGTAACAATTACTTTCATCCCTGCCATAGCCGCGGAAGCTGGATTTGTTCCGTGAGCTGATGATGGAATTAAAGCAATATTTCTATGATGATCTCCTCTTGACTGGTGGTAGGCACGAATTACCATTAATCCTGCATATTCCCCTTGAGCACCTGAATTGGGTTGTAAAGTCGTTCCTGCAAAACCTGTGATAACATTTAATTGTTGCTCTAGTTTGGCTAACATTTCTTGGTATCCTTGCGCTTGGTCCAATGGTGCAAATGGGTGAATGTTGTTCCATTGTGGCATGCTTAAAGGCAACATTTCAGAAGCTGCATTCAGTTTCATGGTACAAGAACCTAATGAAATCATGGAATGATTCAAAGCCAAATCTTTTCGTTCCAACATTTTGATGTAACGCATCAAAGCGGTTTCCGAATGGTATTTGTTGAAAACATCATGTTGTAAAAAAGCGGATTTTCTGTTTACGTTTTCTGGAAAATGATTGGTTTCTGATAAACTTTCAATTGGCGTTGCCTGAGTTTCTTTTACGGAAGCAAAAACAGAAATTATGATATTTAAATCGGCAATACTTGTCGTTTCATTCAAAGAAATAGAAACGGTATTTTCGTCAATATAATAAAAGTTGATTTCGTTTTGTTCAGCAATAGCTTTTACTTTTTTGACATCAGCCTTAACAACGATAGTGTCAAAGAAAGCAGTATTGGTTTGTTGTAAACTTAATTTTTCTAATGCGTTTGCCAATGTAGCTGCCGAAGCATGAACTTTATTAGCGATATATTGCAAGCCTTTAGGTCCGTGATAAACGGCATACATTCCTGCCATAACGGATAATAAAACCTGTGCGGTACAAATATTTGAAGTGGCTTTGTCACGTTTTATATGTTGTTCACGGGTTTGCAATGCCATACGCAACGCACGATTACCATTCGTATCAATAGTTACACCGATGATTCTTCCCGGCATGCTTCTTTTGTATTCGTCTTTTGTGGCAAAATAAGCAGCATGTGGACCACCATAACCTAACGGAATTCCGAAACGCTGTGTGGTTCCAAGAACTACAGCGGCGCCCATTTCTCCGGGAGAAGTCAATTTTGCCAAACTCAAAATATCAGCAGCAACAGCTACTTTTATTTCGTTTGCGGCAGCTTTAGCGATGAAATCAGCATAGTCATGAACTTGTCCGAATTTCCCGGGATATTGAAGAATTGCTCCAAAAAATTCCGTTGAAAAATCGAAATCTTCATGGTTTCCAATTACTAGTTCGACACCAACTGGTGTAGAACGCGTTTGTAAAACCGATAAAGTTTGAGGTAATATTTCTTCGGAAACGAAGAATTTACAAACATTATTTTTCTTTTGGTCACGAGAACGAACATCAAAAAGTAATGCCATAGCTTCTGCAGCAGCAGTTCCTTCGTCCAATAAAGAAGCGTTAGCGATTTCCATTCCGGTTAATTCGATAACCATAGTTTGAAAATTTAAAATTGCTTCTAAACGACCTTGAGCGATCTCGGCTTGATAAGGCGTGTAAGCGGTGTACCAACCCGGGTTTTCAAAAACATTTCTTTGGATAACCGCAGGAATAATGGCGGCATTGTAACCCAAACCAATGTAAGATTGAAAAACTTTATTTTTATTCCCTAATTTTTGAATGTGATTTGCAAATTCATATTCGGTCATTGCTGGATCTAAATCTAAATCAGCTTTTAGACGAATATCACTAGGAATTGTCTCGAAAATCAATTGGTCCAGCGTCTCCGCTCCAATGGTTTTCAACATATGTTGTAGGTCGTTTTCTCTTGGACCAATGTGTCTTAAAGCAAAAGCATCTGTTTTCATATAAAAATGTAGGTGTTGTTTTTTTAGTGGTGCAAAATTAAGTATTATTAATAATTTAAAACGCATTTTGGGTGCCCTTTTTTATTGATTTTTCAACTAAATGATGTATTTGTTCACAATTGATTAATTTTGTCTAATGAAGATTTTTAAACAACTATTCAATTTTTATATCAATAGCAGTATTCACGTGGGATTGTCGTGTTATGCCTTAGTGCAAATGACGCAACACATGTTCCACATTTCTTCAGATGAACCGATAGCTAATTTTGTTTTTTTTGGAACAATTGTAGGATATAATTTCGTAAAATATGATGCTTTGGCCAGAGCCAAAAAATTAAAGATGCGCAAAGAGTTGAAAAGCATTGCTGTATTTAGTTTTTTAGCGCTTCTTTTGGTTGGTTTTTATTTTTTTCGATTGCAGCGGATTACCCAAATCGTAGCAATTGTTTTTTTGAGTATCACTTTGCTGTACACGCTTCCGTTTTTCCCAAATAAAAGAAATGCCAGAAATTGGGCGGGTGTGAAAATTTATATTGTGGCGTTATGTTGGGTAGGCGTGACTTTGGCTTTGCCTATTTTGAATGCCAATGTTTCGATAACGCTTGATTTCTATCTGAAATGCATACAGCGATTTATCCTGATTTTTGTATTGGTGCTTATTTTTGAAATTATTGATTTGGCAAATGATGATCCGCATTTACAAACCGTACCACAACAAATAGGAGTGAAGCGAACCAAAATATTGGGATTGTTACTTTTACTACCGTTTTATTTTCTGGAATTGCTAAAAAGTAATTTTGATGCAAACCAATTAATCGTCAACTTCATACTAGTGATTCTAATTGCTGCGTTTCTACTTTTTGCCAATGAAAAACGCTCAAAATATTATACTTATTTTTGGGTGGAAAGCGTGCCGATTGTTTGGTGGTTGATGGTTTTGGTTCTTAATAAATACTAATATTGGTGAACGTATTCACCAATAATGGTGCGAATTTGGTGAACGTATTCACCAATAATGGTATAAATTTGGTGAATACGATATAATTGTATTATATTTGTTTGAAATTTACAGTTATGATTAGCAGAGATTTAACGCCAATAATAGAGAAGAATTTAGGGAAGGGAAAAATTATTGTATTAATAGGTCCGCGACAAGTTGGTAAAACTACATTGATTAACGCTTTGTTAAAGGATATTCCGTTTCTATTTCTTGATGGTGATGATGCAGTTGTGGCTGATACTTTAGCAAATGCAAATACCGAAACCTTAAAAAGTATTATTGGAAATTATAAATATGTTTTTATTGATGAAGTGCAGCGTATTCCTTCTATAGGTTTAAAACTAAAGATTATTGTTGATCAAATCAAGGATGTACAAGTAATTGTTAGCGGTTCATCGGCTTTTGATATAAATCATGTTACACAAGAACCATTAACGGGACGCAAATTTGAATACCGTTTGTATCCCGTTTCCTGGAATGAATTTGAAGCGAATGTAGGTTATATGAAAGCGCAACAACAATTGGAATTGCGATTGTTATACGGAATGTATCCGGATGTGATCAATAATTTTGGTAATGAATATGAAATTCTAAAAAACCTTGTTTCCAGCTACTTGTATAAAGATGTTTTGAGCTTAGCGGGTATCAGGAAATCGGAAGTTTTAGAAAAAATATTACAAGCTTTAGCTTTTCAGGTTGGTAGTGAAGTAAGCTATAATGAAATAGCACAATTAGTTGGTGTAGATAAAAATACGGTGAATAATTACATCGATTTATTAGAAAAAGCTTTTGTGGTTTTTAAACTAAATAGTTTTAGCAAAAACTTGAGAAATGAAATAAAGGCAAACAGAAAAATCTATTTCTACGATAATGGTGTTCGGAATATGTTGATTGGAAATTTCAATTCATTAGACTTTAGACAAGATAAAGGAGCGTTGTGGGAAAATTTTTTAGTCTCAGAGCGGTTTAAACAGTTGTCCTATTCTCAAAGTTTGTCAAAACCTTACTTTTGGAGAACCACACAACAACAGGAAATAGATTATATTGAAACTAATGCTGATACAGTCAGTGCTTTTGAATTCAAATGGTTTTCCACTAAAAAAGCGAAGTTGCCTAAATCATTTCAAGAAGCGTATCAACCCAGTTTTTTGGTAGTAAGCAAGGAAAATTTCAGGGAGTTTTTAAAGTAGTTCGAAAGATTATACTTCTTTTTGGGTGGAAAGCGTGCCAATTGTTTGCTGGTCGTTATTGATTTTATTTTAATAAAAAAAACCGAAGCTTTTAAACTTCGGTCCTAAAATATTATATAGTTAATTTTTATTCAAAAAAATTACACCAATCCCGCTCTTCTCAACAACGCTTCCGGTTTTGGTTCCTGTCCTCTAAAGCGTTTGTACAAAATCATCGGATGTTCTGTTCCGCCTTTAGAAAGCACATTTTCCTTGAACTTGGTAGCCACTTCTTTATTGAAAATCCCTTTTTCCTGAAAATATTCGAAAGCATCAGCATCCAGAACTTCCGCCCATTTATAGCTGTAATATCCAGAAGAATACCCGCCTTGAAAAATATGGGAAAAAGAAGTGCTCATCGCATTTTCCTTTACATCAGGATAGAGTTGCGTAGCCGCAAATTGTTCGGTTTCGAAAGCTTTGATGTCCTTGATGTTGGATGGATCTTGTGCATGCCACCCCATGTCTAACAAGCCAAAACTCAATTGGCGCATCGTTGCCATTCCTTCTTGAAAACTGGCACTTTCTTTAATTTTATGAACTAATTCCATCGGAATCATTTCGCCAGTTTGATAATGATACGCAAACAAAGCCAATGCTTCCGGCTCGTAACACCAGTTTTCCAAAATTTGACTCGGTAATTCTACGAAATCCCAATACACAGAAGTTCCTGATAAACTTGGATATGTCGTGTTGGCTAACATGCCGTGTAACGCATGACCAAATTCATGAAACAAAGTTGTCACTTCATTAAAAGTTAATAATGATGGTTTCGTTTCAGTAGGTTTTGTGAAATTACATACAATTGAAATGTGGGGTCTTTCGTTGATTTCTTTTTTTATGTATTGCGATTTAAATGACGTCATCCAGGCTCCGTTGCGTTTGCCTTTTCTTGGAAAGAAATCTGCATAAAACACGGCAACTAATTGGTCTTCTTCGTCTTTTACTTCGTATGTTTTTACTTCCTCATGGTATTTATCCACTTCGAAAATTTCTTCGAAAGTGATTCCGTATAATTTTTGCGCTACTGCAAAAGCACCGTCTAAGACTTTTTCTAATTGGAAATATGGTTTTAATATTTCATCATCCAAATTGAATAATTGTTGTTTCAATTTCTCCGAATAATAGGCGCCATCCCATTTTTCCAGTTGTTCAATACCGTCAAGCTCTTTTGCGAAATCAGTTAATTGAGCAAATTCTTTCAAAGCTGCCGGTTTGGCTTTTTCCAATAAGTCATTCGAAAATGTTTTTACTTTCTCCGGACTTTCAGCCATTCTTTCTTCAAGTACAAAATGAGCGTGCGAGGCGTATCCTAAAACTTGTGCTCTGTCAAAACGCAATTTGGCAATTTTAAGCACAATTTCCTGATTGTCAAATTCATTGTTTTGAAAACCTTTGGCGCCAAAAGCGATTGCCATTTTCTTGCGCAGTTTACGATTATTAGCATACGTCACAAAGGGAACATAGCTTGGATAATCCAAGGTAAAAATCCAACCTTCTTTTTCTTGGCTTTTAGCCAAAGAATGAGCGGCTTCTATAGTTCCTTCCGGTAAACCAGCTAAGTCAGATTCGTTTGTAATGTGCAATTGATAGGCTTGCGTTTCGGCCAAAACATTTTCGCCAAACTGCAAACTCAATTTCGATAATTCTTTGTCGATTTCTCGCAATTGATCCTTTTTGTCATCCGGCAAATTCGCTCCGTTTCTGGAGAAGCTTTTGTATTTTTTGTCTAAAAGCGTAGTTTGTTCCGGATTTAGATTCAGCTTTTCTCTTTGCTCGTAAACCGTTTTTACTCGGGCGAATAAATCGGGGTTAAGGCGAACATCATTTCCAAATTCAGACAATAAAGGAGAAACTTCCTGAGCGATTTTCTGAATTTCGTCATTCGTTTCCGCTGAATTTAAGTTGAAAAAGATGCTTGAAATTCTGTCCAAAACATCTCCGCTGAAAGCCAATGCTTCAATGGTATTTTCGAAAGTTGGTTTTGTAGGATTTCGTACGATAGCATCGATTTCGGCTTTTGCCAATTCGATTCCTTTTTGAAAAGCGGGAAGAAAATCTTCGTTCTTTATTTTCGAAAAAGGGGCAGTGTTATATTTTGTATTGAAATGGTGTGTTAGGATGCTCATTTGTATTTTTTTAATAAAAATAATTCGATGTTTTAAGAGAACAAAGGTATGGATTTATTAAAAAAAATGAGGTTGCTAAAGGAATTGATTTACCCTAAAATGCTAGAATGGATTGTGTTATTTAAATGTTATTTATTTCATTTGGCAGTAATAAAGCCTTAAATTGTAAAAAAAGATTCGTTTTTAAAGAAACGAATCAAAAAAATCAAAAAAATATGAATTATCAAATTATAATAAAAAGCGCTAATACTGTAGATCAAATCGAGGAATATTGGACTAATGATGATTATATCAAACTGCTTGAAAAATTCGATTATCCGGATGCTTCAGATGCCGATGTGGCCAGTTTAAGAGAATTGCTGTTTATGGCAATTTCTGATTTTGAACCCAAAGATGCTGCCGTAATTGTATTGGAATATAAATTGTCAGAGGATTTAAATGAAGGTCAAATTCAGCAAATTTCAAACGATATGTTTTTAGACAAAGTCTGTGAAGAATATCCTGAAATAGGTTTGCATTCGACTTTGTTTCATGTCAATCAATTGCTTTTTAAAGCGTACAACGGTAAATTCCCCAATGCAAAAGCCATAATTATCGAATGCAGTATGACACCATCAGAAGGTGAAAGTCAAACTTTATTGACGAAAGAAAATGTTTTAAAATTGTTAAGCAATGGTTTGTCAGACAGTACTCTTATCAAAAGATTGTTTGATCATGCCATGAATGAAAATGCACCTTTTCCGGAAGCCGAAGATATTTTGTGGGATTTGTCAACTTCGGATAACGTAAATTATACTTTGACTACCTCCGAATACTGGTTAAACAAAGAAGATATCATTGCTTCGGAATTTGAAGGTGTTTTGGAAGAATCAGTAAGTGTAGAATAAATGATTCCTAATTTGAAATAAAAAAGCTCCGTTAATGGAGCTTTTTTTATTATTTGTTAAGAGTTTCGGAGGCAATATTTACCGCTTCTTTCAATCCTGTCTTATATAATATTATTCGGTCAAGGACACTTTTGTTGTGACTTCCTATGATTTGAGCGGCAAGAATTCCAGCATTTTTTGCTCCATTTAGTGCAACAGTTGCTACAGGAACGCCACCCGGCATTTGAAGAATAGACAATATACTATCCCAACCATCGATAGAATTACTGGATTTCACAGGAACGCCAATTACTGGAAGTGGCGACATCGAAGCGACCATTCCTGGTAAATGTGCAGCACCACCAGCACCGGCAATAATAACCGTAATCCCACGATGATGTGCATTTTTACTAAAATCAAATAATTTTTCTGGTGTTCTATGAGCGGAAACAATGTCAACTTCTGTTTCTATATCAAATGCTTTTAAGATGTCTATGGCTTCTTGCATAACTGGCATATCAGATATGCTTCCCATTATAACGGCTACTTTCATGTTTTTTAATTTTGTATTTTAAAGTGTATGACTGCGACTGAAAATAGATTATCGATTACTAATTACTCGAATCGTATTTTTTACTTTTTCAGCAATTTTTCTGGCTTCATCAATATTTTTGTTTACAATCGTAACATGTCCCATTTTCCTAAAGGGGCGTGTTTCTTTCTTTCCGTAAATGTGAGGCGTAACACCTTCCCAGCTTAATATTTTTTCAATATTTTCGTAAACTACATCTCCAGAAAAACCTTCTGCCCCAGATAAATTCACCATAATGCCGGCCACTTTACTAGCTGTATTTCCCAAAGGTAAATTAAGAATGGCACGTAAATGATTCTCGAATTGGGAAGTGTAACTGGCTTCAATGGAATAATGACCTGAATTGTGTGGGCGGGGAGCGACTTCATTAACTAAAATTTCATCGTCTTCAGTTTGAAACATTTCGACTGCCAAAAGTCCAACATGATTGAATTTCTCCGAAACATTTAATGCGATTTCGGTTGCTTTTTTAGCAACTGCAGCGTCAATTCGAGCAGGACAAATCACGTATTCTACTTGGTTTGCTTCTGGATGAAATTCCATTTCTACCACAGGATAGGTTTTTATTTCACCCGATGGATTGCGACAAACGATAACCGCCAATTCATTTTTGAAAGGAACCATTTCTTCAGCAATACATTCTACATTGGCTAAATTGTCTAAATCTGAAATTTGTCGAATGACTTTTACCCCATTTCCATCATAACCAAATTCAGTGCATTTCCATACAAAAGGCAATTTTAATTTAGAATCCAGTATAGCAACAACTACACTTTTTAGATTGCCGAATCGTTTGTAATTTGCTGTGGGAATAGCATGTTTGGTATAAAAATCTTTTTGAATTCCTTTATTTTGGATGAGTTTCAATGTTTTAGGCGAAGGATATACTTTTATGCCTTCTTCTTCAAGTTTTAGTAAAGCTTCAAGATTTACCAATTCGATTTCAAAGGTTAATACGTCAACGAGTTTTCCAAAATTGTAAACGGTTTCAAAATTCATTAAATCCCCTTTGAAGAATTTATCACAAGCTATTTTACAGGGTGCTTCATCACTTGGATCAAGAACATAAGTTTGTATGTCGAATTTTCGAGTGTCAAACAACAGCATTTTGCCGAGTTGTCCGCCGCCGAGAATTCCCAGTTTAAAATCAGAAGAAAAATAATTCATTAGGTTGTTGTTTGTGCAAAGATAATTGATAATTAACAAATGTCAATTTATTGTTTGTTGATTTGATGAGTGATATTTTTCAAATTTAAAAGTAATAATGATATTTTCGATAAGAATTTTATGTACTAATGGATAAACAAGTATCTTTACCTACTTTAGGTTATTAATTTTGATTTGGTTTAGCAGGCTGATTTTAGCTATTTATTGTGTAAAATAAGTTGTTTATTACATATTATATTTGTTAAAGCTAGGTTTTAAAAACAAATTTAAAAATTAGGAAATCAATTAAAAACACACAGCAAGGAATAACTTGTTACTGCCTCAATCTTGAAAATCGAAAATAAAGTTACGTCTTGATAGTTTGTCAAATAAATTTCGATTTTAATGCGATTGACTTTTATTAGTAGCTTTTATTTTGACAAATTATTTTTTGAATTTGATTCGATTTTCTTCTAATAACTAAATGTATGCCCTCAAATAATTGGACTAAACATATTCAAAAATATCTTTTTCTTCTCAAGGATGATTTTTTTGGATTACCCTATTTGTCTAATTCTCCACAAGTCATGTTGGATAGTTTAATAAAATTACCGATAACAAATCATAAATCTTTGCAACAGTCAGTTTCTTCAAATAATTATTTTTGTAAAGGTATAATACGCTATCGTGAAATTGAAGACGGTTTTTGGCTTTTGGAAACCGATATAACTATTAAAGAAAATATAATAGCTAAGGCTATTTATGATGAAAATCAATTAAGAGATTATTATATATTATCTTTTTCTGTATTTAAATATAAATATCCTTTTAAAAATTTAAGTGATAGCATAATTCTGAGTACTTGTTGGACTTTTTACAAACCTGGAACAGAAGTGACAACCTATTTTTATAAAGGCACAACGGGTAAGTTTTTTAATGTCGCATTTAATAAGGAATGGGCGAATAAAAATCTTTCTTCTAACAAGTTTCCTCAAAAAGAGGTTATTAAAAATTTTTTAGATACTAAAAAAGGTTTTTTTACTTGGTTAGACATCGCTCCAAAAGCACATGGTTTAGCAAAAATAATGTCAAAAAATTTAGAAACCGAAAGTGAAGGAAAATTTAATACTGTAGATTTAAAAAAGCATTCTATAAAATTGATTGCTGAATTTTTTAATAATTCTTTTGAAGATAACCGCATTTTAGATAATGTTTCGTTAAGCAATTTAGATTATTATAATGTGGCCAAGGCCGAGAAAATGATTTTGCATAATTTGCATCTTCCGTTTTTAGGCATTGAAAGTGTTGCATCTGAGGTAAATACTTCGCCTACAAAATTAAAATCTAACTTCAAAACGGTTTTTGGGTTTTCTATGTTGCAGTATCACAAAGAAAAAAACATGCTTCTGGCTATGCAACTGATTCAAAATCCGGATATTCAAATTCAAAATATAGCAACTGCAACAGGTTATGAAAGTGCCAGTAAATTTACGGCAACATTCAAAGAACGTTTCGGGAAATTGCCGTCAGCTTTTAGAAATAATTAAATTGTAGATGCTTTTCTCGAATAAAATATGTTGTAACAGCCTATTTTGTATTTTCATTTAATCTATATTTACATAATAAATTCTTATAATAATTCCTGTTAATTAAAATATTATACCTATCAAATATGCGTTTAGTAAAGTGGATTAAATTCATAAAAGAGAATATAAATTTTTACAGGGATGGTTTCTTTGAGTTGCCTTATTTATCTAATTCTCCTGAAATTTTAATAAAAAGCATTATCAATTCCCCCTCTTCCCGTCATGTTCGGCATGAACAAGCGGTTTACCGAAACAATCCTTTTTCTAAAGGTGTTATGCGTTATAGGGAGATTGAAGAGGGTTTCTGGATTATTGCAACAAATATTACATTTAAGAAAAATGTGATGCTAAAAGCAATTTATGATGAGGACTTTGTTAGTGATTATTACACACTTACATTTACAGTTTTTGAGAGCGAAGTGAAATTGCAAAATACATTTGCTGATAAGACCCCTTTTTCAAGCAAATATTGGGGTTTCAAAAGACCAGGAACCGAGGTAGGCGCTTATTTTTATAAAGGTTCTGTCTGTGAATTTTACCTTTATGGATTCAGTAAAGAATGGGCTGAGAAAAATTTTTCGTTTGAAACTTTGCCGGAAGACAACCAAATTAAAAATTTTTTAAATTCAGACAAAGGCTTTATTTCTTATCAGGATATTGTGCCTAATGCAGGTGAATTGTCTAAAGAAATTTGGATGAATTTAAAAACGGTTAAAACAGATCAATTGAGTAAATCAATTTTAAAATCTCAAACACTTCATTTAGTTTCCACTTTTTTTAAGAATGCATTTGTCGACCTACGCATTGGTAATTACATCCCTGTCAATACAACGGATTATAGGAAAATTGCCAAGGCCGAAAAATTAATTACCGATAATTTAACAGCTCCTTTTCAAGGTGTAGATAATATTGCGCAACAGGTGAACTTGTCCCCTACAAAACTAAAATTGACTTTTAAGTCTGTTCATGGGATTTCTATGTTGCAATACCATAAAGAAAAAAACTTGCTTCTCGCTATGCAAATGGTTACAAATACCGATATGCAAATAAAAAATATTGCTTTTGCAACGGGTTATGAAAGCGCGAGTAAATTTACAGCCAATTTTAAAAAACGCTTTGACAAACTCCCGTCAGAAGTACGTTTTTTATAGCCATTATAAATGGATTTTGGCTATTTTAACAAATTATTTTGTTTTTTTTAGGGCTATTTTTCTGATTTTATTAATTTTATTTTGTTTTATATTTTTAATTTAAAAATATAAAATGCTGTTTTTGATTGCTTTAATGAATATATAGATCGATTTTTATCGATTCTATATTTGAAAAATAACAACTGGTCTTAATAGGCTATCGATATGTCCTAATGGGCTATTTCTCCATTTTTTTTTCTTTTATTTTTGGATCCAAATAATTCTAAACAAACCAGTATGAAATTAAAATTACTCTTCATTATGAGCTTTTTTTTTGTTTTTTATAATACAATATATGCTCAGTCAGAATCCCAAGGGGAAATCATAAAGCAATGTGTTGCTTTACAAGAACTTCAGAAAAAAATCCCAAATGAAATTAAACAAAGCATGAAAGACATCTTGATTTTGAATCAAGGTGCAAATTTCATGTTTGGTCAAGATTTAAGTGTTGACAATAAGGCTATACTATTAATTTCTGAAGAGGAATTAATAAACAAAAAGGGAAATAATTATTTTGTTTTTGACATTCTTACTGTTGAAGATAATAAATCAACTGTGGTTTATAGTTTTGTTTATCAAAATAACAAGAAAGAGATTGTTGTACATGTTAGTTTATTGCTAGAAAAAGATGCAGATAAATGGAAAGTTGTTAATTCAAAAATTGATTAAATAAAGAGATATGAAAAATAACAAATTAATACAAGATCTACTGGCAAAAGCGTTTTTACTCGTTTTTGCTATTTTTTCTTTGCAGTTAGGTGCACAAACCACACCGGTTTCTGTTTTTAATTATCCGGGATTGAATGGCTCTTCAGGATGCGATGGAGAGAATGCAAATCTTATTGGAATTGTAAGTGCAATTCCTGCATATACTGTGGACGGTTCTATAACCAGTTTCTCAAATTCTGGAACTCTTGCAGCGCAATTAGATGCCAGTGTGTTTTTCTTTATGACCGACATGGAAACTCAAAATCCATCCAGCACCACTTTTTTGCCTTTAGCATCCAGAGATGTTATTAAGAACTGGGTAAATGCTGGGGGTGTTATAGTGATGACAGGAACTTACGGGGGATACGATACTGATTTTTTGAATTTAATTTTTTCTTGGGATCTGGGCACTACTACTGGTTCTTCTTGGGCAAAAAACACGGTTAATACTGCTGGAACCCCTTTTGAAGGCGGACCATCCTCGCTTCCTTGGTTAAGTGCTACAGATGCGATTTCCCGTGGTACTGTTCTTGATTTTACTACGATGTGGGGAACGGATAGTAATGCTACCGTAGCGGTTATAAAATACGGTGCAGGGTCTGTAATCTTCATGGGATATGATTTTTATAGTGCAGGACCATCTTGTAGTCAATATTCTTCTACTTGGGTTCAGAATATTATCCCTTCGGCTCTTAAATATGCAAAAGAACTATCTAGTATAGTCGATAATATAACTTATACTACTGCAGACGTTAAATATTCTTTTGCTCAAAGTGGTTCAACATATTATTTATTAGTTCCTTCTGGGTCAACTGCACCTACAGCTTCACAAATAGAGGCTGGAGCCGATTATTCGGGCGTTAGTGTAAAAACTAGTGGTAATGCCGTTACAACAGCAAATGTTGAGCATGTGTTTAGTTTGGCTGGACTTGTGTATAATACAAGTTATGATTTTTATACAGTCACAAAATATAATTTGGGAGCTGGTGATGTGTTTTCGGAGGTAAAAAGAGTAAATTTTTCTACTTTGGATAATGACTTGCCTGTTGGTTCATCTATTTCTAATCAACCTTTATTATGTAAGGACACTTCAATAAGTCCAGTTTCATTAACAATCACTGATGTGTATCCTGGAGACGATACTTATATTGTTACAGGAATTTCTTCAAATATTAGTTTAGTTCCAAACAGTAATATTGTGATTACCGGCACTGGAAGTTCAAGGTCTATTTCAGTTACTCCAAACACAGGTGTAATTGGGTCAAGTACAATTTCAATTAAAATTCAAGATAGTTTATTAAAAGAAACGACAGTTACATTTACTGTGAGTTTTGGAGATATAACAAAACCAACAATAGCGACATTATCTTCATTGAATGTCAATGCAGATATAGGGGTTTGTACCTATGCAAGTTCACAATTAACGGCACCGACAGCGGCAGACAATTGCAGTGTGGTAAGTGTTGTTGCTTCTCCAGCAAGTTTAGTGCTAGGTGCTAATACCGTAACTTGGACCGTAACCGATGGAGCAGGATTAACGGCAACTTCTACACAAATAGTAACTGTATTAGATACACAAAATCCAACAATAGCGACATTGTCAGCAATGAATGTCAATGCAGATGCGGGAGTTTGTACGTATGCAAGTTCACAATTAACGGCACCGACAGCGGCAGACAATTGCAGTGTGATGACGGTTGTTGCTTCTCCTGCAAGTTTAGTTTCAGGTGCTAATACCGTAACTTGGACTGTTACCGATGAGGCAGGATTAACGGCAACATCAACTCAAATAGTTACGGTTAAAGATGTGACGCCTCCTGTCATTACTTGTCCTGTAAATATTCTTGTAAGTAGTGCCATAGGAAGCTGTTCAGCAGATATAGTTGTGCCGACATTAGTATTATCGGATAATTGTAGTGCCCTTTGTAGTACCGAAGACCTTGATACCTACACAACAGGACTTGTAAGTGGACAATCGCCTCAATGGGCGGTATGGCCAGGTGGTGCCTCGGGATTAGTTTCAACAGAACAATTTTCGAGTGCGCCAAATAGCTTAAAAATATCAGGAATTCCAGCTGGAGGACCTGTTGATCAGGTTTTTAAATTAGGGAATCAGACCGCTGGAAAATGGACAGTGAGTTTTAAAATGTATGTTCCTGTAGGGAATGCAGCGTACTATAATTTGCAACATACTGAATCTCTTTTTGAATGGGGACTTGAATGTAAGTTCAATTCAGACGGAACTGGATCTTTGTTTGCAGCAGGTTCTAATACAGGATTGGTTTATCCTCAAGGGCAGTGGTTTGAAGTGAAGCAATTAATTGATCAAACGCTGGACGTAACAAGTTTGTATATAAACAGTGTTTTGGTTAAAACATGGCGGTTCTCTCTAAAAGCTAGTGGGGCACCTGGTCAGAACAAAATAGGTGCTTTTAACTTTTTTCCAAGTACTAACCCATCAGAATCTAATCCATCGGCAACACCTCTTTTCTATGTCGATGATATTAGTTTGTCTGGCGATGCTGCTCAAATGGGTGTGTATGTTGCAAGAAAGTATACTAAAAACTATTCTATTGGTACCACAACCAATATAATAAAAGTAACAGATGCTACAGGAAATCCTTCAAGCTGTAGTTTTGGTGTTACTGTTACCGATAATCAACTTCCTGTAATTGCTTCTAATGGAGATAAAAATGTGAATGTTGATTTCAATGTTTGCGGAGCAACTGTAGTTGTTTCGGCATCAGCGACAGATAATTGTATTGTAGGCGCACCAACTGGCGTTCGAAGTGATGCACTGGCATTGAATTCCATTTATCCGGTGGGAACCACAACGATTAAATGGAATGTATCAGATGCTAACAGTAATGTAGCAGTTGAAGTTGTCCAAACCGTTATCGTAAGGGATAATCAACTTCCTGTGATTACTTCCAATGGCAATAAAAATGTAACTACTGATTTAAATGTTTGCGGTGCAACAGTAGTTGTTACGGCAACTACAGCAGATAATTGTACTGTTGGATTGCCAACTGGCGTTCGAAGTGATGCATTGGCATTGAATTCCGTTTATCCTGTGGGAACCACAACGATTAAATGGAATGTGTCAGATGCTAACAGTAATGCAGCAGTTGAAATTGTCCAAACCGTTATCGTAAGGGATAATCAACTTCCTGTGATTACTTCCAATGGCAATAAAAATGTAACTACTGATTTAAATGTTTGCGGTGCAACAGTAGTTGTTACGGCAACTGCAGCAGATAATTGTACTGTTGGATTGCCAACTGGCGTTCGAAGTGATGCATTGGCATTGAATGCTGTTTATCCGGTGGGAACCACAACGATTAAATGGAATGTGTCAGATGCTAACAGTAATGCAGCAGTTGAAGTTGTCCAAACCGTTATCGTAAGGGATAATCAACTTCCTGTGATTACTTCCAATGGCAATAAAAATGTAACTACTGATTTAAATGTTTGCGGAGCAAGCGTAGTTGTTTCGGCATCTACCACAGATAATTGTACTGTAGGTGCAGCAAAAGGCGTTCGAAGTGATGCATTGGTATTGAGTGCTATTTATCCGGTGGGAACCACAACGATTAAATGGAATGTATCAGATGCTAACAGTAATGCAGTAGTTGAAGTTGTCCAAACCGTTATCGTAAGGGATAATCAACTTCCTGTGATTACTTCCAATGGCAATAAAAATGTAACTACTGATTTAAATGTTTGCGGCGCAAGCGTAGTTGTTTTGGCATCTACCACAGATAATTGTACTGTAGGCGCAGCAAAAGGCGTTCGAAGTGATGCATTGGCATTGAATGCTGTTTATCCGGTGGGAACCACAACTATTAAATGGAGTGTATCAGATGCTAACAGTAATGCGGCAGTTGAAGTTGTCCAAACCGTTATAGTAACGGATAATCAACTTCCTGTGATTACTTCCAATGGCAATAAAAATGTAACTACTGATTTAAATGTTTGCGGCGCAAGCGTAGTTGTTTCTGCATCTACCACAGATAATTGTACTGTAGGTGCAGCAAAAGGCGTTCGAAGCGATGCATTGGCATTGAATGCTGTTTATCCAGTGGGAACCACAACGATTAAATGGAATGCAAGTGATAGTAATGGAAAAGATGCGGTTGTAGTAATTCAAACGGTAATAGTGGTTGACAATGCTCTGCCTACAGTGCTTACAAAAAATATAACGGTTCAACTCAATGCTACAGGAAATGTTTCGATAACTCCAGCTCAAATCAATAATGGAAGTTCAGATGCTTGTGGAATTGCGTCATTGACATTAGATAAAACTTCGTTTACTTGTGCCAATGTTGGATCTAATATGGTAAAATTTACTATAACTGATGTAAACGGAAACGTTTCTTCTCAAACGGCAATCGTAACTATTGAGGATAAAGTTGCGCCCGTTGTTGTTGTAAAAAACAATACTATTCAACTAGATGCTTCGGGTAATGCTTCAATAACTGCAAATCAAATCAATAATGGAAGTTCAGATGCTTGTGGAATTGCTTCAATCAGTTTAAGTAAACTTACTTTTAGTTGTGCCAATGTAGGAACCAATACGGTTATTCTGACTGTAAAAGATGTCAACGGGAATGTAGCAACGGCCTCTGCGGTGGTAACAGTTGTTAATGCATTTGGCGATAATGATTTAGATGGAATCAAAGACAATTGTGATGACGATGACGACAATGATGGAATCTTGGATGTAAACGATAACTGTCCGTTAATAGCGAATGCGAATCAAGCTGATAATGATCATGACGGTTTGGGTGATGTTTGTGATGATGATGATGACAATGATGGAATTCTAGACACTATAGATAATTGTCCGATGACTTACAATCCTAATCAGGAAGATCGCGATCATGATGGTCTAGGAGATCTTTGTGATTTGATCGAGATTAACGTAGCAGAGGCTATGACTCCAAACGGAGACGGGATTAATGATACCTGGGTTATTTATAATATCGAAAACCATCCCAACTCAGTGGTACGCGTTTTTAATCGTTGGGGAACAGAAGTGTTTTCGGCCAGAAACTACCAAAATGATTGGGATGGTCATAGCAAAAACAATGGTCAGTCGTTGCCTGAAGGAAGTTCGTATTATTATCAGATAGATTTTGAAGGTGATGGTACTATTGATAAAGAAGGTTGGATATACATAAACAGATAGTCGTAAAATAAGAAAACGAAAGACATGAAAATAGTTAAAAATATATTTGCAGGAGCACTACTACTTTTCAGTGGTGCCCTTTTTGCCCAGCAGGAAAGTACTTTTACCATGTACAGGTATCATATGAATATGATAAACCCAGCTTATGCAGGAGTGGATAATGAGACGGTTGTTACGGGTTCATTCCGAAGACAATGGACAGGAATAAAGGATGCACCAGAATCTCAGGCAGTTTCCTTTGGAACAAATGTTGGGAGTAATTTAGGATTAGGGATTTCTATGGTTAGCGATAAAACGTTTATCGAAAAACAAACTATGTTAGGAATTGATTTTTCTTATAAGTTAAAAATGGACGAGACAATGGACTTATACTTGGGATTTAAAGTGGGAGGTAATTTTTACGATGTAAATACTTCGGGACTTCAAACCTATTTGCCACAATCTGATCCTGCCTTGGGATCTATAAATCATTTTAATCCGAATGTAGGTATAGGAGCTCTGTTAAAAAATGAAAAATTATTTGTTTCGATTTCTATTCCAAGGATGTTAAATACAAAAAGAGCCAAAAATGATGACGGATATGCTTCTGTAGCAACTGACAGGCCTCATATTTATTTGAGTGGGGGATATGATTTTAACTTGAACTCGGATGCGTCTTTGGTATTAAAGCCTTCTTTTATGTTAAGATATGTTAATGGATCGCCGGTCTCTATTGATATTAACTCAATGATTCAGATTCAAAACAATTTTGAAATTGGGGCCATGTATCGAAGTGATCAAGCCTTTGCAGGTCTAGTTGATTTCATAATAAGCAAACGTATGATGGTAGGTTATGCTTATGAGGTAAGCACAAGAACGGAATTGGCAAGCGCAAAAAACACAAATGAATTTTTTATTCGATTTAAGTTTTAATGAGACAATCAAAAAACATTTACTTTTGAAATAGTCTTTATTTTGCCAGACTAATTTAAAACAGAAGGGGGTTGTCTATTTATAGGCAGCCTCTTTTTTTTAACCGTTACTTTAAGTTGTTTAAATTGTGTTTTCAATGTATAACCTGAAATAAGAGGGCGAATATATTTTTGTTTTAGGCAAATACTATTTTATTTTCTTCGTAATTTATGTTGCATCATTTATTGCTTTTAATACATTTAAAGTTGGTTTTTTGTGAAATTTACTTAAAATTACAAATTAATGCCCATTTATCAATTGTCAAATCCGAATTCAGTATCTTTGCGCATTATTTTAAATACGAAAATAATGATACAACTTCACGATAAACAATTTGTTCCGTTTATTTCTGCTAAAGAAATTGACTTTGCAATCGCAAAAATGGTTGCTCAAATAGAAGATGATTTTGGTGATGAAATACCAGTATTTGTGGGTGTCTTGAACGGTTCTTTTATGGTAGTTTCTGATTTTATGAAACTGTATAAAAAACCTTGCGAGCTATCTTTCATAAAAATGGCCTCTTACGAGGGAACTTCTTCCACAAATGAAGTGAAACAATTAATAGGATTGAATCAGGATTTGACTGGACGCACCGTTATTATAATAGAAGATATTGTGGATACCGGGAATACTTTGGTAGAGCTGAAAGCATTATTTAAAAAACAAAATGTAAAGCATTTTAAAATAGCAACACTTTTTTTTAAACCGGAAGCCTATACAAAAGACATGAAAATAGATTATGTTGGAATTAGAATTCCAAATAAATTTATCGTCGGTTTTGGCTTAGATTATGATGGTTTAGGAAGAAACTTACCCGAAGTATATAAATTAAAAGAATAACTACACAACATGACTAACATTGTTTTATTTGGAAAACCAGGAGCAGGTAAAGGAACTCAAGCTGAATTTTTAAAAGAAAAATACAAATTAACGCATATCTCCACGGGTGATGTATTTCGTTTTAATTTAAAAAACGATACCGAACTTGGGAAACAAGCAAGAGTATATATGGATGCTGGGGATTTAGTGCCAGATGAATTGACTACTAAAATGCTAATTGATGAGGTAAATAAACACCCGGAGACTAATGGAATTTTGTTTGACGGTTACCCAAGAACAATTTCACAAGCCAAGGATTTAGATGTATTTCTTACATCAATAGGTTCTCAAGTTGCAGCGACAATAGCGCTTGAAGCCGATGATGAAATCTTGGTGGCAAGATTACTCGAAAGAGGAAAAACAAGTGGTAGAATTGACGATCAAGACGAAGAAAAAATTAGAAATCGCTACCAGGAATACAATGAAAAAACAGCTCCTTTAATGGATTATTATCAGGAGCAAGGAAAATTTCACGCAGTAAATGGAATAGGTTCCATTGCGGAAATTACCGAAAGAGTAAGTAACGTTATCGATAATTTATAGGAGCAATTCCAGCTGTACATTACAAGTCCTCGTTAAAAAAACTATTTTTCTAAGTCCTAAAAGGAGCTTCCTTTGGTCGCTCTTTTTTGACAAAAAAATTAGCTTTTTTAAGTCCGGGCTTTTCATTCCCATCTGGGCTAAAAATCAGGATTGCAGGTTTCAGAAAATAAAATTCAGGAATCAGAATTTAAATAAAAAACGAATCAACTAAAAAATTGGAAATACTAATAATATTTTTTCTAATACTATTAAATGGGGTTTTCTCTATGTCAGAAATCGCATTGATTTCAGCACGAAAGAATAGATTAGAGACTGCGGCAAAAAAAGGAAATAAAAGCGCTAAAATCGCATTGGATTTAGCGAATTCACCAAATAAATTTTTGTCAACAGTACAAATAGGAATCACGCTGATAGGGATTCTTACCGGTATTTACAGTGGGGATAAAATAACCAAAGATGTTGAGGCATTTATAATAGGGTTTGAAATAGTAAAACCGTATGCCCATTCTGTTGCTGTAGGTTTAGTTGTTGTGATTTTGACTTTTTTCTCCTTAGTATTGGGAGAGTTGTTGCCTAAAAGAATAGGCTTGAATCACCCGGAATCCATTGCTAAAGCGGTGGCATTGCCCATGAAAATTGTTTCAATTGTTACCGCGCCATTTATTTGGTTGTTAACTCATTCAACGGATTTTTTATTGAATATTTTACAAATAAAACCCACTGCGGACGGTAAAGTAACCGAAGAAGAAATAAAAGCGATTATCAAGGAAGGTACTGAAGGTGGAGAAGTACAGGAAATAGAACAAGATATTGTGGAGCGTGTTTTTCATATTGGAGACCGAAAAATAAACTCCTTGATGACGCACAGAAAGTCAGTAGTTTTTTTACCTTTACACGCTGATAAAGAACAGGTTAAAGAATTCATGCTGAAAGAGTTGCATTCTATTTATCCTGTTTATGGGGAGAATTATGATGATATTGTTGGGGTCGTTAACCTAAAAAATATTTTTGCTCATTTTGAAAATGAAAACTTCAATTTAGCGGATATAATGACTGAAGCTCCTTTTATGATGGAGCAAACTACTGCTTATATAGCCTTAGAAAGATTCAAAAAAACAGGTATTCATTATGCATTTGTCTCTGATGAATATGGTGTTTTTCAAGGCGTAATTACTTTGAATGATATTCTGGAAGCCTTAGTAGGCGATGCTTCTGATTTTTATAAAGATGATTTTCAGCTGATTGAAAGAGAAGATGGAAGTTGGCTGGTTGATGGGCATTATTCACTGCATGATTTCTTGACTTACTTTGAATTAGACGAGTTAATCAATGATTACGAAGTAACCACGGTGAGTGGCTTAATTATGACGGAACTCTCTCATATTCCTAAACAGGGAGAGAAATTAATTTGGCAAAAATTTGAGTTGGAAGTCATCGATATGGATGGCGTGAAGATTGATAAAGTGATGGTGAAAGCACTTAAATAATAAAAATAGAAATAGAGGGCAGGAGACAGATAGCAGTTTGAATTTTTTTCAATCCGAAATCCGAAAGCTGAAATCTGAAATTAAAAAAAATGACTGAAGGGAATTTTGTAGATTACGTTAAAATATATGTTTCTTCCGGAAAAGGAGGAAAAGGGTCTACGCATTTGCATAGAGAAAAATTTATTGAAAAAGGTGGTCCTGATGGTGGTGATGGTGGTCGTGGTGGTCATGTTTTTTTAGTTGGTAACAAAGGTCTTTGGACATTGTTTCACCTTAAATTTGCCCGACATATTAAAGCTGGTAATGGTGGAGATGGTAGTGGAGACAGAAGCACGGGCGCTGATGGGGATGATAAATTCATTGAAGTTCCGCTGGGAACAGTTGTAAAAGATAAAGAAACCGGAGAAATATTATTTGAAATTACCGAAGACGGTGAAAAACAAATACTTTCTCGAGGTGGAAAAGGTGGATTAGGGAACTGGCATTTTAGAAGTTCAACCAATCAAACACCAAGATACTCACAGCCGGGATTGCCTGGTGCAGAAATGGATGTTATTCTTGAACTAAAAGTGCTAGCCGATGTAGGTTTAGTAGGTTTTCCTAATGCAGGAAAATCAACATTGCTATCAGTACTGACTTCAGCTAAACCAAAAATAGCGGATTATCCGTTTACTACTCTAAAACCAAATCTTGGAATCGTGGCGTACAGAGATTTTCAATCTTTTGTTATAGCTGATATTCCAGGAATTATTGAAGGTGCTGCGGAGGGGAAAGGTCTTGGGCATTATTTCTTGCGACATATTGAACGCAATTCAACGTTATTGTTTTTAGTTCCAGTGGATACTCCAGACATCAAAGCAGAATATGATATTTTGGTAAACGAATTGACAAAATACAATCCAGAAATGCTTGACAAAGAGCGTTTGTTGGTGATTTCAAAATGCGATATGCTCGATGATGAGTTGAAAGCAGAATTGAAAGTCGAATTAGACGTTGCTTTCAAAGACATTCCTTATATGTTTATTTCATCTGTGGCTCAACAAGGCTTGACCGAATTGAAAGACAAATTATGGAAAATGTTGAATGACTAACATTTTAAAAAATTATAGGAAAAGGTGTTCTGAAAAGAGCACCTTTTCTGTTTTTATGATTTATTTGATTCAGTTATTTATTATAAGTGTCAAATAAAAATTGCAAGGTTTCAGGGATATTATTGGCTTGTATTTTTGGGTATTTTATAGGAGAATCAAGCCAGTTTTCTATTGTTAAATAAAAATCATCCCCAACATCATAAAGGACAGGTACCCCCATTTTTTTGAGAGCCGCTGCATTGCATTCTTGTTCATAGTGCTTCCGAATAGGAATAGAGAGTATTTTTTTTTCTAAATATAATGCTTCAGCGGGCGTTTCAAATCCTCCGCCAGTAATGATTCCTTCACAATTTATGAGACTTTTATTGAAGTATTCTTGATTCACTGGAAAATAAGTAACGTTTTTTATGGTGTGTTTGGTTTTTACATCATTCAAAAACCAATGAAAAGAGAAGTTAGGAAGCTTGTTGAATGCTTTCTCTAAGCAATCTTTTTGAAAAGAAGGCAAATA
Source organism: Flavobacterium galactosi (assembly GCF_048158585.1). Lineage (NCBI taxonomy): Bacteria > Pseudomonadati > Bacteroidota > Flavobacteriia > Flavobacteriales > Flavobacteriaceae > Flavobacterium > Flavobacterium galactosi. Next base: position 52,718 of record NZ_JBLNKV010000004.1, read on the forward strand.
AACGGTAATATGACCTTTGTTTTTGGGTTCGGCATTTAGGATTTCATCTTTGATAATCGGAGGACGTATAAAGGAGTCGTATTTATCAAAATGCAAACCAATGTACTGAGGAGAAGGTGCATAATGTTTCAGAATCATTTCTCCAATAAGACTCTTTTTTTCAGGTCTGGGAGTTAAAGGAGATATAAAACTGGCTTGATGTCCAAATTGTATGGAATGGACCTTTTGTAATTTACAGGCCAAAGATGTAATAGAATCAAAATCATTGATGACTACATCATAGTTTTTCAGCGGTAAAGAATTCGCGTCTTTATAGATTTGTTTTGGTTTAACGTTTTTGGCAATATCCCAATAATTCAAACCGCCGCATTTACTGTAATGTAGGCTACAGCCTTCGCTTTTGAATTTTATAGGCAAATTGACATCCAGACTGGCATTGTTGCCACTCATAAAAAAATCAACTTCGCCAAATTTTTGTAGGTAAGGATATAATTGTACAGCTCTGCTGATGTGACCATTACCGGTTGCCTGAATGGCATAAAATATTTTCATTACTGTATATTTTGATTTTAGGATGCGTCTAATGTTTTTTAAAAATGCTGTTTTTTAAGAGAGAATTTTATTGACAATGTCATTGACTATTTTTTCTTCATGAGATTCAGTGTCATTATAATGCTCTGTTTTATAATGATAAAGGCTCCATTTTTGTTTTTTATATTCTAATGCCGTAAGGTTTTCAATCCAATCACCACTATTCAAGTACATCACTTTTCCGTGTTCATTTTCTATTTCCTTCATCTGGGGTTTATGGATGTGGCCGCAAACTACGTAACTGTATTTTTTTTGGATGGCTATTTCTGCCGCTGTAGTTTCAAAATTAGATATAAAGGAAACCGCTTTCTTGACACTGTCTTTAATCATTTTGGAGTAGCTTCTTTTTTCTTTGCCTAAAATGCCCAAAAACCAATTAATCAAACTGTTGATTAAAATCAATAAATCATAACCTTTGCCGCCAAGTTTAGCCAGTATTTTGGCATAGCCTTGAGTAGAGGAATCGAATACATCTCCATGAAAAATCCACGTTTTTTTGCCGTCTAAATCCAGAATTAATTTATCAGCCAATTCGAAATTTCCTAAAATAAAATCAGAGTATTTTCGTAAAGCTTCATCGTGATTTCCGGTTATGTAGATTACCCGAGTACCTAGATTAGACATTTTTATAATTTGTCTCAATACATTCATATGCGAGGCTGGAAAATAGCTTTTACTAAAACTCCACATATCGATAATATCTCCATTTAAAACTAATGTTTGAGGATTTATCGATTTTAAATACTGTAACAATTCTTTTGCATGACAACCATATGTTCCTAAGTGTACATCGCTTAATACTACTAAAGGAATTTTTCTCTTTCTTTTCATTTTTAGTTTTTACGAAAGTAAGACCACTATGTTATGTTAATGTTTCTTATTCATTATATTTCCTTTTTTAATTGAGGGGCTTTTTAGCTTAAAAAAATCTGTTTAATACTTCAAAATTTCCTTATTTTTGAAGGATGAAAAAAATGGCATACTTCTTTTTATTACTTCCTTTGATGATTTGGTCACAATCCAGTTTTGATGTCGCAGAAAAATTATTTAAAAAGGAAAAATTTGATCAGGCGCGACCTGTTTTTGAAAATTTTCTAAAAAGTAATCCGTCTAGTCTTAAAACAATCGAATATCTGGGAGATATTGCTGGACGAAATAAATCATGGGATACAGCGATAGGATATTATAAAAAACTGAAGCAATTGAAACCTTCGGAAGCCAATTATTATTATAAATATGGAGGAGCTCTTGGCATGAAAGCAAGTCAGGTTAGTAAATTCAAGGCTCTTGGAATGATTGATGAAGTTAAAGGGTCTTTTGAAAAAGCAATAGTTCTCAATCCTAAGCACATTGAGGCACGTTGGGCATTGATAGAGTTGTATATTCAGTTGCCGGGAATCATTGGCGGTAGCGAGTCTAAGGCTGTGAAATATTCGAATGAATTATTTCGGTTGTCACCCATTGACGGCTATTTATCTAAAGGACATATTGACGAATATTTTAAAAGATATAAAAATGCAGAACAAAACTACAAAAAAGCAATTGCTATAGGCGGTTCAAAAATGAGCTATCAAAAGCTGGCCAATTTGTACAAAAATAAGATGAACGAACCTGAAAAAGCAAAATCAGTTTTAGAAGAATATAAAAATAAAAAAGGATAAATAAGTTAAGATTAATTTCTAATTTGTTTCGAATTCAACAACTATAAAACACAAACTTAATGCGTACACATTTTATAGCTATCGGAGGAAGTGCCATGCACAATCTCGCTTTAGCATTACACAACAAAGGGTATCAAGTTACAGGAAGTGATGATGCTATTTTTGAACCATCAAAATCAAGATTAGATAAAAAAGGAATTTTGCCTCCGGAATTAGGATGGTTTACTGAAAAAATTACCTCAGATATCGAAGCAGTAATATTAGGAATGCATGCCAAAGCTGATAATCCGGAATTGTTGAAAGCACAGGAATTAGGATTGAAAATATATTCTTATCCTGAATTTCTTTACGAACAATCCAAAAATAAAACGCGCGTTGTAATTGGTGGTTCTCATGGAAAAACAACCATAACTTCAATGATTCTTCATGTGATGCATTACCATGATATAGCGGTTGATTATATGGTTGGCGCACAATTGGAAGGATTTGACACGATGGTGCATCTTACTGAGGAAAATGATTTTATTGTTTTGGAAGGAGATGAATATTTGTCTTCGCCAATAGACAGAAGACCAAAGTTTCATTTATACCAGCCGAATATTGCTTTAATTTCTGGAATTGCTTGGGATCATATCAATGTTTTTCCAACGTATGAAAATTATGTGGAACAGTTTGAAATTTTTATTGGCAAAATTACCAATGGTGGGATTTTAGTATACAATGAAGAGGATTCCGAAGTTAAACGTGTTGCCGAAGCCGCTACAAATCCAATCCGAAAATTAGCGTATCATACACCAAAATATACCGTAAATGATGGCATTACGCTTCTCGAAACTCCGGAAGGCGACATGCCGATTGAAGTTTTTGGAGCACATAATCTTAATAATTTGGCTGGAGCCAAATGGATTTGCCAAAATATGGGAGTCGATGAAGCCGATTTTTACGAAGCTATCGCGAGTTTTAAAGGCGCGTCAAAACGATTGGAAAAAATTGCTGAAAGTAAAACTAAAGTTGCTTACAAAGATTTTGCCCATTCACCAAGTAAAGTGGCGGCAACTACAAAAGCCGTAAAAGAACAATATCCAAATAGAACTTTGGTGGCTTGTTTAGAATTGCATACGTATAGCAGCTTGAATGCTGAATTTTTAAAAGAATATGAAGGCGCATTAGAATATGCTGATAAAGCAGTTGTTTTCTATTCACCGGATGCAGTAAAAATTAAGCAGTTGGAAGAAGTGACTTATGAACAAATAGCAAGTGCATTCAATAGAAAAGATTTAATCATTTATACGAATCCAAAAGATTTCAAAGATTATTTGTTTCATTTAAATTTTGAGAATTCAGCTTTATTATTGATGAGTTCCGGTAATTATGGAGGACTGAATTTTGATGAAGTCAAAGAGTTGATGAAATAAAAAACAGAATGAATGATAAAATAGAAAGTAGTAAGACTAACAGCGAGAATCAAGATTTTGTGAATCTGATTGCTGCATTAGATAAAAGTTTATGGGAGCGTTACCCAGAATTAAAAACAAATTATTGGGGGAATAATGTCATTGAATTAAATCCTAATGTTATTGTTATTTATCTCGAAAATAAGCCTGTAGCTTGCGGGTGTTTTAAGAAATATGATACAAATACAATTGAATTAAAACGTATGTTTGTTTCTCCTGAAGCAAGAGGGATGGGACTCGCACAAAAAATAATAAAAGAACTGGAACTTTGGGCACATGAATTAGGTTTTTCTGTCTGTGTTTTAGAAACCTTATACAAACAAAAAGAAGCGATTGGTTTGTATCAAAAAGTAGGCTATACTATTGTTGATAACTATCCACCTTATGTGGGTTTAAAAAATAGCATTTGCATGAAAAAACAAATTTAAGAGACAAGCCTATGCCTGAAAATTCTTTTTTCCCAATAACGAACTGGTCCGAAGACGACAAACCACGAGAAAAACTAATGCTCAAAGGCAAAAGTGTTTTGACTGATGCGGAACTGATTGCTATTTTAATTGGTTCAGGAAGTCGTAACGAATCTGCAGTTGATTTGAGTAAACGAATTTTAGGGAGTGTTAATAATAATTTGAATGCGTTAGGAAAATTGTCTATTTCGCAATTAATTAATTTTAAAGGAATAGGCGAAGCCAAAGCAATTTCAATAATTGCCGCTTTAGAACTAGGAAGAAGGAGAAGAGCGGAGGATGCTGTTGAGTTAACAAAAATTACTTCCAGCAAAACAATTTTCGAAATCATGCAGCCTATTATTGGGGAGTTGCCACACGAGGAATTTTGGATTGTATATTTAAATAATTCAAATAAAGTTATTTCAAAATCACAATTGAGTAAAGGCGGTATGACAGGAACTTTGGTTGATGTACGATTGGTTTTTAAAACAGCACTTGAAATGGGTGCAACAGGATTGATTTTGTGTCACAATCATCCTTCGGGAACATTACTTCCCAGTGATGCCGACAAACAAATTACACGGAAACTGAAACTTGCAGGAGATAGCTTAGAAATAAAAGTATTGGATCATCTTATTGTGACCGAAACCAGTTATTTTAGCTTTGTTGATGAGGGAATATTTTAAAAATTTAAAATGAAACATACCATTATAAAAGACGTTTTCTTTGATTTAGATCATACACTTTGGGATTTCGACAGAAATTCTGAATTGACGTTTGATACTATTTTCAATAAAAATCATCCAACAATTGAAACCAAAGAGTTCATTGAAAAATATGTGCCCATAAATCAAGCATGCTGGAAGTTATATCAATACGATAAAATTACGCATGCTGAATTGCGTTACAACCGGTTGAAGCATTCTTTTGATGCAATAAATTATACTATTTCCGATCAACAGATTGAAGATATTGCTCAAGAATACATTCAGCGATTGCCGGAGAATAATCATCTTTTTGACGGGACTTTTGAGGTTTTGGAATATTTAAATCAAAAATATAAACTGCATATTATTACCAATGGTTTTGCGGAGGTGCAATTTAAAAAAATAAGTAATTCCAATATTGGTAGTTATTTTCAAACGATTACCAATTCTGAAATGGCAGGCGTAAAAAAGCCAAATCCTATTATTTTCGAATATGCTCTTGACTTGGCCAAAGCCAAAAAAGAAAGCAGTGTTATGATTGGGGATTGTATTGAAGCAGATGTTCAAGGTGCGCTGAATGCAGGGTTAGATGCCATTTTTTTTAATGAAAGTAATGTTGATGTAGAACAGAATATTAAACAAGTAAATCATTTATTAGAACTAAAAAAATATTTATAAATTGAAATCGCCATGATTCAAAAAAAAACAATCATAAATGAAGAATGGCGATACCATATTGCATTAAAAAACAAATATTATATACATATGAAAACAAGATTCCTATTCCTAATAGTATTAATTTCAAGTTACTGTTTCTCGCAATCTGTAAATGATTATAAGGCGGTGCTTATTCCATTAAAATTTGACTTCACTAAAACAGATAATCAATATAGACTGGCAACTTTATCTAAGTTTAATTTAAATAAAGCGGGTTTTCAAGCATATTATGATAATGAACAATTGCCAAAAGAAAATAATGATAGATGTAGTTTGTTGTATTTTGACGTTGTGAAAGAAAAATCATTTTTAACAACCAAAGTTTATATTACTTTTAAGGATTGTGACAAGAAAATTATTTTTAAATCGGATATTGGTATAAGTAAAGAAAAAGACTATCAACTTGCTTACACCGAAGCATTGAATAAGGCTTTTGTGTCAGTTTATGCTTTACAATATAAATTTAATGATGCGCGTACTAGTAATTCAATTGCAGTTCCTGCGCCAGATGTGTCAAATGTTTCTAAAGGAATAGTCGAGGTTAGTCCAATGTCAGAACCGGTAAAACAAGCTGAAACGGCACAGAAAACAATTGTTGATAATTCAAATTTGCTTTATGCACAACCTACAGCTACGGGTTTTCAATTAATAGACAGCACGCCAAAAGTGATGATGAAAGTCTATAATACTTCTAGAAAAGATTCTTTCATTGCCACAAAAGGAAATACACAAGGTGTTTTAATTGCAATTGGTAATCAGTGGTTTTTTGAATATTACCTAAATGACAAATTAATTTCGGAAAAAATAAACGTAAAATTTTAGAATTTAAAAAGAGATATTAAAAATAAAGCGATGCAGTGCATCGCTTTATTTTTAATATCCATATTTATTTTTCCAACGGTTTTTTAGAAATTCCCGAATGGTGTTTTCGCGGGAGTTGTTTCCTGGATTATAAATTGGCTTGTTGCTTAGTTCGTTTGGTAGGAATTCCTGTTCCGCAAAGTTATTGGTAAAATCATGTGAATATTTATACTCCTCCCCATAACCTAATTCTTTCATTAATTTAGTAGGCGCATTACGCAAATGAATTGGAACCGGCAAATCGCCTGTTTGTTTCACTAGTTGTTGTGCTGTTCCAATAGCAAGATACGAAGCATTGCTTTTAGGGGAAGTTGCTAAGTAAATAGCACATTGGCTTAATATAATTCGGCTTTCAGGGTAGCCAATTGTTGAAACTGCCTGAAATGCATTATTAGCCATGATAAAAGCGGTAGGATTTGCATTTCCTATATCTTCACTACTTAGGATAAGCATTCGTCTGGCTATAAATTTTACATCTTCACCACCTTCAATCATTCTTGCTAGCCAATAAACTGCTCCGTTTGGATCGCTTCCGCGAATTGATTTTATAAAAGCCGAAACAATATCATAATGTTGTTCGCCGCTTTTGTCATACAAAACGGTATTTTGTTGTACCAATTCGAAAACGCGATTGTTAGTGATTATAATTTCAGCTTCATTAGAGGCGTTTACGACAAGTTCGAAAATATTTAATAGCTTGCGTCCATCGCCCCCGGAAAGGCGCAAAAGCGCCTCCGTTTCTTTCAAAATAATATTTTTCGTTGCCAAAAAGGCATCCGTTTTCATGGCACGCTCTAATAAGCTTTCCAAATCAGCTTTAGTAAAAGCATTTAAAACATAAACTTGGCAACGCGAAAGTAATGCAGGGATAACTTCAAAACTTGGATTTTCTGTGGTTGCACCAATCAGTGTAATCCAGCCTTTTTCCACTGCTGCTAATAAGGAATCCTGCTGTGATTTGCTAAAACGATGAATCTCATCAATAAATAGTATGGGGTTTTTTGCAGTAAAAAGACCACCACTTTGTTTTGCTTTTTCAATAACATCACGTATGTCTTTTACACCTGAATTGATAGCGCTTAAAATATAAAACGGTCGCTTTGATTCCTGCGCAATAATTTGTGCCAAAGTCGTTTTTCCCGTCCCTGGTGGTCCCCAAAAAATTAGAGAAGGAATTATTCCTTTTATAATTTGTTGAGTCAATGAGCCACTTGGCCCTACCAAATGGGATTGACTGATATAGTCTTCTAATTTTTGAGGTCGAATGCGTTCTGCAAGTGGTGCTTCCATTTGTATTTTAAATCTGAAATCGTTACTCTTCAATCATAAATGAAAATATGACTTTTGTAAAATTACTATTTTTATTTGGAGCTATTTCCAGCTGTCCACTATATCTTTTTATCTCGTTAAAAAAAACGAGATAAAAAGGATACCTCCCGAAACTTCGGGATCATCTGGGCTAGAGGACTGTATTTTAAAATGTCTTTTGGTTTTAATATGACAAAATAGCATTAAATTGCTTTTGGATAAATTTTTGAGCTTAATTCACTAGAACCCGAAACCATAAACTGATGGATAATCATTTCAAATTTACTAATGCTGTTGTTGGACTTCCACTTTTTTTTGTAGTATTCCTGTGGTTTGTTTTTTGGCTTGAAATCCGATTTGATTTTGATTTTGTTGAAAACGGGATTTACCCAAGATCGTTTTCGGGTTTACAAGGTGTTTTTTTTAGCCCTTTTATTCACGCTGATATTGAGCATCTTTATAATAATTCAATTCCCTTACTGATTTTATTGGGGGCTTTACAATTTTTTTATGCCAATCAATCTGTCAAAGTTATTGGATTTGGAATTTTGCTTTCGGGAATGATTACTTGGGTTATTGGCAGGGACAATTATCATATTGGTGCTAGTGGTTTGATTTATGTCTTGGTGAGTTTTATTTTTTTTAAAGGCTTACAAACAAAATATTATCGTTTGGTAGCTTTGTCATTAGCAGTTATTGTTATTTATGGTGGTTTGGTTTGGTATGTTTTTCCTAGCCCCGAAATCATCGGAGAAAAAGCAATTTCTTGGGAAGGTCACTTGGCTGGATTGATAACAGGTTTTGTTTTGTCTTTAATTTACAAAACACCAGAATATAAGAAAGTAATCAAATATGATTGGGAAAAACCAGATTACAATCCGGAGGAAGATAAATTCATGCAACGTTTCGATACAAATGGAAATTTTGTCAATCTACCATTACCTGAAGAAACAACGGAATTGTTATCCTATTATTCTTCTGATTTCCCTGTAGAATATACAATTGTCTTAAATGAAAAAAATGAACTAAAACCAGAGTCTTAATTCATTTTTTTAAAGTGTACCGATAGTATGATCAAATCTATTTTTTAGCTCCTTTGTCTTACCGCCTCATATAAAAAAGCACCACAAGCAACTGATACATTTAAAGATCCAATAGTTCCAAACATGGGTAGTTTAGCTTTTTCATCCACAATTTTTAAAACCGATGGGTTAACACCGCGATCTTCTGATCCCATTATAATAGCTACAGGTTCGTTTAAAGAAATATCATAAATATTTTGATCTGTTTTCTCTGTAGCGGCTACAGTTTTAATACCGCTTGCCTGTAAAAGAAAAATAGCATCTTTAATGTGTTCCACTTTACAAATCGGAATATTAAACACGGCTCCAGCTGAAGTTTTTACGGTATCTCCATTTACGGGAGCGGAACCAGCCTTTTGCACAATAATTCCATTTACACCAGTACACTCGGCAGTTCTGATTATAGCACCAAAATTACGTACATCAGATATTTGGTCCAAAATTAAAAATAAAGGTTTCTTTCCGTTTTCAATTACGGATTCTATCAGCGATTCTAAATCAAAAAAGGAGATAGGAGAAATGGTTGCCACTGCACCTTGATGGTTATTAGGCGTAAGTCTATTAAGCTTTTCAACAGGAACGTAAGAGAAGTTAATGTTGCCACGCTTCATCACTTTCATTAAGTCTTTCATCAGTTCGCTGCTTGCTTCCTTTTGAATGTATACTTTGTCTACCGTTGCGCCTGCTTGTATGGCTTCAATTATTGCTCTAATCCCGAATATTTGGTGTTCTTTTTCCATGGTGCAAATATATAAAAAAAACCACCAGTTTTTGACTGGTGGTTTTGATTCTTGGTATAAAATGATATACATTGATGTATTTATGAATAACTACCTATAAATAAAATACTCGATTATTGAAGATAATAAGGAGTTTTAGCATTTACAGTGAATAGATCAGCATTAGTAACCACAGGAACATTCGCACTATTTGAAGAATATTCTGAAGTTGGATAGATTAATCTATTTGGTCTGGTTGTAGCAATAACACCGAAAGGTAATGGTAAAACTGGGAAACCAGTTCTCATATGATCGATGTATAGTTCAATACCATTCCATTCCGCTAAGGCAATATATTTCTGAGTCATAATGGCGCTGATCTTATTTGTAGATCCCGTATAGTCTAAGCCGTTTTTACCGGCAATACTAGCTAAATAAGTCGTTGGATTAAGGACGGTTGTTACAATTGTACCAAAATTTCTACTGTAAAAATTGAAAGAAGAAGTTACTCCTGCATCAAATTCAGTTTTGGCAACTCCTGATAAATAACCTCTTTCAATGGCTTCGGCTTGAAGAAAATGACTTTCAGCAGCTTGCATTAAATAAGCGTCTCTTTCAGCTCCGTTTTTATTCGCAATTTCTACAGATGCACCTGTACGTCCATGATAAAAAGATGCGATTTTTGATATTGCCGTAAGTGGGAAAATGCCCTGAACATTACCAATAACTGTACCTCCAACAAGAGTGAATATTTTAGATCTTCGAGGGTCTACAATTCCAGTTGTAATATTAGCGTCATTTATAGTTCCATTTACAAGTCTAGCTGCAAAATCCCCAGCTGCATTAGCTGCGTTAGCTGATGTAGCCGCACTAAATGATTCGTTTTGGCCATAGGCTCTAAATACTGGAGTTCTTGAGTTAAGAGTACTTGTATTGTAACCCGGATTAACAGTTACATCTTCTGTAACGAAATTTTTATTTGCATTTAATGCTGTAAAACGAGTCGTTCTTAAGGTAACAAGTGCGGCATCAGTTGTTTTAGATAATCTCAATAACAATCTTAATTCAACTGTGTTGATAAACTTCTTCCATTTGTTAACGTCTCCATGAAAAACAATATCTTCAGCTCCTAAACCAACCACATTTGCACTTGGACTATTAAAATAAGCTTTTGCTTCGTCAAGTTCTTTGAACAAAGCTGGGATGATTACTTTATCATCATCATACTTTGGGGCTGTAACATCAGATTTAAATGCTTCTGAGTATGGAGCATCTCCATACAAGGCAGTTACATAATCCATACACATTACTTTCATTACTTTTGCAATTCCATAATGATAAGAATAATCAGGAAACTGACTTTTTTTATCTAAAATGTCTTGAAAATTATCTGCAAAAAGATATGAGCTTTCAAAATTTGTTTGATAGCTACTACTATCAAAAATGTAGGTCCAAGCAGGATCTGTAGACGTAAAACCACTATTCAAACCCCATACATAAGCTACTCTGTTACCATAGTTTCCTAGAGTGATAATTTGATGATTTGTATAGTTATTTATAGCTCCAGCTAACATTTGTTTAGGTGCAAGATCATTGTAGCCGGCTCTGTTTGACTGGTCTTCATTTACATCGAGATAATTTTCACAAGACGTAAATAAGAGTAACATAATCATGCTACTTAAAAATATTTTTTTCATAATATATGTATTTAATTATTAAAAAGTGGTATTGATACTAAAACCAAAAGTTCGTGTTGATGGGTATTGGGCATCACCAATAAAACCAAGACCATTTCTTGAAGTATTAGTAAGGGTACCAGCAGGGTTTTTAGCTGCAGAAGATGTAGTGTTGTTAACTTGATTAGAAGCTTCAGGATCAGCATATCCTCTGTTACCTTTAGCCAAAATTATAAATGGATTTCTAGCATTTACACTAAATTTAAAGGTTTCAATTCCAGCTTTTTCTAATATTCTTTTTGGAAGAGAGTAGCTTAAAGCAATTTCTCTAACTTTAAAAGCTGTAGCATCAATTAAATTGTGAGCACCTAAATTTGAAGCTGCACCGTAAAAAGCCTGTGTTCTGTTCGCTGCTCCAGTCAAGCTAGAAAAACCTCCTGTCAAAACACTTGTGTTAGGGATATAATCTCCTACTGTAGCTGTCGCTGGATTGTCAATTACAGAACCTGGGTAAAGGAAGCCAACATTTCTGTCGAAATCAGCCGATTCTACTAAGTGTCCATTCCATGTAAGGTTGTATTTAGTTTGAGAGATAAAGTGATGACCCGTTCTGTAATCCATAGTAAATGATAAACCAATACCTTTGTAATCAAAGCTATTTGTAAGGCCTAAAGTATATTTTGGAGTAACTTGACCTAAGTTTTTGAAATTTGCATCTGGAGTTGGTCTTCCTTGAGCATCAACAATTACATGTCCTTCTGTGTCTCTTGTCCAGTCAGTACCGGTAATGAATGGGAAAGGTAGGCCTTGTACTGCAGATATATCAGCATTTACTTGTGAATTTCCACTATTTGTTATTACAACTTTAGTCGACTCACCTGCGTCAATTACTTTAGTTTCATTAGCTGTATATGAAAGTCTACCATTCCATTTAAAGTTTGGTGTGCTTACCGGCATAAAACCTAAATCAATTTCAACACCTTTACCTTTTAACTCACCTGAGTTTGTCTTTTTTGTTAACAAACCTGTTGTAGTACTAAGTGAAGCGTCAGTAATTAAATCAGTTGTAGTCGTCATGTAACCAGCAACATCTAAAGTTAACCTGTCGTTAAAGAATCCAAAATTTAATCCACCCTCTAAGGTAGTATAGTTTTCTGGTTTAATGTTAGGGTCAGTGATGCTAGAACTATTATTAAATGAGTTTCCAGTACCAGGAAATGGGAAGCCAGTAGCAGTAGATGCTAAATCTAAAATTTCATATGCACCTACAGGGTCTAACGAACCGATTTTTGAATAGTTAGCATATACTTTTAAATTACTTAAAGTAGAGTTGCCCTGTAATCCTTCAAATGCTTTAGTAGGAATGAAAGATGCTCCAACAGATGGGTAAAAGTAAAATTGATTTCCTTTCTTAGCTACACTGTTTCCTTCGTATCTTCCTGTTGCATTTAAGAACAAATAATCTTTGTAATTAAAATCAACATTGGCAAATGTAGCTGTTGATCTTGTTTCAAAAGTGTTATTATTCATCGAAGAAGGGTTAGCAGGATTTAAAACATTATTAATATTGTATAAGCCTGGAATCTCTAAATTAGTTCCCCCTTGAGAAAGTCTTTTGCTATAATTATATTGCATATTCTGACCTATATTGAATTTCATTCCTATGTTTTCTGTTAACTCATAGTTGAAATTCAGTAATAAATCTCCATAATAAAATGTTGATCCAAAGTTAGATTGGAAAAATTCAGAGCCAGTTGAAAAATCGGCATCTGCAGTTGCTGGAGCTGATCCTGCATTAGAATAAGAAATTTGACTGTTGTTTCTTAACTGAACAGATCCATTATAGGTAATCCCTACGTGTTTGTTTATTTCATAGTCAGCATTAGCACCAAAATTAATGTAATTTCTGGTCTCTTCTAATCTGTTATTGTCTTTTGCCCACCAAGGATTTTGATAATAACCATTCCATCCATACAAACCTCTGTTTTTAAATTCACCAATTGGAATATTAGAGGCAGCTTGTAGCAAGTTGGTTAAAAGCGTATAATCAGCACGAGAAGTCGCTGCATTCACATTGGCTTGTTTTGTTCTTTGATTAGTGAAAGTAACTGTTCCGCCTAAAGTCAGTTTGTTTAATTTTTTTCCAGCGCTTAAAACGAAGTTATTTCTGTTTAAGTGATCACCTTGAAGAATAAAATTACGACTTACGTTACCCATATTAAAGTTCAAATACGAATCTTGTCCACCAGCATTGATGTTCAGATTGTTTTGGTAAATCGTACCAGTTTGGTAAAATTCTTTAATGTTGTCATCTCCTCTTGAAGAGTATGGAGCCATAACATCGCCTTGTGGGCTCCCAGGAATTCCTTCCGCCCATATAGCACCGTCAAATAACTCTCCCCATCCACCGTTTTCTTGGGGATCACGAGAATTGTACCATCCTTGACCGTATTTTTGTTGTCTTTCAGGAACAAAAAGAATGTTTTCCACATCTACTCCAGAGCTAAAAGTAACACTCATTTTTTCGTCTCTAGTACCTTTTTTAGTTTGTACTAAAACAACACCTTGTTTTCCTTGAGAACCATATAAAGCTGCCCCTTGAGCACCTTTTAATACTGTAACGTTTTCAATGATATCAGACGGTAATGTTGCAAGTACATCTGCAGTAGAGATTACATTGTCAATTACTACAAGTGCTTCCGTATTACCTGTGAAAGATAACATAGAACGAATTCTGATTGAGTTAGTACCCCCAACACCATTACTGGTTCCGTTGATCGTTAACCCAGAAACCTTTCCAACTAAAGAGCGAACAACATCAGGATTAGATGCTGCTTTCAATTCCTGATTGGAAACGGTAGAGTAAGAAGAGGTAATAGCAGCTTTCTTTTTCTTGATCCCTACTGCTCCTGTAATTACAACTTCTTGTAGTTGCATTGAAGCATCCTGTAGTTTCACATTCATCGTAGCTGAGCTAGCTGTAATTTCTTGGGTTTTCATCCCAATGTAGCTAAAAATCAAGACTTGGCTTGAAGTTACTCTGATAGAATATTTCCCATCAAAATCAGTTTGTGTTCCAGATTTAGTTCCTTTTACTAATACACTCACGCCTGGTAAAGGCATTCCTGTATTGTCAGAAACAGTTCCTGAAACAGCTCTTTCTTGCGCAAAAGTTAGTTGCGCCACAAGTACTACTAATAGTACTAAGAATCCATTGAACTTTAGTTTCATTTTTAAATATTTTGAATTAGTGAGACAAAAATCTTAATAATTTGTTAACTTTCCTAACATTTGAAATGATTTTTTATGCACGCATTCAAAATTTAACATTATAACATATGTGAATAATAGTGTTATAAAAAATTATTTTTTGGATTTTAGTACTCCCGTTTGCAAAAGCTAATTTCAGTAATCCATTTTTTGTTCGTAGACCTAATCCTAGTCCCAGTCCTATTAGGTTCGTTTTTTGATTGTTTTCTTTTGCAGTTGTTCTGTCTTCGTATGTGCCGTAATCTATTATGGAATGAATGTATAAACTAGGGGAAAGTGTGTGTCTATATTCTGTTAATATTGATGTTAAAAAATTTGCTTGAAGACTATTTTCTTCGAATCCTCGTATAGAATTTATTCCTCCAAAACGAAATAATTCATTTATTATATAAGTATTGCTTTGTAAAAAATAATTTTGGCTTTTTATGTTGATGCTATTCTTTTTATCTAGATAAAAATTATGCATAGCTTCCAGATTGATATAAAATTGTTTGTTTTTTGTTTCAGATAGATTATTGGAGTTTCTTTTTCCAAGTCCAATTGTAAGTAGAAGAGTTGATTTTTTTGGAAATAGAGAATTGTTATTGTTTTTTGTGTATTCGAAATCTGAAGTCAAGAATGAGTTTTTGTAATCGCTCAATTGCTTGCTGTTCGTATTTTGTATATCGCTGGATTCGGTTGATTGGATTCCTAGGTAAATTCGGGTATTGTAATTGATAAAATAACCTAAGTCGATTCCAGTTTTTGTGTTTTGGTAGGTGCTGTCTTGTTTGAAAATTGTAAGGTGAGCATTCAGTCCGATTGGACTTTTAAATAAATAGGGTAATTCTATGCTAGTTTTAAATGTTTTTTGTTTGTTTCCGTCGCTTTTCCAATAAATTAAAAATTGTTCTCCTGCTCCTAAGGTGTTTTCTAGATTGATATCTAAATAGCCGTTAATAGTTGTTTTTTTATTCCCGTTGTTAGAAAATCCGATGAAGCCATCAAAAGTATTTGACGTCCTTTTTTCAAGATAGACATATATTTTTGTGGTGTCTTTTGTGAATAAAATTTCAGGATATTTTACCTGATTTATGAATTTAAATTTTTTAAATTCATTATATACTTCATCGACAATGTTCTGATTGAAAGCTTTATTTTGGTATTTGTGATTGATTTGGGCTATATATCCTTTGGGGAAGTTTGTTTTGTTGTCTTTTTCAATATATTTAATTTCGATTGCATTTAATTTTCTTTTTTTGTCCGATGTGAATTCTAAATCAGCATAAAGGGTTTGATTTCTGTTTTGAATGTTAATCAGTTTTAATTTTGCTAAAGCAAATCCTTTTTGTTCTAATTTTTGTAAAATATTGTTCAGGAAAGCTTCTGTTTCTTCATATCGAATCACAATGGTGTCTTTCGGTTTGTTAGGGGCTATTGAGTTGTTTAATTCATTATTTGTACCTATATATATATGTATGGTTTTGATTCTGTTGCCTAAACTCAATTTAGCAATATAAATAGAGTCTTTTGTTTTTATCGTTTCAATTATATTGTTTTCAATATACCCAATTTTAGATAGTTTGTCTGATATTCCAGTTGTTTCGTCAAGGAGAGATTTTATGTTTTTATGATTTGAATTGTAATTCAATGAATCAATAGTTTTTGTTTCAGAATCAGAGTTGCCGATTATTTGTAATTGAAAATTTTGGGCAGGACAACGTAATCCAAAGTTCAATAATAAAATTAAAAGTAGCAAAGGTTTCAAGTGAGTATGTGTTTTAATAAATGTAATACAAATATCTGTGGTTTGTAATAAAAATCAAACGGCAAAATAATCTTATTGAAAATTAATAGTTTAACGTTTGTAGAGTGAAAATTATTTTCTACATTTGCAACCCCGTAAAAAGCGGGAATTTAATATAATAAGAAATTTTTAGTATTAATTATGCCAACAATTCAACAATTAGTAAGAACAGGAAGAACTCAGATAACTAAGAAGAGTAAATCGGTTGCTTTAGATTCTTGTCCTCAAAGAAGAGGGGTTTGTACGCGTGTTTACACTACAACACCAAAAAAACCAAACTCTGCAATGCGTAAAGTAGCGCGTGTACGTTTGACAAATGGTAATGAGGTGAATGCTTACATCCCTGGTGAAGGACACAATTTACAAGAGCACTCGATAGTATTAGTTAGGGGTGGAAGGGTAAAAGATTTACCAGGAGTTAGATATCACATCGTTCGTGGTGCGCTTGATACGTCAGGAGTAGCAGGAAGAACGCAAAGAAGATCTAAGTACGGAGCAAAACGCCCAAAAGAAGTAAAAAAGTAATTTAAAAAGTTATTTCTTGTAGCGATGTGATTAGTCACATTTGTATGGGTAAGACCTTTTATTAAAAAAAAGACATGAGAAAAAGAGCGGCAAAGAAGAGACCACTTTTACCAGATCCAAGGTTTAATGATCAACTGGTAACACGTTTTGTGAACAACTTAATGTGGGATGGAAAAAAATCGACAGCGTTTAAAGTATTTTATGATGCGATTGACATCATTGAGTCTAAAAAACAAGATGCAGAGAAACCATCATTAGAAATTTGGAAAGATGCGTTAACCAATGTTATGCCTCACGTAGAAGTACGTAGTCGTAGAGTAGGTGGAGCAACATTCCAAATTCCAATGCAAATTCGTCCAGATAGAAAAATTTCTATGGCGATGAAGTGGTTGATACTTTATTCTAGAAGAAGAAATGAAAAATCTATGGCTCAAAGGTTAGCTTCAGAATGTTTAGCTGCGGCTAAAGAGGAAGGTGCTGCTGTAAAAAAGAGAATGGATACTCACAAAATGGCAGAAGCTAATAAAGCATTCTCTCACTTTAGATTTTAATTCATAAGAAATGGCTAGAGATCTAAAATACACAAGAAATATTGGAATTGCTGCTCACATTGATGCTGGTAAAACAACAACAACGGAGCGTATATTATTCTATACAGGTAAATCACACAAAATAGGTGAAGTACACGATGGTGCTGCAACTATGGACTGGATGGCGCAAGAGCAAGAAAGAGGTATTACAATTACTTCTGCTGCAACTACTTGTGAATGGAATTTCCCTACTACACAAGGAGTGCCTTTACCGGAAACACTACCGTATCACTTTAATATTATTGATACCCCGGGACACGTTGATTTTACTGTTGAAGTAAATCGTTCTTTGCGTGTGCTTGATGGGTTGGTTTTCTTGTTTAGTGCTGTTGATGGTGTTGAGCCACAATCAGAAACGAACTGGAGACTTGCGGATCAATATAGAGTACCACGTATCGGTTTCGTAAACAAAATGGACCGTCAAGGTTCTAACTTTTTGATGGTTTGTCAACAAGTTAGAGACATGTTGAAATCTAATGCAGTTGCTATTACTTTGCCAATAGGTGAAGAAAACGACTTCAAAGGTGTGGTTGATTTAGTGAAAAATCAAGCTATTGTATGGCACGAAGAAGGTTTGGGTGCTACATATGATATTGTGCCTATTCCTGAGGATATGATAGCAGAAGTGAAAGAATACAGATCAATTCTTATTGAAGCAGTAGCTGATTATGATGAAAATTTGTTGGAAAAATTCATGGAAGATGAAGACTCTATTACAGAGGAAGAAATCAATACTGCGTTAAGAGCTGCTACTATGGATATGGCTATCATTCCGATGATTGCTGGTTCTTCTTTCAAAAACAAAGGAGTTCAGTTCATGTTAGATGCCGTATGTAAATATTTGCCATCTCCAATGGATAAAGAAGGTATCGAAGGGATTCATCCTGATGATGCTGATTTATTAGAGGAAGATCAAACTAAAATTTTGCGTAAGCCAGATGTTAAAGAGCCATTCGCTGCTTTAGCGTTTAAAATTGCTACTGACCCATTCGTAGGTCGTTTGGCTTTCTTCCGTGCTTATTCAGGACGTTTAGATGCAGGTTCTTATGTATTGAACACACGTTCAGGAAACAAAGAAAGAATTTCTCGTATTTACCAAATGCATGCTAACAAGCAAAACCCAATCGATTATATCGAAGCAGGTGATATTGGAGCGGCAGTAGGATTTAAAGATATCAAAACTGGAGATACATTGTGTGATGAAAAACACCCAATTATCTTAGAAAGCATGAAATTCCCTGCGCCGGTTATTGGTATTGCGATTGAACCTAAAACTAAGGCTGACGTAGATAAAATGGGTATGGCTTTGGCTAAATTAGCGGAAGAAGATCCAACATTTACTGTTAGAACAGATGAGGCTTCAGGTCAAACTATTATATCAGGTATGGGTGAGCTTCACTTAGATATCCTTGTTGATAGAATGAAACGTGAATTTAAAGTTGAAGTGAACCAAGGGGAACCTCAAGTTGAATATAAAGAAGCATTTACTAAATCTGCACAACACAGAGAAACGTACAAGAAACAATCAGGTGGTCGTGGTAAATTCGGTGATATCGTATTTAGAATCGAACCAGCGGATTTAGTTGACGGTAAAGCTCCTGTAGGATTGCAGTTTATTAATGCAGTAAAAGGTGGTAACGTTCCTAAAGAATATATCCCTTCAGTTGAAAAAGGTTTCAGAGAGGCTATGAAAACAGGTCCTTTAGCAGGATACCAAGTAGATAGTTTGAAAGTGACTTTATTAGACGGATCTTTTCACCCTGTCGATTCAGATGCGCTTTCTTTTGAGTTAGCTGCAAGAATGGGTTACAGAGAGTCAGGTCGTGCTGCAGGTGCTGTTATTCTTGAGCCTATCATGAAAATGGAAGTTATTACACCAGAAGAAAACATGGGGGATATCGTAGGTGATATCAACCGTCGTAGAGGTCAGGTGAATGATATGGGTGACAGAAATGGTGCTAAAACTATTAAAGCAGATGTGCCATTATCAGAAATGTTTGGTTATGTTACTACTTTAAGAACTTTGTCTTCAGGTCGTGCAACATCAACAATGGAATTTTCACATTACGCTGAAACTCCTTCGAATATTTCGGAAGCAGTTATCAAAAAAGCAAAAGGAAACGCTTAATCTTTAAGAAAATGAGTCAAAAAATCAGAATAAAATTAAAATCTTACGATCACATGTTGGTAGACAAGTCTGCTGAAAAGATTGTAAAAACTGTAAAAAGTACCGGTGCGGTAGTAACAGGACCAATTCCATTACCAACTCACAAAAAACTTTTCACTGTACTACGTTCTCCACACGTTAACAAAAAAGCGAGAGAGCAATTTGAAGTAATGTCATACAAGAGATTAATTGACATTTATTCATCTTCATCTAAAACTATTGATGCTTTAATGAAACTTGAATTGCCAAGTGGAGTTGAAGTTGAAATCAAAGTTTAAGTAGTTTAAGAGTAAAAAAGGACGCTGTTTTTAATCGAAATTATTTTTTGGTTTGTGTGTAAATAAGTTATACATTTGCACCCACTAAAAAAATAGGATTCGGTTAAAAGCTGCGTTCTATATTTATATTTAATAATTAATAATTAATAATTATGTCTGGGTTAATTGGTAAAAAAATCGGCATGACTAGCATTTTCGACGAGAACGGGAAGAATATTCCTTGTACAGTAATCGAAGCTGGACCATGTGTTGTTACCCAAGTCAGAACCAAAGGTGTTGACGGGTACGAAGCGTTGCAACTTGGTTTCGATGACAAAAACGAGAAACATTCCACAAAAGCGGCTTTAGGTCACTTTAAAAAAGCGGGAACTGTAGCTAAGAAAAAAGTCGTTGAATTCCGAGATTTCGCAACAGAACAAAATTTAGGAGATCTTATTGATGTTTCTATTTTTCAAGAAGGAGAATTTGTAGATGTACAAGGTGTATCTAAAGGTAAAGGTTTTCAGGGGGTTGTAAAACGTCACGGTTTTGGTGGTGTTGGTCAAGCAACTCACGGTCAACACAACCGTTTAAGAGCGCCAGGTTCTGTAGGAGCTTCTTCTTATCCATCTAGAGTATTCAAAGGAATGCGTATGGCTGGAAGAATGGGAGGAGACAATGTAAAAGTTCAAAACCTTAGAGTTTTAAAAGTAGTTGCTGAAAAGAACCTACTTGTTATTAAAGGATGTGTTCCTGGATGTAACAACTCTTATGTAATCATTCAGAAGTAATGGAAGCAAAAGTATTAGATTTCAACGGAAAAGATACTGGAAGAAAAGTTCAACTTTCTGATTCAGTATTTGGTATAGAACCAAACAATCACGCAGTATACCTTGATGTAAAGCAATATCTTGCTAATCAAAGACAAGGAACGCACAAAGCTAAAGAAAGAGCTGAAGTTGCGGGAAGTACGCGTAAGATTAAAAAACAAAAAGGAACTGGTACTGCTCGTGCAGGTAGTGCAAAGAATCCATTGTTTAAAGGTGGTGGAACAGTTTTCGGGCCAAGACCAAGAAGTTATTCATTCAAATTGAATAAAAGCTTGAAACGTTTGGCAAGAAAATCTGCTTTCTCAATTAAAGCAAAAGAATCGAACATTATCGTTCTTGCAGACTTTGAATTTGAAACACCAAACACTAAAAATTTCATCAACGTTTTGAAAGCTTTAGAGTTAGAAAATAAAAAATCCCTGTTTGTCTTGGGTGATACAAATAAAAATGTATATTTGTCGTCACGCAATTTAAAAGGCTCTAGCGTGGTAAGTAGCTTAGAATTAAGCACTTATGCTATTTTAAACGCTAATAATTTAGTGCTTTTAGAGAGTTCTTTGGAGATAATTGAAGAAAATTTAAGTAAATAATAGGATATGAGCATCATAATTAAGCCTATAGTAACGGAAAAAGTAACCAAAGAAAGTGAAGTTTTAAACCGCTTCGGATTTGTTGTTGACAAAAAAGCAAACAAAGTACAAATTAAGAAAGCTGTTGAAGCTGCTTATGGAGTAACTGTTTTGAGTGTTAACACCATGAACGTAAGACCGGATAGAACTACTAAATACACTAAAAGTGGTTTAATCAGTGGAAAGACTAATGCAATTAAAAAAGCAATTGTTCAAGTACAAGAAGGAGAAACAATTGATTTTTACAACAATATCTAAGATAAAATGTCAGTAAGAAAATTAAAACCTATTACCCCAGGTCAGCGATTTAGAGTTGTGAATGGTTATGACGCCATTACAACTGATAAGCCGGAACGCTCTTTGATAGCGCCGATAAAAAACTCTGGTGGTAGAAATAGTCAAGGAAAGATGACCATGCGTTATACGGGTGGTGGTCACAAGCAGAGATATCGTATCATTGATTTTAAACGTACAAAAGAAGGAATTCCAGCTACGGTTAAATCAATTGAATATGATCCAAATCGTACTGCATTTATCGCTTTGTTAGCGTATGCTGATGGAGAGAAAACGTATGTTATTGCTCAAAACGGATTGAAAGTTGGTCAGAAATTAGTTTCTGGTCCAGAATCTCAACCGGAGATTGGTAATACTTTACCTTTAAGTAGAGTTCCACTTGGAACTGTTATTTCTTGTATCGAATTGAGACCAGGTCAAGGGGCGGTAATCGCTCGTTCTGCTGGAACATTTGCTCAATTAATGGCAAGAGATGGAAAATATGCTACAATTAAAATGCCTTCTGGAGAAACAAGATTAATCTTGTTGACTTGTTCGGCTACAATTGGAGCGGTTTCTAATTCAGATCACCAATTAGTTGTATCAGGAAAAGCTGGTAGAACAAGATGGTTAGGAAGAAGACCTAGAACAAGACCTGTTGCAATGAACCCTGTCGATCACCCAATGGGTGGTGGTGAAGGACGTTCTTCTGGTGGACATCCACGTTCAAGAAATGGAATACCAGCTAAAGGTTATAGAACTCGTTCTAAGAAAAACCCGAGTAACAAGTATATCGTAGAACGTAGAAAGAAATAATAAGATATGGCACGTTCATTAAAAAAAGGACCTTTCGTTCATTATAAGTTAGACAAGAAAGTTCAGGAAAACATTGCAGGTGGAAGCAAAGGAGTGGTTAAGACATGGTCTAGAGCTTCTATGATTACTCCAGACTTTGTTGGACAAACTATCGCAGTTCATAACGGTCGTCAATTTGTACCAGTTTACGTAACAGAAAATATGGTAGGTCACAAATTAGGAGAATTTTCACCAACTAGATCTTTTAGAGGTCATGCTGGAGCAAAAAATAAAGGTAAAAAATAAGAAGCAATGGGAGTTCGTAAAAGAGAAACAGCAGATGCAAGAAAAGAGGCTAATAAGTCTTTGGCCTTCGCAAAGTTAAATAACTGCCCTACTTCACCTAGAAAAATGCGCTTAGTAGCAGATCTAGTAAGAGGTCAGAAGGTAGAAAGAGCACTTAACATCTTAAGATTCAGTTCTAAAGAAGCTTCAAGAAAATTAGAAAAATTGGTTTTATCTGTAATTGCCAACTGGCAAGCAAAAAACCCTGAAGCTAATATGGAAGAAGCAGGTTTATTTGTTAAGGAAATCCGTGTTGATGGTGGAATGATGTTGAAAAGACTTCGTCCAGCACCGCAAGGAAGAGCACACAGAATTAGAAAACGTTCTAACCACGTAACAATCGTGCTAGGAGCTATCAATAACACACAAAGCAATTCTTAAGCATGGGACAAAAGACAAATCCAATTGGAAATAGACTTGGTATCATCAGAGGATGGGACTCAAACTGGTATGGTGGAAATGATTATGGTGATAAACTTGCCGAAGATCACAAAATCAGAAAGTATATCCATGCTCGTTTATCAAAAGCTAGTGTATCAAAAGTAATCATCGAGAGAACTTTAAAACTTGTAACCGTTACTATCACTACTGCAAGACCTGGTATTATTATCGGAAAAGGTGGACAAGAGGTAGACAAGTTGAAAGAAGAACTTAAGAAAATTACTGACAAAGAGGTTCAAATCAACATTTTTGAAATTAAAAGACCTGAACTTGACGCGTATCTAGTTGCTACAAGCATCTGTCGTCAAATCGAAAGCAGAATTTCTTACAGACGTGCAATCAAAATGGCTATTGCTGCTTCTATGCGTATGAACGCAGAAGGTATCAAAGTTTTGATTTCTGGTCGTTTGAATGGTGCTGAGATGGCACGTTCAGAAGGTTTCAAAGAAGGTAGAATTCCTCTATCAACTTTCAGAGCTGATATTGATTATGCTTTGGCTGAAGCTCATACTACTTATGGTAGAATGGGAATCAAAGTGTGGATCATGAAAGGTGAAGTTTATGGAAAGAGAGATCTTTCTCCGCTTGCAGGAATGGATAAAAAACAATCCGGAACTGGTGGTGGTAAAGGTGGCGAGTCTCCTAGAGGAGATAGAAAGCCTTTTAATAAAGGTGGAAAACCAGACGCTCGTAAAAGAAAGTAAATTTTTAAACTAAAGAAAAATGTTACAGCCTAAAAGAACAAAATACCGTAAGGTACAAAAGGGTAAAATGAAAGGAAATTCTCAAAGAGGACATGAACTTTCTAATGGAATGTTTGGTATTAAATCTGTACATGAAGATGGAATGTTCTTAACTTCTCGTCAAATCGAAGCTGCGCGTATCGCTGCAACTCGTTTTATGAAGAGAGAGGGACAATTATGGATCAAAATATTTCCAGACAAACCAATTACTAAGAAACCTCTTGAGGTACGTATGGGTAAAGGAAAAGGAGCCGTTGAATATTGGGCTGCTGTTGTTAAACCCGGAAGAATTATGTTTGAAGTTGGAGGAGTACCTTTGTCAGTTGCAAAAGAGGCGTTACGTCTTGCGGCTCAAAAGCTTCCAGTAAAAACTAAATTCGTTGTTGCTAGAGATTTCGAAGCATAATTTATATTATATTATGAAACAATCAGAAATAAAAGATCTTTCTGCAGCGGAGTTGCAAGAAAAACTTAGCCAGACTAAGAAGGCATATGCCGACCTAAAAATGGCTCACGCTATTTCTCCAATTGAGAATCCACTTCAAATTAGAAGTGTAAGAAGAACAGTTGCAAGATTAGCTACGGAACTTACTAAAAGAGAGTTGCAATAATTGTAATCTGCTGAAAGATGGAAGAAAAAAGAAATTTAAGAAAAGAAAGAGTTGGTGTTGTAACTTCGGACAAAATGGATAAATCTATTGTTGTTGCAGAAGTGCGTAAAGTTAAACACCCATTATACGGTAAGTTCGTGTTGAAAACTAAAAAGTATCACGCACACGACGAAAAGAACGACTGCAACATTGGAGATACTGTAAGGATTAGCGAAACGCGTCCTATGAGTAAAACAAAATGTTGGAGGTTAGTTGAAATCCTAGAAAGAGCTAAATAATTATGGTACAACAAGAATCAAGACTAAAAGTAGCAGATAACACTGGAGCAAAGGAAGTTTTAACTATCCGTGTTTTAGGAGGTACCAAAAGAAGGTATGCCTCTGTTGGTGACAAGATTGTAGTTTCTATCAAAGATACTGCTCCTAACGGAAGCGTTAAAAAAGGAGCTGTTTCAACTGCAGTTGTTGTACGTACCAAAAAAGAAGTAAGAAGAGCCGATGGTTCATACATTAGATTTGATGACAACGCATGTGTGTTATTAAATGCTGCTGGTGAAATGAGAGGAACTCGTGTTTTTGGTCCGGTAGCAAGAGAACTTCGTGAAAAACAATTCATGAAAATTGTATCATTAGCACCAGAAGTGCTTTAATTCGTTTTAAGATGATAAAGCTAAAAATAAAATCAGGTGACATCGTAAGAGTAATTGCTGGAGACCATAAAGGTGCTGAAGGTAAAGTATTACGTGTTTACCGCGAGAAAAACAAAGCGATTGTAGAAGGTGTAAACATGGTTTCAAAACATACGAAACCTAGTGCAAAAAGCCCTCAAGGTGGTATTGTAAAGAAAGAAGCTTCTATACAAATATCTAATATTTCTTTAATTGATCCTAAAACTAAGGAAACAACTAGAGTGGGTATTAGAGTAGAAGGAGATAAGAAAGTAAGATTTTCAAAAAAATCTAATCAAGTACTATAGTAATGGCGTATATACCTAGACTAAAAGAAGAATATAAGAGCAGAGTAATTGCTGCTCTTAAAGAGGAATTCGGATACGTAAACGTAATGCAAGTTCCAAAATTGGAAAAAATCGTTTTAAGTAAAGGAGTTGGTGCAGCTGTATCTGATAAAAAACTAATCGACTATGCGGTTGATGAGTTAACGAAGATCACTGGACAGAAAGCAGTATCTACAATTTCAAAGAAAGACGTTGCGTCATTCAAATTGAGAAAAGGGATGCCTATTGGAGCAAAAGTTACTTTGCGTGGAGAAAGAATGTATGAGTTTTTAGATAGACTTATTACTTCAGCTTTACCACGTGTAAGAGATTTCAGTGGTATTAAAGCTACTGGTTTTGACGGAAGAGGAAATTACAACCTTGGAGTTTTGGAACAAATCATTTTCCCAGAAATTGATATTGACAAAGTAAACAAAATTTCAGGAATGGATATCTCTTTTGTAACTAGTGCAAAAACAGATAAAGAAGCAAAGTCTCTATTGACAGAATTAGGATTACCTTTTAAAAAGAATTAAGACATGGCTAAAGAATCAATGAAAGCCCGCGAGGTTAAGAGAGAAAAAACAGTAGCTAAGTATGCTGAGAAAAGAAAAGCTTTGTTAGAAGCTGGAGATTTCGTAGGTTTGCAAAAGTTACCAAAAAATGCTTCGCCAGTTCGTTTACACAAT
The DNA here is from genome assembly GCF_048158585.1 of Flavobacterium galactosi. Taxonomy (NCBI): domain Bacteria; kingdom Pseudomonadati; phylum Bacteroidota; class Flavobacteriia; order Flavobacteriales; family Flavobacteriaceae; genus Flavobacterium; species Flavobacterium galactosi. The sequence goes on from NZ_JBLNKV010000004.1 coordinate 78,887, forward strand.
CGTTGTAAATTAACAGGTAGACCGAGAGGGTATATGCGTCAATTCGGTCTTTCACGTGTTACATTTCGTGAAATGGCAAATAACGGATTGATACCTGGTGTTAAAAAAGCATCTTGGTAAGACGTAATTTATTGCGTCCTGATACAGACATTACTTACGTTTTGTCTGTATCATAAACATTTATAAATTGGTTTCAGGTTCGACAAATAGTTTGTTGAAAACCAAAACCGCAAATTAATACACATGTATACAGATCCTATTGCTGATTATTTGACAAGAGTTCGTAACGCTGTGGCTGCAAACCACAAAGTTGTTGAAATTCCTGCATCTAATCTAAAAAAAGAAATAACTAAGATCTTATTTGATCAAGGTTATATCTTGAGTTACAAATTTGAAGACAACGCTGTTCAGGGTTCAATCAAAATTGCTTTGAAGTATGATAAAGATACTAAAGAGTCTGTAATTAAAGATATCCAAAGAATTAGTAAACCAGGTTTACGTAAATATTCAAGTTCTTCAACTATTCCAAGAATCCTTAATGGATTAGGAATTGCTATTGTTTCTACATCAAAAGGTTTGATGACAGGAAAGAAAGCCAGACAGTTAAATGTTGGTGGTGAAGTAATTTGTTACGTATACTAATTTAAAGACTATATAAGATGTCAAGAATAGGTAAAAGTCCGGTTGTAATCCCTGCTGGTGTAACTGTTGAAGTTGCAAATGGTATTATTACAGTAAAAGGAAAAAATGGTCAACTAACTCAGGAGTTTTCGGACGTTACTGTTACAGTTGAAGATGGTCAAGTTCAAGTTGACAGATCGTCTGATCACAAAGACCAAAGAGCAAAACATGGTTTGTACAGATCTTTAATCAATAACATGATTATCGGTGTAACAGATGGTTTTACTAAGTCATTAGAATTGGTAGGAGTTGGTTATAGAGCTTCAAATCAAGGACAAAAATTAGATTTAGCACTTGGTTACTCTCACAATATTGTTTTAGAAATTGCTCCAGAAGTTGTTTTGGAAACGATCTCTGAAAAGGGGAAAAACCCAATTGTGAAATTAACATCATTTGACAAACAACTTTTAGGTCAGGTAGCAGCGAAAATTAGAGGTTTTCGTAAGCCAGAGCCGTACAAAGGAAAAGGTGTTAAATTTGTAGGTGAAGTATTAAGAAGAAAAGCAGGTAAATCAGCTTAAAAAATAAGATTATGTCATTAACAAAACCTGAAAGAAGACAAAGAATTAGATTCAGAATTAGAAAAAGTATTAGTGGTACTGCTACTAATCCAAGACTATCTGTATTCAGAAGTAACAAAGAAATTTACGCTCAACTTATTGATGATGTAAACGGAGTTACTTTATTGGCGGCTTCTTCAAGAGAAAAAGAAATAGGTAACGGTACGAACATTGAAGTTGCTACAGCGGTTGGAAAACTAATTGCTGAAAAAGCTTTAAAAGCTGGGATAGACGTAATAACTTTCGATAGAGGAGGTTATTTGTATCACGGTCGTATTAAATCATTAGCGGAAGGCGCAAGAGCGGCTGGACTTAAATTCTAATATAGTATGTCTAATAGTAAATACAAGAATGTAGAGTTAGTAAAACCAAGTGGTCTTGAATTAAAAGATCGTTTGGTAAGTGTAAATCGTGTTACTAAGGTTACAAAGGGAGGTAGAGCTTTTGGTTTTTCTGCTATTGTAGTTGTAGGTGATGAAAATGGAGTGGTTGGACACGGATTAGGAAAATCTAAAGATGTTTCTGAAGCAATTGCGAAAGCAGTGGAAGATGCTAAGAAAAATTTAGTAAAAATTCCTTTGAATGGTAAATCAGTTCCTCACGAACAAAAAGGTAAATTTGGTGGTGCACGTGTATTCTTAATTCCTGCCTCTCATGGTACTGGAGTTATTGCTGGTGGAGCTGTTCGTTCAGTTCTTGAATCAGTTGGAATTCATGATGTATTATCTAAATCTCAAGGATCTTCAAATCCTCACAACGTAGTAAAAGCAACTTTTGATGCTTTATTACAAATGAGAAGTGCTTATACTGTTGCAAAACAAAGAGGCGTTTCTTTAGAAAAAGTTTTTAAAGGTTAATTCAAGGAAATTATGGCTAAATTATTAGTAAAACAAGTTAGAAGCAAAATCAACTGTCCTCTTTCTCAAAAGAGAGGATTAGAAGCTTTAGGTCTACGTAAAATGGGACAAGTTGTAGAGCATGATTCAAACCCTACAATCCTTGGGATGATAAATAAAGTTAAACACTTAGTTTCTGTTGAAGAAACTAAATAACAAATACTGTTATGAATTTAAGTAACTTACAACCTGCTGAAGGTTCTACACACAATCAAAATAAAAGATTAGGTAGAGGAGAAGGTTCTGGAAAAGGTGGTACTTCGGCAAGAGGACACAAAGGAGCAAAATCTCGTTCTGGTTATTCTAAAAAGATTGGTTTTGAAGGTGGTCAAATGCCACTTCAAAGACGTGTGCCTAAGTTTGGTTTCACAAACATCAATCGTAAAGAATACGAAGGTGTTAATCTAGATACACTTCAATTATTAGTAGATAATGGTGTGATAACAGATGCTGTTGATATGACAGTTTATGTTGCTAATCGTTTGGCTACTAAAAATGAAATCGTTAAGATTTTAGGAAGAGGAGAATTGACAGCGAAATTAAAAGTAACTGCTCACAAATTTACTGCTACTGCAAAAGCTGCTATTGAAGCTGCTGGTGGAGAAGCTGTAACAATATAATTTTTCTAATAAGATGAAGAAATTTATTGAATCATTAAGTAATGTTTGGAAAATTGAGGAACTAAAAAATAGAATCCTAATCACTTTAGGACTTCTTTTAGTTTATCGTTTTGGAGCACACGTTACACTTCCTGGAATTGATGCAACTCAATTAAACAGTTTAGCTGGCCAAACCAAAAATGGTATTGGATCTATTCTAGACATGTTTACGGGAGGTGCTTTCTCTAAAGCTTCGGTTTTTGCTTTAGGTATAATGCCATATATTTCTGCATCTATTGTTGTTCAGTTAATGGGAATTGCGATTCCATATTTGCAAAAGCTTCAAAGTGACGGTGAAAGTGGTAGAAAAAAGATTAATCAAATTACCCGTTGGTTGACAATAGGTATTACACTGGTTCAAGGGCCAACGTACATTTATAATTTGTATAGGACTTTGCCTAGTAGTGCTTTTTTGTTAGGATTTGATTCATTTGAATTTTTATTTTCTTCAGTAATTATCTTAGTTACAGGGACGGTATTCGCCATGTGGTTAGGAGAAAAAATTACTGATAAAGGTATTGGTAACGGTATATCATTGTTGATTATGGTTGGTATTTTGGCTAGATTCCCTCAGGCTTTTATCCAAGAGTTTACAACCAGAGTTACTAATAATAATGGTGGACCAATGTTATTGGTTATTGAAATTATCATTTGGTTATTGGTTATTATTGCTTGCGTTTTACTTGTAATGGCAGTTCGAAAAATACCTGTTCAGTACGCTCGTCGTACTTCGTCAGGAGATTACGAACAAGATTTAATGGGTGGAAATAGACAATGGATTCCTTTAAAGCTTAATGCTTCTGGAGTTATGCCTATTATCTTTGCACAGGCAATTATGTTTATTCCTGCTGCAGTAGCAGGTTTGTCAAAATCAGATGCATCTCAATCAATTGTTGGCGCGTTTAGTAATATGTTTGGGTTTTGGTATAATTTTGTTTTTGCAACTTTAATCGTTGTATTTACCTTCTTTTATACTGCAATTACAGTTCCTACTAATAAGATGTCTGATGATTTAAAGAGAAGTGGTGGTTTTATTCCTGGTGTAAGGCCTGGAGTTGAAACTTCTGATTTTCTTGACAAAGTGATGTCTTTAATAACTTTTCCAGGATCTTTATTTCTTGCCTTGATCGCTGTGTTCCCAGCAATTGTTGTGAGTCTTATGGATGTTCAACAATCTTGGGCAATGTTTTTTGGAGGTACTTCATTAATAATTATGGTTGGTGTTGCCATAGATACAATTCAACAAATCAATTCATATTTGTTAAACAAACATTATGACGGTTTAATGAAGAGTGGTAAAAATAGAAAAGCAGTAGCTTAACTTATGGCAAAACAATCAGCAATAGAACAAGACGGTTCGATCATTGAAGCATTATCAAATGCGATGTTCCGTGTAGAGTTAGAAAATGGACATATTGTAATCGCCCATATATCTGGAAAAATGCGTATGCATTACATCAAATTATTACCTGGTGATAAAGTGAAACTAGAAATGAGCCCTTACGATTTGTCAAAAGCAAGAATTACTTATAGATATTAAAGGATATTCAAAATGAAAGTTAGAGCTTCAGTAAAAAAGAGAAGTCCCGAGTGCAAAATTGTGCGAAGAAAAGGGAGATTGTACGTAATAAACAAAAAGAATCCTAGATTTAAACAAAGACAAGGATAGTTATGGCAAGAATAGCAGGGGTAGATATCCCAAAAAATAAGAGAGGTGTTATAGCACTAACCTATATCTTCGGATTAGGAAGTAGTAGAGCTATTGAGATTTTAGCAAAAGCTCAAGTTAGCCAAGATAAAAAAGTTCAAGACTGGAATGATGATGAGATCGGAGCAATTCGTGAAGCAGTATCAACTTTCAAAATTGAAGGAGAATTACGTTCTGAAGTTTCTTTAAACATCAAACGTTTAATGGATATTGGATGTTATAGAGGTATCCGTCATAGAACTGGTCTTCCATTAAGAGGACAAAGAACTAAAAACAACTCTAGAACAAGAAAAGGTAAGAGAAAAACTGTTGCCAACAAGAAAAAAGCAACTAAATAATAAGTAATATGGCTAAAGCAACTGCAAAAAAACGTAAAGTTATCGTTGAATCAACGGGAGAAGCTCATATTTCTGCTACTTTTAACAATATCATCATTTCTTTGACTAACAAAAAAGGTGAAGTTATTTCTTGGTCTTCAGCTGGTAAAATGGGTTTTAGAGGTTCTAAAAAGAACACTCCATACGCAGCCCAAATGGCAGCAGAAGATTGTAGTAAAGTAGCTCTTGAAGCTGGACTTAAAAAAGTAAAGGTTTATGTTAAAGGACCAGGAAACGGACGTGAGTCTGCTATCCGTTCTTTGCATAACGGTGGAATTGAAGTGACTGAAATTATTGATGTTACTCCAATGCCTCACAACGGATGTCGTCCTCCTAAAAGACGTAGAGTTTAATACTCAAAAAAAACAATAGTATAACCTAGATTGAATACCGATTATCGAAGGATAAGACCTGAATTCATAATCTCAATCTTAAACAATTTAAAATGGCAAGATATACTGGTCCTAGTACAAGAATCGCTCGTAAATTTGGCGAAGCGATTTTCGGAGACGATAAAGCTTTCGAAAAAAGAAATTACCCACCTGGTCAACACGGGATGGCTAAAAAAAGAGGAAAAAAATCTGAATATGCTGTCCAGTTAATGGAAAAGCAAAAAGCTAAATATTCTTACGGAATATTAGAAAAACAATTCAGAAACTTATTCGAAAAAGCATCAGCAACCAAAGGTGTTACTGGTGAAGTTCTTTTGCAATTGTGTGAAGCAAGATTAGACAACGTTGTTTTTAGAATGGGTATTGCTCCTTCTAGACGTGGTGCTCGTCAAATCGTATCACACAGACATGTTACTGTAAACGGAGAAAATGTAAATATTCCTTCTTACCACTTGAAACCAGGTGATGTAGTAGGGGTTCGTGAAAAATCTAAATCTATAGAAGCGATCGAGCGTTCTTTATCAAATTCAAGTCATGTTTATGAGTGGATTACATGGAATAATGAAACTAAATCAGGTACGTTTGTTACTGTTCCTGCTAGACTTCAAATTCCAGAAAACATCAAAGAACAATTAATCGTAGAGTTGTACAACAAATAATAATTGACTTAGTCGAAATTTATGGCAATATTTAATTTTCAGAAGCCCGATAAAGTTATCATGATCGATTCAACCGATTTTGAAGGTAAATTTGAATTCAGACCTTTAGAACCAGGATACGGATTGACCGTTGGTAATGCACTTAGAAGAGTTTTGCTTTCAGCATTAGAAGGTTATGCAATTACATCTGTTCGCATTGAAGGTGTAGATCATGAGTTTTCTACTATTTCAGGAGTTGTTGAGGACGTTACCGAAATTATTCTTAATCTTAAACAAGTACGTTTCAAACGTCAAATTGAAGATATAGATAATGAATCAGTTACTATTTCTGTTTCCGGTAAAGATCAATTGACAGCGGGTGATTTTCAAAAATTTATTTCAGGTTTCCAAGTTTTGAATCCAGAACTTGTTATCTGTAATTTAGACAGCAAAATCAAACTTAATTTCGATTTAACAATCGAAAAAGGTAGAGGATATGTTCCTGCTGAAGAGAACAAAAAACAGAATGCTGCAATTGGAACTATTTTTACAGATTCAATTTTTACTCCGGTAAAAAATGTAAAATATGCGATTGAAAACTTCCGTGTAGAGCAAAAAACAGATTATGAAAAATTAGTTTTTGAAATAAAAACGGATGGTTCAATCAATCCAAAAGATGCCCTTACTGAAGCTGCAAAAGTTTTAATTCACCATTTCATGTTATTCTCTGACGAAAGAATTACACTCGAGGCTGACGAAATTGCACAAACAGAATCCTATGACGAAGAGTCATTGCATATGAGACAATTGCTTAAAACTAAGCTTGTTGATATGGATCTTTCTGTAAGAGCATTAAATTGTTTGAAAGCGGCTGAAGTTGATACACTTGGTGATTTAGTATCGTTCAATAAAAATGACCTAATGAAATTCCGTAATTTTGGTAAAAAATCTTTAACTGAGCTTGATGAACTTGTAGCAGTTAAAAATTTAAACTTCGGTATGGATTTAGCAAAATACAAACTAGATAAAGAATAATCTAATCCGCCTTGGCGGATTAAATTTCATAAAGCAATGAGACACGGAAAAAAATTCAATCACTTAAGCAGACAGACTGCACATAGAAAATCTATGTTAGCTAATATGGCTTGTTCTCTTATCGAGCACAAACGTATTAACACTACTGTTGCTAAAGCAAAAGCGCTTAAACAATTTGTTGAGCCTTTAATAACAAAATCAAAAGCGGATACTACGCACAATCGTCGTATCGTTTTTGGATACTTACGTAGCAAATATGCGGTAACTGACTTGTTCAGAGACGTAGCTGCTAAAGTAGGAGACCGTCCAGGTGGATACACTCGTATCATTAAAGTTGGAAATCGTTTAGGAGATAATGCTGATATGGCAATGATCGAATTAGTAGATTTCAATGAACTTTACAATGGTGGTAAAAAAGAAGTTAAAAAAGCAAAAAGCCGTCGTGGTGGAAAAGCTAAGAAAGATGAAGCTACTGATGAAGCTCCAGCTGCTGAAACTGAAACAACTACAGAGAGTGCTGAATAGTTATGAAAATAATCATTCAATAAAAATCAAGGATAAGCTAGTACTAGTTTATCCTTTTTTTTTGATTTTTTTTAATTTCAGGAGCACAACATTATATGTTTAAAGAACTTTTGACCTGCTTTTCGCTATATCTTTTTCTTGTAATTCTTCCTTCGTTCGAATAACAAGAAAAAGGATGCCACTTCAAACGAAGTTCACTGAACTCAAATGAAAATAGAAATTAAGTGAAGTAATCAGGGCTAATTAAGGCTATTGTTTTCCATAAGAAATTTCAAAAATAGGATGTTTACTTTAGAACCTGTATTTCTTTAATCCTTGTATGTTTTAATGTTTAAAATATAAATTTTAAAAACGTTGCATTCATTGCTTTAAAGAATTAAATTTGCACAATATTTAACTACACATGAAACGCGTTTTTTCGAGTTACATGAGACTATTAAAAAAATAATAGAAATCAACGAATGAAATATACTACACGACAAAAAGCAATTCTTTTATTAAGTGACGGAACGATATTCCATGGTAAGTCTATTGGAATCAGTGGAACTACTTTTGGGGAAGTTTGTTTTAACACAGGAATGACGGGTTACCAAGAAATATTCACTGACCCTTCTTATTTTGGTCAATTAATGGTAGCCACCAATGCGCATATTGGAAATTATGGAGTAAACGATTCGGAAGTTGAATCAAAAAGTATTAAAATTTCAGGTTTAGTTTGTAAAAACTTTAGCTTCAATTATTCTCGTGAAGGCGCTTCAGGAAGTTTAGAAGACTATTTTATTAAACAAAACCTTATCTGTATATCTGATGTAGATACACGTGCTCTGGTAAGTTACATACGTGAGAATGGTGCTATGAATGCGGTAATTTGTACAGATGAAACACCAATTGAAGAGCTAAAAGTTGCCTTGGCAAAAGTCCCGGATATGAAAGGATTAGAATTAGCTTCTAAAGTATCTACTACTGAACCTTATTTCTTTGGTGATGAAAATGCAACCTATAAAATATCGGCGCTAGACTTAGGGATTAAAACCAATATCCTTCGTAATTTGGCCAAAAGAGATTGCTATATTAAAGTGTTTCCTTTTGATTCTTCTTACCAAGATTTAGCTGCATTTAATCCAGATGGCTATTTTTTATCGAATGGACCTGGTGATCCGGAGCCTCTTTCTGGGGCTATTCAAGTAGCAAAAAAAATTCTTGAAAACGATAAACCTTTATTCGGGATTTGTCTTGGACACCAAGTAATTGGTCTGGCAAACGGAATTTCAACGTATAAAATGTTTAATGGACACAGAGGGATAAACCATCCCGTAAAAAACATGATTACAGGAAAAGGCGAAGTTACTTCTCAAAATCATGGTTTTGCCGTAAACAAAGAAGAGTTAGAGAATCATCCTGATTTGGAAATCACACATCTTCACCTAAACGATGGAACAGTTGCAGGTATGCGTATGAAAAACAAAAATTGTTTCTCCGTTCAATACCATCCCGAAGCAAGTCCTGGACCACATGATTCCTCTTATTTATTCGATCAATTTATTGAAAATATAAAAGGCTAGAGTTTTAATATGATTATTAATGCTTCGGTATTTAAAATACAAGGGTTTGACTTAAATGAGTCAAACCCTTTTTTTATAGAATAATGTAAACTTAGATGCCGAAAGGATATGTTTCCGGAATCTCGTTTCCATCGGGTTGAATATGTATCGGATGCAATGCGCTTGTTTCATCAAGAAAAATAAAGGCATCATATCTTTGTGGTAAGATTGTGGGAACATAATTCCCGAATCTTTCCTGCTCTGGATTATAAACTACCCCAATGGCCCGATGTCTTATATATGAAGAAAGGCATTTCTCGTCCTTTATTTCATTCATTAATAATAATTTGTTTTTTCCATTACCTGCAAGATGAAAAGCATGCTCCCAACTTCCAACGACAGCATCAGGAACTTTTATTTTCCGTATGGAATCGCCCCATTCTCTTCCGGCAACCACACTTCCTTTGTAGGATCCAAATCCTACTGCAACAACTCCTTCGCTTAAATATTGCTCTCTTAATAATTGTCCTACATTTACCATTCCTTCAGAAGCCATTTCTGTAGCACGAGCATCGCCGATATGCGTGTTGTGTTCCCAAACTATTGTTTTCGCTTCCTTTCCATGGAATTTCATGAGGCGTTCTATAGTCGAGACCATGTGTTCGTCCCGAATATTCCAAGAGGCGGATCCTCTTTTTATCATGGCACGATAGTATTTTTCTGCATTGCTGGCAACGAATGCATTTTGTTCCGTACTCATAACATTTTCTGGATCATGATTGTAGTTAGGAATGTTTTTTATTATTTCCGTGAGCAGGTGCAGGATTTCTTTTTCACAAAGTTCCGGGACGTAGGATGAGGCTCTGGCGTACGTTTGGCCTTCGTCTCTGTCATAAGGTTCAAAGCATTTCATTGCTGTTTTGGCTACTGCTAATGCTTTTGGATCATTTTTTTCTAAATATTGAATTATGGAATTCATTGATTCCCTGAAACTGTATACATCCAAACCATAAAAACCAATTCTTTTATTCGCTGGAAAATCTTCGTTATAAACCTTGATCCAATCGATGAATGCTGCGGTTTCCCAATTTGCCCACATCCATGTTGGCCATCTTTTAAATTCATTCATGACGCTGTAGATGTCTTTCCCCGAATCTAAATATCCTTTTGCATATCGATTCAAACGATAGCAATCGGGCCAATCGCCTTCGACTCCTACAAAAGAAAAGCCTTTTTCCTTTATTAGTCGTTGTGTGATTATGGCCCTCCAGACATAATATTCATGCGTGCCATGGGAAGCTTCGCCTAAAAGGACATATTTTGCGTCGCCGATTGAATCGATTAATGGATCTAAATCTGCTATATTTTCCAAAGGAGAAGCCTTTTTGTTTAATAATGTTACAATTTCACTAGAATTAATCAAATTGTTACGGTTTTTTGAAGCGTCCATCACATTTTTATTTTTTTAATTTATAGCTTGAATAATAAAAAATTCCAATTAAAAAATATATGAAATAAAGGTTGTTTTTATTTTTTAAAAAATGAATATAAAGTTAATTTATATTATTGATAATGAGTATGTTTTGATTTATTTATTCGCTTTAATCAATCACTTTGGAATTGAAATTAGCCTTCTTGAATTTTGGACAAAGTGATGTCAATGGAGTTGTTTTTATTTTAATGGAATCATGAAAAATAACTAATAATGTAAAAATAAATTCTTAAAATAGTTTAAATGTTTTGTTTGTGAAAAAATTATAACGTTTTCGTTAATAACATTCATTATTTTCATTAAATCATTACGAAAGATAGAATATATTTGTATTTTTAAAATTAAAAATTTTAGTATATGAGTATAATTATCAAAATTCACGCAAGACAAATTTTCGATTCAAGAGGAAATCCTACAATAGAAGTAGATGTAATTACAGATAATGGTGTTCTAGGAAGAGCAGCGGTACCGTCAGGAGCTTCAACTGGAGAACATGAAGCAGTAGAATTACGTGATGGAGGAAAAGCATTTCTTGGAAAAGGAGTTTTGAATGCCGTGAAAAATGTGAATACCATTATTTCTGAAGAACTTGTTGGAGTTTCAGTTTTCGAACAAAATGTTATTGATCAAATGATGATTGATTTAGATGGTACTCCAAATAAATCTAACTTAGGAGCAAATGCAATTTTAGGTGTTTCTCTAGCTGTTGCAAAAGCTGCTGCGAATGAATTAGGTTTGCCTTTATACAGATATGTAGGCGGTGTTTCTGCAAATACATTGCCGGTGCCAATGATGAATATCATCAACGGTGGTTCTCATTCTGATGCGCCTATTGCGTTTCAAGAATTTATGATTTTCCCTGTGAAAGCAACATCTTTTTCACATGCAATGCAAATGGGAACAGAAATTTTCCATAGTTTGAAAAAAGTGTTACACGATAGAGGTCTTTCAACTGCAGTTGGGGATGAAGGTGGTTTTGCACCAAATCTTCCTGGAGGAACTGAAGATGCTTTAGATACTATCAAAAAAGCTGTTGAAACTGCAGGATATACTTTTGGAGATGAAATCATGATCGCTTTAGATTGTGCTGCTGCAGAATTTTATGTAAATGGAAAATACGATTATACTAAATTTGAAGGCGAAACAGGGAAGATTAGATCTTCTGCTGAGCAAGTAGATTATTTAGCGGAATTAGTGGCTAATTATCCAATCATTTCTATCGAAGATGGAATGGATGAAAATGACTGGGATGGATGGAAATTACTTACGGAAAGAATTGGAGATAAAGTACAATTAGTTGGAGATGATTTATTCGTTACCAATGTGACGCGTTTGGCTACAGGTATTGAAAAAGGAATCGCTAATTCAATTCTTGTGAAAGTGAACCAAATAGGTACTTTGACTGAAACTATTGCAGCAGTTAATATGGCTAAAAATGCAGGATATACTTCAGTAATGTCGCACCGTTCAGGAGAGACTGAAGACAATACAATTGCAGATTTAGCAGTAGCTTTGAATTGTGGTCAAATTAAAACAGGTTCCGCTTCTCGTTCGGATCGTATGGCTAAATACAACCAATTATTAAGAATTGAGGAAGAATTAGGAAGTACTGCTTATTTTCCTGGAAAAAATGCTTTCAAAATAAAATAATTACAAATATTTTTTAAAAAATTGCCATTCACGTAAAGTGAGTGGCTTTTTTTTTGACAGTTTTAACAATTTCATTGTGTTATTCATTTTTTAATTACTTTGAAATTCCCTAGATTTGGTAAATTATTATTTTAAAAGTTTTATTTCCAATTATATTATGTCAAAAACAGCAACATTAGAAATAGATGGTCAAAAATTTGAACTTCCTATCATTGTAGGAACTGAAAATGAAGTGGCTATCGACATTAACAAATTACGTGATTTGTCAGGTGCGATTACTATTGACCCGGGCTACAAAAATTCAGGTTCTTGTAAAAGCGAAATTACTTTCCTAGATGGAGAGCTTGGAATTTTGCGTTATAGAGGGTATTCAATAGAGGATTTAGCTGAAAAGGCAGATTTTTTAGAAGTTTCTTATCTTTTAATTTTTGGAGAATTGCCAACTAAAGTTCAGTTAGAGCAATTTGAAAATGATATTAGAAAATATACTTTGGTCAACGAGGAAATGAAAAATATCATTGACGGTTTTCCAAAAACAGCTCACCCAATGGGTGTTTTAGCTGCTTTGACAAGTGCTTTGACGGCATTTAATCCAAAGTCGGTGAATGTTGAAAATGAAAAAGAGATGTATGAAGCAGTTTGCAAAACCATGGGTAAATTCTTGGTAATTGCAACTTGGACGTATAGAAAAAGTATGGGTTATCCTTTAAATTATTACGATAATACAAAGGGTTATGTAGAGAATTTCATGCGTTTAATGTTTGAATTGCCAACGGAACCTTATAAAGCAAGTCCTGTTGTTATTGATGCGTTAGACAGATTGTTTATTCTTCATGCGGATCATGAGCAAAATTGTTCTACATCTACCGTTAGAATGGTAGGTTCTTCTCATGCGGGATTATTTGCTTCAATATCTGCAGGAGTTTCTGCACTTTGGGGTCCTTTACATGGTGGCGCTAATCAAGCAGTACTTGAAATGCTGGAAGAAATTCACAAAAATGGTGGTGACGCTGATAAATATATAGCTAAAGCAAAAGACAAAAATGATCCTTTCCGATTGATGGGATTTGGTCACAGAGTATATAAGAATTTCGATCCAAGAGCAAAAATCATTAAAAAAGCTGCTAATGAAGTTTTATCAACTTTAGGAGTGGAAGACCCAATTCTGGCTATCGCTAAGAAACTGGAGGAATCGGCTTTAGAAGATGAATATTTCAAATCACGAAACCTATATCCAAATGTAGATTTCTATTCTGGAATTATTTACAGAGCATTAGGAATTCCTACAGATATGTTTACGGTAATGTTTGCCATAGGCCGCTTGCCGGGTTGGATTGCACAATGGAAAGAAATGCGTGAAAATAAAGAACCTATTGGAAGGCCAAGACAAATATATACTGGTAGTCCTTTGAGAGACTTTGTGTCATCTGATAAAAGATAAATTTCAATTCAAAAAAGCTTCACTAATTTGTGAAGCTTTTTTTATATTTGCCAAAAGCGAAATACATGCTAGCGTTAAATATAAAGAATGAAACTTCAAGATTGAGAGCCGTAGTTTTAGGTTCGGCAATTGATAATGGGCCAACACCAAAGGCAGAAGAAGCGTATGATCCAAAATCATTAGAACATATTTTAGCGGGCACTTATCCAAAAGAATCGGACATGGTTGCTGAAATGGAGGCTTTTAATAAAGTACTTCAAAAATATGATGTGACAGTTTTTCGACCAGAAATGATTGCCAGTTACAATCAGATCTTTACCAGAGACATTGGTTTTGTCATTGATGATATTTTTATTAAATCTAATATTTTACCTGATAGAGAACGAGAGTTAGAGGCGATACAATATGTTATTGATGAAATTGACCCTGAAAAAGTCGTTCGTCCTCCAGAGGAAGTACATATTGAAGGCGGAGATGTAATTTTGTGGAATGATTACATATTTGTTGGAACATATAAAGGGAGTGACTACAAAGACTATATTACCGCAAGAACGAATGTGCAAGGAGTCCAATATATCAAAGATTTGTTTCCAAATAAAATTGTTAAGGGATTTGATTTGGTAAAATCAAAAATCGAAGCCCGAGATAATGCGTTGCATTTGGACTGTTGTTTTCAACCGGTTGGAAAAGATAAAGGAATTATATATAAAAGAGGATTTCGTGAAGAAGCGGATTATCTGTTTCTTGTGAATTTTTTTGGAAAAGAAAACTTGTTTCACATTACAAGAGACGAAATGTATCATATGAATTCTAATGTTTTTTCCATAAATACAAATGTGGTAGTTTCCGAAAAAAACTTCACACGATTAAATAATTGGTTGCGTGCCAATGGTTTTGTAGTTGAAGAAATTCCATATGCAGAAATTGCAAAACAAGAAGGACTATTGCGATGTTCTACTTTGCCTTTAATTAGAGATTAATTTTTTGACGAAAAAAATAAAAATATGAAACAGACAACAAACTCCATATTGATGATTCGCCCGGTTGCGTTTCGAATGAATGAACAAACGGCAGTAAACAATTATTACCAAAAAGTATTGGATGGACTTTTACCTGCTACGGTAAATGCCAAAGCGCAGCAGGAATTTGATGCTTTTGTTGCCAAATTAAGAGCTGTTGGTGTTGATGTTACTGTTGTTGACGACACTACAAATCCAGACACTCCGGATAGTGTTTTTCCAAATAATTGGGTTTCTTTTCATGAGAATGGAGATGCAGCCTTATTTCCTATGTTTGCTGAAAATCGTCGTGAGGAACGCCGCGAAGATATTTTAGATATTCTCGAAGACAAGGGTTTTGTAATTAATAATATAATGGATTACACTTCGGCTGAGGAAGATGGTTTTTTCTTGGAAGGAACAGGGAGCATCGTGCTGGACAGAGCGAATAGTAAAGCGTATTGCGCTTTATCTCCCAGAGCTGATGAAGAATTATTTATCGAATTCTGTGAAGATTTTGATTATGCACCGGTAATTTTTGAAGCTTTTCAAACCATTGATTCAGAGCGAAAATTGATTTACCACACCAATGTAATGATGTGCGTGGGAGAAACTTTTGCGGTGATTTGTTCCGATTGTATCGATGACAAAAAAGAACGCAAGATGGTTTTAGATAATTTAAAAGAAAACGGAAAAGAAATCATTTTGATTACCGAAGCCCAGATGAACAGTTTTGCAGGAAACATGCTTGAAGTTTGTGGAGCAAATGATAAAAGATATTTGGTTATGAGTACTGCGGCACATCAAAGCTTAACGCCAAAACAAATTGTACAACTGGAAAAGCACGCTGAAATTTTAAGCTCCAATTTAGATACTATCGAAGCCTGTGGCGGTGGAAGCGCCAGATGTATGATGGCAGAAATTTTCTTGCCAAGAAATTAATTTTTAAACTCTGACAAGGTTCTCAGGCTTGTCAGAGTTTAAAATTATTATTTTTAAGTTAAGTTTCCTTTGATAATGTTGATAATTGCACTTACAATATATTGAATCCCAATTGCAATTACGATAAAGCCAATGATTCTCGAAATAGCAACAATCCCTGATGCTCCGAGTATTTTTGCTAAATAATGGGCACTTCTGAGAATGACAAAAATAGCTACAGCTATAGCAAGAATGGCTAACGAGGATATAATGATATCGCTTGTGGAGTTGTGTTCTTGGTAAAAAGCAATAAGCAAAGAAATAGAGCCAGGGCCCGCAAGCATAGGAATTGCCAGAGGAGTTAAAGCTATATCATTTCTTTTTTGAGCATCCGTTTCTATCTTTTTGTTAATCCCTCTTTTTTTATTGATTTTCCCTGAAAGCAGTGAAAATCCTGAACTAACAATGATTAATCCCCCTGCAATTCGGAGCGCATCAATACTGATTCCAAAAAACAGCAAAACATATTGACCGATAAAAAAGGAGATTATCAGGATAGCAAATACATTTATTGCCGTCCATAAGGAAATTCTGGAACGTTCCTGTTTGGTGTCATCTTGTGTGAGTCCCACAAATATTGGAACAGTACCTATAGGGTTTAATACTGAAAAAAGGGCGACGAACAGGTAGATGAAAAGATCCATATTTTCTAATTTGATGCTGCAAAAATACTCTTTTTTTTATGCTATGAAAGATGTAAATGTTAGGATATTGTTTTGATTGCTTTTGTAACTAAACCTAATAATTCATAAACTCATGGCTCTTTTTGATTACTTTTGCAAAATATAATTACAGAAAATGATAAAAAATAAAAAAACGTTGGTTCTTGGAGCTTCAACAAAACCGGCGAGATATTCCTTTTTAGCAATTGAAAAATTGGTTGATAAAGGGCATTCCGTTCTTGCGATTGGTCAAAACGCGGGTGAAGTAGCAGGAATAAAAATCCAGACTAAAGCTATTCCTTTAAAAAATATAGATACGGTCACACTTTATCTGAATCCTTTACGTCAGCGCGATTACTACAATTATATTGTTGAGGCGCAACCAAAACGTGTTATTTTCAATCCAGGCACTGAGAATCCAGAGTTCTATCAATTGTTGAAATTAAATGATATCAAAGTCGAGATAGCATGTACGTTAGTTATGTTGGCAACAAATCAATATTAGTTTTTGGAGCTATTTTACTTTGTCAGTTCGCTTCGCTCGTGTCAGCTGTTCGCTATATCTTTCTCGTCCTGAACTTGTTTCAGGATCCTGAAACAAGTTCAGGACGAGAAAGGATGCCGCTGCCATCTGGTTACAACTAAAACCGTGTTGTAGAGGTAGCATTCTTACTAATCAATAACAATCCAAGAAAAGTAATTAGTCCGTTTACGATAATCAGTTCGTTGTCGAAAACATATCCAAAAAACAGTGTTTTCGAATTTTCGCTAATAAGGAAAGTTACAGCAGGTGACATGAAACAAATTATTGGAACAAATTTGTCTTTAACAGTCTTTGATTTTGCAAACAATCCAAAACAGTACAATCCCAAAAGTGGGCCATACGTATAGGAAGCCACCCTAAAAATCATTCCCACTACGGAACTGTCATTGATTGCATTAAAGAAAATAATTACCAGAAACATCAAAAACGAAAAGACAATATGAACAAAATGTCTGGTTCGTACTATATTTGGTTTGTTTAGATTTTCGGCTTTATCCATTTCAAGAAAATCAACACAAAACGAAGTTGTAAGTGCCGTTAATGCGGAATCGGTCGTGGCAAATGTAGCCGCTGTTAATCCCAACAAGAAAATAACGGAGGGAATCAATGTCAAATGATGGAAAGCAATTTCGGGGAAAAGCAAATCGGTTCTTGGTTTTCCCGTGACTAAATCGGTTGGTACTTCAATTCCGTTTTTAGTGGCATAAATATAAAGCAAAGCGCCTACGCTAAGGAAAAATATATTGATACCTACAAATATCCCCGTAAAAGTGAACATGTTTTTTTGTGCTTCACCAATGTTCTTGCAACTCAGGTTTTTCTGCATTAGATCCTGATCCAAACCTACCATCGCGATGGTTACGAAAATTCCACCCAGAATTTGTTTCACAAAATGGAACTTACTTGACACAAAATCCTCAAAGAAAAATACTTTAGAATAATTGCTGTTTTTTACTGCTTCAAAAGCCTCAAAAACATTTAAATTTAAACTTCTGCAAATAAAGAAAATGGTTAAAAATACAGAAGAAACTAAGAAAAAGGTTTGTAAAGTATCAGTGATTATAATCGTTTTTAAACCGCCACGATATGTATACGCAAATATCAAAGCCAGTGAAATCAAAACTGTAACGGCAAAAGGAATTCCATAAAAATCAAAAACATAGCGTTGTAAAACAATTACAACAAGATACAATCTAAAGGAAGAGCCTATCGTTCGACTTATCAGGAAAATTGTTGCGGCAGTTTTATAGGAATAAATTCCTAGCCGATGTTCTATATAACTATAAATCGAAGTTAAATTCATTCGATAATACAATGGCAACAGCACTTTTGCAATAATAACAAAACCAATGGCATTACCCAATACAAACTGGAAGTACTTGAATTGTTCTCCGCTTGGTGCCCCAACTTCTCCTGGCACCGAAATAAAAGTTACTCCAGAAAGAGCCGTTCCAATCATTCCAAAGGCAACTAAATACCATTTGGAATTTTTATTGGCTTTAAAAAAAGCATCATTTCCACTGTCTTTTTTGCTTACAGCATGAGAAATGTAAAATAAAATTCCAAAATAAACGATTATAAGTAGTAGAATGGTGCTAGGTGTCATTTGTTGAATTTAAAGTGACCAAAATACGATTTTTTGTTTAATTGTTTTAGCGGATTATCCGCTTAACTGTTTTATTCGTTTAACTATTTAACCGATTAAAACATTAAACAAATTACTACATTTGCATTTATGGAATTTTCTTCGAAATTAATAGAAAAAGCAGTTAACGAAATGTCTCAGTTGCCGGGAATTGGTAAACGAACGGCGTTGCGATTAGTATTGCATTTATTGAAACAACCCAAAGAACAAACGGGTTTTTTGTCACAAGCTTTGGTTGCTATGCGTGAGGATATTAAATATTGCAATAGTTGTCATAATATTTCAGATAGTGTGTTGTGTGAAATTTGTGCTAACAAAAGCAGAAATCATCAAATTATTTGCATCGTAGAAGATATTCGCGACGTAATGGCTATTGAAAATACAGGTCAATTTAGAGGAATTTATCATGTTCTTGGAGGTAAAATTTCACCTATTGACGGAGTTGGTCCCAGCCAGTTAAATATTACTACATTAGTCGAAAAAGTGAAATCAGGAAGTGTAAACGAAATCATTTTTGCTTTAAGCTCCACGATGGAAGGTGATACCACTAATTTTTATATCTACAAACAAATAGCCGATTGTGAAATAATTATATCAACAATTGCAAGAGGAATTTCGGTGGGTGATGAACTGGAATATGCTGATGAAGTTACCTTGGGAAGAAGTATATTGCAAAGAGTCCCTTTTGAAAAGTCTTTTAAAAGTAATTAATCTATTTAATGAATCGTTACGCTTTTTAAATAGTAAATGAAAAGCTATATTTGTCGTTAAAAATATTGAAAATGAGTAAATCCGGAGTCTATTTATTGCTAATTATTAGTGTGTTGTTTTCTTCTTGTATTTCAACTCAAGATTTAATATATCTTCAAAAAAAGAATAATTCACAAGACGATACTTCTATTTCAGCAGTGGAATCAAAGCCTTACAGATTGCAAACTAATGATGTCTTGAGTATCACAATTAAAGCAATAGATCCAAAATTAGTCGCTATTTTTAGTACTACAAATGAAGGAGTTTCTGCTGGTAAATCAGATTCAGGATTATATTTTGATGGATTTACGGTTGATGATCATGGAAATATTAGAATTCCGGTTTTGGGAGAATTAAATGTTATTGGTTATACCCTGGATGAAATAAGAGTTAGAATTGAGAAGCAACTGTTAGCGGAGTATTTTAATAAAGAGGCCAACATTTTTGTAACTGTAAAATTAGCGGGTTTTCGATATACTATTAATGGAGAAATTGGTGGTCCAGGCACAAAAACATTATTTCAAGAGCATGTAACGATCATGGAAGCTATCGCAAATGCTGGGGATATTACCATTACCGGAAATAGAAAAGCGGTTACAATCATGAGAAAAGCACCAACTGGGGTTCAAATGCAGGATTTAGATCTTACTGATATAAATGTGATGAAATCGCCTTATTATTATTTGCAACCGAATGATTATATTTACGTAAAACCACTCAAGCAAAAAACTTGGGGAACCGGAAAAACAGGAATAGAATCTTTAGGTACTATTATTACACTGTTATCATTGGCAACAACTACTTTTTTACTATTAAAAAATTAAAACAGAATTCAAAAAATGTTAGATATAAAAGATTTTTCGATTTTTGAAAACCAAGTAAGTTTTGACTTTAAAGGATTTTTAATAAAAATCGGAAGTTATTGGAAATGGTTTCTGCTTAGTTTATTAATCGCTTTCACGATTGCCTATCAAGTGAATATTCGTAAACAAAAAATTTACGGTATGGAAACGCTAATTTCCGTAAAGGAAGAAAGTAATCCTCTTTTTACGTCTAATACCAGTTTGGTTTTTAATTGGGGTGGAATTTCAGATCAGGTTCAAACCATATCAACTACTTTGCAATCCAGATCTCATAATGAATTGGTTGTTGATAAACTGCAATACTATATTAATTACTTAGTTCAGGGTAAATATAATCTCGAAGATGCTTATGGTGCGGTCCCTTTTTATGTAAATATTGATAAATCAAAAGGGCAGTTAGCAGGAAATCTAATTAGAATTAAATTTTTGAGTGAAAATGTATACGAAATCAGAATTCCCTTTGAAAATCAAAACGTATCATTAATAACTTACACTAACAACTCATACAGTAATACCACTGTTGAAATTGGTGATTTTGTAAAAAGATATACCGTAGGAGAGCAGGTATCATTGCCTTTTTTAAATTGGAAATTACAAATAAAAGATAATCCTGGCTTTTATAAAGGGAACGAGTATTTTGTACAGTTTAACGATTTTGACGGAACAGTATCTGGATATAAAGGGATAAATGTTAAATCAGATGATAAAGGTGGGTCCATAATTACTTTGGGAATGCAAGGGACCAATAAAGCGAGAATGGTTGAGTATTTGAATTCTACTGTTAAAATGCTTATAAAAAGACAATTAGACAGTAAAAATCAGTTTGCGACTAATACAATTGCTTTTATAGATAGTACATTGGTTGCGATGGAATCCCAATTAAAAGAAACAGGAAATGAGCTAAAGTCCTTTAGGAAAGATAAAAACATCTATGATATAGAACAAGGCGGAGCTAAGTTTTCGGATAAGATTTTAGAATTTGATGTAAAGAAAGACGAAGTCAATCGCAAAATGGCATATTATAATTCGCTAAAAGCATACTTGAAAAATAGCGTGAACTATGCTAAACTTCCAGCGCCATCAGTAGCTGGGATTGAAGATCCAAATATTGTTGTAAATGTGTCAAAATTGATTGCATTGTCTACCCAAAGATCTGAAATGGCTTATGCGGTAAAAAGCGATAAAATATTCAAGGATTTTGACAATCAAATGGAAGCTGTTAAAAATGTGTTATTGGAAAACATTGCTACTGCCAAAGCATCTTTGCAATATGATTTAGCAATGATAAGCAGTAAGATTAATGAAACCGAAAGCACTATAAAACAACTTCCTGAAGATCAACAAGAGCTAATCAAGATTAAGAGAAAATATGATTTAAGTGATAATATTTACAGTACTTTTCTTCAAAAAAGAAGTGAAGCTGATATTGTTAAAGCAGCGAATTTATCGGATATTCATTTTATAGATCCTGCAAAAGATGTTGGAGGAGGGCTTATAGGACCAAAAACATCTGTAAATTATGTGTTGGCATTATTTCTGGGAGTACTATTTCCTTTGCTTTTTGTATTTGCAATTTTCTTTATCAATAACTCGATTCAAAACACCGATGATATCAGTAAGTTGACACAAATTCCTTTGCTAGGTGTCGTAGGGATGAGTAAGGAGAATACTAATTTGGCAGTTTTTGACAAACCTAAATCTGCTTTATCTGAATCCTTTAGAGCTATTCGTTCTTCACTTCAGTTTTTGTATAAACAACAAAATGTAGATGGCGCTAAAACGCTTATGATAACATCATCTGTAAGTGGGGAAGGGAAAACGTTTTGTTCTATAAATATTGCTACAGTCTTTGCGCTCAGCGAGAAAAAAACAGTAGTTATTGGTCTTGATTTAAGAAAGCCTAAATTGTTTGCTGAATTTAATTTATCCAATGAAGTTGGAATTGTAAATTATCTGATTAAGCAAAAAACAGTTGACGAAATCATTAATCATACCAATGTACCATATCTTGATGTTATTCTCTCAGGACCAGTGCCGCCAAATCCGGCTGAGATGATTATGAGTGAAGGAATGAAAGAATTAATTGAAGAATTAAAGAAAAAATATGATTATATTATATTGGATACGCCACCAGTTGGTTTAGTATCTGATGCCTTGGAATTAGCGCAATATTGTGATGTTACCTTGTATATAGTAAGACAGAATTTTACTAAAAAAGAAATGATTACGTTATTAAACAACCGGGTAAAACGTGGAGAATTAAATAACACCAGCATTATTTTGAATGGGTTTGAAAATAAAGCTAAATATGGTGCGGGTTACGGATATGGTTACGGATACGGTTATGGCTACGGAACTTATTCAAGTGGGTATCATGAAGAAGATAAACCAAAAAACATCTTTGAAACTATAGTGAGTAAATTTCGCAAAAAACTAACAAAGTAACTGATTTTCTAAATTAAGAAAAGATGATAGAGGAAACAAAAAGTACGATACTAATTACCGGAGGAGCAGGATTTATAGGTTCTAATCTTTGTGAATATTTTTTGTCTAAAGGACATGAAGTTATTTGTTTGGATAATTTTGCGACGGGATACAGACATAATTTAAAAGATTTCATTAATAATGCTAACTTTCGTTTAATCGAAGGTGACATTCGTAATGCGACTGATTGTCAAAATGCGGTAAAGGGAGTAGATTATGTGCTGCATCAGGCAGCTTTGGGGTCTGTGCCGCGTTCTCTAATTGATCCGGTTACTACCAATGATGTCAATGTTTCTGGGTTTTTAAATATGCTTGTTGCTTCTCGTGATGCCAAGGTAAAACGATTCATATATGCGGCAAGTTCCTCCACTTATGGGGATTCAGTTGGATTGCCAAAAGTAGAAGCCGTAATTGGGAAACCGCTCTCTCCTTATGCAATAACAAAGTATGTGAACGAATTGTATGCTGAAATTTTTAGTAGAACGTATGGTATTGAAACCATCGGTTTGCGTTATTTCAATGTTTTTGGACGGAAGCAAGATCCAAACGGGGCATATGCGGCAGTTATTCCAAAATTTGTAATGCAACTAATGCAATTGGAAAGCCCAAAGATAAATGGTGACGGAAACTATTCCCGTGATTTTACCTATATTGACAATGTGATTCAAATGAACGAGTTGGCGATGTTAACAAAAAATCCTGAAGCTGTAAATACTGTTTATAATACTGCTTATGGCGATAGGAATACGTTGAATAATCTGGTTGATTATTTGAAGGAGTTTTTGTCTAAATACGATGAGAGGATTGCCACAGTTGAAGTGGAATACGGACCCAACAGAGCAGGAGATATTCCACATTCTTTGGCAAGTATTGATAAAGCCAAAACAGAATTAGGGTATGATCCACACTATTCTATGCAAGAAGGATTGAAAGAAGCGGTTGGTTGGTATTGGGATAATCTTAAATAAAAATTCCTTTTTTAAAGAAAAGGTGGATAATAAAAGATAGTATATTTGAAAATTATAAAATGAAAATCACAAAAATTTGTTGCATTGGTGCCGGATATGTAGGCGGTCCTACAATGGCAGTTATTGCCCAAAAATGTCCGCAAATACAAGTTACTGTAGTTGATCTGAATAAAGAGCGTATAGCAGCTTGGAACGATGAAAATATAGACAATATTCCCATTTATGAACCTGGATTAGACAAAATTGTAGGGGAAGCAAGAGGCCGAAATTTATTTTTTTCCACCGATGTGGAAAAAGCAATAGACGAAGCCCAAATCATTTTTATATCAGTAAATACGCCTACAAAGACCTATGGAAAAGGGAAAGGGATGGCGGCTGACTTGAAATATATTGAATTGTGTGCGAGACAAATAGCCAGTGTAGCAAAAGATAATAAAATAGTTGTCGAAAAATCAACACTTCCGGTACGAACGGCAGAAGCAATCAAAAGTATTCTGGATAATACCGGTAATGGAGTGCAGTTTCAAATTCTTTCAAACCCAGAGTTTTTGGCAGAAGGAACTGCAGTTCAGGATTTATTGAATCCAGATCGAATACTAATTGGAGGAGATCCTTCGGAAGAAGGGCAAAGCGCCATACAAGCACTTGTTGCTGTTTATTCGAATTGGGTTTCAGCAGATAAAATATTAACTACGAATGTATGGTCATCAGAATTATCAAAACTGACTGCTAATGCTTTTTTAGCACAGCGAATTTCTTCGATTAATGCGATGTCAGAACTTTGCGAAAAAACTGGAGCTGATGTCAATGAGGTAGCCAAAGCCATAGGAATGGATAGCAGAATAGGGCCAAAATTCCTGAAAGCATCGGTTGGATTTGGTGGTTCTTGTTTTCAAAAAGATATATTGAATTTGGTTTACATTGCAAAATCCTATGGATTGAACGAAGTAGCCGATTATTGGGAGCAGGTAATCATAATGAATGATCATCAAAAGAGACGTTTCTCCAATAATATCGTTCAAACACTTTACAATACCGTTTCTGATAAAAAAATAACCTTTCTGGGTTGGGCTTTCAAAAAAGATACAAATGATACCAGAGAATCAGCAGCTATTTATGTTGCCGATGATTTGATAAATGAGCATGCGAAAATTGCTGTATACGACCCTAAAGTATCCAGAAAGAAAGTTTTGGCTGATTTGGATTATTTAGAAACCAGAGCGGCTTCAACTAATGCGGATCGTATTATGTCGTTTGATAGTCCTTATGAAGCTTGCGCTAATGCCCATGCCATAGCAGTTCTAACGGAATGGGATGAATTTATTCAATACGACTGGCAAAAAATTTATGACTCCATGCAAAAACCAGCTTTTGTCTTTGACGGAAGAAATATACTTAATGGTCCAGCTTTAGAGGCGATTGGATTTGTTTATCAGGGGATAGGTTCATAAGTTAGGACGCTTTTAGAGTATAACAACAATTGATTAGAGTATTGTTTTTTTATAAAACAGACTTAAGAGAAAATACAAATAAATAAAGAGACATATTTTTATTTTAATACAGAATGCAAGATGAATTGGTATGTAGTGTATACAAAACCTAAATGGGAGAAGAAAGTAGCTGAACAATTGAAAAAAAGTGGAATAGAATGCTACTGTCCTTTGATTACAGTAATGCGTCAATGGTCTGATCGAAAAAAAAAGGTAGAAGTGCCACTTTTTAATTCCTTTGTTTTTGTTCAATTACCAGATTCTGACAGAAATTTAGTATTTCAGTCAGTTGGTGTCGTACGTTACTTATTTTGGTTGGGGAAACCTGCAATTGTAAGGGATGAGGAAATTAAGATTATTAAGAAAGGACTCGATGGAACTGATAGTTGTGAGATTACAATAGTTCCATTTCAAATAGGTGACAAGATAGCATTGGATTCAGGACCATTTTCAACTCAAACGGCAATTGTCCAAGAAGTAAATAACACTCATTATGTTCTTGTTTTGGAATCATTGGGATGTGTTTTGAAAATGAAATACAAATAAGCAGTGGGAGGTGCAATTATTTTACCCTCCGGCAAAAGGAGGTGCCGTTAATTAAAGAAATTTAAAAAGTGAAGTGCTATTTCAAACCTTAATTTTATTATTCATAAATAAGCCACTTTTTATTTATTTCAAGAAAATAGAAGTATAATTTTATATAATGAATATCGGATGGTTTTTTATGAGAATCCGTTGGATTAGAACTTTAAAATTCATCTTTTTTAGTGGTTTTTATATCACTAAATCAGGTGATTTTTTTTTTAAAGGAGGTGGTTTTTTTTATTTTTTATAATTGTATTTCAGTTAGTTATCGGTTTTTTGTGCTTTTTAACCATATTTTGAGGTTTTGAATGAATTAAAATTTAAAAAAGTGTAGTTTATTGTGCTTATATTTGCGCACTTAAAATTATCCTGATTTCGACTCATTTCTGTGAGTTTGAATCGCGAAGCGGTGGATTGAAATTAACAATAGTTGATTAAAATTGGTTTGAAAATGAGTTCAAATATAAAAATAGCAGTTGTTGGTCTGGGTTATGTGGGTTTACCATTGGCGCGGTTATTTGCAACGAAATATGCTGTAGTAGGATTTGATATCAATCAATCCAGAGTTGCTTCCTTGCAATCAGGTACTGATACTACATTTGAAGTAACCGACGAAGTATTACAAAAAGTATTGCTGGAAAAACCCGGTGATGCTATTGGTTTGTATTGTACTTCCCTTTTAGATGGTATAGCGGACTGTAATTATTACATCGTAACGGTTCCTACTCCGGTGGATAAGAATAATCGTCCTGATTTGACTCCTTTATACAAGTCCAGTGAAACGATAGGGAGTGTTTTGAAAAGAGGAGATATTGTGATTTATGAATCTACGGTGTATCCAGGAGTAACCGAAGAGGAATGTGTGCCGGTATTGGAAAGGGTCTCGGGCTTACAATTCAATGTTGATTTTTTTGCAGGTTATTCCCCTGAAAGAATTAATCCGGGAGATAAGGAACATACCGTAGAGAAGATTTTAAAAGTGACTTCAGGCTCTACGCCAGACATTGGACAAAAAGTAAATGAGTTATATAAATCAGTGATTACTGCCGGGACACACTTAGCTCCTTCCATAAAAGTTGCCGAAGCCGCCAAAGTAATTGAAAACTCCCAACGGGATATCAATATCGCATTTGTAAACGAATTGGCTAAAATATTCAATTTGATGAATATCGATACCCATGCCGTTTTGGAAGCAGCGAGAACCAAATGGAATTTCCTGCCTTTTAAACCCGGTTTAGTTGGAGGTCATTGTATTGGAGTGGATCCTTATTATTTGGCTCAACGAGCGCAAGAGTTTGGTTATCATCCGGAAATTATTTTGGCAGGAAGACGATTGAATGATAGCATGGGTGACTATGTGGCATCTCAAGTAGTAAAAGGAATGATTAAAAAAGGAATTTCTGTTAACGGAGCTACACTCCTGATGCTTGGAATCACTTTCAAAGAAAACTGTCCCGATGTTCGCAATACAAAAATTGTGGATGTTATCGCTGCTTTTACAGATTATGGAATTACAGTAACTATATACGATCCCTTAGCCAATCCAGCTGAGGTGAAACAAGAATATGATTTAATAACCACTAATGTAGTGCCGAATCAAAAATTTGACGCGGTAGTTTTAGGAGTGGCGCACAACCAATTTCTGACTATCGATATCACAAAATTGCAAAATAAAAGCAGTTTATTGTACGATGTTAAAGGAATTTTGGGTGATGCAGTTGATGGGAGATTGTGAAATAGTAATATTTTCAAGTAAACTTATATTTATAGACTTATGAAAATAGGAATAACTTTTAGTGCTTTTGACTTGCTTCATGCGGGACATATTACAATGCTGGAAGAAGCGAAGCGACAATGTGATTATTTAATAACGGCATTGCAAACTGACCCAACTATCGACCGTCCCGAAAAAAACAGGCCTACACAGTCTGTTGTAGAGCGTTATATTCAACTCAAGGGATGTAGATTTGTTGATGAAATAGTGCCCTATGCAACAGAACAGGATTTAGAAGATATTTTACGCTCATTTAAAATAGATGTCCGAATTATTGGGGACGAATATAAAGATAAAGATTTTACAGGTCGAACGTATTGTGAAGAAAAAGGGATCGAACTCTATTTTAATGTTAGGGATCACCGATTTTCCAGTAGTAGTTTGCGTAAAGAGGTAAAGGAAAAAGAATTATTGAAAGAAAATAAAGTGTTGTAACACTTTATGATTGCTTTCCAAGTACTGGTTCTCAGTACAATTTTTAAAGCTAATTATAAAAATAGCCTGAACTGGCTGACAATTGATAAAATAGAACTGCCTTTTGACCGAGGTGACGGATAACCAATAACGAAAAGCCGACTTGCTGATATGCTAAGGCTACTCACAGTTACTCACAAAAAATGCAGAATACGATGGAAAAGAAACCTTCAATTACACATGTCATTCTTACCGGTGGAGTAGGCAGCCGATTGTGGCCCTTATCACGAAAAAGCCAGCCAAAACAATATCTTGATTTATTTGAAGGCAAGTCGTTGTTT
The DNA here is from genome assembly GCF_048158585.1 of Flavobacterium galactosi. NCBI lineage: Bacteria > Pseudomonadati > Bacteroidota > Flavobacteriia > Flavobacteriales > Flavobacteriaceae > Flavobacterium > Flavobacterium galactosi. Next base: position 106,981 of record NZ_JBLNKV010000004.1, read on the forward strand.
GAGATAACTGTGGAACGCAATCGTACTATCGCAGACAAAATTATGGTAGTCGGTAATATTGATAATTGTCACCTCAGTAGACAAGTGATGGAAAAATCGAATGCTCCCTATTTGGATATAATTGAATCAACCCCTAGAAATACAGCCGCCGCCATTGCTTTTGCTGCTTTTGCTTCTCATCCGGATGATATTTTAATTGTCACACCTTCGGATCATATTATAGATGGAGTGGAACCATACGAGACAGCCATTCATGAAGCTGTTGAAAAAGCATCAAAAGGGTTTATTGTTACGTTTGGAATTATTCCCACCAAACCAGAAACCGGATATGGGTATATTGAACGTAAAGGAGATGATGTCATTTCTTTTCGGGAGAAGCCAAACAAAGTAACGGCTACTGATTTTATAGCCAAAGGAAATTTCCTCTGGAATAGCGGTATGTTTTGTTTCAAAGCTTCGGTTTTATTGGAAGAATTAAATAAATTCTATCCAGAAGTCTATGAAAAATCAAAAATTGCCTGGGACGCTAATAGTAATGGAAATTTAGATTTGGATTTGTCTCTGGAAATACCTTCTATCAGTATTGATTATGCCGTTATGGAACGAAGTAAAAAAATAAAAGTGGTTTCTTCTACCTTCATTTGGTCTGATTTAGGATCGTTTGAATCGGTTTATGATTATTTAGTTTCTAAAGGTCATCCTGTTGACATAAATGGGAATATGGTCATTGGAACCAGCAATTATACTGCTTTTGTTGGATTAAAAAATACTATTTTCGTTTATACGGATACCGCTAATTTGATTTTGCAGAAAGACAGGTCTCAGGATGTTAAGAATATATACAGTGAATTGGAGAGGAAACATTCAGATTTATTGAATTGAGGATAAAATAATTCAAGTTTTCCTGTGCAATAAGAATATTTAATAAATTGCTAATTAAATCTTTTGACATAGTTTTGTGGTCGATAATGTAATATGGGACCTAATGGAGCTAGCCACAGTGAAACTATAAGGTGTTTCTTATTACGCCTTTTCACATAAAAAAATAACTATTGCATTCTTGAAAAAGAATGATTAAAAATACAAAATACATTATTATAAAGTACTCATGAGAAAAATAATTGCTACCCTTTTATTGTTGTTTGCTCTTTTTCAGACTTCCAATACATTTGCACAGGACTTGTTAAAAAGCACTGATTTGAGTACGTTAAAAGTGGATTATTTATCAGATAGTGATATTGCAAAAATTAAAACGCAGTTGCAGACTAATAATGTAACCATTGAACAAGCGGAACCAATGGCTTTGGCAAAAGGAATGCCTGCGGCCGAGTTTGCTAAATTGAAAATCCGTTTGGGAGAAATAAAAAAGGCTTCGGCAGATGGTAAAAAAGATGATTTGAAAGGCGAAGAATCGGAAGAGTTAACCAGAAAACAAGAAAAAATTGTCAATAGTAAAGTAAAAGATACCCTAAATGCTTTAGTTTTTGGTTCGGAACTGTTTGATAATCCTACGTTGAATTTTGAGCCTAATTTGAAATTGGCCACACCTGTAAATTATGTCTTAGGACCTGGCGATGAATTGCAAGTTAGCGTTTATGGGGTACAAGAATTTAATGCCAGTGTGCCGGTATCGACAGAGGGTAAAGTAACTATTCAATATGTAGGTCAGATTCCGGTTACGGGAATGACGATTGAAGCCGCTACCCAAAAAATAAAAGGAGCCATTGCAAGGGTGTACAGTACAGTAGGATCCGGACAATCGCAAGTCGCAGTAAGTTTGAGCCGTATCAGAACCATTAGAGTGACGATAATAGGGAGTAAGCAGCCGGGTAATTATTCGATATCTTCATTAGCAACGGTTTACAATGCCTTATTTTTAGGTGGAGGCCCGGGGAAGAATGGAAGTTATAGAAATATAGAGTTGTTGCGAGATAATAAAGTATACAAAAACATTGATATTTATCGCTTCCTTGTCAATGGAAATCAATCGGATAATGTGGGTTTAAAGGATAATGATGTCATTCGGATCCCTGCTTACAATCAAAGAGTCACTCTTGAAGGACAGGTAAAACGTCCCGGGATTTTTGAGATGAAGAAGGGGGAAACATTTTCGGACTTATTATCTTTTGCTTCAGGGTTTAATGAATTTGCCTACACCGCTTCAGTAAATGTTTTGCAAAAAACAAGCAAAGAATTTAAAGTGAAAGACATCAATGCAGTTGAATATACTAGTTATAAACCGCAGTCAGGGGATGTGTTCCGAGTGTCTAAGATATTAAATCGATTTGAAAATCGTATTAAAATTGATGGAGCCGTTTTTAGACCGGATACCTATTCTTTTTATGAAGGTATGCGTATCTCCGATCTGATTGCAAAAGCGGATGGCTTGAAAGAAGATGCCTATAGCAATAGAGCAAGAATTATACGATTGAAACCTGATTTGACGACGGAAATCGTAAATGTGAATTTGGCTAAAGCCCTGCAAGGGGATCTGGAAGCCGATATTGCATTGCATAAGGAAGATGTCGTAACGGTGTACTCTATTTTAGATTTCGTGGAAGAGTATAAAATAACGATTGACGGTGAAATTAAAAAACCTGGAATTTATGACTATCATGAGAATCTTACTTTAAATGATTTATTGGTGCAGGCAGGCGGCTTGACCGGTTCCGCATCTAAAAGAGTCGAGGTTGCCCGAATGATTATGTCAGAAGAAATTGATGATGCCAATCCCAATAAAGCACAACTATTTAATATTGAAATTACCGCAAATAACAATGAACAACTAAAAAACTTTGCCTTGCAACCTTTTGATGTTGTAAATATCCGTAAAATGGCTGTCTATGAAAAACCGGAAATGGTAACTATAAGCGGTGCTGTTAATTATGCGGGGAAATATGTTTTGGCAACTAAAAAAGACAAGATCTATGATATTGTACAAAGGGCAGGTGGTTTAACGGTTGCGGCAAATATAGAGGGTGTTAAAATTAAACGACCAATTCAAGCCAAACAAATTGAGGATTTGGAAAATGTGAATTTGAATTTGGGTAAAAAAGACAGTATCCAGAACAAGCTCACTAAAAAATTAAAAGAAGATTTAAAATTTGGCACAATACCAGTGGATTGGAAAGCCATTGTTAAAAATCCAGAGAGTAACACCAATGTAACTTTGTTTCCCGGTGATGAAATTGAAGTGGCGGCTTACAATGAAGGCGTAAAGGTGGCTGGTAATGTATTGTTAACTTCTGAGATTCCTTACACTAAAGGGAAAGGATTCGGATATTATATAGGTTCTGTTGGGGGAGTAGATAATAAAGGCTGGAAAAAGAAGGCCTATATTATTTATCCTAATGGGAAAGCGGCAGTGGCTCATTCGTTCTTGTTTATACGATCGTATCCTAAAGTAACGCCGGGGTCACAAATTATAGTGCCAGAGAAACCTGAAGTTAAAAAGATGAGTACCGGTGAGTTTGTAAGTATTGCTGGGGTTTTAGCTAGTTTGGCGGGTATTGTAATCGCTTTAATTAGGTAATAGTGATCAGTGTTCAGTCGCTATTTACAGTTCTTCAGAAACCGACAGCAGGTTATTGTCAATAACCGTTTTTTAACAAATTGCCTCATTAATTAACTAAATACAAGCGTAAAATCTTGAAACAATGAATGAACAAAACCTTAACGACGAATTATCTTTAAAGGAGTTAATAGAAAAAGCCAAAGATTGGGTTGCTTATTTGCTTTCGCAATGGAAAATAATTATACTAGCAGGAATAATAGGAGCTGTTTTAGGGCTAACTTATTCTTTTATTAAAAAACCAGTTTATACCGCTACATTATCGTTTGCTTTAGAAGACGAAAAAAGTGGTGGCGGATTAGGAGGGGCTCTAGGCTTAGCAAGTTCACTGGGTTTAGATATTGGCGGCGGCGGCGGTAGTATGTTTTCTGGTTCCAATTTAACGGAATTGTTCAAGTCTCGCTCTATGGTGGAACAAACGCTATTGACACCCGTAACTTCAAATGGAAGAATAATTTCTTTGGCTGAAATGTACATTCAAAATCAAGGATGGCGAGAAAAATGGAATGATAATCCTAAATTCAAGGGTATTCAGTTTTTGCCGGATGTAAAAAGAAAGTATTTTACGCGAGTGCATGATAGTATTTTGGGGATGCTATATGAAGATTTGTCTAAAACAGGATTGGCTGTTGCGCAAAAAGACAAAAAAATAGCGATCGTTAGTATAGATATGATGTCTACAAATGAATTGTTTGCGAAATATTTTGCGGAAGCCCTAGCCAAGAAGGTATCCGATTTTTATATTACGACCAAAAGCAAAAAGGCACGAATGAATATGGATATCCTAGAACGACAAACCGATTCCATTCGAGGTGAGCTCAACGGAGCCATTACCGGTGTGGCGGTGGCCAATGATAATACTTTTGGGTTGAATCCTGCGATGAATGTACGCCGCGTACCATCCGCCCGAAGACAGGTAGACGTTCAGGCAAATACGGCCATCTTAACGGAATTGGTCAAACAGACAGAGTTAGCCAAAGTAACTTTACGCAAAGAAACCCCATTGATTCAAGTAATTGACCTACCGATTTTGCCTTTGAAGAAAGAGAAGTTAGGGGAAGGTAAAGGGATTCTAATGGGCGGGATTTTAGCAGGGTTTTTGACAGTCCTATTTCTGATTGGGAGAAAATTGTTGAGAGGATTGCTGATTGATTAGTTGAAGATTTACGAATGTATAGTTGATAAAATTTCAATCTACTTCAAAATTTTTATATGCCAAACGAGTTCAGTAAAAAACTAGATAATGCTTTTTTCCTTAATTAAGGAATCAAGATGTGGTTTTGTTAAAAATGGAAAGTAAAGGAATATTAAGTTTTTTACTTAAATCTTTCAAGTATAAACATTACATAAATGATTAAAAATTTAATAATTTTCGGAACTAGACCAGAGGCTATCAAAATGGCCCCTTTAGTTAATGAGTTCAAAAAGCATACAGATAAATTTGAAACAAGAGTTTGTGTAACTGCTCAGCATAGGGAAATGTTGGATCAAGTGTTGGACTTTTTTGAAATCACACCAGAATATGATTTGGATTTAATGAAACCGAATCAGAATTTATTTTCTTTAACTTCTGATATTATCTTGGGGTTGAAATCTGTTTTAGAAGAGTTTATCCCAGACTATGTATATGTTCACGGGGATACAACGACAACGATGGCTGCAAGTATTGCATCTTTTTATTCAGGAGCAAAAATATGTCATGTTGAAGCTGGTTTGCGAACAAATAATAAATATTCTCCATTTCCAGAGGAAATGAATCGTCAGGTTACGGGGCGTGTAGCAGATTATCATTTTGCGCCTACTGAACAGTCTAAACAAAATTTATTAGTTGAAAATGTTAATGAAAATTTTATTTTGATTACAGGAAATACTGTAATTGATGCTTTATTGGAAAGTACTGTGAAAGTAAATTCTATTGAAAACCAAGAAATTGAAAAATTAAAATCAATTGTTGATAAAACTAAGAAGTTGATTTTAGTTACAGGCCATCGCAGAGAAAATCATGGGCAAGGATTTATCAATATTTGTGAAGCCTTAAAAGAAATTGCAATTAACAATCGAGATGTACAGATTATGTATCCAGTGCATTTAAATCCAAATGTTAAAGGCCCTGTACATGAAATTCTTGGTGATATTTCTAATATTAACTTAATTGAACCATTGGCTTATCCAGCTTTTGTTTGGCTAATGAATCAATCGTATTTAATTATTACGGATTCAGGGGGTGTGCAAGAAGAAGCGCCTAGTTTAGGAAAACCTGTTTTGGTGATGCGAGATACAACAGAACGCCCAGAGGCTGTTGAAGCAGGAACAGTTATTTTAGTGGGTACAAGTAAGAACAGCATCATAAGTGAGTGTAATGACTTGTTGAATAGTCCAGAAAGATATAAAAAAATGACTGCTTTGCATAATCCCTATGGGGATGGTAAAGCATGTAAACGTATAATAGAATTTATAACTTCTTTAAAAAAATAGGTCAATAAATAAATTGATTTTTATTAATAATTATTTTGATTTTGTATAGATTAATTATCTATGAATTCTATCATAAATAATTAAACTGCACATATGTTAACTAGATTTTATATTAATCATTTTGAGATATAGCATTGAACATTTGTTAAATTGCATACGATCAATCTTGGTTACTAAGCTGAATAAAATGAAATTAATTATTGATTATGATCAATACACACTTTTGCCTCTGTAATTAAGTAAGTAATTGTTGGTTTATTTTATTTAAAATTATTTATAATAATATTTATTTAATGAAAAATTCGTTAATAGATGAAACAGTTAGAACTGTTGCTTGGAGTGCAATAGAACGTTTTTCAGTTCAAGGTTTTCAGTTTGTGACGAGTATTATTCTTGCTCGTTTAGTTGTTCCCTCTGAATATGGATTAATTGCGATGTTGGCTATTTTTATCGCTATAGCACAATCTTTTGTTGATAGTGGTTTTTCAAACGCATTAGTTCAGAAAAATGACAGTACAGAGACTGACTATTCTACAGTTTTCTATTTTAATACAGCTGTTTCATTACTGGTCTATTCAGTATTATTTTTATCCGCTCCATATATAGCTTTGTTTTATAAGGAACCATTGCTTGATTTAATTTGTAAATGGATGGGTCTTAATGTAATCATTCAAGGATTATCAGTTGTTCAAGTAGCTAAGTTGACAGTATTATTAGATTTCAAAACACAAGCAAGTGCATCATTAATAGCTGTTATTATAAGTGGATTATTGGGTGTGAGTTTGGCTTATTTTGGATATGGAGTATGGGCACTTTTAATACAAACATTAGTAAACAATCTGTTGAATACAATTTTTTTATGGATTTTTGCTAAGTGGCTTCCTAAATTTGTTTTTTCTTGGAACTCGTTAAAGTCTTTATTTTCATTTGGTTCTAAGCTGTTGTTGTCAGGATTATTACATACTATTTATATTAACCTTTACAGCTTGGTAATTGGACGGAAGTATTCAGCAATGGATGTGGGCTTTTTTAATCAATCCAGTCTATTAGCAAGATTTCCATCCGTAAGTTTAATGGCTATTATAACTAGAGCTATTTATCCAATTCAATGTAAAATTAAAGATGATGATGTATTGATAGGTACTTCATTTATAAATTATTTGCGAATGTCTTGTTATATTATTTTTCCAATAATGATTAGTATTGCAGTTTTGTCAAAACCTTTAATTTTAATTTTGTTAACTGATAAATGGTTACCAATGGCTGTATCTTTATCTGTATTATGCATTGCTTATATGTGGATTCCTATAATGGTACTAAATAATCAAATTTTAAATGTTATGGGGCGATCAGATTATTTTTTAAAATCCGAAATAGTTAAAAAAATTGGTGGAATCCTAATCTTAATTATAACTATTCCTTTTGGGCTTACCATAATATGTATTGGATTATTTGTTTATAATCTTTTTGATATGATTATAATAATATATTATTCTAAAAAAGTTATCAATATAGGCTATTACAAACAGTTTAAAACTATTTTGCCTTTTATTTTGTTGTCAGTTATTATGGCTGGGATGATATTTTTTTCAATGCAGATGTTTTCTAATGCATACTATCAACTTTCTGTAGGATTTATAATTGGAATAATTACTTATATCACGCTTAGCAAGCTGTTTAATATAAAAGAGTTTGACTTTTTGCTATCTATTTTAAAAAAAATAAAGAGTTCAATATGAGTATAAAATTTCATTATAAAGCACATTCTAAACGAATTATTTTAAAAAATAATATTTTAATTATCTCATAATTATATCATTAAATTTATATTTTTTACAGATTATTTTTGACTAATTAATGTTAAATTTAATTTTGGATTAGTGGTTGATTTTTATATCTCAAGTATATTTATTTATACTACACTTTTTTTATTGGGAATGTTGAAGTAAAGTCTTATCTATAAGATTGTTGCTTCAAAATTTGATGAATTCATTTGTTTTTTAATAGAGTTTATCATCACTAAGCATATTAATAATTTTGCATTAATTATTTCATGTTATGAATATTTTATTTCTTTATTCTGAGGCTATTAATCCTCAAGTAGGTGGGGTTGAAAGAGTTACTTTTACATTGGCTAATTACTTTGAAGCGAAAGGATATAAAGTTTTCTTTTTAGGTTTAACTGATAGTTACTCAATAAAAGATAAAAGACAATTTTTTTTACCAGACTCTTCTTCATTTATTTCAGAAAGGAATATTGTTTTTTTTCGTTCTTTTTTAGCAGAAAAGTCTATTGATATAGTTATTAATCAGGGAGGGACAATTCCGGAAATATCAAAACTTGCTTCTTATTGTAAGATTGAAGGAGTTAAACTTATATCAGTTGTACATAATTCACTTTTAGCCACTATAGCGAATTTTAGCTCTGTAAATAAAAATAAATTTGAAAAAAATGGTATTAGTTGGTTGTTGCCTTATACAGATACTAAAATAGTAAAGTATTTATTGCTAAAGTTGTATAAGCGGAAATATGCAGAGCACTATAAATCTCTCTGTAAAAAGAGTGATTATGTTTTTTTATTATCTGAAAAGTATAAACAAGAACTAGTTTTTTTTATGGATGGGCAATCTATTGATAATGTTGTTGGCATACCCAATCCTGTTTCATTCGATGAAATAGTTAAAATTAGAAAAAAAAAGGAGATTCTTTATGTTGGCAGAATTAATACTTCTCAAAAACGAGTTGATTTATTGCTTCAAATATGGGGTTTATTAGATAATAGATTTGCTGATTGGTCTTTAAAGATAGTTGGTGATGGAGATGAGCTCGAATCTATGAAAGTATTAAGTTCTAAACTTAATTTACAAAATGTTTCTTTCTATGGATTTCGTGATCCTAAGCCATTTTATGAAACAGCTTCGATTTTTGGTATGACCTCTTCGTTTGAAGGATTACCTATGACTTTAATAGAAGCCATGCAATATGGTGTCATTCCGGTAGCTTTTGACTCATTTCTCTCTGCCACAGATATAATTGACGATGAAGTAAATGGGTGTTTGATTAGGCCTTTCGATGTTAATGAATATGTCAATGCGTTATCAAAATTGATGTCCTCTCAAGAGGAATTAGAGTGGTACTCAACAGCGGCAGAACAAAAAGTAAAAAGATTTGATTTGTCAATTGTAGGAGAACAATGGCTAAATGTCTTTAAAGAATTAAATATCTGTTGTTAAAATGCTGCTTTCGCTAATAGTGCTTTTATATTTTATTGTAGTACAATTTTTTGCGAATAATATAAAATTTTACGGTAATAAAGGTTTACCATATTTTGTATTATTCCTTTCTTTTGTTATACTGAATATACTTAGAATATATTGTCAATTATTTTTTTCAGATATACCCAATTATAAATCAATTTTTGAAGCTATACAACCGATTTCGTTTGTAATGAGTTCTGGATATGGGCTAGAATTATATGACGCAGATGTTGAAATTGGTTTTAGGGTGTTTATTTCTATATACAAGTTTTTCTGTAACGACTTTTTCTATTTTCTTTTTTTTATTTCGATAGTGGAACTATCAGTTTTTTACTTTTTCTGTAAGAGATGTAAAATAAGTCCAGTTAATGCTTTCCCCATTTATATTGCTCTTACCTATATAACTTTCCAAATAGGTATGCTACGGCAAGCATTAGCTTTTTGTTTTTTTCTTCTTGCATTAGTCTATATAAATAGAAAAATTATATATATACTTTTCCTTCTTTTAGGATTTACATTTCATAAATCAATCCTTTTTTGTGTTTTTTTTTTATGGTCAGATAAATTTATTAAAAAGGAGATTATTTATGGTGTCTTCTTAATTTCACTTTTTTTATATCTTTTAAAAATAGATATAATAAATTATTTTGTGGCTTATTTGGGAATGGACGAGGAAGTAAAGGCTGCTAGAGTTGGCTTTTACATGAATGTAGATAGAGAGAACAATTTTTTAGGAATAGGTTTTTGGGAAAGATTTATTTCATTTATTTTAATGAACGTTGTGTATGCAGACCTATTGAAAAAAAATAAAATAACAGTAAATCACAATTTAATATACAATTTGGGTATTTCAGTGATCATACTACAAATGATATTCTTTTCTTCTCCAACAATCACAAGTAGACTTCGATATTATATTGTAATATTTCCATTTATTTTCCTTTCGGAATATATTTACTCAGAATACAAAAGTGGAATAAAATGGATATATCAATTTCTTTTTTTTATGTATTTATTTATGTATTTATATTTTCAGGCATCCTATTTACAATAAAAAAGTTTTTAATTGTATGAATATTAAACATTATTATTTGTAAAAATTCATAACCATTTAAGTTGAGTCACAAAGAATATTAGAAATAATAAAAAGAAAACATATGATCAAAGTTTGTTATTTTACTTCAAAATCAGCCTCAGATGTGCGCGTTTTTGAAAAAGAGTGCACATCATTAGTCAAAGCAGGCTATGAGGTTTATTTAGTTTCTCCAAATGCAAAAGAAGAAATTAAAAATGGAGTTCACATCATTAGTGTTCCATATGATAAGGAAGGTTTATTAAATAGGTTATTTACTTTACCAAAGTTTCTTTATAAGAAGGCGCTGAGTATAGATGCAGATATTTATCACTTTAATGATCCGGCATCGTTACCTTATGGTTCAAAACTAAAAAGTAAAGGAAAAAAAGTAATATTTGATAGTTTTGAAGATCATCCAACATTGTTTTTCGAGAAAAAATCACTGCCATATTTTATAAGATATATAATTTCTAAGATTTATACTGTCTACGAATATTATCATTGCAAAAAATTTGATGGATTGATTTTGTGTTACCATTGGACTCAAGAACGGCTTAATAAGGCGTGTAAAAACAATCAGTTGGTGTTCAATTTTCCTATTTTGAAAGAAGACATCGTCAATAGAGAAGATGTTGTAGGAACTTCCATTTGTTATGCTGGTTTGTTTTCAAGAATGTGGTATATTGAAAATATCTTAACTGCTTTGATTCAAATTGATGATATTCAATTTAATCTAGCTGGAAATCCAGCTGATGTGTCTTATCTAAATATGTTAAAAAGCAACGCAGGATGGCAAAAAGTTAATTATCTAGGACAAATTGAATATAGAGAAGTTTACGATAAAGTTTATTCAAAATCAAATATTGCAATGGCCTTATTGGATTATATTCCACTTTGTAAAGGTAATGTTGGAAACTTATCTAACAATAAATTTTTTGAATATATGATGGCAGGGTTACCTGTAATATGCACAGATTTTATTCTGTGGAAGGAGGTTGTTGAAAAAAACGGATGTGGGATATGTGTGAATCCTCGCAATATTAATGAAATAGTTGATGCAATAAATTATTTGTTAAATAATCCAGATATTGCTCTCCAAATGGGTAAAAATGGTAGAGAAGCCATTTTTAGAGAATATAATTGGGGTACACAATCACAAAAGTTATTATCAGTGTATGAAAAAATTAGCAAAATAGGTTTTTAGTAAAACAAATTAATTCTTCAGCAAATTAAAATAGATAATATTCTTCGAAAATACTTAGTGAATACATAAATAAAAAAATCTCAAAAAATAATGAAAAAAATATTAGTTACTGGTGGAGCTGGAATGATTGGATCAAATCTAGTGAAACGACTTGTGAATGAAGGAAATGAAGTATTCATAATCGACAATCTTTGGAGAGGGAAAATTGAATACTTGAATGATGAAACAGGAAAACCGGTCATCCCTTTAGAATCCCACTTCTTTAATCTTGATTTACTAGAACAGGGTATAGCAGATGAAATAATATCAAAAGTTGAATATGTAATTCATTTGGCTGATATAGTTGCAGGTATTGATTATGTATTTAATAACCAAGGATCAATATTTCGTCAAAATTTATTAATCAATTCTAACGTAATAACTTCTGTACGTAAATTCACGAACTCAATCAAGGGATTTATTTATGTTGGAACCGCTTGTAGTTTTCCATTAACTCGTCAAAACTCTCTAGATGTTATCCCTTTACGTGAAGAAGAGCTTTATCCAGCCTTACCAGAATCGGCATATGGTTGGAGCAAACTAATGGGACAATATGAAACTGAGTTGTTGGAAAAGGAAACAGGAATACCTATCAGTATTTTGATGTTCCATAATGTTTACGGTTCTCCCTGCGATTTTGGTGAACGCAGTCAGGTTATTCCTGCACTAATTAGAAAAGCGATTACATATCCAGATGAGCCATTTCATGTTTGGGGTAGTGGCGAACAAGGTCGTGCTTTTATTCATGTTGATGATATTGTAAATGCTTTATGTCTGGCTTTAGAAAAAGGCTTGGGACATGGAGTTATTCAAATAGGCCCTTCGGTTTGCACTTCCATAAAAGAAATTGCAGAACAGGTTATTGAAATATCTGGTAAAAAAATTGAAGCATTTTACGACAAGTCTAAACCCGAAGGAGATAAAGCCCGTAGCGCTGATTTTTCAAAAGCAAAAGCTATATTAGACTGGGAGCCTAAAGTCACCTTAAAAGATGGTCTAAATGCTCAATATAATTGGATTAAGAAACAAATGGAAAATAAAAAAGACTAAATAGTTTGTTATGAATAAATCGACTGCTCTTATAGTTCTCACATGTGATAGTTACTCGGATTTATGGCCGATGTTTATACATTTTTCTGATAAATATTGGCCGGATTGTCCATATGATAAATACTTCGTAACAAATAATAAATCAATACCCACATCATCTTTTGAATTTATAAAGATAGGTAAGGATGATAGTTGGTCTGATGGATTATTAAAAGCAATTGCAATACTAAAAACTAAATATGATTATCTTTTTATAACTCTTGAGGATAGTCCAATTATTGAAAAGGTTGATCAAATGAAATTAGATTCAATTACTGAATCTTTTTTTGCAGTAGATGGAAATTTTATTTCCCTTTTTACTCAAGCTAATATGGGAAGGCCAACTAGTAAATTTAATAACTTTTTTGGGATAATTGATAAAGGATCTTTGTATCGTCCTACCTGTGTTTATTCGTTATGGAAAATTTCAGTCTTGGAGGATTTACTGGTTAGAGAAGAGAATGCCTGGGAATTTGAAAGGTTTGGATCAGTAAGAAGTGATAAATATGATGGATTTTACATGGCATACAAGAATTTCTTTAAGATGTCTAACACCGTAATTAAAGGGAAATGGCAAAAATCAGAATATAGGAAAATTGTTAATTTGGGTTACTTGCCTGATGTTAAATCACGAAAAATGTTTAACACAAAAGAAGAGTTATTCAACAAACTGTATTCATTTGCTTTTAAGGCATTTATTTATTACTTACCGATTCCTTACAAATCAAGAAGGAAATTTGTTTTTTACTTAAAAGGATATAAAAACAAAAAAATGATAGTTCATGAAAATCGATAATGTCAAAATAGTTAATCTTCCTAAAATTTTAGATCCCCGAGGGAATTTAAGTTTTTTTGAAAATAGCAATCAAATTCCTTTTGATATAATAAGATCCTACTGGATTTATGACGTGCCTGGAGGAGAAGTGAGGGGAAGTCATGCTTTTAAAGAATCACATGAATTTATTATTGCGCTTTCTGGCAGTTTTGATGTTGTTTTGAATGATGGAGAAAATGAAGTGAAGTATAGTTTAAACCGATCCTATTATGGGTTATATGTGCCAAATTTGCTTTGGAGAAGCATAGAGAATTTTTCTACAAATTCATGCGCCTTAATTGTTTCATCAATACCATATGATGCTGTAGATTATATAAGAGATTTTGAAGAATTCAAAATAGTAAGAAATGAAGCTAAAAAATAACACCGTATTTGATTGTTCTGTAATAGATGTTTCTAAAGTTCATAATGAAGCGGGGAATATTACAGTGGCTGAAAATTTGAAAAATATTCCGTTTGAGGTGAAAAGAGTATATTATTTATATGATATACCTGGAGGAGAAGCAAGAGGAGGCCATGCACACTATGAATTGGAGCAATATATAATTGCTGCCAGTGGTAGTTTTAATGTAATTTTGTCCGATGGTCAAAATAGAAAAATTGTTACTTTAAACAGACCTAATTTTGCGCTTCACGTTGTGTCTGGTCTTTGGCGTGAACTTGATAATTTTTCTTCAGGTTCTGTTTGTTTGGTTTTGGCATCACTTAAATATGATGAATCTGACTACATTAGAGATTATAGGGAATTTTTAAAATTAAAAAAATGATACACCCATTATCTGATGTACATTCCAAAAATATTGGAGAAGATACTTTTGTTTGGCAGTTTTCAATAATTTTAAAGGGGGCAGTAATTGGCAAGAGATGTAATATCAATTGTTCTGTTTTAATTGAAAATAATGTTTTGATTGGAGATGATGTCACTATAAAACCAGGTGTGCAAATTTGGGATGGAGTAAGTATAGGTAATAAGGTAATGATAGGTCCAAATGTAACCTTCACAAATGACAGAATACCTATCTCTAAAAATAAGGAGTACAAAAATGAAAAGACAATAATAAATGAAGATGCATCAATTGGTGCTAATTCTACAATATTGTGTGGCATTGAAATAGGAACTAAATCACTAATAGGAGCTGGAAGTGTATTGACAAAAAGTACACAGCCTTATACTGTTTGGTATGGAAATCCTGCTATTCACAAAGGGTATATTACAGAAGATTCTATTTTGTTAGGGTTGGATTTAAAAGATAAAAATACAGGAGATCAATATTATATAGATAGTTATAAACCAGTAAAAAAATGATTAGTTTTTTAGATTTAAAAAAAATTAATGCTCAATATGAGCTAGAGTTAAAGAATGCAGCTATTAGGGTTATTGATTCAGGTTGGTACCTAATGGGAAAGGAATTGGAAACTTTTGAACAGAATTACAGTACTTTCTGCGGTACAAAATATTCATTAGGCGTTGCAAATGGCTTAGATGCCTTGCGGTTAATTTTCAAAGCATATATTGAGTTGGGAATAATGAAAGTAGGTGATGAGGTAATTGTTCCGGCAAATACCTATATCGCTTCTGTATTGGCAATATCAGACAATGGTTTAATTCCTGTATTTGTAGAGCCTAATAGAAACACCTATAATTTAAATTCTTCAAAAATTGAAATAGCTATTACTTCCAAAACAAAAGCGATCTTAACAGTCCATTTATATGGTCAAAATTCTATTGACGAGGAAATGCTGGCTATTTGTAAAAAGCATCATTTAAAATTAGTAGAGGACAGTGCCCAATCTCACGGTGCAAAATGGAATGGGAAAGTAATGGGGAGTATCGGAGATGCGGCCGGCCATAGTTTTTACCCGGGAAAAAACTTAGGCGCTTTGGGTGATGCAGGAGCGGTAACCACCAATGATGAAACATTAGCAAAGACTATTGAAGCATTGCGTAATTACGGTTCACTAAAAAAATATGAGAATATCTATCAGGGATTAAATTCCAGATTAGATGAAATTCAGGCTGCCTTTTTAAATGTGAAATTAAAGTACATTCAAAAGGACATTTTAGAAAGAAGACGTGTTGCAAATTATTATTTGGAAAACATAAAAAATCCTAAAGTCATTTTACCTGAAGTGCTTAATGGAGAGGGGCATGTTTGGCATTTATTTGTAATTCGCAGCAAAGATCGATCAGTTTTTCAAAAGTATATGGAAGATAACGGTGTTCAAACGATTATTCATTATCCAATTCCGCCACATAAACAAAAGTGTTATAAGGAAATGAATAGTATTTGTTTTGAATTGACAGAACAAATACATAATGAAGTAGTTTCACTACCAATAAGCCCAGTACTTACAGAAGCAGAGTTGTACAAAATTGTTAATTTGATTAATAGTTTTTAAACGAAATGAAAAAGAAAATTTGGCTAGTAAATCCAGTTGCAATGCCACCTAAATATGAAGTTCGTATTCAAACGTTAAAACGCGCACAATATTTAATAGAAGCAGGTCATGATGTCACCATTATTGGAGGAAGTTATCTACATAATACATCCATAAATTTAATTACTGACAACAATAAATTTTTAGAAGCTGAATATGAAGGAATAAAGTTTATACATATCAAAACGAATAATTATTCCGGGAATGGCATAATGCGTTTTTATAATTTAATTTTATTCAATTTTCGTCTTTTTTTCTTGTCTAAAAATTTTGCTAAACCAGATGTAATAGCCCAAATAGCTACGGTTCCTTTTGGTAATATTTTATATTATGTTGCTAAAAGATTTAAGGCTAAAAATATTGTTGATGTAGTAGATTTATGGCCGGAATCGTTTGTCTCATATGGCTTGATTTCAAAAAACAATCCTCTTACTAAATTTGCGTATTGGGCAGAAAAATGGTTATATGAACATGCCGATGAAATAGTTTTTTCAATGGAAGGAGGAAAAGACTATATCATAGAAAATGGTTGGGATATAGATTCTGGCGGGAAAATTGATCTTAATAAAGTTCATTATATCAATAATGGAGTTGATCTAGGTGATTTTAATAAAAATAAGAAGTTATATAAAATAGATGATCCTGATTTAGAAAATGATGCATTGTTTAAAGTTGTTTATTTGGGATCTATACGTTTAGCAAATAATATAAAATTATTAATTGATGCTGCTGAATTGTTAAAAGACCAAAAAAATATTAGGTTTTTGATATATGGAGATGGAGATGATCGGGCCTATTTAGAAGATTATTGTAAAATTAAACAATTATACAATGTTGTTTTTAAACAGAACTGGATTGAATTAAAGTATGTACCCTATGTATTGTCGAAAAGCTCACTTAATATATTGAATTACATGCCAAGTACAATAATGAAATATGGTGGAAGTCAAAGCAAGTCTTTTCAGTATATGGCCAGTGGCAAACCAATTTGCTCTAATATTAAGATGGGTTATTGCCCAATAACTAAATATAATCTTGGAATAGCTAAGGAGTTTAAATCTGCTAATGAATACGCCAATGCAATATTATCTTTTGCTGTGATGGGGTCGAATGAATATGAAACAATATGTAAAAACGCAAGAAAGGCAGCAGAAAATTACGATTATAAAAAGTTAACTATTGGTTTTAATAAATTATTGTTAAACATTAAGTAGGTTTACGATATCAGGCAGGAAATATTCTACCAGCTTATATGTTTTTCTAAATAGCCCGTTTTAGTAATGGCTGATCTTGACTGTGATTCAGAACTTGCGGTTTCAAATACAAAATGTGGTTGGGTAGGAGAATATGGAGATTCGAATTGGCGAATAAATAGTGTCAACAAGATTTTAGAATCCGAAGATGTAAAACTAAAAGAAATGGGGTTGTCGGTTTTTTTTATTATGTTAAAGAGAATTTTAGTAAATCGAATAACCTAAGTAAATTTGAATTATTATATTAATGATCACAATTAGAATTCTAAAATTAGAAGATGTCAAAAATATTGCTGTCTTACATCAGATGGCATTTGATAATTTTTTCTTGACATCGTTAGGGAATAATTTTTTAAATAAATTTTATAGCTCTATCATAAAAAGTAGTGAAGGTATTGCAATAGGTGCTTTTGATGAGAATGATGAAATAGTTGGCTTCGCAATAGGGGCTAAAATTAAAAAAGGATTTTATAAAGCACTATTAAAAAATAATTTTATTTCGCTTTCTTTGTGCGCAAGTAAAAGTTTGATAATCAGACCAACAAATATTAGTCGTTTAATAAAGACTTTTTTAACTAATGAGACATCAAATGATAACTTTCTAAGTTATGCGACTTTATTGTCGATTTGTGTTAGTCCAGAAAAGAAAGGACAAAAAATAGGGAAGTTTTTATTAGAAGCATTTGAAACAGAAATTATGGAATATAGTAGTGGAATAACATTAACAACCGATAGATTAAATAATGATTACGTGAACAATTTTTATATTTCAAATAATTACACTTTGGCGGATCAGTTCAATCAAGGTAAACGAGAGATGAATTTTTATATTAAAAAACTAAAATAAATGAATATACCATTTTCCCCACCTTTCATTGATGATGCTGTTATTAATGAAGTTGTCGATTCGTTAAAGTCCGGTTGGATTACCACGGGGCCAAAAGTAAAAGCATTAGAAGAAGAAATTAAAAAAATCTCTAAAGCTAGTGAAGTATTGTGTGTAAATTCTTGGACATCAGGAGCAATAATGATGTTGAAGTGGCTTGGAGTACAAGAAGGGGACGAAGTAATAGTACCAGCTTATACCTATAGCGCTACGGCTTTGGCAGTTATTCACGCTGGAGCAAAACCTATAATGGTGGATACTTGTGAAGATTTTAATATTTCTGTAGAGGCAATAAAAAATGCAATTACAAATAAAACAAAAGCCATTATCCCTGTCGATATTGCCGGTTTTCCTTGCAATTATGAAGAAATAATGAAATTAGTTAGCGATGAAAAAATTAAATCTTTGTTTATTGCTTCATCTGAAGTACAAAAAAAGATAGGAAGAATTTTAGTTATAAATGATGCAGCACATTCACTTGGAGCTTTATATAAACAAGGAGTTCCTACCGGAAGTGAAACAGATGTTGCCATTTTTTCGCTACATGCCGTGAAAAATGTAACTACTGCTGAAGGCGGTGCTATCTGTCTGAATTTGCCTGCCCCTTTTGATAATAAAGAATTATATACTTCTTTACGCCAAATGAGTTTGAATTGTCAGACAAAGGATGCTTTTTCGAAAAGTAAAGCCGGTGGTTGGCGATATGATATTATTGGTTTGGGTATGAAAATAAATATGGCAGATGTGAATGCTGCAATAGGTTTGGCACAAATGCGCCAATATCCCTTTTTACTTGCCGAGAGAAAAAGAATTTTTAATAGATATAATGGGGCCTTTAATCAATTATCATGGGCTATTGTTCCACCTTCGATATACAATGAAAAAGAAACTTCGTATCACTTATATGCATTAAGAATTAAAGATATTACAGAAATGCAGCGTGATGCTATCATAGATGAAATCGCCAAGAAAAGAGTTTCTGTAAATGTACATTTCATACCAATGCCTATGCTGACTTTCTTTAAGGACCTTGGGTATGATATTAGGGATTATCCTCAAGCATATAAAAATTACGCTTGCGAAATCTCATTGCCAATATATCCTCAGCTCACAGATGAAGAAGTTTCCTTTATAATTGATGTTGTTAAAGAGGCTTATGAGGTTGTAATTAATGTTGTTAAAGATGTTTTTGAAGCGTTAAATTAATCTTAATGACACGAGTTTTTGATATAATGTTTTCTTTTTTTGGTATTCTATTACTGTCTCCATTTTTTTTAATTGTTTATTTTCTCATAATTATAGAAAGTAAAGGAGGAGGTTTTTATAAGCAAAATAGAGTGGGAGTGTATGGGAAGGATTTTAAGTTGTATAAATTTCGTTCTATGGCTATCGACTCCGATAAAAAGGGATTGATAACTATTGGAGGGAACGATTCTCGTATTACCAAGATGGGATTTTTTATAAGGAAATATAAAATTGACGAACTTCCTCAATTATTTAATGTGTTTTTTGGAGAGATGAGTTTAGTAGGCCCACGTCCAGAAGTTCGAAAATATGTAAATCTATACAATGCAGAACAATTGGAAGTTTTGAGAGTTAGACCTGGAATTACAGATTATGCTTCCATTGAATATGCTAATGAAAATGAAATTTTAGGGTCTGTTTCGGATCCGGAAGAAATTTATGTTCAGGAGATTTTACCTGCCAAAATAAAATTGAATATGAAGTATATAAAAAATAAAAACTTGAAGGAATACTTGAAGATTATTTTTTTGACTTTTTCTAAAATTTTTAAAAAGAAATAATTTTTTACTTACAAAAAAATACAATAAATGAAAGTTGCACTTATAACTGGAATTACAGGACAAGATGGTTCGTACTTGGCAGAATTATTATTAGAAAAGGGATATATAGTTCATGGAATTAAAAGAAGGGCTTCTTCATTTAATACCCAAAGAATCGATCATATATATCGAGATTTGCATGAAGAAAATGTCAATTTTAAATTGCACTATGGGGATTTAACGGATTCTACTAATATTATTAGAATTATTCAAGAGGTGCAACCGGATGAAATCTATAACTTGGGAGCCATGAGCCATGTAATGGTGTCTTTTGATTCTCCTGAATATGTGGCTAATGTAGATGGTATTGGTACCCTTCGTATTTTGGAGGCTGTTCGTATTTTAGGTTTAGAAAAATCGACACGTATATATCAGGCTTCTACTTCGGAGTTGTATGGTGGTTTGGCTGAGAATAAAAATGAAAAAGGATTATATGATGAGCATTCTCCTTTTTATCCGCGTTCACCTTATGGAGCGGCTAAAATTTACGGTTTCTGGATTACAAAAAATTATAGAGAAGCTTATGGAATGTTTGCATGTAACGGAATTTTGTTTAATCACGAATCACCACGTAGGGGGGAAACATTCGTGACTCGTAAAATTACGATGGCAACTGCTGCCATAGCTCTAGGAGAACAAAATTGTTTGTATTTGGGTAACTTGGATGCACAACGTGATTGGGGGCATGCCAAAGATTATGTGGAAGCGATGTGGCGTATTTTACAGCAGGATGTGGCTGAAGATTATGTCATTGCTATGGGAGAAACTACCTATGTGCGTGATTTTGTTAGTATGTCGTTTGCAGAAGTAGGAATTGCCATCGAGTTTAGAGGCGAAGGTATAAATGAAAAAGGTTATGTTGCTTCTTGTAGTAATCCGGATTATCAAATTGAGTTAGGTAAACAGGTCATCGCTGTTGATCCCCAATATTTTCGTCCGTCCGAAGTAGATTTACTTATCGGAGACCCTACCAAATCTAAAACCAAATTAGGATGGGTACCAAAATATAATTTAAAAGGATTGGTGAAAGAAATGATGGCATCTGATCTTGAGTATGTTCAAAAACATAAGTTGCTTAAAGAAGTTCGTTTGACTTTTAAAAATTAATTGATATAAATTAAGGTGATTTATCCATGAAAGAAGAAAATAGAATCATGAATTTAAATGATAAAATATATATTGCAGGCCATCGAGGGATGGTGGGTTCTGCAATTTTGAGAGCTTTGCAAGCCCAAGGCTATAACAATTTTTTGTTGCGTACTTCTTCTGAATTGGATTTACGGAATCAAAAGGCTGTGACTGATTTTTTTTCTCAGGAAAAACCAGATTATGTATTTTTGGCGGCAGCGAAGGTTGGGGGGATCGTGGCTAACAATACTTATAGAGCGGATTTTATTTATGAGAATTTGATGATTCAGAACAATGTGATTCACCAGGCCTACGTAAATGGAGTTGCAAAATTAATGTTCCTTGGCTCTTCCTGTATTTATCCAAAGTTGGCACTGCAACCGCTGAAAGAAGAATATATACTTACTGGTGAATTAGAACCTACCAATGAACCATACGCTATAGCCAAAATTGCGGGTATCAAAATGTGTGATGCCTATCGGGATCAATATGGCTGTGATTTTATATCGGTGATGCCAACTAATTTATATGGGCCAAATGATAATTATGACCTTACTACTTCGCATGTGTTGCCAGCGATGTTACGCAAGTTTATTACAGCGAAACGTAATGGGGATACATCCGTAACTATTTGGGGAACCGGAAGTCCGAAGCGAGAATTTTTGCATGTCGATGACTTGGCGGAAGCCTGCTTGTTCTTAATGGAAAATTACAATGAAGCGGGATTGGTTAATATTGGAATCGGAGAGGATATTTCTATCTTGGATTTGGCTCTATCAGTAAAGAAAATAGTTGGCTTTGAAGGGGAAATTTTGACAGATACTACCAAACCAGACGGGACTCCCCGTAAATTGATGGATGTTTCTAAACTGAATGAATTAGGTTGGAAAGCAAAAATTACTTTGGAAGAGGGTATCCAAAAAGTATATGAAGAAATAAAGGATTGTGTCTGGTCCCTCTAAAAGGATTGTTGTTTTTTACCCCGTGGCATATAATTATTTAAAACGTCAGTTCGAAAATCATTTGAACTGAAAATTAAAAACACTGGTTATTAGCTGTGTTTAAGGATGGTAAATCAACTGTACTTGCTAAAACGGTTTAAAAGTTTTCGGATAATTTAGAAATAAAAAATTTGGATTGAATATCAATTTATACAGACAATCAGTCTTTCTTCAAACGTGGTATTCATAGATTGCATTTACAGATTAATTCTTTTGCGCAAGCTAAATTAGTACGGGTACTACAAGGATAAATTCTTGAAGTGGCGGTAAATTTATGTAAAAACTCATTTACTTACGGACAACATTTTAGTGTGGTTTTAAATGCAGACCATAAAAAAACAATTGATGGTGCCTCTTGGATTTGCACATGGTTTTTCTGTTTTGAGTGAAACCGCTTCGGTACTCTATAAGTAGATCAGTTGTGTCATAAGGAGAGCGAAAGTGGGATTCGTTATGATCATGAAACCTTAAATGTGATTGGGGAATGGATTTAGCGGATGCGATTGTGTCTGAAAGGATTTGATTTTACCTGATTTCACTACTTGTAACAATGAGTTTTAAGTAAGTTATGGTTATCGGTTAGAATTTGTATACTTGAATATGCAAATAAGGCCTGTATGTATACCCGAATATACAGTTTTGTTATTTTTTGTATAGTCCGATATAAAATAATTTTTTTGTCACATATAACGAACAATAATTGATCATTTTGTATTGTCTGATGAGCAAAAACAAGTATTTTTTATTGTAAACAAAATAACATGGAAGAGTTAGCTGAAAAATACCGTCTGAAATTAACTTATATTACCAAGGATTTCGTAAGAGTTTGGGGAGTGATATTAATTGGAACGCCAGATTAATAGGTATTAAAGGTGCTAGGGGAGTTGGGAAAACTACAATGCTCTTGCAACATATTAAATTGAGTCTCGCCAATGAGTTAGACAAGACCTTATATGTGTCCTTGGATTCCATTTGGTTTAGTAATCACACTTTGGTTGATTTAGCTGATGATTTTGTGAAAAAGGGGATGTCTTTTCTTAGATGAGTTGCATAAATATTCCAATTGGTCGCAAGAACTAAAAAATATCTATGATGATTACCCGATGTTAAAAGTCGTGTTTACAGGGTCTTTGTTGCTTGAGATATTGAATGCCAGGGCCGATTTGAGCCTTAGGGCGATTAATTATACCCTGCAAGGGCTTTCTTTTCAGGAGTATCTCAGCATAGAAACGAGGCAACATTTTGACTTTAGAGTCCATTTTGAAAAATCATTTAAAAGAATCCACTTTGATTAATGCTAAGGTAAAACCTTTGCAATATTTAATGCTAATCTCAAAGAGGGGTATTGTCCATTTTATAAAGAGGAATTAGATTTATATGTTCCTCGTTTGGAAGAAGTTATTAATATGATACTTGAAATTGAATTGCCTATATTACGCGGTCTAGATTTGGCTTATGTTCATAAAGTAAAGCAATTACTACTTAATTATTTCGGAATCAGTTTCTTTTGTGCCCAATGTGAGTAAATTGAGTGATAAAATTGGGATCGCCAGGGGGACTTTGCTTTTGTACTTTCATTGTTTGGCAGAAATCGTTCTGACTATAGGCTTGTTTTATCAGTAAATTGCAAAAACCTCTTAAAGTATATCTAGAAAATTCAAATTTATGTATGCTTTATCTCTTAGGGCAGTAAATACTGGAAATAGAAGAGAGACTTTTTTTGCTAATCAGCTAGGACATACCCATAAAATTATGTATTCCGACAGGGGGGTGATTTTTTTGTAGAAGAGCAATATGTTTTTGAAATTTACGGAAAAGATAAATCCAAAAAACAAATTGTGACTATCGAAAATTCCTATATCTCCGCAGAAGATATTGAGTATGATTTTCAAGATAAAATTCCATTGTGGTTGTTTGGTTTTCTGTATTAATTACAATTAAATGATTTAGAATAAATAAAATTACCATATGACCATTGAAAAAACAATTATAAATGATTTGGTAATCATTACCCCAACGGTTTTTGAAGACTCTAGAGGCTATTTTTTTGAAGCCTACAATCAAGCTAAGTTTCTAGAAAATGGAATTTCATATCCCTTTATACAAGACAATCAGTCTTTTTCCAAACGTGGTGTGATTCGGGGATTGCATTTGCAGATAAATCCTTTTGCGCAAGCCAAATTAGTGCGGGTGCTTGAAGGAGAAATTCTTGACGTGGCAGTCGATTTACGTAAAAATTCTGCAACTTATGGTCAGCATTTCAGTGTGGTTTTGAGTGTAGAAAATAAAAAACAATTGATGGTTCCCCACGGATTTGCCCATGGTTTTTCGGTTTTGAGCGAAACCGCTTCGGTACTATACAAAGTAGATCAATTGTATCATAAAGAGAGCGAAAGAGGGATTCGTTATGATGATCCTACTTTAGCCATTGATTGGCAGGTGAATCCTGAAAAAGTTATTGTTTCTGATAAGGATTTGATATTGCCTAACTTTGACCAAATTGATTGGACTTTTGAATAATATGAAAAAAATATTAGTAACCGGAGCCAGCGGGCAATTGGGTTCGGAATTAAAGGTATTGTCCAATAATTACCCCCAATTTGAATGGATTTTTGCGGATAGAACGCAAGTGTCCTTGGATAATTTGTCGGTTTTACAAAGTCAATTAGAAACGATTGATCCAGATTTTATTTTGAACTGTGGGGCCTATACTGCTGTAGATAAAGCAGAAACAGAACAAAAATTAGCGGATATTGTCAATCATTTAGCGGTTACCATTATAGCCCAATATGCCAAAGATAATTCTGCGAAATTAATCCATATTTCTACCGATTATGTTTTTGATGGAACTTCATCGATTGCATTGACCGAGGAAGCCATAACGCAACCTATTAATGTGTATGGAGCAACCAAAAGAGCGGGAGAGTTGGCTTGTTTAGAAGTCAATTCCGATGGAATTATCATTAGAACATCATGGGTGTACAGCAGATTTGGAACTAATTTTGTAAAAACCATGCAGCGTTTGTTACAAGAACGGGATAGTATTGGCGTAGTAAATGATCAGGTTGGTTCTCCAACTTATGCGGCCGATTTAGCTCAGGTAATGATGGACATCGTAACCGCACAAGAGTGGATTCCAGGGATCTATAATTATTCGAATGAGAGTGAAATCAGTTGGTATGAATTTGTTTTGGCTATCCAGGAAATAGGAGGATATATTTGTGAAGTCAACGGTATTCCCTCATCGGCTTATCCTACACCTGCAAAGCGTCCAGCTTTTTCTTTATTGGATAAAAGCAAGATAAAAGAAGTTTTTAGTATTAATGTTCCGCATTATAAAGATAGTTTGAGAAGGTGTATGAGGTTGTGAGTCCCGAGGGCTATCGTTATTAGTGTTGCGATTATGAGCGGTTAATGTAAAAAAGTTCTTTTTCTTTTGCCTTGATGCAAAAGAAACAAAAGATCATGCCTGAAAATTAAAAACTTAAAAACTACCTCAAAACTATGTTCCGCAGCCCGAGCCGTTCGCCTTTCGGTCTCATCTCGCGGACTGCTGCCACTTCATTTTTTCGTTGTTTTTGACGTTTTTAATTTAAGGGCGAGGTAAAGAGTAGTGAGAAGTGACTTTTGGAAATCGTATGTTTAATTTTCAGATAATAGTGTTCAGAGAGAGGGTATAATATTTTGTTTTAGGTTATACTGATTAACTTTGTGTCTCTTTAGCTATTGGGAATGTGTTTTCTTAGTGCCTTTGTGGTTAAATAAAAAAGATAAAATATATAGAAATGAAAAAAATATTAATTACCGGAGGTGCTGGTTTTATTGGATCTCATGTAGTACGTCTTTTTGTAAAGAAGTATCCACAGTATCAAATTTTTAATTTAGATGCACTTACGTATGCCGGGAATCTCGAAAATATTGTTGATATAGAAGCAGCGCCTAATTATACTTTTATCAAAGGGGACATCGTTGATGCGCCATTTATTGATCAATTATTTGCTGAACATCAATTTGATGGTGTTTTGCATTTAGCTGCGGAATCTCATGTGGATCGCTCTATAACGGATCCGTTATGTTTTGTAAAAACAAATGTTATCGGAACCATGAATTTATTGAATGCGGCTAAGGCTACTTGGCAAGGGGATTACGAGGGGAAACGTTTTTACCACATCAGTACTGATGAGGTTTACGGCAGTTTAGGTGCCGAAGGATTGTTTACAGAGACAACGGCCTATGACCCTAATTCTCCTTACTCGGCTTCAAAAGCCAGTTCAGACCATTTTGTTAGGGCTTATGGAGAAACCTATGGCTTGCCTTATGTGTTGACCAATTGTTCCAATAATTACGGGCCATTTCATTTTCCTGAAAAATTGATTCCATTATTCATTAATAACATTATTCAAAATAAACCCTTACCTGTTTATGGAAATGGAAAGTACACCCGTGACTGGCTTTTTGTAGAAGATCATGCAGTAGCGATTGATTTGGTCTTCCATGAAGGTGTTAACCATGATACTTATAATATTGGCGGATTTAATGAATGGCAAAATATTGATTTGGTCAAATTGCTTTGCAAAATAATGGATGCCAAATTAGGAAGGGCGGCAGGAACGTCTGAACAATCGATTTCGTACGTGAAAGATCGTCCCGGACATGATTTACGCTATGCCATTGATGCCAGTAAGATTAATAAGGAGTTGGGGTGGAAGCCATCGGTTACTTTTGAGCAAGGGTTGGAAAGAACCGTAAATTGGTATTTGGAAAATCAAACTTGGCTGAATAATATTACCTCAGGGGAATATGCTACTTATTACGAAAAACAATACAATTAGTCGAAAGCCAAAAAATATGGAATCGCCATTAATAAAGAAGTTTGCGTAAGCAAATACCAATAAATATAAAGCTATACCATAAATGACCCATAAAAAATAAATTTAACATTTATGAAAGGAATAATATTAGCTGGGGGTTCTGGAACCCGTTTGCATCCGTTAACGCTTGCCATGAGCAAACAAATGATGCCAGTCTATGACAAACCGATGATTTATTATCCATTATCTACTTTGATGATGGCGGGAATCAATGAAATATTAATTATTTCCACGCCTCATGATTTACCTAATTTCAAGAAATTATTAGGAGATGGGAATGCAATAGGTTGTCAATTCAGTTATGCTGAACAAGCGATTCCTAATGGTTTGGCGCAAGCTTTTGTTATTGGAGAAGAATTCATAGGAAAAGACAGTGTGGCTTTGGTTTTAGGGGATAATATTTTCTTTGGTTCCAATATGGATGAATTGTTGCAGTCCAATCCCAATCCTGAAGGTGGAGTAGTATTTGCCTACCATGTTTCAGATCCGGAACGATACGGTGTTGTTGAATTTGATTCTAATTTTAAAGCGCTTTCCATAGAGGAGAAACCATTGGAACCGAAGTCAAATTATGCGGTACCCGGTTTGTATTTTTATGATAATTCAGTAGTGGAAATAGCCAAGAATATCAAGCCAAGTGCCCGTGGGGAATATGAAATTACTGACGTGAACAAAGTCTATTTAGAAAAAGGAGCTTTGAAAGTGGGGATTTTAAGCAGAGGAACCGCTTGGTTAGATACCGGAACTTTTAATAGCTTAATGCAAGCGGGACAATTTGTTCAGGTTATTGAAGAGCGTCAAGGATTGAAAGTAGGTTGCATCGAAGAAATTGCCTGGAGACAGGGATTTATTACGGAACAACAACTACAAGAATTGGCAGCCCCTTTGAAAAAGTCGGGCTATGGAGAATATCTTTTGGGATTGTTGAAGCACAAGTTGTAAGGTTTCAGATTTCAAACGGTATTTAAAGAATAGATTTTATATAGTTTTTAAATATGGTATATATTGCATTAATTATTTTATTGGTTGGTATTGAACTTATTTATTTTAAAATAGCGGATACCTACAATATCATTGACAAACCCAATAGTAGATCGTCGCATACTTCCATTACTTTAAGAGGTGGTGGGATTACTTTTCCAATAGCGATTAGTATCGCCTTTTTTTTGGGATATGTTTCTTGGGCAGTAACGCTTGCGGTAGTATTGGTTGCGGTAGTTAGTTTTATCGACGATATCAAGCCGTTATCCCAATTACCCCGATTTGTATCCCATTTCATCGCTGTTGGTTTGATTTTTTATGAGTTAAACTTGTTTTCAGAATCCATTTGGTTGCTTCCTATTGTTTTTGTATTGGTGATCGGTTGGGTAAACGCTTTCAATTTCATGGACGGCATTAACGGAATAACGGTTTTATACGCATTAACAGCCATCGTTAGTTTCTCTTTTTTACCAATAAACAAAGCCAGTTTGCCCTTGCTAATTACTATGGGATTGTCATGTTTGGCTTTTGGGTTATTTAATGTTCAAAAAAGCTAAAACCTTTGCAGGGGAAGTTGGCAGTATCAGTATGGCACTTTTTTTGGGCTATTTTATGATAAAAACCATTATTGATTCGGGTCAACTCGGGTATATTCTTTTCTGTTTATGGGATTGATGCTATTATCACCATCATCAATAGATTGCTTAAAAAAGAAAATATATTTCAGCCGCACCGTTCTCATTTGTACCAATATCTAGCCAATGAAATGGGTTATTCCCATGTTTTAGTTGCCTTTGTTTATGCAGGATTTCAATTGGCATTAAACGGATTCGTTATTTATATGGATACCAAAGGGTATTTAACCTTCTTCTTTATCGGTGGATTTTTAGTGCTACTGACCTTTATTTATTTACTAGTCCGAAAATTTGTTACTCATAAAATGGTTCTCAGAGTTTTGTAATTCGTTTTTTTTAGAAGATGCATAAAAATAAAATTTGGCTATCGGCTCCTCATATGGGAGGCAGCGAACTGAAATACATCCAAGAAGCATTTGATTCGAATTGGATTGCTCCAGTCGGTTCCAACATAGATTGTTTTGAACATGATTTAGAAAAGTATTTAGGTTCAGGACATGTTGCTGCTTTAAACTCTGGTACAGCAGCTATTCATTTGGGATTGATACTCTTGGGAGTTCAGGCCGGTGATGCCGTAATTTGTCAAAGCATAACTTTTTCAGCCTCAGCTAATCCTATCTTATATTTGGGGGCAACTCCTGTTTTTATTGACAGTGAACCAGAAACCTGGAATCTATGTCCCATTGCGCTTGAAGAAGCTATTGTAGACATGATGGGCAAAGGGAAGAAGCCAAAAGCGATAATAGCAGTTCATTTATATGGTGTTCCCTATAAAGTTGATGCCATAAGAGCGCTGGCCGATAAATATTCCATTCCCATTCTTGAAGATAGTGCCGAAGCTTTGGGAAGCAGTTATAAGGGGCAACCATGCGGTACTTTTGGTGATATTGGAATTTTTTCTTTTAATGGAAGTAAAATTATAACTACTTCTGGAGGAGGAGCGCTAGTGGCTCATTCGAAAAAACTAAAAGAAAAAGCTATTTTTTTGGCGACACAAGCCAGAGATGCTGCGCCACATTATCAGCATAGTGAAATAGGATACAATTATAGAATGAGTAATATCAGTGCGGGTATCGGACGGGGACAAATGGAAGTTTTAGACTATCATATTAGCTTGAGAAGAAACGTTCATGAATTTTATGTCGGATTATTTGCAGCTATCGAAGGTGTCACCGTTTTGAAAGTGCCCAATGCTACTTATTTTTCTAATTGTTGGTTGACTACCATTCTAATAAATCCTCTGGAAACCCATGGGATTACGAGAGAAACTTTAAGATTGGCATTGGAAGCAGAAAATATTGAATCCCGACCTTTGTGGAAACCCATGCACTTACAACCTGTTTTTTGCAACTATCCATATTATGGTAACCGTATTGCCGAAACCCTTTTCAATAATGGACTTTGTTTGCCTTCGGGCTCCAATATGACTCCTGAAGATTGTAATTGCATAAAATCCGTTATCTTAAAATTATTTAAAAAATAGAAAAAAAAGTAGTTATTTCTAAAAAAAAGATGAGATAAATTCAGTTTTGTTGTTTAATTGCTTTTAAAACTAAATTGGATTGGTTTGTGTCCTTTTATCCATTAATTAATTGTTATTTTTGTTTTAATAAAAATAGTAATCTTTAAAAATATTATTTTGAGTGAAACTAATAACTCAGGTTCATCACCTATAAGCTCTAATTTTTTTTCAAGAGAAAATTTAAAATTTAACATTCATAATTTGAGCTATCTGCCCAGATGGATCATTATCATGATAGATTTTTTGGTTTTAGTTTTGTCATTTTTTTTTACCCTTCTAATATTTAAAGGAACTGGACTGGAATATATTATTACACCGCATACCTTTCTATTCATAGGTTCCTTTTTTGCGGTTAATGTTTTCTTTTTTTGGTTATTCAGAACCTATTCCGGAATTATTCGCCACTCTTCTTATATTGATGCGGTTAAGCTTTTGTTTTCGCAAATGGCAGTACTTATTATATTTCTTTTTTTTAATTTTGGATATGAATTGCTGTATGGACAGAAAGCATTTTTAAATACTGCTTTTTTTATCAATATAGTACTTTCTTTTTGTGGATTGTTTTTATATCGGGTTATAATTAAACAAACTTTTGAGTTTTATTTTTCAGAGCAAGGGACAAATAAATTAATTAGAACCATTATTTATGGTACGGATGCCAATGCCATATCAGTTGCCAATGCTTTAAAATTTGAAACACCTTCCCGATTTAAAATTGTTGGATTTGTTGATAAAAACAACCAAAATGCCACCAAACGGATGTTAGATTTGCCCATATTGGTTAAAAAGAAAAAATTACCGCCATTAATGCGTTCCGTTAATGCGCAGGCAGTTATTATTGCCGATAAAAGTTTGTCAAAAGAAGAGCGATTAATCATTGTAGACCAATGTTTAGAATTCAATTATAGGGTATATACGGTACCATTGATTTCTGATTGGGAAAATCAAAAAGAGATTTCCCAAAAAGTAAAGAACATTCAAATTGAAGATTTACTGGAAAGAAAACCGATTGTATTGGACAGTAAATTGATTTCTAAGCAGCTTAAAGATAAAACCATACTGATTACCGGAGCCGCAGGATCTATTGGTAGCGAAATTGTTCGTCAAGTACTGTGTTTTAGTCCAAAAACAGTTGTTATTTTAGATCAGGCCGAAACGCCATTGCATCATCTTTGTTTAGAAATGGGAAATTTGGATTGTAATTCGAAGATTTATAACGTTATTGCCGATGTAAGAAATAAAGTCGCTATGGATAAGGTTTTTAAACGGTATCAGCCCCAAGTAGTTTTTCATGCTGCAGCCTATAAACATGTGCCCCTGATGGAAGAAAATCCTTCTCAGGCAATTCTTACTAATATAGAGGGGACCAAAAACATTGCCGATTTATCTTGCTTGTATAAGGTCAAAAAATTTGTCATGGTCTCTACTGATAAAGCAGTAAACCCAAGTAATGTAATGGGAGCCAGCAAAAGAATAGCCGAAAAATATGTCCAATCTTTGCAATTAAAAAATAAGAATGACGGTGAAAAAAATGCTACAAAATTTATTACCACCCGTTTTGGAAATGTTTTAGGTTCCAATGGTTCCGTAGTGCCTTTATTTACCAAACAAATTGCTAATGGAGGACCAGTTACAATCACACATCCTGATATCATTAGGTATTTCATGACCATACCGGAAGCCTGTCAATTGGTTTTGGAAGCAGGAGCCATGGGAAATGGTGGAGAAATTTATATTTTTGATATGGGAAAACCGGTTAAAATTATTGATTTGGCCAAAAAGATGATTAAGCTGGCTGGATTTATCCCGGATAAAGATATTAAAATACAAATTGTCGGATTAAGACCCGGAGAGAAATTATACGAAGAGTTGCTTAATGATACCTCAAAAACATTGCCTACTCATCATGAAAAAATCATGATTGCAGAAGAGATTCTAGATGAATTTGAAGACTTGAATGCTGATATTGAAGAGCTTATAGGAGTTGCCAATCACCATGAAAACGATCATATTGTAATGAAAATGAAAAAAATTGTTCCTGAGTTTAAAAGTATGAATTCCACTTTTCAATTATTAGACAAGTAACAATTGTTTTTAGAGTGTTATATAAAAAAGGTTGTAAAGAACACTATTCTTTACAACCTTTTTTCATTTAAGATCCATAAGAAGCCGTTAGTTTTTTTGGTTTGAGGTTCTCTATACCATTTTATGAAATCGATTTTCGTTTTACCCCATCCCTAAAGGGAGCTGAAAATCCAGAACTCATGTTTTAATATTTATTCAAACTTAAAAAACTGATTGTTGGCAATGGCTTCTTTCAGTGGAAGTATGTCTTTTAGTTTTACTTTTTCATTAAAAGATGAAATATGATTATTGTGATGCACATCAGAACCTACGTAATTGTACATTCCTTTTTGTAGTAATTGCTCTGCTATTTTAGTAATTTGGGTTCCATAATAACCAACAACCGATAATAAATTTAACTGAAACAAACAACCCGCCGTTTTTAGTTTTACATACTCATTTAAATTGTTATGGTAAAATAAGTAGCGTTCCGGATGTGCTAAAACCGGAATGTATCCTGCCACCTGCAAGTCAAATAATATGGAATACAACTGAATAGGAGCATTGATATAAGACATTTCTACTAATACATAATTGTCTTTCAATGTCAATAAATCGTGGGATTGAAAAAGTCTCGCAAACTGATCGTCCATCATGTACTCAGCGGCAGCCTTAAAGGGAACAGTAATAGCCTTTTTTCGTAGTTCTAATACCGTTGATTTAGCATTGGATTGAATTTGTTCCTGAGTATTGTCCCATACCTGTTGAATAATGTGCGGAGTAGTAATAAACTGCGAAACTCCAAATCCTTGAAGCGCTTTGGTCAGTCGTAACGTATCGTCAAAAGTTCTGGCACCATCATCAATACCAGGCAAAAGATGCGAGTGAATATCGATATGGTTGTCCGGAATTAGATCCTTAAGTGCAGGTTTTGATTTGAATAGTGAAAACATAACGTAAAGATAGAAAAAAGTAATCAGTTCTCAGTTTGCAGATTTCAGAGTAACTACTATGTAAACTGCTGTAAGCAGGTCTAACAAGATTTTGGATTTTCTACTTAATTTAAATGTTTTTTTGTACTTTTAAAGTCAATTATTAATCAGCGTTTTGTGCTTTAAAAATTGTTAAAATTTTGATTTTTAAATGATTATTAGTAATTGTATGCTAATGTCAAACAAACTTGAGCTGACAAAAATAGAATACTTAAAAATTAAAAAATATGGAAACATCATACGTTTACCCAGGAGCATACACATTGAATTCCTATATAACACTCAAAGGATGCAGTGAAGCAATTGACTTTTACAAAAAAGCATTTGGCGCAACAGAACGCGGCAGATTGCTTATGCCAAATGGGCTAATTGGTCACGCAGAAATAGTGATTGAAGGTTCTTTACTTATGATGGCCGATGAAAATATCGAATGGGGAAATAAAAGTCCTCAAACTATTGGAGGAAACCCGATGTCTTTTGGGTTGTATGTAAAAGATGCAGACGAAGTATTTCAGAAAGCGATTGATGCAGGTGCAACGATGGTAATGCCAATTGAAGACATGTTTTATGGAGACCGGGTTGGACATGTAATGGATCCATTTGGATATAAATGGATGATAACAACCCACAAAGAAGATATGAGTTTTGAGGAGATGCAAAAACGCTCCGATAAAATGTTTTCAGGACAATAGGACGAACTACAAATTGCGAGCAAGTTAAATTTGTTTTTTTGAAAGTTAAATCATTTTGTAGTTTGTGACATTCAGCATTAGGTTGGGTTCCATAGGAATTATAACAAATTCTTCTTATCCTTGACGTAATTTATTGCTCCCCCTTTTAAGATCAGTTCAATTTGTCTATCACTTATATTTAAGACGAGTGGAATTTCCATTTGTTTTCCGATAACTGTTGCATTCAAAACTTCCCTGTTTTTTATTGCGGACCTCAGTCCTTCTACTCGTAGGACATCACCTTGTTCCAGTTTGTCAAAATCATCTTTGTTTTTGAATTCGAAAGGAATAATACCAAAGTTAATCAGGTTCTGCCAACCGATTCGTGCATACGATTTTGAGATTGTACACAGTTGGCCTAAATATCTTGGGGCCAATGCCGCATGTTCTCTGCTGGATCCTTGTGCGTAATTTTCTCCCGCCACCACACAAAAACCTTTGTACTTGTTTTGGTTTTCTATTGCCCTATCGTAAAAATGTGGATCAATCACATAATAAGAATATTTGCTGATTTCTGGAATGTTGGAGCGCAGTGGCAATACATCTGCACCCGCTTTTAGTATTTCATCTGTAGAGATGTTGTCTCCCATTTTTAAAAGAATAGGGATTTCCATTTCGTCCGGAAGCTCGCCAAACTCAGGGAGAGTTTTAATATTAGGGCCTTTTATTAATTCAACCGATTTTCCATTAGGAGCCAGAAGCATTTGCTGATTGACTTTGATAGTTTCCGGTTCTTTCCATTTTGGATACCCAATATTGAATTGTTTCTCCAGATCTCTCGGATCCGTTATTTTTCCTGTAAGAGCAGCTGCGGCAGCTGTTTCCGGACTACAAAGATATACTTGATCATCAAGGGTTCCGGAACGTCCCGGAAAATTACGTGGCATCGTGCGGAGACTAATGCTATTGGTGGCAGGTGCCTGTCCCATACCAATACAACCCATACAACCTGATTGATGGATGCGGGCGCCGGCGGCAATCAAAGAAGCAAGCGCTCCCATTTCTGTCAGATTTTGTAATATCTGACGCGTGGAAGGGTTGACGTCAAAGGAAACATCCGGAGATGAAAATTGTCCCTTTACAATTTGGGAAACAATCCAAAAATCACGCAGTCCCGGATTGGCTGATGAACCCAATACGACCTGCGATACCGGTTTGCCACTGACTTCTCTTACCGGGACTACATTCCCCGGGCTACTGGGAATCGCTATTAAAGGTTCTAATTCCGATAAATTAATTTCTTCATTATGATCATACGCAGCTCCCTCATCTGCTTTTAATTCCATCCATTGGTCTTCCCGTCCTTCTTTTCGAAGAAATTCTTTTGTAATTTCATCAGAAGGAAATACGGAAGAAGTGGCACCCATTTCGGCACCCATATTGGCAATTACATGTCGATCCCAAGCACTCAGGTGTTGCAGTCCCGGACCATAATATTCTAAAATATATCCTCGTCCACCATTGACATTATACCGTCTTAACATTTCTAAAACTACATCTTTTGCACTGACCCAATCCGGTAATTTTCCTGTGAGTTTAATCCCCATTATTTTTGGCATCTTCACAAAATACGGTTCGCCGGCAGCCGCAAGGGCAACATCCAGCCCACCGGTACCAATGGCCAGCATTCCAATACCACCGCCTGCGCACGTATGACTGTCAGAACCCAATAGCGTACTGCCAGGTTTGCCAAATCGTTCCATATGTACGGCATGACTAATTCCGTTTCCCGGTCTGCTGAACCAATACCCAAAGTGTGCGGCAGCCGATTGTAGAAAAAGATGATCGTCCATATTTTTGTAATCGGTCTGCAGAAGATTATGATCGACATATTGAACAGCGACTTCCGCTTTGGCTCTTTCTAATTGAAAAGCTTCCAGTTCAAGCATAATTAAGGTTCCGGTAGCGTCCTGTTGCAGCACGTGGTCGATTTTTAATCCAATTTCGCTTCCCGGCTTCATTTCACCAGAAAGAAGATGACTGCTAATTAATTTTTGGCTGATGTTTAGATTGTCCATACCCCTTTTTTAGATTTATTTCAAACGATATAACTCCTTTATTGCAAGTGTTTTAAATTTTATTTGGAGCATATAAAGTTACTGATTTTTAACTTGAGTAAATTTTATTTATTCCTTTTATAACAAAGTTCAGCGATTGAAATTGGATTTTTTGGTTTAGGAAGTGTTATAGGCAATCAGGGTTGCAGTATTGTTTTTACGGTGCAGGAGCTTGAGTTTTTTTCGTTCTCGTTTTGCAAAACCTATAAATAGGAATGTGAGATGGAGTTGGCTTCCTATAGGTTTATCATTTGTTAGCGTTATGGTTTGTTTTTCGGATTCTTTATCCAATATGATTTCATGGCTATAACACGTATCGAAAGTGTCATTTTCGAAATCCCAATTGGCTGTGGCTGATGCCAAATGTACGTGAGAGGCTTCTTCAGGCCAGTCTAAATGTTCATTCGCTATGAAATCAGTCAGCGATATTGTCCGGCTGTCCGGATTGTATTGTTCCTTTATTTTAAGAACTTGATGCAGAGGTCTTAGTTTGTTGCTTTCAAAAAATAATAAGTATTCCTTGCCGTCACTGGTTTTTAGTCCTTCTGTCAGTGTTCTTTTTCCCTGTGGTTGGGTTGTGTCTTCCTGGAGAATTTCGAAAAGAAGTTTGTTTGCCCTGCCTGCAACGCTTCCGTCTTTTGCCAGTGTATTGAAACGAACCGCCAGTTGGCGAAACAGTGCTGATTTTTTTGCACACTGTCCGAACTCTTGTCCCTGATTTCGTATTCTGTCGAAAACAGGATTGTTTTTAAATTCTTTGGATGTTACTCCTGTTTTTCCTTTTGCCCGTGCATAATTGTTTCCGTCTGCTGTCACTACAAAGTTAATCTCCTCTATGGTTCCTTTGATTAGGAAGGGTGCTATTATTTTTGCCATGTTTTTTCCTTGTCTGTTATATCCCCTTTGACTGCATTAGTATGGTTTATTTCTATTTATCTGCATAAGGAGGATTTATGGTTATTTTGGATAAATGGATACCAAGAATCTAAAGTAGATGGGTTGTGCTCCTGTTTATAACCGTTGCGTTATTATTTGAACTGCCTATTGAACCTGTATTGTCATCTTATATAAGTATATCAGCCGTTTTAATTGCTTTAAATCCTATCCGATTATACAACGTAAAACATGTTCCATTTGAAGCCCTGAATAGTCACAAAATTCCTCTATTGAAAGTAGTTGGTGTGGCTCTTTATTCAAGTTGGTTTTTATCTTATGCAGATACAACCTTGCTTGTCTGTATGTTTTACCGGTAATACGTTGTACATCTTTTGGATAAATACATACCCTGATGTTACTTGCAATCACATTTTTTATTTTTAATACATTATCTAAATCTATCGATTTTCTTGTTGTCTATCCCGTCTCAGGGTCACTGTATTTTATTATTTGTAAAATTATGAAAATTAATTACTTATGAATTGACTAAAATAGGTAATTGTAGGCTATTTAGTACCATTTTTGACATCTGCTTTTTGAAAAGTGCTTTAATTGATTGAAACTTTACTGAAATCATTCCCGATTTAGTTGCAACGAATATTCAGGATGAATGAGTAGTAAAATTATTTTTAAACTTAAATTTTAGGAATTATGGCAAGACAGAAAGGCATAATTAAATTGAAAGGTACTATCGGAGATATTACTTTTTACAAAACAAAAGATGGTCATTTGGCACGTGAAAAAGGCGGCATTGATGCGAGCAGAATTGCAAATGACCCAGCGTTCCAGAGAACCCGTGAAAATGGCTCCGAATTTGGCAGAGCAGGGAAGGCAGGTAAAACTTTGAGAACCGCATTGCGGACTTTACTCTTGAATTCTGCCGATAGCCGAATGGTGAGCCGACTTACTCAAGCTATGGTAAAAGTCATTCAAGCGGATTTAACCAATGAAAGAGGTTTACGTAATGTCATTGATGGTGAGGCAGAATTACTTTTAGGCTTTGAGTTTAACATCGGAGGTAAATTGGGGACTACTTTATTCGCTCCTTTTGAGGGAGGAATTGATTGAGTTGCCGGTGCAATCACTGTTGATTTGGCATCGTTTATTCCTGCCAACATGATTGCAGCTCCAAGTGGGAGTACCCATTTTAAAATTATATCCGCAGGGGCTGAAATTGATTTTGAAGCAGAAGTTTTCGTTACCGCGAATTCTGAAACAGCAATTCTTCCTTGGGATATGACTCCAACCGCTATCATTAGTCATTTGAATGCGGTAACTCCTAACAGTACAAAACCTTTGTTTTTAGCTCTTGGTGTTGAGTTTTACCAACAAGTAAACGGCAGGATGTATCCTTTGAAAAATGGATCCTACAACCCATTAGCGTTAGTACAAGTAAGTGGATTGTAAGATGGTTTTAGTACTATCCAGAACTTATTTCCCTGATGGGACTAACGGAAAACTTGAATGTGAAGGTAAATTCATCTGTTACACTATTGAATTGCCATGGAACCATAACGAGAAAATGATTTCGTGTATTCCAGAAGGGAACTATTTATTGAAAAAGCGATATAGCAAAAAATTTCAATGGCATATAGAGTTAGTAGCAGTAAAAGACAGAAGTTTTATTCTGATGCATCCGGCTAATAATGCTTTGAATGAATTGAATGGTTGTATTGCTCCTGTTACGAAATTTTCCGGACCTGGTTTAGGTCTTCAATCCAAACAAGCTTTTGTTAAAGTTAAAAACTTAGTTTACAAAGATTTGTTCCAAGAGGAAAGTGTTTTATTAATTGTTCAATCTTAATATTTTAATTATGAATATAGTAAAAAGAGTTAAAGCTCCCAGTCCTAAATTTTTTAAAGTGCTTCGTACTGTCGGATTGGCATTGGCAGCAGTTGGAGGAACCATTTTGACCGCTCCGATTGCTTTGCCTGTTGTAATCGGCTCGATTGGGGGGTATTTGGCCATTTTTGGTGGTGTACTATCGGCAGTAAGCCAACTTACTACGACCTATGAGGAAAATCCTTATTTAGTGCAGGATGACAACGAGTAACCCTGCCTTGATGGGTACCGCAGGAGGTACGTTTTTGAGTGTTGTGCCGAATTTGCATTCGGAAGATGTTTTGAAAACTGTTTTATTGGCCAGTATTGGAGCAATAGTCAGTTTTGGAATATCAATGGTACTCAAATTTATGATTAAGAAGTACCAAAAATAGTTTGACTCGGGTTATAATAACCGAAAGTTAAAACTGAGTGAAAGCCCAAACCGTAAGGAATGGGCTTTTGTTTTTTTGATATCAGTTGCTCTTTCTTTTGTCTTGATTACTCACGAGTTAATAATTTATTGGAGTTGGTGAATCTTCGATTTCACAAGAAACAAAAAACTGTTGCTATTGCTATATTTTATTTGAAGAAAATCTTTACTTTTTTTCTTGATGAAAAAAGCAGCAAAAAAATATTCATGGGTTATTATTGTTTTTTGGTATTCATGAATCTTCGATTTCAAGCCTGAATATTTTTATCCCGAAAATCAATGGACGGATTTTCCTGTCGTGACCCCAGCTGCTCGTGTTTCACACTCGGCTCCGACATCACTCCCTGCGGTCAACGCATAAACCCAGATTCCGCATTAGAAATCTACTACATCTGAATTCTTGTTCAAAACCAAGTATTTACTCCCATTTTTAAAATCAAAATACAAAAGTATTCCTCATTTAAAAATAGTCCGTGAGCACTTGTTTTTATTGAATAATCCAGCTTCATAACGAAGTCTCATGCGGGATCTGGGCTAAATTCTTACCGTGATTTTCTGGCCTGGCAACTATAAGTGCGGGTTGAACGTCGAGCTACTTGCGGAGATTGCTTTGCAGGTTCGCTGTCGCTTGTGTCTTCCTTCGTCAGGTTGCCAATATTGCGTGGAATTATATTGTGAATCAAAACGACTTGATTTACTTCGTAGGTAATACTGTTCTAGAAGACTGGTGAAACCAAAAAAGAAACTACTATTGTGTTTGAATATTATTTTTATAATTTCAATGCCACTAAATTTGTAATACTATACGCTATTTATGCGTAAATTAGCAATGGCTAGTGCCACAATAATTAACTAAATATTTGCTATTATGAAAAATCTAGGCCTTTTTTGTTTGCTGTTTGCTTGTATTGGATTTCAAAGTTGTAAAAAAAATCAAAGTCCAAAAGTCGTTCAGGTTGAAAAGCCGATAGACGTACAGTGCTATAAAGCGTTATATCAAGAAGATACTATTGAATTAAAAATGAATACTTTAAAAAATGGAAAAATAACCGGAGATATGGTGATGAAATTTTTTAATATGCCGAAAAAGGTTGGGAAAATCGCCGGAGAATTCCGTGGAGATACTTTATTTGCCAGCTACACATTTATTCAGGGAACGTATGATAAAATAACATACAAAAATCCAATGGCATTTCTAAAGCGAGGTAACGAACTCATCTTAGGCAATGGGAAAATAGAAACCACTATGGGTGCCTCTTATTTCGTTAAAGGCATACCTATAGATTTTGAACGTGTGAAATATAAATTTACAACTGTTGATTGCGTCGATAAATGATGAACAAATAAGGGAGGGAATTATTGCTCTTTTTAACTATTTATGTAGATGAAGAGTCTTTTTTTCTTTTGTCTTAATTGCTCACGAGTTAATAATTTATTGGAGTTCGTGACTCTTTGATTTCAAAAGAAACAAAAAATATTCATGGGTTACTATTGTTTTTTGGTATTCATGAATCTTCGATTTTAAGCCTCAATATTTTTATCACAAAATCATTGGACGCATTTTCCTATCGCGACCCCAGCTGCTCTTGCTTTACACTTGGCTCGGGGTTGTGTTCTCATTGACTGATACAAACCTAACTTTCCATAAAGACTAAAACCCAAATCTCGTCAAATGCCTTTTAGTATCAGCTACTTACTTTTTGTTTTCTTCGTCAACAATTAGTTTCAAAGAATTGATATAATCAGTATCAAATTCTATAACTCTTATTTTGTTTTGCTTAAAACTCATTTCACCCTCAAATCTTCCTTCGGTTCCCAAAAAATCTATTACCAGTTCTTCCTCATTTAGTTCTATGAGTTTACCAAGATAAACAGCTTTATCTGACTTTTTTGTAATCTGAAAAATCTCGTATTTATTCGCTAGAAAATTTATAATTGAAGACAAATCTTTAAGCGGAATTATTTCCTCTGCGCTTGTTTTTAACCCTTTAAGTTTAATTACTCTTTCTGTGAATTCATGATCCTTGTCTTGAATAATTGACTTTACATTTTTGTTTTTTAATATCGTATAGCCATCAATTATAAAATCAACAGGATTATTTTTCAGTAAAATCCAATCTTCAGTCCAATCAATAAGAAACCCATTAAAAATTTCTTTTTTATCGTCAAATTCTATTGAAATTAATTGTCGTAAGTATTTTTCCATTATGTTTTTTAAGTTTCGAGAGCAGTTTGCAACTGACGTCATTTACCCGAAGCGTCGGGATAAGAAGCTCCAAACGAATATTAGCTAATTAGAAAGTAAATATATGTGATTTAAAATACAATTTAAATATTTCCTCCAAAAAAAACATCTATTAAAGCTTAAGTTAGCATCAACAAGAAGGGAAATTACAAGCTTATTTAAAAACCTATTTTTAAGGACCTAAAACGGACTTTTTGATGAAGTGTGTTTTTCTAAACTCTAGGTAGAATAAAATAAAACTCTCTTAAAAGTCTCGAAACTTCGGGATAAACGGGGTTGAATGTAACATTAGGGTAATGGATATTTTTATTGATGAAGAGTGTTTTTTCTTTTGTCTTGATTACTCACGAGTTACTAATTTATTGGAGTTCGTGACTCTTTGATTTCAAAAGAAAAAAAAATATTCATGGGTTATTATTGTTTTTTGGGATTCATGAATCTTCAATTTCAAGCTTGAAAATAATCGTAGTTATTTACCTTACTGCCACTGGTAGCCCTCCTCTTAATTTCAAATGTTCCGCGCCTCGTGCCCTTCGTCCTGCGGACTCAACTTGCGGCGCAATGCCACTTCACTTCTTCGTTGTTTTTCTATGCTTTTTATTTAAGGGCGGGTTGAAAGGAAGTTTAGTTGTATTTTATTTTGTTTTACTATGTAAAAATAGTTTTCAGAGTACTCATAATTACGATTTACACCTAATTAGGATATACACCCTGCAGCCATTATTAAAACTATTACTTTTTTCACTCCTTTTTGAACTGGTTTTGATCTTCTGAAAAATTAATCAGGATTACCATGCTGCTTTTGAATGGATTGAATGAAGGTTCGTATTTGATATATCCTTTTTCGTTTAGTTCTCTCATGCATTTATGATACGTTGCTTTTGAACAAATTTTACTGATAAGCATCACTTCACCTCGTGTTATGTTTATTGGATTTTTGAAACGATTTATATTCCAAAATTGGAATAATGCAATGTATAAACTGATATGAGTAGGGTTGAGGTTTTGGTCTTGGATTGTGCGGTCAAAGAAACCGGTGAGGTGTTTGATGTAGTTCATGAGGTAGTATTTAGTTTTTCGTTTGATTAAATGCAAAGAGTGAGAAGTTGATGAGATTTATCTTTAGTGACATTGCTTCGTTCCTCGCAATGTCTGACTATTTGAATGGATTAGAGTTATTATTGACTTTGTTGATTTCCAGTAAATTATCGATGTCTTGATTCGCATAATAGATAATACCGCCGATTTTGGTATAGGAAAGTGTTCCGTTTGTGCGGAGGTTTTGAAGTGTTCCGGGAGAAATGTTGAGTAATTTCCTAACTTCGGTTGATTTTAGCCATTTTTTGGTTTGCTCGTTTTTTTCTTTTAGTATTTCTCTAATATCTTCTAAAAGAGATTTACGGAATTCATAGAGGTCTGCTTTGGTTAGGATTTCGATTGCCATAAGTTTTGTTTTATATTGTTATGGCGCAAAATTGTTGGTATTGGTTGTTTTTGTATCACAAGTGGTTCACAAGTTGTGAAAGAAAAAATGGGTTTTTATTTTGAATTGGTGGTGGTTATTGAGTTCTTTTATTAAAATTACTATCGGGGTTTCATTATATTTTTACTTTTTTCCTTGATGAAAAAAGTAGCAAAAAAATCAAGCCTGCAAATGAAAAGCTTGAAAACTACCTTGAAGTTCCGTTCCGCACCCCGAGCCGTTCGTCCTGCGGACTCAACTCGCGGAGTGCTGCCACTTCACTTCTTCGTTGTTTTCTATGCTTTTTATTTAATGGCGAGCCTAAGAGTGGAAATTTTAGTTCTATTATGCTTCGTTTTTACTGTTCAAAACAGTTTTCAGTACGCAGAATGTTCCGGAATCACTCACTACGACTAAGATGTCCCAGATGATGCTATTGACTTCTTAATTTACTGATGAAGTAGGAGGGAGAGAGGCCTGTTCGGTTATTGAAGGCCCGGGTGAAGTTTTGGGTGGAACCGAAGCCGGATTCTTCTCCCAATGCCTTGTTGGTGTAGTTGCGGTATTTGTTTTCGTTTTTGAGTAATTCTATAATATGATCAATCTTTAAATTGCTGATATAGTCAACGGTTCCTTTGTCACGGTAGCGTGCAATAATTTTTGAAACGTATTTCGTATTGGTGTTTAATACTGAAGCCATTTTTGCCAAAGTCATGTCTTTTTCAAGGTATTTTTTATTGCGTTCAAATTTTTCTAGATTTTTTAAAATAGAGGCAATCACTTCGGGATTGATATCGAGTTCTTTACTGCTATTGTTTGAAACCAATGATTGGATCGTTTCGGGTTTGCGATTCATTAATTCTTCAAATAGTCTTTTATTCTTAACGTGTCTGTACACCAGAAACGCCATGAATACTGTCATTATGGTAATTATAATGCAAACTACAACTGTCCAGTATTGTTCATTGTTTCTTTGCGTTTGCAGTAATTTTTTTGTGTCGTATTCTTTGTGTATTTTCCCTGAAAGGTATTTGTAATCCTTAAGCAGCACTTGGTCTACTTCTAAAAGGGTTGTGACATAATATAACTCTAATTCTTTATCGTTTCGTTGCTGATAATAATCAATTAATATTTCATAGGCTTCCCTTAAATCCGGACGTATATACTTTTGTTTTTGAAACGCTTCATCTATCTTTTTTAAGTAGGGTAATGCCTTTTCCTGCAACTTTTGGGCCCAGTAGCTTTTACCGATGTAAAAATAGGCAGTCGTTACGTTTGTAAAGTCTTTATTGTCTTTCACAGCAGGCAGTGCCTTTGTCAATTTCTTTATTGCGTCCCTATAATTGTGTTTGAAATACTGGTTTACTCCTTCGGAATGGATGAAGTAGGGCTCCATTTCTAAATTTTTAAAACGTAGACCCGCGCTCAGTCCCACTAGATTCATCTGGCTGCACAGGTTATATTTCCCTATGCGGTTGTAACAAAGCCCTAAAGAATGAAGTGAA
The DNA here is from genome assembly GCF_048158585.1 of Flavobacterium galactosi. Classification (NCBI taxonomy): domain Bacteria; kingdom Pseudomonadati; phylum Bacteroidota; class Flavobacteriia; order Flavobacteriales; family Flavobacteriaceae; genus Flavobacterium; species Flavobacterium galactosi. The sequence continues at coordinate 151,334 of NZ_JBLNKV010000004.1, forward strand.
TTCAGATAGGCGCGTTCATTTTCTTCCTTGAAATAGTTGATGCATTCTTGAAATAATGCTATTGCCTCATCGTAAAACGCAAGGTAATATTTGATCTGAGCAACGCCATATTTTACTTTGTAAATGAGGTAGTGGTTGTTTGTCTTTGAAATGTATTCATCTGCTATCAGGTAGTTGTCGAGGGCATTCATGAGCTCTTTACGATCATAATATACAACCCCTTTTGTCATGTAGACAGATCCGATTAATTCCATGTCGGCTGTCCGTTTTGCCGCTGTCAGCATACTGTCGGCATATATAAGTTGGAGCTTTTTATTGCTCGTATAAATTAAGGCTTTATAGGAGTGCGCCATTTGACCGAAGTTTTTCTCCCATTTTGCTTTTGCTAACCATGATTGTGCATAGAGTCGTTCTTTAATACTGTCCTTTTCCTTATATACTATTTTTTTGCTAAAATATTCATAGTCTTTGGTTGAAAGACTGTCCGGAATGACAAAATTATTTTGTTGTGCATAGGCGTAATGATATACACATACCCATAATATAAGTAAGTATTTTTTTGTCATATTTCTAAAAGATTGGGGGCTTTTTAATTAGAATAACACAGGATTGGTGTACTACGGTATTCAATTTCTGTGCAATAAATGTAACTAAAATAATTTAAAAGATGCAAGAATTACCCTAGTACATACTCTTTTCGTCTTTCTGAATGTAACTCTTTGGATTGTTGTTTTTTATCTGAAAAATGTTCTGTGTTCGATTCAGGAATTGCATATAGTAGATTCGCGAATTGAGCAGTTGTATGCTTGCCGGCGGGGAAACGTCCTATTAGTTTTGCTCTGAATTCAAACGGTTTTGTTATGAGCGAAACCAATATCAACACTGTTCAGATTACCCCGGGAGAAATGAACTGATGAAAAAAGTAATCAGTAACATTTAAAACATTAACAAAGATGAAAAAATTCTATTCAGGTCTTAGCACTTTAATTTGTGTGTCCTTTTTGTTTGCACTTGATTCCTGTACTACCGATACTCCTTTTGTATCGGATAATACTTTAGGCAAGGTAGAACCAAAGACTGAAATTAATTATTATAATTTAAGGAAAGAGGATGCAGTGGCTGCCAGCATTGAAGAACCCTTTGTTTCCGCCGAACGTGTCAATAATGAGTTATTTGAGTCCCATTATGTGCCAGAAAGTTTTTCGACTTATTCGACTAAAACGGAGGGAGATGATATCATTGACCCAGACTGGAAAAAGCTTATAACCCGTTTTATGGAAGGTAACAGGGGTGCAAAGTAGTGGGCCTCAGTTTTAAGATTATCCGTTTGTACAGTCAATTCTAAAAAGGGTTGCTCATTTTTGTGAGCAGCCTTTTTTAATTTTCATCGGCGTCATCCATGCGGATTATGAGTTTATTTTTGAGTGTATTCAGAAATTTTGTCCTCTCGGATTTCCTGTTTCGGATTTCCAGAAAAACCCTGTTGAACTGTCCTAAATCAATATTAAAGGATGACTCGAAAAAGGTTGTGACTTCTTTTAGTCCTGAGACCCCGTTATTAAAAACGCCTTCGGTATGGAGTGCATAAATTAACTCGATCAGTTCTACTTTTGATGCTGTCCATTTTGGGCCTTTAGAGAGTTGGGAAGGTACCTCTGTTTTTACTGTCTTTCTGCCTAATTTTTCTATTTGCTCTTCCAGAAAAACTTTTATCTCATCATTGGCAAGTATGCTTGCCACTTTATTGTCATGCGAGGTTGCGAAGCGATGGTCTGCCAGAAAATAGGAACTGTCGAGCATTAGCTTAAGGTCGTATTTTGCCCTTATAAAATATTTATTATCGAGGTAGTTGTTAGAAGTGCGGTAGTAGCGGTAAAACTCCTGATTCTCCTCGAAAAAGACTTTTAATTTAAGGAGTTCTGCTTTGTAATATTTACGTATTATTTTTTGAGTACCCAACGGCCTGTTGGTTTCAATAGTATAGATTTTGTTGTAGTAAATCAATTTGCTGGCAAACTTTGGCTTAATGTCCCGAAAGAATTCAATTTCCTCCCTTTTGTTCAGCGGTTTGTATTTTATGAAAAAGTTCTTCAATTTCTCTAAGACAGCAATGGTACTTTTTATTGCCAGTTCGGACAACTGTATCGGATTTTCTGTTTCCAGATGGATTGATTTTAATTGATGTTCTAATTCGGACATCAAGGATTCAGAAAACAATTTCATTAGGGCTGTTTTAGATTGATAATTGGACTGATTCCGTACTTGAATCAGGAGGCAAATCTATTTGATGATTGCTAGGGGTGCAAATGGTATGGTGTTCGATTCCCGAATTGAATAGCGAAATTCCCGAATTGCATAGTGGTTATGATTTATTTTCTATTGTGTATAGCACTGACACGACAAGTTTCTTGTTGATTAAGGATATTTTTCTTTTGTCTTGATACAAAAGAAACAAAAAATCAAGCCTCCATGTTTTTATCCAAAAAATTACGGACGTATTTTCCTATCGCAACCCCAGCAGCTCGTGTTTCACACTCGACTCCAGGGTCACTCCTTGCGGCCATGACTAAAATCCTTGCCATGATTTTCTGGTATGACAACTATAAGGGAGGCTAGAGGATGTAATTATATTACTGTTTTTTGGTATTCATGAATCTTCGATTTCAAGTCTGAATCTTCTTATACCAAAAATCATCTGAAGCATTTTCCTATTGCGAACTTGCATGTACTGCAAATCTGCATTATCGGGTTTACTTAATATATTTATCAACCATATATTGGGTAATCGGTTTTAAAGGTTTTTCATTTTCAGGGTTAAAACCTGGTCCATTAAAAAAATCCAAATGATCTCTAGTTTTATAATACCACAATAGTGGTTTATTATGCTTAAAAAAGGTTGTTGTATCACAAATTTCAATTTTTCTAAAATTTAGCATATTTTTATTTAGAGGCATAGTTGAATACAAGTTTACAATACCAACTGCTTTGGTTTCACAAACAACAGCTTCATAATGGTCTTTTTGCCATTGCATGCACTCTTTTTTAGGTAAAAAAATGTATCCAAAACCACTCAACATTGCAACTACTACCAGTCCAGGAATAACTAACTTTTTTTGAAAAATACGTAATTCCTTCTTTTCCAAGGATGATGGTTGAATTGATTGGTCGGAACTACTACTCTTATTTTTAACAATCTTAGCCACTCCAAAAACATCCTCTGTATCTGCACTTTCAATACTAGTAATGAGGATATTCTCTTTTTTAAAAGCCTCCTGTTTTGAGAATTTAAGGTAAGGCCGCGGATTAAAATCGACTAATATTGCTGCAATATTCACTGCTTCAATATCAGTTAAATCAGTTTCTCCTTTAAAAAATGTTTCAATAGGCCTGAATTTATCTGTTTGGTCTTTTAATTTATTGGAGCAATTTAAAACAAAATCAAATTGAAAAAAAGCAGAAAAGCTTTTTAAATCATCAGTGTTAGTATTATTCTTAAATAACTCGCCACACAATTTCCTCAATTTGGCACGAGAAGGATTTAGCAAAAAACTGGAATGGGTTCCAATCTTTTCAAGCTCATACTTCAATTTAACTGCTGCTTTATAATCTTCTAAAGTATTTTTCACCATAAGCTTAAAGGAATTTTTAGGAATTTTCAGGAATCCACGGTATTACTGGGAATCATAGGAATTCCGGATCAATTTTACTGCAGAAGCTTCATTACTTTGCTTCAGAATTAGTTCTTGTTCTATTTCGCGATACGGACAAATGTACAAAACTACTTCTATAAAAGTGAGGCTATACAGAACAGAATTTTTATTCCGGGAAGTATAATTAAACGATTCCGTACTAGCCCACTTTACTTCCCACAACCAAAAAAAACTGTTCTCATTTTAATGGTTTGGCCTTTAATAATTATTCGATTAAAGATATCGAACAGCCAAACCTATGTCAAATTTTTAACAATTAAAATCATGAAAAAAATATTTTTTATAGCTGCTATGGTAGTAGTATCGGGCTTAGTTATGGTATCATGTGATGCGGATGCGATTGATAGTGCAACTCCTCAAGCAAAAGATTTTGGAGTTCAAAAAGAAGGTCTGAAATTCAAGGAAAGTGATACTAGTCCCTTGTCCAATACAAGTACTCCTATGGCTACTGAAGGTCCTGGCGATGAAATAATTATTATAACACCACCAAAAAATCCATAATAAGATGCATTAATTTGCAATTAAATACTAATTTCGGGGAAAGAAACTTTATATGTTGCGTTCCCCGTTTTTTATTGTATTGCTTTTGCTTTCAATCATATCTTGTCAAAAGAGCATAGAAACAAGTATTGATACTTCTAAAAAACAAGAAAGTCAAAAAAAACTTTTAGCCCAGAAATATTCAGAATTAGGTGATTCCTTCAGTAGGGATAATAGACTGGATAGTGCTTTCTATTATTATTTAAAATCTACAGAACTATTTAAAAAGGAGGGTAACAGCAAATATATTGCCTATAATCTAGTTGGAATGGCACATATCCAACAGACCTATGGAGATTATTACAGCAGTGAAGAAACTTTGACTGAAGCTTTGCCGTACATAAACAATGATTTACAATATCAGGTGGCGGCAAATAATTTATTCGGAATCTCAGCAAAAGAACTAAAAAATTACGATGACGCCGTTCGTTATTTTACTACAATTTTAAAAACTGTAAAAGATTCCGTATCTAGAGTGGCTGTTCTCAATAATATCGCTGCAGTTTATATGGAACAAAAAAAGTACAGAAAAGCAATAGTACTTTTAGAGCCATTTTTAAAGTCTGATATTTTAGATACACTTCAGAATAAAAAAGCTAGAATTATTGACAATCTAGGATTTGCTTATTATAAAGATAATCAGATTCCAAAAGGACTAGCATTAATGAATCAGGCTTTAGCCATCAGAACTAGAATTAACGATTCCTATGGAAGTATTGAAAGCTATTTGCATTTAGCCGATTACTATCAAAATAAAAATTACCAAAAATCAAAAGTATATGCACTACATGCTTATTATGAGGCAACGAAACAGCAAAGTATTGACGAACGATTGGGAGCCTTGGCATTTTTAATGTCACATAATCAAGAAAAAGGAATAAATACTTACGCCATATTGTTTATAAATCTAAACGATAGTATTAAAAAAGTACGGAATAATGCTAAAAATCAGTTTACTAAAATTAGATATGATTCTAGAAAAGCCATTCTGGAAAGCATAAAATATAAGGGACAAAGGGCAGAAACCCTTTTGCAACTTGAAACACAAAAGAACCAAAAGTACTTGTTGTTTTTTGGATTTGTTGTACTACTTGGCGGGATTGTATTTATAATCAATTACTACAAAAGCAAAGGCAAACAAGAACGCTTAGAGGCAAGTTACAGTACCGAAACCCGAATTTCTAAAGAACTCCATGATGAATTAGCTAATGATGTTTTTTATGCCATGACTTTTGCTGGAACTCAAGATTTACAGAATCCGATAAAAAAAGAAACTCTTTTAGATAATCTTGATAAAATATATGTTAGAACACGAAATTTTTCTAAAGCGAATAGTCCTATAGAAACTGGAGAACGTTTTGAACAGAATTTAAAACAAATGCTCAATAACTATAAAAGTAGTAGTACCGAAGTTATTATTAAAAATGGTAACCCAATAGATTGGTCAAAAGTTCAAACGGAAAAAAAGATTGCCATACAAAGAGTATTACAAGAACTTATGGTTAATATGAAAAAATACAGTCAAGCCAGTTTTGTGGTAATTGGTTTTGATATGGAACAAAATTCTCTTAAAATTGACTATTCAGATAATGGAGTTGGTTTTTCGGAGAAACTAATTTTAAAAAATGGTCTCCAGAATGCGGAAAACCGTATTGAGACGGTAAATGGAATACTTACTTTTGATTCTCAAACCAATAAAGGTTTCAAGGCTAAAATTTTAGTTCCAAAATAATATATAAATATGTTTACAAAAGTTTTAATTGCAGATGATATTGATTTTAATGATTTGGGTGCTGCCCAGATACTAAATGAACTAAATGTTCTTGAAATTCAATATGCAAAATATTGTGATGAAGCTTTGTTAAAGGTTAAAAAAGCACATTTAGACGGTGCTCCTTTTCAACTGCTTATTTCTGATTTGTCCTTTAAGGCAGATCACCAATTGAACCAACTCAATTCGGGTGAAGAATTGATAGCTGCAGTTAAAAAGCAGTGTCCTAACATTAAAATAATTGTTTTTTCGATTGAAGACAGAGCACATCGTGTCAAATTACTATTTGACGAGCTTAATATAGATGGCTATGTAATAAAAGGAAGAAACACAATATACGATCTAAAAAAAGCCATTCAAAAAACCTACAATAATGAACCAGAAAACATTTCTCCTGAATTGTTGTATCTGCTTCAAGATAAGACTACAAGTGAAATAGACAATTATGACGTGCAGTTAATCAAGTATCTCTCCATAGGGATATCTCAAGAAAATATAGAAGCGGAATTTAAAAAAGAAGGCATTAGTCCTAACAGTAAAAGTTCTATTGAAAAACATATCAATAAACTCAAAATTTATTTCAAAGCAAATAATACTGTACATCTTGTAGCTATAGCCAAGGATTTAGGAATTATTTAAAATTTCATTCCTAGAATACCCTAATTTACTCTTAACATTCTAGCTCCTTCGGGAGCTTTTTTTATGTCTTAAATAAAATAATGAGTTATGTTACGGTTTACCGTAAGGAGTTGAATTTTAATGATTTTATCTTTGAATAAATTATTAAATTAAATAGTATGGAATATAAAGTAATCCCTTTCGTAGCTTCAATAGATGCAAATAAAGGCAATTCTAACCATGTTGCTGAACAGTTAGAGAGTTTAATAAAACATTATACTAGTCAAGGGTGGAAATATGTAAGACTTGAGAGTGTTTCCACTTTTGTACAACCGGAATCAGGTTGTTTCGGATTAGGAGGAAAGCCAGGTTATACAACAAACAGGCAAATGGTGGTTTTTGAAAAATAAAATGAAATATCTAATTCTTTTTGCAATTCGATTGTATTGGATTCTTATTCCTCAGAATAAAAGAAAGAAATGTGTTTTTAAAAAATCATGTTCTAATTATGTATTTGAAATTACCCAAACTGAAGGATTTATTAAAGGTTTGAGTGCCTTTCGTTTTAGATATCAAAATTGTAGAGGGGGTTTTGAAATTTTTAAAAATCCCATAAGTAATAAAACTCAAATGCTTCTTCCTTCAGGAATAGTAATTGAAAAAGAAGAAATCGCAGAAAGATTATTAATCCACTAAAATTATAAATTATGAAGTACTATGTAAACAAAAATGCACAATCGAACGGAGATCATGAAGTGCATACTGAAGATTGTAACTATCTTCCAAACTCTGATAATAGAAAATATTTAGGAGAGTTCACAAATTGTGCGGCTGCAGTAACAGAAGCAAAGAAAACATATTCCAAATCTAATGGATGTAAGACTTGCTCCAATAGTTGTCATACAAGCTAAGTTATGAGTTTTAGATTTCAAAAAAGAATTAAGCTTGGAGGAGGACTTGGTTTCAATATAAGCAAATCAGGAATTTCTCCGAGTCTAAGGACGAAAGGCGGAACGATTAGTAACAAGGGTTTCTCAGTAAGGACCGGGGTATCTGGTGTTTCTTATAGAAAATCATTTAATTCATCAAAATCAAGTGGATGTCTTTTGACGGTTATTATCTACTTCAGTTTTGGCGTACTATTTTATCAAATCTTAAAATAATATTATTATGAAAATATTTTTACACTCCTTTTTATTTTTCCTTTTTACTTGGACCGTTTCAGGTCAAACCACTCCGGAAAAATTAATTGCTTCAACCTGTGAAAGCAGGGGATGTTCTGGTTCTGAATATTGCGCCGCCTGTAAAAATTGTTCGGGTTGTAAACACTGTGCCAAAGAAGGAGGAACCTGCGGTGTTTGTGCGCCTACTCCAAAAAAGGAACCTGTTTCAAAAAACATCAAAAGTAGAAAAAATTCAAAAAAAGCAAGAAAATCTTAGTTTGAATAAAGTAAATAAGACATTTTTAATAATCTAATTTTCAAAATATGAATTCAAATCATAGCATGAGCATTCAACTAAAAAGTCATTTCCTTCGACTTTACCAAATGGCCTTAACAGATGATCAATTTGACGTGTTAGAACTTCAAATGCTATATCATTTTGCGGATGAACGAGGGATTCCAAAAGAAGAACTCGATAAACTTTTTCTTAATCCAATCAATACCGAGTTGAGTATTCCAGAAAATTTAGATACAAGGATTGAATACTTATATGATTTTGCCAGAATTATTTGGGCTGATGAGAAGGTAACAGATGATGAATTAAATATGCTCAAAAAATACTGTCGTAAATTTAATTTTTTGGATGAAAACATAAATGAGTTAACCGATTATCTAATTGATTGTGTTAAGAAAGGCATTAGCAAAGAAGCAATTATTAATCAACTAAATTCTTAAATTATGAAATCACTAACACAGTTATTCAGTCTAAAAAAAGTTGATGAAGCTCCGAAAAATGATATTGATGAAAATGAAAATGACAGGGATCAAATAAGAATAACCTATTATCAGAGTGGCTTTGCCGCATCAATAAAAGCGACTGGAAAACCAATCGTTCTAAAAGCTTGCCTTCAAAATTTATACATGAGTTTTGAAGATCAATGTCGAAAACAAAAATTAGAGCAAGACCGTTTGAAACAACCTTACAGGGAAGAACAGGAAAAAAATAGGACAGAACTAAAAAAGTGTGAGGCGGCAATAGGAATTTATGAAAAAAAAGAACAAGACCTGAATGAAGATATTAATCAGATAAAAAGTGAAATTGTTGAAGTAAAGCGTAATCCTGACAAATTTGGAATTGAAGAAGGCAAAGGTCTAAAAGCACATTTTTATATTGGACTAATCTTGTTATTACCTATAACGCTTTATTTATTAGTGTTTTATATCTCGGCCTCTTATTCTGCATTTTTCAAGGAGTTTTCAAATGATAGTTTAACAGCTGCCATTTTTGATGCAGATGCATTGACAAACTCATTTAAAGCAAGTTGGTTAGAAGGGGTTTTAGTAATTACTATTCCTTTTGTTTTCATGGGATTAGGCTATGTAATTCATATGGTACAAAAAGTAAAGGGTATCAAAAATATCTTTAGAATCATTGGTTTATTTATTACAACATTTTTGTTTGACGCACTTCTGGCTTATCAAATTGAGAAAAAAATATATGAATTTAATAAAACTACCGATTCCTCACCTTATAATTTAGATATAGCATTGGGGGAAGCTGAGTTTTGGATGATCATATTTGCTGGATTTGTAGTGTATATTATTTGGGGACTTGTTTTTGATTTTGTGATGAAAGAATTCGAAAACATCGATAAAATCAGGGCTTACATTAGAGGACAAAAAGAGAAGCTTATTGATTTAAACAAACTAACAACGGTATATATTAATAAAGTCAATGATTTTAAACAACAAATAGTTACCATTAATGGTAAGATTTCAGAACTGCAATCTAAAATAGATGGTTTTGTATTTCCAGTGAAAGAATACCTTCATTATCATCATCAATATAAAGAAGGCTGGTTTCAAGCCATTAATACTGAAATAGCTTTACCTCATAAGGAAAAAACAGAATTATTGGAAAACTGCGATATTTTATCAATTGAGCATTTGGACAAACTAAATCTAATTGATCCTGATTTCCAACATTTAGTATATTCTAAAAACTAATCTTATGAAAGATATTTTAAAAACTATTTTACTATCATTTTTTATCGTTTCTGTATCTTCATGTAAAGAAGATACAGAAAATAAGAATGATAAAACTATAATTAGTCGCCCTATTCAGGAAAATTACAACATTAGTATACTTCTAGATTTATCGGACAGAATAAGTGTCAAAAAAAATCCTAATCCAACAATGGAATATTTTCAAAGAGATTTAGGGTATATAAAATCTATTTCTGAAGCCTTTACTCAACATTTGAGATCAAAAAGAATAAGACAGATTGATGATAAAATGCAATTGTTTTTCAATCCGGAACCATTAGACCCTGAAATTAATTCCATTTCTAAAAAATTAAGAATTGCTATTGATAAAAATAATGTATCCAAAGAGTATTTGAATTCTATAAATTCAAATTATGCCGCCCAGACTTTAAAAATATATGAGTCCGCAATAAAAGATGATAACTACATAGGCTCAGATATATGGAGCTTTTTTGAAAACAAAGTAAAAGATCAATGTATAGATGATAAACACAGAAATATACTTGTAGTATTAACTGATGGATATATGTTTTACGAAGACACCCGAATGATAGAAGGTAACTTAAGTACCTATATCACACCGGAACTCATTCGAAAAAACGGATTAAACAGTAAAGATTGGAGTGAAAAAATTCAAAACAAGCATTATGGTTTTATCAAAGCAAACGATGACTTATCAAATCTTGAAGTTCTAGTTTTAGGAATAAACCCTAATAAAAATAATCCTTATGAAGAAAAAGTAATCCGTGCCTATTGGAGTAAATGGTTTACAGCAATGAAAATAAAACATTTTGAAATAAAAACGGCAGACTTACCCTCTAATATGGATACAATCATTAAGGATTTTATATTAGATACAAATCGTCAATAAAAAGTAACCATTTTATATCAATATTTATTTTAACTCCTTAAACGAAAATGCTTAGCAATTTTAGAATAGTATTTATAATAATGGCTTTGGGAATAATTAGTTGTAAAAAAGAAAAGCCTCCTCAAAAAATCAATACATTTTATAAGGAGTTTATCAAACCAGATGATCGAAAAACTATTACTCCTGAAGAAGCAAAAACGTATCAGAATGATACACATCGTCAATATGAACACCGCACTGGTAAACCGGGTCATTATGAGTATAATTATGATGTAAGTGGATATAATGCTCTAGGAGATTCAGTATTTGGAAACATCAATATTCAAGGAAAACAAGGCGCTGGTATATTAATTACAACTGATGGAGAAATTGAGATCACAGCAGAATGGATTGATTATGACAAGCTAGAAGCGGTTGACAAGGACGGAAATGAATACCATCTACAAGTGAATTAACACTATTAATATCAAAATAATTAAAATGGAATCTATTGTAATCGTTCTTTTTGTGTCTCTAACTTCTTTTCACCAAGTAGAGACTAAAGTCTACATCTGTGGGCTAAGAGGAGCAAAAAAACATCATTAAACTGAAAACTGTCGCGGGTTGACAGCCTGTAAACATGAAATAGTTAAAACATCACTTTTTATCTTACTTACTAATTTATTAACCTAACCAAAATAACACTATGGAAACAATTAAAGCAGACATTAAACCGGGGCCCAAAAGAAAGACTGAAGGAGGAAAAGAAGACAGAAGACAACGAGTTACTCCTGAAAATCAGCCTAAGCATCCAACTTTAAAACCTCACGATCACGACAAGAAGAATTAATTTAAAAAAGCCTACCATTAATTTAGTAGGCTTTTTTGCTTTCTGTCTCGTCCAGAAAATAGTTGACCATAAAATTAAATAAATTTCAATATTTGCCATATATAAAGCAAGTTGTAGAATTATATTATCATGAGTAAATCATGTAAAATAGGAGTTTGTGATTCTGGAATTGAGTGCATAAATTTGAGTGTAAAAGATATTTATCCTATGAATTGAAAATTTATTTCAATCAGATTTTATATAAAAGAAACACTTCTATATTTTAAGGGGTTGTAGGCTAATCATTCATACTTAGACAATATAATTCTGCCTTCAGGAATAATTATCAGACTGTTTTAGAAATAAGATCTTAATTGATTTTGATTGTGTGCACGAGCGAGACGCTCGCGCCAGCAGGGGGTCTGAAGAGGATGTAATTGTACGTTTACTGCTATTTTTGTTGATCAAGAGATTATTTTCTTTTGTCTTGATTACTCACGAGTTAATAATTTATTGGAGTTCGTGAATCTTTGATTTAAAAAGAAACAAAAAATATTCATGGGTTATTATTGTTTTTGGTATTCATGAATCTTCGATTTCAAGCCTGAATATTTTTATCCCAAAATCATCGGACGGATTTTCCTATCGTGACCCCAGCCGCTCGTGTTTCAAACTCGGCTCCGGGATCACTTCCTGCGGTCAATGCTTAAATTCTTACCGTGATTTTCTGAAGTGGCAACTATAAGGGCGAGTAGAAACGGAAGTTTAATTGTATTTTGCTCCGTTTTAAGTTCTTCGAGCGGGCGGGTCGGTAGTATTTTATTACCAATTAGATTTTATTTCTAATGTGTTAACTCCTATGTTATAAGCGTAAACGGCAGCTGGAACGTAGGTTATATTTATTTCTTCTATGGTTTTGTTGTCTGATATATCAATGGTAGTTACCAATGTGGCTTTGAAATTATTTTGTTTGCAGAAATAGATTAAACTATTCAATTCTTGTGGTTTTTCCACATAACGATTGCTCCATTTGATTTCTACACACCATTGCGGTTTAAATAATTTGTTGTCTAGTAATACAATATCCACTTCGCCTTCGGAGCGTCCCATTTTCCATCGGGCATATTTTAAATCGAGATTTTCACGATGCATCCATTGTGAAAAAATGGCGGTTTCGACCATATTGCCCGTTTCTTTGTCCGTTTCTACAATAGGTGAAAATAAAGCGGTTCGTAAAGAAGAATTGGTTAAATAGACTTTAAAACTGGTAACTCTTTTAAACTTTTTAGCGTTATCATCAATCTTATGAATTACTTTAATTAAAAATGCTGCTTCCAGATATTCTAAATACTTTTTGATAATTTCTTTTGCAATACCACTGTCTTTTCCTAATCTTTCAAAAGAAAATTCATTTCCTGTATTATAGGCCAAATAACTAAAAAAGCTATTTAGCTCTTGCACGTCTTTGATGCCATATAAACTGGGTAAATCTCGAAGTAATACTTTATCTACAATATCATTTTTTACATAACGTCCCATATCACTTTGTATCTTTTCTGACAAGACCACTTCGGGATAACCGCCAAAGTTCAGATAGTGAAAAAATTCTTTGTTGAATGCCTTGTTGTCGTGGGTAATAAAAAAAGGAATTTCTTTACCATTGTACAGTATCGTTTTTGGTTGCACCAAATGATTCAAACCCTTTAAATGAATGTATTCGTGAAAAGTAAGAGGTGGCAACATAAAATCGGTAAAACGACCTGCACCACTTTCGGAGCTTTGCAAGCGTAAGGCAGCAGCAGCCGAACCCGATACTACAAATTTGGTTTTTGGATAAGAATCTACCAATACTTTAAGATGGCGTTCCCAATCTTTAAGGTATTGAATTTCATCAAAAAAAACAAAACAACCTTCTAGGTTATTTAATTGCACGGCTTCTTTTGCCAAGAGCAGAATGTCTTCTAAACTCAGGTGCATATAAATAGGATTGTCAATGCCTATGAAAAAGATTTTTTGGGGCGCAATATTTTCCTTGATTAGCTCTTGAATGGTGTGATACATCATTACTGTTTTTCCCACACGGCGTGGTCCCATAAGGACTACAGCTCGCTTGATGTCGGTTTCTTTTACAAAAGGATAGAACAAATCAAAATACAGTCTTTTAGACATATCTTGATAGGTTTGTTGCACATTGCCTGATGCCCACCAAGGGTTTTCGTATTGCAAACGTTCTATTCGTTTGGATGTTGGAATAACAGTATCAAAACTCATAATAGTTCTTATTTTTACACAAATGTAAAAATAAGTATTTAAAAAAAACCTTATTTTTACAAAAATGTTGCTTTAAGTTATTTTAAATATTTTAAAAAACTTAATTTTACAGATGTACTTAATACATATATTAAGTAACGAGTTGTCTAATCAATAATTAATTCTATTATGTTCTCAGATAACATAAGTTTTATATCTTGTAAAGACAGGCACGAATGCACTTCCGTCTTTAAGGTAAAAATATAAGGACGAGTAGAGTTTGGAAGTAAATATATGCGATTTGAACTACAATCGTATCCTTTTTGTAAAAAGACACTGGTTTGACGATATAAAAAAGACGCCTCCCGACATCTTTTTCATTTTCGTCTAGTTCTCCAACTATCGTTTTTAAACCAGTTCTTTTTATGTTCATAGACTTTACCCCGGATGTATGCGCCGACAATTATAACAGGTATTGCTACTAAAATTTCATACCACTGCATTGTGATTATAAATTTGATTAAGACCTCAAACCTATAGTTTTATAATGGCAGCAACAAATAGTATGGTGTGTGATTCGAGAATTGAACACTTAAATTTGAGTGATTAAAGATATTTATCCAATGGATTAAAAATCTATGTTATTGGATTTTATAAAAAAAATACTCTTATTTTTTTGAGAGAGTTCTTCTCATCGACAGTCACAGAATGCAATTCCACGCCAACGGGGTTTATTCGTCCTCGTAATCTTTGATGTCAAAAACTTTGTAGATTGGCTTTTGAAAATATGGATATTTAACATTTAAAAACTTTTGATTATTTTCTTCGTCAATCAGTAAAGAGTATTCTTGGTCTATAAATGTGTTTTCTAATAATTCTCTAAATGATTTCAGTGTATAGATGCGGAATTCATTATTGTACATAATAAAAGTTGGCGTATTTACAATAAATATTGCTTCAATTGTACAGTCTTCAATTTTTAGGTTTTTGTCATTTAATTTAACTTGAAAATGTTCCTGTACATCACTAATATTAGCTTTTAAAAAATTCATCTTACGCTTAATGGTTTTATTGTAAGCTTTTTTATTTCTTTCAAAATATGCAGAATCATTTTTGAAGTTATTCATATCATATCGTGCTATCAGATGTTTGCTGTCAGCAATGTAAATAGATTTATTATGTATAAACAGAAAGTCAATTTCGCCACAGAGATCGTTATCAATATTTAAGTTTCGATGATTCCATTTTTTTAGATATTTTAAGTTTCTATCATAAATTACATTATTTTCCTGTAATAATTTTTCAGCTTTATCCTCTAATATTTTATCGTTTTTAGAAACTTTAGACTGAATGTATTTTTTGAAACATTCGTTCTCCCATTCGATTGGATATTTATTCCATCCAAATGCGTTGGTACATAATGAATGAATACTTTCAATAAAGATTTTGTCTCCGACTATTGTTAAGTCTTTCCCATCAACATTCCATATCAAAAAAGGTCGATATAAATATTTTGTTGTATTATGCGGACGATAAACAGCTTCTTTTAAAGACATTTTATTGTCCTTATTTAAAGTTAGTCCTTTAAAAAAAGTTTCACCGTGCTGAAATGGAATACCGTATAAATTTTCTAAATTTTTGGGATATATAAAAGGTTCGTCAAGAGTAAATTTCCCCCCTGGTAAATGTTCATGGATTCGTTTAATAGTATCAACGACTGCTCCGTAATCAATGCCTAAACAGCTATTAAGTGCAGTTACAAAATCATTAAAATCATCATCTCCGACGACTGCTTCAGCAATATGATCTGGGTAACTTTTACTTACTTCCGTTATTAAATATCCATAATGATGCTTAAAGTCAAAATAGAATTGATCGTCCGGTGTAAACTTTAAATCTACAGAGTCATTTATTAAATCTTGAGAAGCTAAGAGATTTGAATAGCTATAAATATGGTCGCCTAAGTAAAGTAAACAATCTATCACATCTTCTTTGCTTTTGAGATATTCGGATGATCCTTCAACGTTATAATTCAATTTCAAATCACAAGCTTGTTCAAGGCACAATTTGAGAATACGGCGATAAATGGCAAACTCTTTATCATTGATGACTCCTTGATAGGATTCATTAAGTTTTTCCTGATGGATTTTAGATGAAAATTCATGTAAAAGAAATAAGTTTTGATAAAAGGCAAGTTCTGTTTCGTTCTGTAAAATTTTTAAAAAATCATTTTGATACAAATCGAGAGTAAAAAATAGAATTTCGACAATTCGCTTTTCGTCAAAAGGCCCTTTACCGTAAGTTTTAATTAACTCAGATGAAATTTTTGAACGAAATTTTTTAATAGTATCTTCTTTATACCAAGCGAAAAGTTCTCCGTTATTAGTGTAATATATTGGCATATTTGTAATTTAAGCTTGCTGGTAATGTTCTGATACTACAAATGGTTTTTTGGTACTAAATTAAGATTTATCTTTCAGATTATCACTATTGAACCAATTACAAAACCAACTTAAAATTATAAATTATTACTCAATTGCAGCTAAATCGATATTATATGCATGCTTTTTCGTAATTTCCTCCAATTTTAAATTACAAACACATGACTATTTTTGATCCTGACAAAGGCTTAAGTGGGTTAGTAGTAAACCATGAACCATTAACGGCTTTACAATTAAAGCGACTACTATTAGTTTTCGATCAAGTTAACTTAACTCCTCCGAAAGACCAGATTTACTTTTTAGAGGAGGGGGCTATTTGCTATTATTATGATAATACAGGTGATCTTATTCATTTAAAATCTCTAAATGGATTTGAAATGCAAGAAAGATTTAAAAATACACAAAAGCCTTCTACACCAATAGATGCTTTGCCGGTTGCAAGTATTTTAAATTATGGTGGCAGTAAAGATGCTAATCAAAAACCATATCAAGCCTTTTTGCTTAGTAATGTTTTACCTCTTTATAACGGAGAAGAAAACAAAAAAGAAGAGGAAAAACTTTTAGATAGGTTTGAAAAAGCTATTGAAAAAAATAATTTAAAAATTCTTGATTACAAGAAAACTGATTTTTATCAGCAAAATGCTATCTCTCTAAAAATTGCATATGATTATGACGCATCGGACAGTAATTGTGTTAAGTATGTCAATCAATTATTCCGAGAAGAAGGGAAAACACAGATTGATATGTTTCTTCCAAGTCCTCCTTTACCAGAGTTAAGCGGAGTTAACATATTTCCTAAACCTTATTACAAAAAACTTTTCACCAATTCACAAAGGGAAATAGATAATGATTTTGAAAGACAATATTTCTCAATTATCGGAAAAGTGAACAAAAAACTAGCAATAAGCAGTGAATATAATTTAATGCCAATTTTTATAGATCCTCATATTTATAACTTTTATCAATATAAAGTAAATAGAGCCAAAGATAATCGTGATTTAGTTCTCCAAAAAGAATGGTTAGAAAATTACAATTATGGTTTAATGAATTTAAATAATTTGATATTTCAATCTTCATATTTATATGCAAGTGACAGAGTTTTAAGTGAACTAACCATTCCTCAAATATTGGCCTATAAAGAAAGAAGTATTGACGAGTTATACAAATTAAGATTAAGACTTGCTACTGAAATTAACAGCATAGTTTCGACTAATTATAAGGATCTAGATTTAAAAGATTTGGAAAATCTCATTAAAACGAAACTAGCTCCAGACTTTGTAAACTATCAGAAGTCACAAAACGAAATACTTTCCAAAATACTTAATAAAACAATTAAATACACTATTGGAGTTGGAGCAGCTTATCTTGGTTTTGTTCAAGGTCTTTCGCCTTTACTAATAGCAGTGTTAGGTGGAGTTAGTCCAAATCTAGCGGATGACACTTTAGCTTTATCTAGCAAATTACGAGAGAAAAAGAAAAAGAATTATGAAAATACTTTTTCATATTATTTGAATCTAACTAAGTCTATTGCTAAATGATTTACACTCAATAAGCTTATATATAACTTGCATATATGTGACAAAGTCTACCGACAATTATAATGGTATTGTTATTAGAATTTCTACCAGTTCATATTTTGAATCTCTAATTAAGTTCAAAATATGTGTTTTAATTTTTTATATAGTGTACAGTTCCAGAATTGAAATATGCAATTTGATAGTATTTCTTGAAAATTAAAAAAGATGCTATTTAGAGAGGCATCTTTTATATTATAGTGCTTTATCTGGCCAAAAGTCTTTGGGAGAACAACCAAATATTTTGGCAATGTCATTTAAATGTTTGACATTATATTTTGCTTTTTTAGAAGGAGCTTCAATGTCGCCAATAAAACCAACACCCTTGCCAAGCCTAAGAGATAGATCCATTTGGGTTAATCCTTGGGACTCTCTAATCTCTCTAACTCGTTGAATTATATATTTATCTATTTCACTTAACATATTACAAAGAGCCACATAATTCTAATTTTTATCAATGGACTATAATCCATATTAGAAATATTTTTATTATATTTGTTTTCAATAACATATATTTGCGATTCTTCATATAAAAATATTTGAAGCATTCGCTTTGAATCTCGACTTGAAAACTGGAAATTTAAAAGGAACGAGAGGATAAGTAAGATGCTCACGCCCCATGGCGTGGGCTCACTTATTGTTCCTCGGTATTCCAGTACCTCAAGTCAATAAGCTGAGTTCCATGCCATTTTTTTGGCCACTATTTTGGCATTACTCAACTTTATTCTTAGCGCTAAATCTTCATTTACAAGTCTCGCAATCTGCTATTTACTTATTGTTACAAAAATTAATGCTAACGAACAGCACTGCCTATGATTGTATGATAACTACCTGAAATCGAGATTGCTTCGTGCCTCGCAATGACACACCTGCACCGAAAGGTCCTTTGAATAAAACACCTAGTTAATTTAATTTGAATTTATTAATAAAAGGTGCAGGTTATTTAGTACTTAATAACCATAAACTAACACCCAAACCCGTACACTTATGATATAAAAAACACCATCCCTAAAGACTTTAAGACATTCAATTGGATGACTTTAAGACCAAACCAAAAAAGTCCCCTAACTCGCCGGCAAGCTAAACTAGAGGACTATAGCAAAAACAAAACTCACGTTTCAATTCACTAAACCAATATTATGAAAATTATTTCATTAAACAAAGGGTTGGGAGCCGATCCTGAAAATCAATCTTCCTTTTTTATACCACCATTACGCCAGATCTCAATAGCTATACAATTGGTTTTATAAGATATAAAAATTGATGAGATGAAATACTACAGACAAATGAAAGCTGCATTAATAGTGGCATTAATAGCACTTATATGTCTTTGGCTTTATGGTTGCGACAGTTTTACCGAAATGGATCTTCCAAAGTCACAACGGAAAAAACCGCCGTTTTTAAAGATGTAAAAACCGCTACAGTAGCCCTTTCCGAATTGTGAGGAGCAAAGAGGTCATTTTTATTTTAAATTTTGAATTTTAAATTGGGATAAAGAATAAAGAGCATAGAACAAAGAAAAAAAAAGAAGCAAGAATATAAATCCAATTAAAAATTGTGCCTATGATAGAATAATAATAGTGCGGTTGCTTCGTGCCTCGCAATGACATAACAAAAAAGGCCCTCTAACCGTCTCGACAACTGCATAGAGGACCATCGCTAACAAAACTAACGTTTCATTTAACTAACCAATATTATGAATAAATTTTCATTTTACAAGGGTGGTTCGGCTTTTTGGTACCTGATTCTTTTTGGGTTCTCCTTAAGTTACACCCCGGCTTTAGCTCACAAGCTGCTCAGGCCAATGCAGTCCGTATGGCAACAAAGTCAAATAAGCGGTACTATCACTGATGGTACAAGCCCTGTAGCCGGTGTAACCATTTCCATAAAAGGAAGTGCTAGTAGCGGCACTATCTCCGACTTTAATGGGCGCTATACCCTTGCCGCATCGCCTGACGCTGTTTTGGTCTTTAGTTTCATGGGATTTATAACTGTTACAGAACCCATAAACGGCCGTAAAACAATAAACATCCAATTACAAGAAGATGCTACCCAACTGCAGGAAGTAAAAATTAATGCGGGTTACTATTCCGTAAAAGAAAGCGAACGCACTGGCAGTATTGCTAAAATCACTGCTGCAGCCATAGAGAAACAACCTGTTAATAATATGCTAGCTGCAATGCAAGGCAGGATGGCGGGGGTAAACGTAACCCAGACTACGGGTATTGCCGGAGGCGGGTTTGATATCCAGATACGGGGACAGAACAGCCTGCGTGCCGGAGGGAACGAACCCCTGTATCTTGTAGACGGCGTGCCGTTTGCCTCGGATATCATTGGCTATAGCAATACCACCGGTGTATTGCCCCGATCGGCTAGTCCGCTGAGTATTATCAGCCCAACCGAAATAGAGAGTATCGAAATTTTAAAAGATGCCGATGCTACTGCCATTTATGGTTCCCGTGGTGCCAACGGTGTTGTGCTGATCACCACCAAAAAAGGGAAGCAGGGCAAAACAAAATACACAGCTAATGTATCCCGCGGGAATGGAACCGTTACCCGCTTTATGGATTTGATGGATACGCAGCAGTATCTTGACATGCGGAAGGAGGCTTTTGCCAATGATGGTATCACGACATTGCCTACAAGCGCCTATGATGTCAACGGTACCTGGAGTCCAACCCGTTATACCGATTGGCAAAAAGAACTCACCGGCGGCACTTCGGAGTTGACGGATTTGCAGGCCAGTGTAACCGGTGGAAGCCAGCGCAACCAGTTTTATCTCGGGGCAAACTACCATACCGAAACCACGGTGTTTCCTGGGGATTTTATTTTTAACAGGGCAAGCGTGCGAGGGAACTTTAGCCATACCTCCGAAGATGACCGGTTTCGTGCCGACTTTTCAGTAGGGTACACCCAACAAGGCAACGACCTTCCGGCAACCGACCTGACGCGTGATTCCCGCATACTTGCTCCCAATGCCCCTGCCTTGTATGACGCGCAAGGGAAGCTGAACTGGGAAAACGGTAGCTGGAGCAACCCGCTACGGTTATTGTATGCGTCCTATCTAGCAAAATCACAAAGTTTGATTGCCAATTCACAGCTGTCCTACCAGATTGTGGAAGGCTTGGAATTTCGTACCGCTTTTGGCTTTACTGACTTGCGCCATAATGAGCGAAGAACCAATCCCTCGACCCTAAATAACCCCTCACTGGGATTTGGCAGCAGTTATTCCTCGCTGTATCGAAATACAAATAATCGCCAGTCGTATAGTGTAGAACCACAGCTGAATTTTAACCGCCAATGGAGCGATTCAAAGGTTGCTGTATTGGCAGGAGGGACGTTTCAACAGCAGGAAGGAAACCAGCTGATCTTGTTTGCCGATGGTTTTACAAGCAACAGCCTGTTGAACACACTGGCTGCCGCAAGCGCCGTTTATGTGGTGGCGGACGATGCTTCCCAATATAAGTACCAAGCATTTTTTGCAAGGGCAAACTATACTTACAAAGAGCGTTACATTGTGAACCTAACCGGGCGTCGTGATGGGTCGAGCCGTTTTGGTCCCGGTAAACAGTTTGCCTATTTTGGTGCTGTGGGTGCTGCATGGCTGTTCTCGCGGGAAGCCTTTTTTGCCACTAGCAGTATCCTGAGTTTTGGAAAACTACGCGCCAGTTATGGGACAACGGGCAGTGACCAGATTGGCGACTACCAGTTTTTGGATACTTACAGTACCACTTCCAACGGATATCAGGGCAGCACGGGCATGCAGCCCACACGGTTGTTCAATCCTGATTTTGGTTGGGAGACCAATAGGAAACTGGAAATTGCACTAGAAACAGGCTTTCTCAAAGACCGCATTTTCCTAACCGCGGCATGGTATAGTAACCGCTCTTCCAACCAGTTGGTCGGTATCCCACTGCCGGGTAGCACAGGTTTTACTTCTATACAAGCCAACCTTGATGCAACCGTAGCCAACTCTGGTACTGAACTGAGTTTGCGCACCGTCAATCTGCAAAAGAAGGATTTCTCCTGGACGACCGATTTCAATATTTCCTTTATGAAAAACAAATTGGTTTCGTTCCCAAACCTTGCCGCTTCCACCTATAGAAATCAGTTCGTCATAGGTAATCCGATAAACATAAAACTGTTGTACCACTATACCGGGGTCAATCCTGCAACAGGTGCTTATACTTTTGAAGATGTAAATGGCGACGGGGTGCTAACGGCAGAGCAGGATAAGAAAACTGTAGCCGACTTTAATCCGTCCTTTTACGGAGGGCTGCAAAACCAGTTGCGCTATCAACGCCTGCGGCTGGATTTTCTGTTCCAGTTTGTTAAGCAGCAAAATTACAGCAGCGATTACTTCTTTTCACGTCCGGGATTGTTGTCGAATCAACCGGTATCGGTGGCAGACCGCTGGCAGCAGGCAGGGGATGCCACATTATACCAGATGTATTCGACCAATTCCAATTCTGATGCCGGCAAGGCTTTCAATAACTTCCAGGCGAGTGACGGCGTGGTGACTGATGCCTCCTACATCAGGTTGAAAAACGTATCGCTCTCGTATGAGCTCCCGCAAAACTGGACCGGACAACTGCAGTGCCGCTTGTATGTAGAAGGGCAGAACCTGCTGACTTTTACGCCCTACAAAGGAACCGACCCCGAGTTTAAAACGACAGGATTTCTCCCACCGTTGCGGATGCTGAGTGCGGGACTACAGCTTACTTTTTAACCTTTAATGAATCGTATTATGAATCTATCGAATTATATAGCGGCAGGCTTTCAAAAGTCTGTCTCCAAAAGTTTTGTTTTTGTCCTATCGCTTCTGGCGGTTACCAGTTGTGATGATTATGTAACAGTGGATCTGCCTCCCTCACAACTGACTGCCGCTGCGGTTTTTGAGGATAAACTCAGTGCCAACGCTGCCATGATAGAGGTCTATGCTAAGATGCGCAAGGCAGGTATCTTCAGTGGTACTTCTTCGGGCGTTGGTGCCGCGATGGGTGCCTATGCAGATGAACTGAATTATTTTGGTGATGATACCAAAGGGATTTCCTTTTTCTATGGTAATGCGCTGCTACCTTCACTTACCGATATTCCTACGTTGTGGAATAACAGTTACAGTCAAATCTATGGAGCCAATGCGGTAATCGAGGGTGTGCAAAAATCTACTGCACTCTCTCAACCCGACAGGGACCAGTTTCGGGGTGAAGCATTGTTTGTGCGGGCGTTAGTGCATTTTTATCTACAGCAACTTTATGGTGACATTCCCTATATCACTACCACGGATTATAAGATAAACAGCGGAGTGGCAAGGATGTCGGCTATGGATTTATATCCAAAACTTATTGCTGACCTTGAAGAAGCTACCACATTGCTTCCGGAAGTCTATATTAGCGCCGAGCGCGTCCGCCCGAATCGTTTTGCGGCAAAAGCACTTTTGGCACGTATATACCTGTACAATGGTAAGTGGGCGGAAGCGGCCAACGAAGCCTCGGCCGTATTAAACCAAACAGAATTGTATAAACCGGCAGCGAATCTCGCTGCTACCTTTAAAAAGCAGTCCCCTACAACCCTATGGCAGTTTATGCCAGGCGTGGCAGGACAGAATACCGACGAAGCCACGACATTTATTTTTATTGCGGGTCCACCGCCATTGTTGGCACTGACGCCTTCGTTGATGGCTGCGTTTGAACCGGGAGATTTGCGAAAAAGCACTTGGACGAAGGCGGTTACTAATACAAAAGGCACTTGGTACCATGCTGATAAGTATAAGACCAAGGGTAATTCGGGGGCCTCGGTAGAGTATTCCATCGTGCTACGACTTGCTGAGCAGTACCTGATTCGTGCCGAAGCCCGAGCAAGGCAAGGCGACCTGATTGGAGCAAAAGAAGACCTGAACGTAATTCGTACTACCGCAGGTCTTGGTAATACCACTGCGGTAACCGCTACAGCAATTATCGATGCGGTATTGCAAGAACGAAGGGTGGAACTCTTTACCGAATACGGTCACCGTTTTTTCGACCTCAAACGCTCCGAGACTGTTAATGCGATACTATCATTGGTAAAACCCGGATGGGAGGTTACAGACAGTCTGTTGCCATTACCTGAAACCGAATTATTGGTTAACCCCAATCTTTTGCCTCAAAATCCCGGTTACTGATATGTGGCGGGGTGTTATTTTGGATTTCTGCCGCCTAGCGGTTTATTTTTTTTGTTTTAGTAGCTGCCTCGTAACGGGGCAGCATAAACAAAAGCAGGTGCTGCGTGCGGCAGATTATCCGTTTTGGGGGACGCTGTCTGTGGATAAACTTTCGGATAAAGGGGATTGGGTCAGTTTTTACATGCGTTATGAAAACGGTACCGATACCCTGTTTGTGACCAATACCAGCACGCGAAAGCGTTTCGCATTTCCTAAAGGAAAACAGGGGCAGTTTAATAGGGAACAGGTATTTGCCTGTCTTGATGCAGACAAGAACCTTAAATTGATTTACCTCCTAAATGGAGTGCCACAATCTTTTGCGGGAGTGTCCACTTATACGTTTACAGCTAACCAAAAGTACCTGGTTCTGGAACGCTATGATGAAACAAAACATAAGTATTTAGAAATACGGAAACCCACAGGTGAATGGGTGAAAACCATTGACAGGGTTAAACAATGGGAACTTTCTCCGTCGGGAAATAGCTTGCTTTATACCAAGAAAGACGAAAATACCAATTCTGTAGTTCTTCTGAATTTAGAAGATAAACCGATCAGTACCCTAATTACTCAAAGTGCTTCGTCTGTTTTTTTCGGTCTTGTTTGGCACGAAAAATCATTGTCGGCCGCATGGATGGCCGTTGCGCAGGGAAGGGAACCCCAAATTCAATTCTACAGTATCGGTAGTCGTGAACTTTTTACTCTTGAACCGGAAAAGATAGCAGGCTTTCCGAGATCAATGCAGGTCAATAGCAAATTGTTGCGTTCGTTACGGATTGCATCTGAAGGAAAATGTATCTTCTTTAACCTGCAAATGAAGGATATTCAGACAAGTCCTCCTTCAGTACAGGTATGGAATTCCGCTGATACCATGCTATATCCTTCGAGGGAAATGACAGGCGGTAATGATCATGTGGATAGGGTAGCGGTCTGGTTACCGGAGAAGGGGAGGTTTCTCCAGATCACTAACAAAGAACAATCACAATTGCTGTTGGCAGGAAATGGACGGTTCGCCGTCACTAACAACCCATGGGAAGAAGAGCCTCAATTTCGGCAGAATGCTGTTAGTGATTTTTATATCACGGACTTGGAGACCAATACAAAAGAATTGTTGCTGAAGGGACAATTGGGAGCCAACGGTCAGCTTTTGTCGTCTCCTGCTGGAAAACACATTGGTTATTTCAGGGATGGAGATTGGTGGACCTACAATCTGTTTACAAAGAAACATCGAAATGTAACAGGCAGTCTTGGCGTTTCGTTTTATGACAATGCTACAGGAGAACCCTTCGGACATCCGGGATGGGAAGACAAGGATTCTAGTATGCTTGTTTACGACCAATACGATATTTGGAAACTTGATCCCGACGGAAACGCACTTCGGCTGACTAGAGGCAGGGAAAGCGGCACTGTGTTTCGTGTGGTGGAAACTACAGATGAACAGTCCGTAAAATTGTATCAAAATGGATATACGGCAGGAAGATTCGATAGTAACACCGGTTGGGTTCTCAGCTCGCGTCATTTGGAGAGCGGTGCGACGGCATTTTATGAATACGATCAAGACAAAGGGATCCGGCTTCTGGACGGTGGTGCTTTTCGGGTGGTGCAATTGGTAAAGGCTGCAGGAGCGAAGGGATACTCTTATACTATAGAAAGCTACGATTGCTCTCCCTCTTTACATTATAAGAAAGTGGGTCGTGCAAAATCGGTTCCCTTGTTTGAAAGTAATCTTCAGCAAAAACATTTTGAATGGGGAAGTGAAAAATTGATATCCTATGATGCGCCCGATGGTCAGCAGTTACAGGGAATACTTTATTATCCAGCCGGATATGAGTCCACAAAGAAATATCCCATGGTTGTATCTATCTACCAAAAGCAGTCACACCACTTCCACCAGTATCTTAATCCTTCCCAAAAGAACAATAGGGGCTTTAATTTCACGGATTATACGGCACGTGGTTATTTCGTTTTGTTAGCCGATATTGTTTATCAAAAAGGAAAAGTGGGAATGTCGGCGGTTGCATGCGTCAGTTCAGCAGTGAAAGCTGCCCTAACAGAAAAAGCGATAGATACCAACCGTCTGGGGCTGATAGGTCATTCGTTCGGGGGCTATGAAACCAACTATATCATCACACAAACGAAACTCTTTGCCGCTGCAGTTTCGGGAGCAGGGATCAGTGACCTAGTGAGCAGTTACCTCTATTATAATCCCGACAGTGTTATGTCTAATATGTGGCGTCTGGAAAATTTTCCCTACTATATGGGTGGTTCGCTTCATGAAATTACCAACGTTTATTTGGAAAATTCACCTGTACTGCATGCCAAGGATATTACAACACCTTTGTTATCCTGGGCTGGCGAAGAAGACAGACAGGTAAGTGTATTTCAAAGTATCGAATTTTATAATGCGTTAAGAAGACTGGGGAAAAAACACATCATGCTCCTCTATCCCAAAGAAGGGCATGTACTAATGAATGCAGCCAATAAAAGGGATTTGAACACCAAAATAAGGGAATGGTTCGATTTTTACTTAAAAGCTGCTCCGGCTATCGACTGGATGAAGCCTGATTTTACAATCCGATAAACATAAAAAACAATGCAGTCCAAGTGGACTGCATTGCATTGCTCTAAAAGATACCGATTACTGGTTTTTATACAAACGTATGGTACATTTGTTTGCAGGGTTTTTACCAAAAACCTGTTCTGATCCGGTAGTACAAAGATCGCCTTCAATGTCAGAACACATGATGGATTCATCACAGTCATCTTCTGTCAACACATGAACATAGCCCTGTACCGGTGCGGCAACAGCTTTTTTATTCATTGCACTTGTTGACAAAGCAGAGCCAGTGGCAAGCAATACAACTGCTACTGGCATAATTAATTTTAAAAAATTTGTTTTCATAATAAATAGTATTAAAATTAGCGACCTACTCTTTTTTACAGGTTTTCGGTCTTCCCCTGGCGTCCGGCACGCAAAATTTAAGTTTGTTATTTAGCTTTAGAAATAATTTTATCACTAATCTTGTAACTGACGATATGACTCCCGATCATACCATACAATTTATTGCCTCGTACGATAAAGCTTCGGAGCTTGGATTCCTCTATATTATAGATATAAAAACTAGAAATGTAAGAGCGGTTCTTTACGTTGTACACATCAATAATACTGGCATCATTCCACATCGATTCCGGTTCGTAACGTCCAATAAGACCTGCATTTACATATAAAAGGCCATTGTCTACAGCACTTCCTTTATTGACTATCAGTGGTGGTTTTGACATCTTTTTCTCGCCCCGGCTTTTCACTTCTGCTATGGAAATCTGTGCCTTCGAAATAGTGTCAATGGTATTCCCACGGTATTTAATTTGCATCATGCTGTCGGCAACAGTATATTGGTTGCGGTAGCGATACAGGTATATGAATTCTTTTGTTTTTGGGTCATAATGTAGTGATCCGTCGCTGTCGAAATTTCCGTCTATCTGTTGTTGTAGTATCTTGTGTCCGTAAATGACCGCATCGGTCTTGAAATTAAGTATACCTACCGTGCTTTTTCCGGTATTGGTTTGAGATATGAATGCGATTGTTGCGGAATCTACGATTTGTGGATGTGAAAAATAGGTGTTGCCTTTCCATAGGAGCGAAGCTTTCCAATCAGCAGTATTTCCTTTAAAAATACAAGGAACAGTTCCATCGATAACATAAAAATGTGGGGCACTTATTTTTACGCTTACCGAACGAAAAGGGAGTGTGGTATCTGTTACTGTAATGCGGTTTATTTTACGGATTGTGAGGGTGCTGTCTAAACTAATTATTTTTAATGGATTGGTCGTATTGCCTAAATATATTGTACCATCTTCCTCTCCGGATATGTAATAGGAATTGTAAGTAAGTGGTGTCTCTTTAGTTAAAGATGCAGACTGAAAAAATTGCCGTATAAAACTATTGTGGTGCCGTGAAATATCATCTGAAATAACATAAAGTAGTGCAATGGAGCAGCAGCTAATCATTGTCGTCGTTGCCAATGTTGTATAAATTACTTTCGTTTTTGACAGCAGTCTTATGGATATTCCCGCCATTATTATAAATAGCAGATTAAAAAGGAGGTGTTCCGTCCATCCCAGTTTTTCAAGGATACCGCCACAGGAACAGGGTATATAGGATGAGTAGTTGAGGATAATATAAATGTAAGATGTAAACATTACCATCAGCGTGTATGCAGCCAATAACGCTTTTAACCTGTGCCTTTTGAAAAAAAGTAACCCTGAAATTAATAGTTCAAGGGCTGGTACTGTCCAAACAATTAGAGCTGCAAAAGAACTTAATAATGGGGATTGTCCGAGTTGGATACGGAAATTCTCAAAATCGATGATCTTACTAATTGCAGCATATGTAAATAGAAAAGCGTAGCTGTAGCTTACAAAAATTACAATACCATTTTTTATGTTATCAACGTATTTCATATCACTATCCTTTTATTTGGTTTTGTAAAATTCTCTTATTTGAATTTGTATTATTATGCAAATCAGTCTTTTCGTTATCCTAAAAGGAAAGTTGTATAAAACTATGGTTCTTTTACTCGGATGGGCGGCTTAAGTCGCTTGGTGCATAACCGAAATGATTTTTAAATGCCTTGTAAAAGTTCAGGTAGGCAGTAAAGCCACACATAAATGCAATTTCCTTCAGAAGGATTGATGTTTGCTGGATGAGTAGGTGGGATTTTTTAAGACGTTCCAGATGATAGTAGTTGTAGACGCTAGTATTGAAATGCTTACGGAAACCTATCTTTAGC
This sequence comes from Flavobacterium galactosi, assembly GCF_048158585.1. Lineage (NCBI taxonomy): Bacteria > Pseudomonadati > Bacteroidota > Flavobacteriia > Flavobacteriales > Flavobacteriaceae > Flavobacterium > Flavobacterium galactosi. Next base: position 180,112 of record NZ_JBLNKV010000004.1, read on the forward strand.
TTGTGTTCTTCAGAGGCAAACATGGCGGCCAATTCCTTCAGGGTAGGGAGGGGCTCATCCAAATGACTTAAAATATAGGCATGCAGTTTTTGTATGGTCAGTGTTTCGCTTTCATTCTTTGTTTTAATGGGTGAGTATTCGTTATTCAAATTGACCATGTCTTCCAGAATAGTTGTTATTGAGGTAACCAATATTTTGTTGCTATACATAAGCCTTGAAACGGTGCAGAAGGAAGGAATCAGGTGCCGACTTGCTGTAGTAAAAAAAAATTGAACAGTTGCGTTTGCTTTTGCGTCAGCTAATGCTTCCGCTTTAATAATTTCCCATAAGGGCATGGATTGTTTGGCGAGTATTTCGTTGAAACTTAATTTGAGAAGTTTGTCCGGGGTGTACCCTAAAAGCGCAGGTACTTCAGTGCTGAAGCTCTTGATTGTGGAATTTTTGTCCAGAATAATTGTAGTTTGAACTAAACTTTGGTAGGTGTAATGTGGATTTATATAACCCAACTGTGAGACTAGCAGTTCCATTTTTTCTGCAGTAGTGTTGAGCATGACTACCAGTTCGTCCAATTGATTACTGTGAATATCCCGCTGCATCCTGTATGTAAGGTTTCCAGTTGCCATTTCGAATAGCATCTGATATATGTTTTTTACCTTTTGTTGGACCGACTGATTGTTCATGTTATTCTAGTAATGGGAGTATCGAATCATGTGCGAAGAGGAACAAAATTATATCATATAATTTTTTGAAACTAAAAGTGTAGTGTTCAATTCGGGAATTGAATAGGGTTTTTGTGAATGTAATTGAGGGTGATTTTCGTTTTTCCCAGCCCTAAAAGGGAGCCGAAAATTTAGAACTTTACTTTTAAATAGGACTTTTAAAAACACTCGTTCTCGATACGATTGTTTAGAAATGGGGTCGCTATTTTAAGTCAAAAATGTATTGAGAAGTTGTTTAAGGAGTTCGCGATATAATTTTAAAATCTATTTGTGTCGTTTAATTAGGGATATTTATCTTAGCTTTAAAAACCACTCGAACTCACGGGCACTTTAGCTTTGATATGGTTCTCGATACAATATTATAAAAACGCTCTAGTTAATTTATGAAATTGAACTGACTCTTCCATAAAACTTAGGGTAGACTATTAATGGATTAAGCCAAAAATAGATGGATAAGCTTTCCAAGTATTAATATGTCGATAGATTGCTAATTATTGCTGTTATTTATAAATGAATAGTATATTCGCTGAAAAACAACTCTTATTAATAAATAGGCTTTGGCTCCATACTGTTAGTTAGAGCAGCCAAGCATATCCAGAACTTTACTTTTTTATATTGGTTCTGATTCTACGTAGTAATTAAGTAGACGATAATACTCGAAAATAAATAGGATATGATGCTGTTTTTTAATGCAATACCAAGAGCAAATTATTTATATTTGCTTCGTAATGATGCTGTTTAGTTAATAGTTAAGAAATTCTCTCGTCTCTCGACTGCGCTTGAGAAGACACGCTTGAGAAAATAAAATCAATAATTAGGATTTTAGCATAAACCCATGAGTCACACCGAACATACAAATACCACTTGGCTGTTTGAAATAACACCAAAAAATAAATTCTTCTCACTTAATTTGAAGGAAGTCTGGCAATACAGGGATTTGCTTATGCTTTTCGTAAAAAGAGATGTGGTGACCGTTTACAAGCAAACTATCCTGGGGCCACTTTGGTACTTGATACAGCCCTTGTTTACCGCGATTACCTTTACCATTATTTTTAATAATGTAGCAGGAATTGATACCGGAACTGTTCCGCCGTTTTTGTTTAACTTAGCTGGAATTACCGTTTGGAATTATTTTACCTCTAGTCTTACGGGAACTTCGAATACCTTTGGCAGTAATGCAGGAATTTTTGGGAAAGTCTATTTTCCAAGAATTATTGTTCCGCTGTCAATAGTGATTTCTAATTTGATTAAATTTGGAATTCAGTTTTTTATTTTTATTTGTTTTTATGCCTATTACTATATTCAGGGTGCATCAATAGGAATAAATGGAGCAACTTTATTTTTTCCATTGCTAATTGTACTGATGGGTGTTTTAGGATTGGGATTGGGAATGTTTATTTCCTCTTTGGTAACCAAATATAGGGATTTTAGTAATTTGATTGGTTTTGGAGTACAATTGCTGATGTATTTGTCGGCAGTAATGTATCCTATGGCATTAATTAAAGAAAAATTGCCTACTTATGGGTGGCTCGTACAGTATAATCCATTGGCGTATGTCATAGAAACCACACGTTATATGTTGTTGAATGTAGGGCATATTTCTTATTTGGGATTGGGTTATACTTTCTTAGTCACGGTGATTGTGTTTTTTATAGGAGTCCTAATTTTTAATAAGACGGAGAAGAGTTTCATTGATACGGTTTAGTGAATAGTACTAAGTGGTTAGTCGCAGTTATTCAGTTTTAAATGGAATTTCGAATAAAAAGTAAAGATTTAATAAAAAGTAATGAAAAAATACATCCATAGCGTATTAAAAAAATTGGGTTACAAAATTTCAAATATAGCAAAGAAAGAAAAGGATTTAAAAAATCTAGTGCGAAGTTTTACAGTTCTAAATGATCCTCATAATTTAGTTTTTAGATCAGCTCCTTATTTATTTGAAATTAAAAAATATTTTCCGGAGCTTGTTCTGGAGCGTCATGAGGATGGCGTTTTAGCCAGTTTTAATGATTTGAAATTATACATAGAATCTCCTGAAGAGTTTTTTATAGTGAAGGAGGTATTCGTCGAAAAAGATTACAATTTACTGTCTAATGAAAGCTTCGTTGTTTTTGATATAGGAATGAATATAGGGATTAGCTCCTTGTTTTTTGCGTTAAACAAAAATGTAGCTAAAATATATTCTTTTGAGCCTGTTAATACAACCTATACTCAAGCATTGTATAATCTTGAATTGAATCAAGCCTATTCCAATAAAATCGAAGCATTCCATTTTGGATTGGGCGGTTCTACCCGAGTGGAGAAAGTGCTGTATAATTCACAAGCAAAAGGTAACTGTGGTATACGATTAGATTCAAGTCTTGTCATTGACAGGAATAATGCCAAAGAAATTGAAATAGATATCAAGAACATTAGCGATATACTTCCTGATTTGATTGGAAAACACTCCAAACAGAAAATGGTCTTAAAAATAGATTGTGAAGGTGCTGAATATGAGATACTTCAAAAACTGAATGATGCCAATTTGTTGAAAGATATTGATGTATTGTTAATCGAATGGCATGATAAGGGGGGGGCTATTCTGGAAGATATATTAATAAAAAATAATTTCAGAATAATTTCAAGGTTTTTGACTCCAATTACCGGGATGATTTATGCTTTTAAAAAATAAAACCAAATAGTTTTAAAGCTTATGCAAATGCCTGAAGTTTCTATCATTGTTCCTTGCTATAACCAAGCCCAATACTTGGACGAAGCTTTACAATCCTTATATGACCAAACCTATACTAAGTGGGAATGTATTATTGTAAATGATGGCAGTCAGGATGATACAGAAGCAATTGCACAAAAATGGGAGGTTAAAGACTCTCGTTTCAGGTATGTAGACAAGAAAAATGGAGGTGTTAGCAGTGCCAGAAATCTAGGGATTAAAAACGCAAAAGGAGAATTCATTGTAACATTGGATTCCGATGACATGTACGAAGCTACCTTTATTGAAAAAGCGCTTACCGTCATACAAAATAATGACGAAATAGGCATCGTGAGCAGTTGGGGAAGATATTTCACAAACGATATGCAATTGCAAGTATATAAATCAATAGGCAAAACAACTGTTGATTTTTTGTTTCATAATGCTGCAATTGGAACATCATTGTTCCGAAAAACATGTTGGGAGCAAGTGCGTGGATACGATGAAAACCCGGAAAATGGATATGAAGATTGGGAGTTTTATTTGCGAGTGTGTTCATTAGGCTGGAAAGTACATATTGTTGAAGAGGTCTTGTTTTTTTACAGGCAAAGTATCAGTTCCAGAAGTGCAGGAATAAATCAAGTTAATAAAGAGGCCAAGAAATATATTTACATCAAGAACAAGGATATTTATTGTGCCCATTATGAAGAGTTGATAGAGCAGTTTTTAATGGCCTCTGATTTAGAAAAAGGAGAGATCTATAAATTTAGAAACACTATTGATTATAAATTAGGGGCTTCAGTATTAAAACCACTAAGGAGCATAAAATGGTTTTTCTTGAATTTTTTTAAGTAGTCCCAATTTCAAAAGCCTATATGCATAATCCATTGCCAAAAACCTTATATTGCCTTAAATACTTATATGGTTTGAAAAAGTTTAGCATATAAGGCATATAAGATTCATATAAGAAAAAATAAAATAACTTTGTGCTTCAGTGCTTAGCGACAAAAAAAAACAATCCAATTGAAAGACATTATCCTTAAAGCCGAAAACATCTCCAAGCAATACCGCCTCGGGCAAGTGGGTACGGGTACGTTGACACATGACCTGAACCGCTGGTGGCACGAAATACGGGGCAAGGAAAATCCTTATCTCAAAATTGGCGACACTAACGACCGAAGCACTAAAGGAGAAAGCGATTATGTTTGGGCTTTGCAAGATATTAATTTTGAAGTGGAGCGTGGCGAAGTCTTGGGCATCATAGGCAAAAACGGGGCGGGAAAATCCACCTTGTTAAAGATTTTATCGAGAGTGACAGCACCTACCACTGGAAGCATAAAATTTGGTGGACGAGTTGCCTCTTTGCTCGAAGTGGGCACGGGATTTAACGGAGAAATGACGGGGCGCGAAAACATCTTTCTCAACGGTGCCATTCTGGGGATGACCAAAAAAGAAATCAACTCAAAGATTGTCGAAATTATTGAGTTCTCAGGTTGCGAGCGTTACATAGACACGCCCGTAAAACGCTACAGCAGCGGAATGTATGTGCGTTTGGCTTTTGCCGTGGCCGCATTTCTCGAGCCTGATATTTTAATCATTGATGAGGTTTTGGCCGTAGGTGATGCCGAGTTCCAGAAAAAAGCCATTGGGAAGATGCAGGATATTTCTAAAGGTCAAGGAAGAACCGTTTTGTTCGTGAGTCATAATATGGCAGCGGTAAAGAGTTTGTGTACTAGGGGAATTTTACTGGAAAACGGGAAGATAAAAGAGATAAATAACATTAATAGTATAATCTCTAATTATTTATTATTGAATTCCGATTTAAGTGCTGAATGGAAAAGAGAAATTAAAACTGATAGTGATTTATTTTTTGATAAAATTTATGTTTCAAATTCTGATTTGCAGATTACAAATCAAATTGCCTCTGGTGAGGATTTTACAATAAATATTTTTTTAAATGCTATTAATAGTATTAGAAATTCTACAGTTTCAATTAAGTTTGTAAATACTGAGGGTATTGCTGTTTTTACAACTTCGTTACATGATTATGATAATGATTTTGAAGTCATTAAAAAAGGTAGGTATAAATTAATTGCTGACATATCAAAAAATATTCTTATACCGGGTAGTTATAATTTGGTTATTGCTTGTTTCGTTTCAAGAACTAAACTTTTTGACATTTTAGAAGATAAAATATCAATTAAAATTGAGGATTTAGGTGTTAATAAAAGAGATTTAGACAGAGAAGGATTTGTTGTGCCAAATTATAAATGGGATTTTTTAAAATTAGAATAATTTCGAAATGAAAATTAATATCTATCATAGTGTAATTTATAATTTTTTATTAAAGACTTATAAATTAAGAGACAAGCAAGGTTTTTTGGGAGAATGTTGGTTGCTACTTTGGAATTATTCATCTAAAATCTTTTCTGGGGCTGTATCAACTACTATTCATGGTTATAAAGTTAAAGTTAATAATGGCAATTCATATGCTCTTTATGCCAGGCTGTTTCCAAATTATAACAATCCATTATTGCAACTTGTCGATTCGGTTTATGAGTTATATAATCGAGAACTTTGTATAATAGATATTGGTTCAGCTGTTGGTGATACTAATTTATTTTTGATAAAGAATTTGCCTGACAAAATTGGAAAAATTTATTGCATAGAAGGTGATTTTGAGTTTTTTAAATATTTAAAAGAAAATAAAAAATACTTTCCAGAAAGTCACTTGTTTAATGTGATGCTAAGTGAATCTGACAATAACAAAATCAGTAGTTTGATAAAAACTCATTTAGGAACAGCAAGTGCTATTGGAGAAGAAAAAGTTAAAACAATAAGTTTAGATACACTTTTGTTTGATAAATTAAAAGGAAGAGTTGATATAATAAAAATAGATGTTGATGGCTATGATGGTAAAATATTAAAAGGGAGTGGTAAAATATTACAGCTTTATAAACCTTTTGTTATTTTCGAATGGCATCCCATTATGATAAAAAAAACTCAAAATGATTTTAATGAGCATTTTGAAATACTTAACAAATTTGGATATAATAGATTTTTATGGTTTAATAAATACGGCGAGTTTAGTCATTTTGAATTAAAAGAAGGTTATTTAAATCGTGAAGAGTTGATTAAATTGTGTTTAAGAGATATACATGATTATGATTGGCATTATGATGTAATTGCAATACACTCAGAATCAGAAGTCGATATTTTGAAAATTGCAGAGTTGAAAAAAGCAAAATTAAGAGAATCAAGTTTCTAGTATAAGTTTTAAAATTATAAAATTTGATATGAATGTATTGTTCGACGGTACTTGGATTGGTACTCATTTGAAGCAAAATGTAATGCATGGAGGTTTGAGAGTAATTTATGAGCTTACCAAACGGCTTGAAAATTCTAATGAAGTTGATTTATTTTATTCTTCAAACAAATACGATAGAGCTATAATTAATAATTTAGCTGCATTTATCGAAAAAAATAAATATTCAAGCCCTCAAAATAAAATAGCAAATAATCAAACTGAAATATTCAAGATACTCCATTATTTGAATTCAAAAGCTGATTCCTATTTAATTAAAAATTGGAGTACTAAGCAATTTTTAAAATTAAATCATTTTGATAAAAACATGATAAAAAGGATGGATATTTACCATTCCCCACTTGAAGCTATACCTAATGAGATAAAAAAGTATAAAAACATTAAAAGAGTTTTTACCTCTCATGATTTAATGCCTTTTACTAGACCTGATTTGGCACCTCCAAGTTTTGTAGAGCTTTTAAAACCGGCTTATGATTCAATAGATCGAGAAACAAAAGTTATATGTGTATCTGAATTTACTAAATCCGAATTATTGAATTACAGGAAGGATTTAGAAGAAAGTCAAATAGAAACTGTTTATTTAGGAGCTAATAAAAATATATTTTTCCCGAATTTAGATGAAACAAAATTTTCAGTACTATCTGAAAAATATAACTTAAAGTTTGAAAAATATTTATTGTGTTTAAATAGAAATCAAAAATATAAGAATACGGAACATGTTATTGAGGCTTATATTAGAGTCGTTAATGATAGTAAAAATTCTGATTTAGGATTAGTTTTAATAGGAACATTTGATAGTATAGAAATGAAAAAATGTAGTATAGATAAGTATAAAGGATTTAAACATATTCATTTTATAGAGTATGTTCCTGATGCTGACTTATCAGTTTTTTATTCAAATGCGTTGAGTTTTGTGTATATGTCTCTTTACGAAGGTTTCGGTTTGCCTATAATTGAAGCAATGCAATGTGGAACTCCCGTAATTTCATCAAATCAAGCATCGTTACCTGAAGTTGTTAAGGGATTTGGGATTTGTATTGATCCTTTTGATGTGGAATTATTAAGTGATCAAATATGTTCAATTTTAGATGATTCTGAATTGCGAAAAAAATTAGCGAACAAATCTCTTGAACGATCTAAATTTTTTTCTTGGGAAAAGAATTTAGAAGAGACTGTTCAAGTTTATAAAAAAGCAATTAATAATTAAGATGCCAAACAAAATAAAGCCTATTGCTATATATCTTCCACAATTTCACCCTATCCCTGAAAATGACCAGTGGTGGGGAAAAGGTTTTACGGAATGGACTAATGTTGTAAAAGCCAAGCCTCGTTTTGAAGGACATTATCAACCCCATTTGCCTGCCGATTTGGGTTTTTATGATTTGCGATTGCAAGAAGCAAGATTAGCCCAAGAGCAATTGGCAAAAGCTTACGGAATACATGGGTTTTGCTATTATCATTATTGGTTTAATGGTAAGTGTATGTTATACGAACCATTGGATAGAAAACTAAAAGACCCAAAGGAAGATTTGCCTTTTATGATGTGTTGGGCCAATGAAAATTGGACCCGAACTTGGGATGGGTTAGATAAACAAGTTTTGATGGAGCAAAGCTATTCTACCCAAGACGATATTGATCATTTAAAGTATCTGATTCCGTTTTTTAAAGATTCAAGATATATTAAGGTTAATGAGAAACCAGTATTTATTGTTTACAAACCATTTTTATTTCCAAATGTAACAGAAACTGTAAAAAGATGGAGAGAATTGGCTGCTGAGAATGGACTAGAATTATATCTATGTCATGCCGTTTTTAGTTATCATAAAGGATGGGATACTTTATTAAAAGGATTTGATGCGGCAATTGATTTTGAACCTTTTGGAATTAGAAGGCAAAGTGTTTTCAATGAAATTGAACGAATGAACCAAAGTGACTCGAAAGTTAGTTTGTCAAAAAGAATTGTAAAAAAAATAAAACGTAATTTAGGATATAAGGATGAAAGTTTAAAACCAGCACTAAATAAATTGGATTATGAGTTTATGGTCAGTAATATAAAGTCATTAAAAGAATTTTCATTCAAAATGTTTCCAAATATAGTTGCTGGTTGGGACAATAGCGCACGAAGAAAAAATAATCCGACATTAATTTTAGATAATGCAACGCCAGAATTATTTGAAAAATGGCTGACAGAACTTGTCACTGATTTTATTCCATATTCTGAAGAAGAAAATTTTATTTTTATAAATGCATGGAATGAATGGGCAGAAGGAAATTATTTAGAGCCTAGCCAAAAATGGGGGACTGCTTATTTAGAGAAAGTAAAAAAAGTATTTGATAAGTATTAAATAGGTTCCAAGAGAATGTTGAATCTTTAGATAAAAATGGAGTATTATAAAATATATATATTATGAATATTGCTTTTACCATTTGTTCCAATAATTATTTGGCACATGCCAAAACCTTGGGAGATTCTTTTTTAGAATTTCATCCTAACTGGAAATTTATAATTGGTCTAGTAGATGAGTTGGACTCATCATTCGATTATAGTTTGTTCAATAATTTTGAAATAATTAAAGTAGTAGACATTAAAGTTCCAGAATTTGAAAATATTGTAAAAAAATATGATATTATTGAACTGAATACGGCAGTAAAACCAACATTCATTAAACATATTTTTACAAATTACAATGCGAATAAACTCATTTATATAGATCCCGATATTTTAGTTACTAGCTATTTTGAAGAAGTCATCACAATTCTTGATTTGAGAGATATCGTAATAACACCACATATTTGTTCACCAATTGACGATGATTATGCGCCTACTGATTATCATACTTTAAGAGGAGGCGTTTATAATCTTGGTTTTATTGCTTTGGCTAGGTACGATAAAATAAAAGATTTTATAAAATGGTGGGATGAGAGGGTGTTGAAATATGGTTTTTGTGATTTTAGCAAAAATATGTTTTATGATCAAATTTGGATTAATTATGTTCCGGCAATGTGGGGTAATTATCATATAATAAGGCATTTGGGATATAATATGGCTAATTGGAATTTGCATGAAAGAATATTGACAAATACTGAGAAAGAGATTTTTTGTGTTAATCAGCAATATCCTTTACGTTTTTTTCATTTTAGTGGCTATAAATATGATAATCCCAGTAGTATAGCTTCTTATTTAACTCGATATGATTTTGAAAGTAGGCCTGATTTAAAACATTTGTTTTCTTTATACAATGATTTGTTGAAAAATAATAAGATAGAACACATTAGTAAACTTAGAGTTTATTATCAATTGGGAAATAAAAATGCTATAAATCCAAGTGTTAAAAAGTCATTGCTATCTAAGATTATGAATAGATTGAAAATTACTTTTAAAGTGTTTCTAACAGGACATAAGTAAGAAAAAGGATTTGGATATTTTAAAAGTAAATAAATTTAATAAAATGAAACACAATAATCTTTGTGTAGTAGTCATTCCAGTTCATAGTGAAAACCCATCTAATGATGAGCTAATTTCTTTTAAACAGTGTTTTGATATTTTAAATAATCATGCCATAAAAGTTGTTATTCCTAAAGGTCTTAAAATGGAAGCATATAAAAAGGTTGTTTCAAGTTTTGAAATAATTGAAATTAATCCTCGATGGCAAAGTAGTCTTGTAATGTATAATAAATTAAAGTTGAGTGATTTTTTTTACAGTTTGTTTGAAGAATTTGATTATTTATTGACTTATGAATTAGATGCTTTCGTTTTTAGAGATGAATTAGACTTTTGGTGTGGAAAAAAATATGATTATATAGGTGCGCCATGGTTTTTAGGTTATTCAGAACCGCTTTCCAATGTTTTGATTGGTATAGGTAATTCTGGTTTTTCTTTGAGAAAAATAAGTTCCATGAGAAATGCAATTCAGAAAATTTATTTTAAGGAGCATGATTTTTTTGTAATATCTAGAAAACAACGATTTCTAAATAAAATTCGAATGCCTTTAGATTATTTTAATATATGGAGAAACAAAAATAATACGATTCAAATTGCGAGGCATTTTAATGAAGATTGGTTTGTTTCCTTTGTAATTCCAAAACATATTATTGGCTTTAATATTGCACCTCTAGATGATGCCATTAAATTTAGTTTTGAAGTTAAGCCAGAATATTTGTTTGATATTAATAATCAAAAATTACCAATGGGTTGTCATGCCTGGCAAAGATATAATTTTGAATTTTGGAAACCTTACATTGAAAGTTTTGGATATTGTTTTTAAATTAAGATTGATTTAGTCTTTTATTTTTATATGTTTATACAAAGTTTTAAATGTAATTAATTGTCCTTGAAGTCTTCAATATAAATACGAATGAGGGAATAGTAACTACAGAGATACGAAGTTTTCTTTTAATAATTAAAAACTAACAATGCCTAAACTCTCCATCATAACCATTAACTACAACAATCTAGAAGGGCTAAAAAGGACCGTGGAGAGCGTTATCAATCAAACTTGGCAAGAGTTGGAGTTCGTCGTTATTGATGGCGGTTCCACAGATGGCAGTGCGGCTTATATTGCAAGTCAAAGTGCAAACATAAATTATTGGGTCAGCGAACCGGACAAAGGAATTTACAATGCTATGAACAAAGGGATTGCGAAAGCCACTGGCGAATATTTATTGTTTCTGAATAGTGGAGATCATTTGTACAATAATACGGTGCTTCAAGAAAATAAAAGGTATTTGGACAATTATGATTTGATTTACTTTAATTTGCAAATTAGGAATGATACTAATTCCAAAATAGTAATTTATCCTGATAAATTGTGTTTTTCAGATTTGTATGATGGATATTTGCCACATCCCTCCACTTTTATAAAAAAAGCTTTATTTGAAATTGTTGGATTATACGATGAAAATTTAAAAATTGTATCTGATTGGAAGTTTTTTATTTTAGCAATTTTTAAATATCAATGTAGTTATGTGAAAATATCTGAGACTATTTCGACTTATTATTTAGATGGAATTAGTTCAATAACGGACAGTTCTGAAGAAAGAAATCAAGTTTTGAACGAATATTTTTCAGAATATATTAACGATTATGAAGAGTTGTTGAATATTAGAAATAAATTAAATCTTAATGCAAAAATATTAAGTTCAAATAGAGTTAAAATGTTACTTGAGATTGAAAAATCAATAATAGGCAAAAAGCTGATTTCCATTTTTTTTAGATCCTACCTAATTTTGTTTTCAAAAAAAAGATAAATGACATATTGTGAATTATAAAATATTTAAATTAATATTTTTTTTTATTCCACACCACCATATTGGAGGTGCGGAACGTGTGCATCTTAATATAATCAAAGCATTAAAATATAAACCAATTGTTTTTTTTGATTACCCGAATTCTGATATAATATCCGAAGAGTTTTCTAAAAACGCCTATTGTTTTTTAATAACCAGTAATAAAAGAAAAGAATTTGCAATTCGTTTTCTTCAAATAAGCTCTTGTTTTTTGCCAGTTGTCCTTTTTGGTTGCAACAGTGGTCTTTTTTATAATTTTGTATCTAAATTAAAAGGAAAAATTAAAGCTATCGATTTAACCCATGCTTTTTCTTTTCCGGAACATGGTATGGAAATTTCTTCATTGCCATTTGTAAATTTGCTAGATAAAAGAATAGTGATAAACAGTAAAACGTTCAATGATTATAAAGCATTATATAAAAAAAATGCAATTGAAAAATCATTATTGAATAGATTTAAAATTATTTCCAATGGAATTGCAATCAGGGATTTTGATGATTGTCAAATAGATTCACGTTTTGCTAATTTTACCATTGGTTTTGTAGGGAGGAATTCTTCCGAAAAACGTCCCGAGTTATTTTTTGAAGTTGTAGGACAAACAAAAATTAAAGCCAAAGTAATTGGAGATAATTTTGATAATTTTAAAATTGATTTCCCTGAAGTTGATTATTTTGAAAACTGCAATGACCCAGAGATAATTAGAAACCAATTTTCAAGAATTTCGCTCTTGATAGTGTCTTCAAGCCGAGAAGGATTTCCTCTTGTGATTATGGAAGCGATGGAGATGGGTATTCCTGTGATAGCTACAGATGTTGGGAGTATTGCAGAACATGTAATCAATGATGAAAATGGTTTTTTGAGTGTCGTAGATAAAGATTTTTTTTTAAGTTTTGCTACACTAAAAATTAGGGCAATCATCGAAGATAAAGAACTGTATCGTAGTTTGTCTCTAAAAGCGAGAGAACACGCAGAGCAAAATTTTGATATTAAAAATTTTAACAAGCAATATGGTGAATTATTTTATGAATAACTCTTTAGTTTCCATTATAGTTCCCTGTTACAACCAAGTCCAATATTTGAATGAGGCATTGCAATCAGTATTAGAACAGACCTATATTCGGTGGGAATGTATTATTGTAGATGACGGAAGTCCCGACAACACACAAGCAGTTGCAAAACAATGGGTCGAAAAGGATAGTCGTTTTGTTTATTTAAAAAAGGAAAATGGAGGTCTGAGTAGCGCAAGAAATTATGGTATTGAACACGCAACTGGAGAGTTTATACTTCCATTAGATGCTGATGATAAAATTGCTGCCAATTATGTTGCTTTGGCAGTGCAATCTTTTCAAGAGGATACTTCGTTAAAGGTGGTATATTGTAAGGCAGATAGATTTGGAGATGTTACTGGGATTTGGCAACTACAACCATTTTCTCTTTTAAATTTATGTAGTAACAATATGATTTTTTGTTCGGCAATGTTTAGAAAACGAGATTGGAAATTGGTTGGAGGTTATGATGTGAAGATGTTATACGGATGGGAAGATTGGGAATTTTGGATTGCCATTTTGAAAAATGGAGGGGGAGTAAAGTGTTTGGATGAAGTTGGGTTTTATTACAGAATTAAATCAAGTTCGATGGTAAAACAATTAAATGAAGAAAAGAGAATGTATTTACTTGAATATATGAGTATAAAGCACGTCGATTTTTTTATTAGACAATTAGGTTCGTTCACTCAATTAAATGAAACTCTAGAACAGACAAGAAAAAAACATGTAGAAAATTTAAAAAGTGAGAAGTTTGTTATTGATGCCTTTTGCACTATTTTTTTTGGATTTTCTATATTTGGATTGTATAAAAATAAAAAACAGTAATGCTTGCGATAGTAATTCCATTTTATAAACTGACTTTTTTTGAAGAGACTTTACAATCTTTATCTAATCAAACAGATAAGCGCTTTAAAGTATATATAGGTGATGACTTTAGTCCTGAAAATGCAACTGATTTATTAAGTAAATACAACGGCAGATTTGATTTTGTATACCATAGGTTTAAAACTAATTTAGGAAGCATTTCGTTAACACAACAATGGGAGCGTTGTATTGCCCTTGCAGCTAACGAAGAATGGATCATGATTTTGGGAGATGATGACTATTTGAGTGATACTGTGGTAGAACAATTTTATTTTAATATGCCGGAATTCCTGTCTAAAACAAATTTGGTGCGTTTTGCATCGCGAACGATAGTCCAAGAGGAAAATTATAAAGCAAGTATTTGTGAAAATCCAGTCTGGGAAACAGCTACGGATTCTTTTTATAGAAAATTCAAAAGGATTTCCAGAAGCTCACTGTCGGAATATGTTTTTTATAAAACAGCATATAAAAAATATGGTTTCCATAACTATCCATTGGCTTGGAATAGTGATGATAGGGCTTGGTTAGACTTTTCAGAAAACAAACCTATTTATTCCATCAATGAGAGTTTGGTTTGTGTGAGACTGTCCAATTTCAATATTACAGGAAAAAGCGATAATTTCGAATTAAAAAACAAGTCATCGGTTGCTTTTTATCATTTTTTAATTCAATACAAATTAAGTCAGTATACAAGATATGAAAGCATAAAAATAATTCGGCAATATTATTTTGAATTAAAAAAAGTGAAAAGATTGGATAGTAAAGATTGGATATTTATAATCAAGCATTATGGAAAAAACTTAAATATTCAGGCGATTAAAGATTTCATAAAAAGAAATTGATGAAAAAAACACTTTACTTCCCATAGTTTATTTATGTTTTTAAAATTAATATAAAACATTAACTATTTGGTAATTAATGCTTTTGTTGTAATCAATATAACATTTCAATCTAAATTCAAAAATGAAAAAAAAAATTAAAAATTTATTGAGCTATTCTCCTTACAATCTCTATGAAACTGTAAGAAATAAAATGAATCAAGCTAAAAAAAATAAAAAAGAAATCTCTAAAATCAATTTTTATTTAGAAAATAATGAAATTAAAAAAATCCAAATTGGATGTGGAACAAACTTTCTTGAAGGTTGGCTTAATACTGATATAAAAAACAATGATAAAATAATATATTTAGATGCAGGAGAAAAATTTCCCCTGGAATCGGATAGTTTTGATTTTGTATATTCAGAGCATCTATTTGAGCATCTTAAAACAGGACAGCAACTTAATATGTTGACAGAAAGTTTTCGAATTTTAAAAAAAGGAGGGGTTATGAGAATTGCTACTCCTAATATAAGTTTTTTGTTCAGATTGTTTGAAAATCCTAATACTCCAGAAATGATTGATTATGTTAATTGGGCAGTTAAAAACATACCTCATTTGTTTGAGGCAAACAATATGGTTGTTGATCAAGAGGAACATTATGTTTATGTAATCAATAATTTTTTTAAAGCATGGGGACATCAAGTAATACATAATATTTCTAGTCTAAGTAAATTAGCATTACAATGTAATTTTGCTCAAGTCCGAGAATGTACTGTTGGAGAAAGCAATGTTTTGGACTTAAAAAATATTGAAAGACACGGAACAATAATACCTGAGAGAATTAATTTTCTTGAGACTATGGTAGTAGAGTTGGTAAAATTATGATAGTATCAAAACCAAAAGTAACCATAATAATGGCGACCTATAATAGGGCGCATTTTATATTTGAGACACTATTGTCGATTCAAAAACAAACATTTTTAGAATGGGAATGCCTTATTGTTGATGATGCAGGAACCGACAACACAGTAGAAGTAATCACTTCAATTTTAGAGGGGGATAATCGGTTTCACTATGTAAAACGTCCGAATACCTATCTAAAAGGTTTGCCGGGTTGTCGCAATTATGGATTGGATATAGCCAAAGGTGAGTATATTATTATTATTGACGATGATGACATTCCACATCCCCAAAACTTGGAGCTGTGTGTGTTAGAATTACTCGATTCCAATATTTCCTTTTGCAGGTACATACGTGAAGTTTTTATGGGGGATTTTGATTATGCATTCGATTATTCAAAAACATATACCTCTTTTTATATTGATGAAAACGACATAGAGAAAATGTTAAACAACCAGCTTCAGTTTAATTCTTGTGCCATAATGTGGAGAAGGGAATGTTTTGAAAACAAACGATTTGCTGAAAATTTGATGTATGCAGAGGATTGGGAATTGTATTCCAGAATTGTTTCTTCTGGAGTTAGGGGGATTTCGATAGAAAAATGTTTGTTTTATGGCAGGAAGCATCCCCATTCCAATACGGGGGAATATGACCGCAAAAACCCAGTTAGGAGAGCGGCGTATTCGCAAGCCATTTTATTGGTGGTGCAAAACCTGAAAGGAAAGCAGTTGCTTACTTATTCTTTAAAGCGGTATTTCATCGCTTTTTCGATAGATTTCGAGGAATATCATTTATTCAAAAACATTTTAAATCTCCTCGAATTAACTACATTTGAAAAACTGAAATGGCAGATTTTCTATACTGTATTGCCTTTAAGGTTGAAACTGTACCGAATGAAAAAAGCGATTAAAAAGAAGATTTAATGAGTGAAAGCTTTTCGAATTAGAAATAATTATAAATTAGACAATGAAATTTTTAGTAATAGAACAAGATTTAAGAGTATGGGGGACAAGTCAAGGGATTATTTCGCGTTCTTTTTTGGCTAAATTAAGAATCGCCTATCCAGAATCAATTATTCATGTGGTTTATTTAAAACAGGATGCTAGCGAAGACCGGTTGGATTTATTGCCAGTTGATTCTATCGAGGCTCATATTCTAAATCTAAAAACGCCTTTTTTTACCAAATGGTTGAATAAAATCTATTGGAGATTATTTCATGTTTCATTAGTTAAAAGACACATCCATAAAGTGTATGGGTCTTATATTGGAAAGATTGACTACCAAAAATACGATCATATTTTTATACGAAGTGCAGGAATAGACCATGAAACTATTTTAGGAGCCAAAGATCTACCTATTCTCAAAAAAGCTATCGTCAATTTTCATGATCCATATCCTTTATTTTGGTATGTGGGTTCAAAAAGTCCATTGACTAATTTGGAACTTTTCAAATTAAAAGAAATGTATGAGGTGGTTACGCAATCCAAAAGCTGTATGAGTTCCGCAAGTTTAATGTCGGATGACCTACAATCCTTATACGGTTGCAGAAAGAAATTTTACAACTTGCCACATCAATACGACGAAAGCGTTTTTGATTTATCTGATGTCAGCAACGTTTTGAAAAAGAACAAAAAAGTAATGATTTCTTATCACGGAGCAATCCAGTTTGGTAGAAATGTCGAGATTCTTTTAGATGCTTATCAAGAATTGGTGGAAAATAATCCTTTGTATAAAGAAAATACAGAGTTTGTTCTGCGATTAAAAGGGATAGATGTAAAGGAATTGGCTGTAAAATATTCAAAGACTCCGAACATTATAATCTTGAATATGTCAAGTTTTTCCAATTCCTGCAGTGAACAAATGCAAGAAGCCGACATTAACATCATCTTGGAAAATGGACCGCTGTATTGTAATATTCTGGTGGGTAAAGCGCCATTTCTCGCGGCATCAAAGAAACCAATGTTGTCCATTTCACCCGAACGAAGCGAAATGCGAAGGATAGTAAGAGACAATCAATATATTGCCAGTTGTAATGACAAGTCGGAAATTAAACAAAAACTAGAAAACCTGATCGATAATAGAATGAATTCTGACGAAGTCGTTTATCCATTTGGAAATTATTTTAGCGATGAAAATTTTAAATTAATGTTAGATAAAGTATTATTCGAATCGAATTAGTAATAGTTTAAATAAATAAGAGAATTTAACTGTTTTTTGATTAAACAAAAGATCTGACTATGATGTTTAAACCTATTTTCTCTATACTCATTACTACCAAAAATCGTAAAGCCGATTTGGTTTTTACGCTAAATAAAATCAGTTATCTCTTAGAAGATATTAATGTGGAATGTGTAGTTTATGATGATGGTTCCGTTGATGGTACTTATGAATATGTAAAGCATCATTTTCCTACTATAAAAATCCAAAGAAATGCGATTTCAAAAGGCTACCTTTTTTGCAGGAATAAAATGCTGAATGAAACCGAAGCTTCTTATGCTATTTCATTGGACGATGATGCCCATTTTGTCACCGAGAATCCATTGGAAACTATAAAAAAACATTTTGATAAAAATGACAATTGTGGCTTAATTGCCTTGCGTATTTTTTGGGGGTTGGAATTACCAAGTTTGACGTCTTCCACCGAACAGCCCCATCAAGTGAAAGGCTTTGTGGGTTGTGCCCATGTGTGGCGTATGAAAGCTTGGCGTGCTATTCCTAATTATCCGGAATGGTTTGTTTTTTATGGAGAAGAAGATTTTGCATCTTATCACTTGTTTAAAAAGAACTGGAAGGTGAGCTATTTGCCAGACGTTTTAGTCCATCACAGAGTTGATTTTAAATCCAGAAAAAACGATTTCGATTATGATATTCGACAGCGTAGATCGTTACGTTCAGGCTGGTATTTGTTTTTTTTGTTTTATCCCATTCGTAGTATTCCTAATAAAATGGGGTATTCTATTTGGATGCAATTCAAACTAAAGGTTTTTAAACGTGATTTTAGCGCTTTAAAAGCTATTGTTCTGGCGATATTAGATTTAGTATTGGCTATTCCTAAAATTGTAAGAAACAGCAATAGATTGACTTCAGCAGAGTATGATGATTATCTTAAAATTGCTGATACAAAAATATATTGGCAGCCAAAAAAATAACTATTTTTAGCAAATACTTTTTTTAAATGAAGAATATAGCAATAATTCCAGCGCGTAGGGGGTCTAAAAGGCTGCCAAATAAAAACAATCTTCTTTTTGGAGGCATTCCGCTTATTGCTCACAGTATTTTATTAGCCCAAAAGAATAAAGATATTATAGATGAAGTTTATGTATCTACGAATGATGAAGTAATAAAAAAAATCGCACTTGAATATGGGGTAAAAGTGATTGACAGACCGGAACATTTGTCAGGGGAATTTGAACCTACATTGACGGCATTACAGCATGCGCTTGAAGTAATCGGAGATAGCACTGTCGATAGTGTGATTTTATTACAGCCGACAAATCCTTTGCGTCCTGAAAACCTGCTTCGGGAAGCTTTTGAAAGGTATCGAATAAGTGATTCGGATAGTTTATTTACAGTTACCAGAAATCATCAAAAATTAGGGAAGATAACAAGCAATTGTTTTGAAGCGTATAATTATACGATAGGACAACGCAGTCAGGATTTGGAACCGCTTTATTTTGAAAATGGTTTGTTGTATATCAGTAAATCAAAATTGATAATAGAGGGCAAAATTATTTCTGAAAATAGTATCCCTTATGTAGTAAATCATATTTTTGCCAGTATTGATATTGATACTCAAGATGATTTTGATTATGCGGAGTATTTATTAAAAAAAGCAGCCCGACTGCGCTAGACTTGACAAAATAAAATTAATTGTCACTTTCGATTGAAGCCGAGAAAGAGCACATTCGAGATACATATAACAGATAACTCATTTTATGAATCCATATATTACAATAGCAGGAAGAAAAATAGGTCTGGATTACCCCCCTTTGGTTATTGCAGAGATTGGCATTAATCACGAAGGGTCTTTACAAATAGCCAAGGAAATGGTCGATGCAGCCCATAGGGCAGGTGTTGAGATGGTCAAACATCAAACTCATATTGTGGAAGATGAGATGAGCGGTGCCGCTAAAAAAGTGATTCCGGGAAATGCCGATGTTTCCATTTATGAGATAATGGAAAGGTGTTCGTTAAACGAAGCTGATGAATTAGAGTTAAAAAACTATGTAGAAAGTAAGGGTATGATTTTTATTTCTACCCCTTTTTCAAGAGCTGCTGCCGAACGATTGCGAAAATTTGATGTGCCAGCTTATAAAATTGGTTCCGGGGAATGTAATAATTATCCTTTGTTGGAACATATTGCGTCTTTTGGCAAACCAGTTATTCTAAGTACCGGGATGAATACTATAGAAAGTATTCGTAAAGCAGTTGCCATTTTTGAAAAGCATACTGTACCTGTGGCGCTTTTACATACCACTAATTTGTATCCAACTCCAATTCATTTAGTGCGTTTTGGGGCTATGACCGCCATGCATGACGCCTTTCCCGATAAAGTATTTGGGTTGTCAGACCATACACTTAATAATAATGCCTGTTTGGGAGCTGTGGCATTAGGCGCATCTATTCTGGAACGTCATTTTACAGATCATATGAATCGAACCGGTCCGGATATTATATGCAGTATGGACGAGAATACTTGCAGCGCACTCCTCGTAAATAGTGCAGAAATGGCCCAAATGCGAGGAGGAACGAAACAGCCCGCATTAGAGGAACAAGTTACCATCGATTTTGCTTTTGCAACTGTTTGTACTATTGCTGCGATTAAAAAAGGAGGGCTGCTTACCAAAGAAAATATTTGGGTAAAACGTCCCGGAACAGGGGAAATCCTGGCAGAGCATTTTGATAGCCTTTTAGGGAAAACGGCACTAAGGGATATAGATAACGATGAACAATTAATGTGGGAGCAGATTGAAAAATAAAGTGTCTCACTTGAATGTGCCTCGATTGCGCTCGACTTGACAAAATAAGAAATATCAAGTATTAAAATGAAAAAAATCTTATTCCTAACGGGAACCCGTGCTGATTTTGGAAAAATAAAATCATTAATTTCTGTTCTTGATACCCATCAAGATTTTGAAGTTTATGTTTTTGTTACCGGTATGCATTTGCAAAAAGAATACGGATATACACTTTTAGAAATAGAACGTTGCGATTTTAAAAACATCCATAGGTTTGAAAATCACACCGATGAAACTACAATGGATTTAACATTAGCCAAAACTATAGAGGGTTTATCGGGCTATTGTAAACAAGTACAACCGGATTTGATTGTGGTTCATGGCGATCGTGTAGAAACTTTAGCAGGAGCTATCGTTGGTTCTTTAAATAATATTTTAGTAGCACACATTGAAGGTGGAGAATTATCAGGAACGGTTGATGAATTAATTCGTCACAGTGTAAGTAAATTAGGTCATATTCATTTTGTTTCTAATAGTGATGCAGCAAAACGATTGGTCCAAATGGGTGAAATGGAATCTTCCATTTACACGATTGGTTCTCCCGATATTGATATTATGTTTTCAGATTCGCTTCCAGATTTAGAAACGGTGAAACGGTATTACGAAATAGATTTTGAGGACTATGCCATAGTTATGTTTCATCCCGTAACTACAGAAGCCAAAGAAATGAAGTTGTATGCCAATAATTTTGTAGAAGCTGTATTAAAAGACACGCATAATTATATTGTAATTTATCCAAATAATGATCTAGGAAGTAAATGCATTATTGAGGAATATGAAAGATTAAAGAATAACCCAAGATTTAGAGTTTTTCCGTCCCTTCGTTTTGAATATTTTTTGAGTTTATTAAAAACCAGCCAGTTCATCATAGGAAACAGCAGTGCCGGGATTAGAGAGGCACCCTATTATGGAATTCCAATTATCAATATCGGGACGCGTCAACAAAACAGGACAGTGCTTTCAGCTATTATTAATGTTGATTATAAGCCTGAAAATATTGTTGCCGCTTTGAAAAACATACATGGTCACAAAGTTAAAAAAATGGAGGCTGATTTTGGACATGGAAATAGTGCCCAATTGTTTCTGGAATCAATGGAAAATGGAAATATTTGGGCAACCAATCATCAGAAACAATTTAGGGATATATAATGCTGTTTAACTCCCTCCCATTTTTATTATTTCTCCCGATTGTTTTTACCATTTATTGGTCGGTAAATAATAAAAGTTTGCAACTGCAAAATTTTGTGCTGTTAGTGGCCAGTTATTTCTTTTATGGGTGTTGGGATTGGCGTTTTTTGTTTCTATTGCTGTTTTCTACTGCACTTGATTATTTCACTGGTTTGAAAATGCGTGAAGCAAAAAATCAAAGAAATAAGAAATTCTGGTTTTGGATAAGTATTATTATAAATATTGGCTTTCTGGGTGTTTTTAAATATTACAATTTCTTTGCCGATTCTTTTGCCGAAGTACTATTTGGAATAGGAATTCAAGCTAATTTTTGGACATTGAAAGTTATTTTACCTGTAGGAATTTCTTTTTATACCTTCCATGGGTTGTCTTATGTTATAGATGTTTACAAAGGGAGAATAGAACCGGAAAGGAATATTATAACGTATTCCCTTTTTGTTAGCTATTTTCCGCTACTCGTGGCAGGTCCAATAGAAAGAGCTACTCATCTGCTACCCCAAATAAAAAAGAAAAGACTTTTTGATTACAGCAAAGCTATAGATGGGGTGCATCAAATTATCTGGGGATTGTTTAAAAAAGTGGTCATAGCCGATAATTGCGCTTTATACGCAAATGATATTTTTGATAATTATCAGACCATGAATTCGCTTTCATTAGTATTGGGAGCTGTTTATTTTTCTTTTCAAATTTATGGGGATTTTAGCGGCTACTCTGATATTGCGTTGGGAACTTCAAAACTATTTGGAATTGATTTGCTCCGTAATTTTAACTATCCTTATTTTTCAAGAGATATAGCTGAGTTTTGGCGTAGGTGGCATATTTCTTTGTCGTCATGGTTTCGGGACTATCTGTATATTCCATTAGGCGGAAGTCAGGGTGGAATGCTAACGAAAATTCGAAATACATTTATTATTTTCTTGGTAAGTGGGTTGTGGCATGGGGCCAATTGGACTTTTATTGTTTGGGGTGCATTGCATGCAGTTTATTTTTTGCCGCTTTTGATAACACAAAACAACAGAAATAATATAGATAGTGTTGCAAAAGGAAAATCCCTTCCGACACTTAAAGAATTTTTTAGCATGCTATTGACGTTTAGTTTGACGACTTTTGCCTGGATATTTTTTAGGGCAAAAACAGTATCGGAAGCGTGCGCTTATATAAAAGATATTTCTAAATTTGATCTTAAAGGAGGAATTCAATTTTTAGGATTCGAACGCTATTCAATTGAATTACTTTTGCTGCTGTTATTTTTTATGATAATTGAATGGAATTCAAGAGAAAATGAGCATCCTTTTTATGGGAAATATATAAATTTAAAAGTCATTATTATCGTGTTATTAATCTTAGTTTTGGGTGTTTTTTCCAGTCCTAGTGATTTTATTTATTTTCAATTTTAGATGAGAAAATTTAGTGTTTACATAATTTGGAGCGTTTTGGGGATGCTGTTATTCATGACAGTGTTGGATGTTGTATATACTAAAATATATGAGAACTCTTATCCCCGAACAAAATTTCAGTACCTGAGAAGTTTAAAAAACAGGAAAGTGGATTATATTTTTCTGGGTTCATCAAGGGTAGAAAATGGAATTGTACCGTCAGTAATATTTAATAAAACAAATAAAACAGCTGTCAATTTGGGATTTCAGGCCGCTAAATTAGCGGATGTTTATACTGTTTTGCAATTAATTAAAGAATACAACATTCATTGTGAAAAAATTTTAATACAAGTGGATTATATTTACAATTTTGTTGAGGGAAACTCCACTATTTTTCAATACGAAATGATTCCTTTTATTAGAGAAAATGCGATAACAAAAGAGTATTGTGAGCGTTATATTGAAAATCCTAATGCTAATTATTACATTCCTTTTTACAGGTATTGCACTAATGATTTGAAAATAGGATTTAGAGAGGTTTTTGCCAATATAATTGATAAAAAAACCAATACTGTTAACAACAGCGGATATGGTGGCAGATATGGAAATTCAAGACAACTTCAGGGTTCATTGCCCAATGTGATTTTAGAGAGGAATACAATTTTAGATAATATCCAGTCTTTTTCAAAACAAAATAATATTAATGTTGTGTATTTTTGTGCTCCGTTTTGTAAGAATATTAATAGCATAGATTTCATATCAAAATTAAAAAATAAAATACCGAAATTTAAAGATTTTTCAGGTGTAATACAGGATGATAAAATGTTTTTTAATTGTAATCATTTAAATGACAGAGGAGCAAAACGATTTACTGAAATCCTTACTGAGGATTTGTTGATGAAGAAATTTTGAATTATTAAAATTTTTTTGGAGTTAAAGAATTATAAAAAAATGAAAAAATTAGGAATAGTTATAACGGATGGTGTAGGTTACCGCAATTTCATCATGAGTGATTTCTTGACGGAAGGAGCACAGCAATTTGATGCAGTTACCATCTATTCCGGGTTGCCGATAAGTGCTTTTCCGACTATTCCACAATCCAAGATTACAATAAAGGAACTCGAAGTTTTCGTGGAAGGAAAACTGACTTGGTTTTTTAGAAAGTGGAAAGAAGTAGCCCATTTGCAAAAGCACCGTTCTTTCTATGGTATGAAAGATAATTTGGTAACAGGCTATCCAAAAAATAATTCGGCACGCTCCCTATTGGTCAAAGGCATTTATTTTTTTACCCGTTTTATTCATTCTGACGACAGTATTTTGTTTGCCGAAAAATTGCAATTTCTATCCTTTTTCAATCATAAAACAACAAAATCGTATAGTCAATTATTACAAAAAGACCAACCCTCACATGTTTTCTTCACGCACCAAAGACCGCCTTATTTAGCGCCATTCTTACACGCTGTCATTCAATTAAAAATACCTGTTAGCACCTTTATTTTCAGTTGGGATAATCTGGCTTCTAAAGGGAGAATGCTTGGCACTTTTGATTATTTCCTAGTTTGGAGTCATTTAATGAAAGCCGAATTGCTGTATTTTTATCCAAATGTGGAAAAGGAAAATGTAAAAGTGGTTGGAACTCCCCAATTCGAACCTTATGTAATGGAAAAATATGAAACTAAGGCTGTAGATTTTTACCGTAAATTTCATTTGGATGCCGATAAGAAAATTATTTGTTTTAGTTGTGCCGATGTTTCCATTGGACAAAATGATCCCATTGTAATCCAAGTCATAGCCACTGCTATTCGGAATAAAAGTATTTCTACAGATGTACAATTAATTGTGAGAACTTCCCCAGCCGAAGATGATACCCGATTTAAAGCTGTTAGGGATGAATTTCCTGAAATAGTTTGGAATGTACCTAAATGGATTTTGACTCGGGAAAAGCATGCAGAAAGCTGGTCCCAGCGTGTTTCCAGTGAGGAAGATATTAAAGATTTGCGCTCGTTGTTGGAACATGTGGATTTGAACATCAATATGTGTTCGACCATGAGTCTGGATTTCTTATTGTTTGACAAGCCGGTAATCAATACCGTTTTTGGTAACATAGAAAATGGTTTGTATAACGACCAACGATTTTTAAATTATGGCCATTTTAAAAAAGTAGTTGATAGTCAATCCGTAACCATAGCCCAACATGCAACTGAATTAATAGCCCAAATTAATGAAGCTTTGGAGAATCCAAAAGAAAGAACTTTGCAAAGAAAGGCAATGATTGATTTACAAATAAGTGAAAAATTATCCGGTACAAGTGCCCGAATAGCCACGACTTTATCCCAATGGAATGACTGAGCCCAAAAAAATAGCTGTACTCTGTAATTATGAATTGCTACCCGAAAGAGTGGGCGGAATGGACTACTTTTTTTGGCTATTTGACAAACAATGCAAAGAAAAGGATATTCAAGTGGACTGGTTTTTCCCAAATCTATCCCATCACGGGGAGTATTCCAAACTGAGTATTCATCATTGTAATTATAATGTGGAAAACTATTTTTTTACTTTTTGTAAGCAAAATAAAACGGACTTTTCCCATATTATGACTCATTTCTTAGAACTGTGTACACCATCTTTCTATAAAATAAAGCAATTTTCCAAGGCTAAAATTATTGCAATAGATCATAACCCAAGGCCTTTAAACGGTTATCCTTTGAAAAAGAAAATTGAGAAAAGAATCAAAGGGATTTTATTTTCAAGATATATTGATGTTTTGGTCGGGGTTTCAGAATATTCGAAAAGTGAATTAATTAAAGAATTTGGCGCGCAAACTGAGAAGAAATCAATCGTTGTTTTTAATGGTTTAGAGATTTGTAAATTTAAAAAGAAAAAAAACTTCAGTTCTAATAATCAATTTATTGTGGCTTCTCATCTTAGAAAAGAGAAAGGAATTCAAGACCTAATTTTAGCGGTTAAGGATTTAAAATCTTTTGATTTTACAATTGATATTTATGGTGAAGGATATTTTGAAGGAGAATTAAAAAAAATGATTCAGGATTTTTCTCTTCAAAGATTTTTTAATTTTAAAGGAAGTGTTTCCAACCTACCTGAAATTTATTGCGAGTATGATTATTTAATTCATCCTTCTCATGGTGAGACATTCTGTTATTCAGTTGTTGAAAGTTTGATGAGTAATTTACCTGTAATAACAACCCGAAACCAAGGAAATGTGTTGGGTTTAGTAGTTGAAAATAAAAACGGATTTTTATTTGAAGAATGTAATGTAGCGGAGTTGAAAGAAATTTTGCAAAATATTTTAAAGCATAAATTTCTGATAGGCAATTGTTGGGGAAACAGTAAATTGAAAAATTTTTCTTTGACAAAAATGGTTGCCAATCATTTGGCATTGGTATTGAATAATAAACCTTAATTTTACATTCTTAAATTAGTTACAGTAGTCTATGTTTTTTAATTCATTATCCTTTGCTGTTTTCCTGCCCATCGTATTCTTGTTGTATTGGTTTGTATTTAATAAAACGAAGAGTACACAAAATGCAATCCTCATTATTGCCAGTTATTATTTTTATTCCTGTTGGGATTGGCGTTTTTTGTTTCTGTTGGTTTTTTCCACTTTTTTAGATTATTACACCGGAATTCGAATTGAAAAGGCTAAGACAGAAACTGCTCGAAAATTTTGGTTTTGGTTTAGTATAACCATGAATCTGGGTTTTCTGGGTATATTTAAATATTATAATTTTTTTGCTTCTTCTTTTTCGGAATTATTGAACGGTTTCGGATTACAAACGAGTCCGTTATTGTTACAGGTTATTCTTCCTGTTGGTATCTCTTTTTATACTTTTCACGGATTATCGTATGTGATTGATATTTATTTAAAGAGAATTAAAGCCGAATATAATTTTGTGGATTATTCACTGTTTGTCAGCTATTTTCCTCTTTTAGTGGCTGGGCCTATTGAAAGAGCCACTCATTTGCTGCCACAAGTAAAAGTGAAAAGAACCTTTGATTATCAAAAAGCTAAAGAAGGGGTTTATCAAATTATCTGGGGATTAGTCAAGAAAGTCGTAATTGCCGATACTTGTGCTACGTATGCCAATGCTGTTTTTGATAATTACACTTCGATGAATTCCTTGTCGCTGCTATTGGGCGTTTTTTACTTTGCTTTCCAGATTTATGGAGACTTTTCGGGCTATTCGGATATGGCGTTAGGAATGTCCAAATTGTTTGGCTTGGATTTGTTACGAAATTTTAATTATCCTTATTTTTCCAGAGATATCGCCGAGTTTTGGCGTCGTTGGCACATTTCGTTGTCTTCTTGGTTTCGGGATTATGTTTACATTCCACTAGGAGGGAGTAAAGGCAGTAAATTAAAACAAGTTCGTAATGTATTTGTTATTTTTCTATTGAGTGGTTTTTGGCATGGGGCTAATTGGACCTTTATCGCTTGGGGATTTATCAATGCGATGTATTTTTTACCCTTATTGCTTCGAGATAAAAATAGGTCTAATATAGAAACGGTTCAGTTGCAATGGAATTTCAGTTCCCTTAAAGTATTGGGAAGTATGTTTATTACTTTTGCTTTATGCTGCTTGGCTTGGGTATTTTTTAGAGCAAAATCGATAGGCGATGCATTTGATTATATCGGACGTATTTTTACTGACCGAAATTTTCAGGCACAATATCTGGAAAATGAACGATACAGTTACGAAATCCTGTTATTGGTTTTTGCTTTCATTCTCGTTGAATGGAATAGCAGGAGTCAAATAGAACCTATTTCAGGAAGATACAGCGGGTTGAAAGTAGCATTGTGTATCTTGGCTATTATCGCCTTGGGGACTTATTCTGATTACAAAGAATTTATCTATTTTCAATTTTGATTAAGTATGTGTATCTCGATTACTGAGCCTGTGCAAACGTATCGAGTTAAATAAAGCACCTTCAATGGTAAGTACAATAATAATAGAAATTTAAAAATGAAGTATTTTTTACTTTTTACCGCAAAATTACTACTAATTACCTTTTTAGTTTTGGGAGTATTAGATCTGATTTATACCCAAGTTTATAAACAATCTTCCAGTCGGAATAAAATCGCGTATGTTTACAATTCAAAAGCGAGAGATTATGATGTGGTGATTTTAGGTTCCTCCAGAGCTAATAATCATTTTGTAGCGCCACTATTTGAAGAGAAAGGGTTAAAAACGTTTAATTACGGGATGAGTGGAGGCCATTTGTTTGAAGCGTCCTTAGTGTTGAAATTAATGATAGAACGACATTGTAGAATAAAGAATGTGATACTGGAGGCCGATTTGAATTTATCTAATGATAAGGAATCCGAGAGTGTGGCGTCTAAATTTATGCCGTATGTTCACGATTCTAAAACAATTGCAAACCATTTTTCAAAACAAAAGAATTTTTGGGTCAACTATTACATTCCTTTTTATAGGTATATTGTTTTTGAACCCGAAATTGGTTTTCGTGAAATGTATAATACGGCAAAAGAAAAACGAACAAAGCTATTGGATAACCTAGGATATTATCCATTGGGGAAGAATCCGAAGGCGAATATGAAAAACGACTTAACAAATCTAAAGCCTTTGCATAATAAATATTACGAAGAGATTAAGCAAATTTGCAAAGCCCATAACATTAAATTAATTGCCGTGATGACGCCTATGTGTTCTAATACGAAAGGATTGGATTATTTTCAGAAAGTAAATAAAATCTATCCTGAAATCCATAATTATGAGGATATAGTTCAAGGAGATCAGTATTTTTCTTCTTGTGGTCACCTAAATGATGCAGGGGCAAGATTGTTTACAAAGAGAATTTTAAAAGATTTCTTCAAAAAATAAGATATGAAAATTGCCTTTTTAACTCCCGAATATCCACACCCTAAAATTGGTGCTTCTGGTGGCATTGGTACCAGTATCAAGAACTTGGCTTTAGGCCTTTTACGGCAAGGATGTGCCGTTCGGGTTTTAGTCTATGGACAAAAGGAAGAAGGTGTTTTTTCTGACAATGGCATTTGCATCCAGCAAATAAAAAATGTAAAACTAAAAGGGTTATCGTGGTATCTTACTCGAAAAAAACTCCAAAAAATAATCAATACCTTACATCAAGAAAAAGAAATAGATTTGGTAGAAGCACCGGATTGGACAGGGATTACTTCTTTTATATCCCCAAAAAAGTGCCCGATAGTTATTCGATTGAATGGTTCGGATACCTATTTCTGTCATTTGGATCAACGACCCGTAAGATGGATTAATAAATTTCATGAAAAAAGAGCGTTACAAAAAGCCGACGCCTTACTTTCCGTAAGTCAGTTTACGGCTGATCAAACGAATGCTGTTTTTGGTCTAAAGAAGAGATTCACGATCATTCCTAATTGTATTGATACTAATTTATTTAATGCCACTATTTATAGTGATGATGCAAGTTTTTCTAACACCCTTTCTTTAGGAGAGGATACTATTCTTTACTTTGGCAGTTTAATCCGGAAAAAAGGATTGTTGGAATTGCCTTTGATTTTTAATGAAGTGATCAAAATCAAATCAAATGCAAAATTAGTTTTGGTGGGCAGAGATATTTCTGATATACTGTCGGGAACTGATTCAACTTGGCACATGATGCAGCAACTGTTTACTGAACAGGCAAGAGCAAATGTGATTTATTTGGGAAGTGTTCCCTATGAAGTTATAAAAAATCAGATTAAAGCGGCAACAGTATGTGTTTTTCCAACATTTGCGGAAGCACTCCCAGTATCTTGGATAGAGGCTATGGCAATGCAAAAAGCAATTGTTGCTTCCAATATAGGCTGGGCAAAAGAAGTTATTGATGATGGAATAAATGGGTTATTAGTACATCCAACAGATCATATTGTTTATGCAAATAAAATCATTAACTTACTTGAAAATAAAGAATTGCAAAAAGAATTTGGTGTAAAAGCCAGAGAAAAGGTTGTTCAAAAATTCAGCATGGAAATAGTAGCACAACAGAGTTTGTCTTTTTATATTAGTTTAACTGAATCGAAATGAAAAAACAATTAAAAAAAATCATTAGTATGCTTTTTCCTAAAGGCAATTTTAAGGAGAAGATTAAATTATTTTATTACAGTGTCAATACACCAAAACAAACTTCTTATGAGCTAATCCGTGAAAAAGAAAAAAAAACGGTTTATAAAACGACTTTTCAGGATTTGTCACTGATTACTAATGAAGCCTTATATTTTGTAGCTCCTGATTTTAATTACTATCAACATTTTTATCAAGTAAAAAGTAAAGATATCATTATTGATGCCGGAGCAAATTGTGGCCATTTATCTATTTTATTCTCGAAATTAACTGGGGAAAACGGAATTGTTTATGCCTTTGAACCCGATACGTTTAACGTTGCTAGAATTAATAATAATTTAAAATTAAATAAGGGACTGCCAGAAAACATCAAAATCGAGAATTTGTTGTTATGGAATGAAAATAGGTTAGTTGATTTTTACGAGGCTGGAACAGTTGGATCTTCGGCTGTTTGGATTCCAGATAATGATAAATGTGTCAAAAAACAAGCCATACGAATTGATGATTGGGTGTTGAATAACGACATAAAAAAATTGGATTTTGTAAAAATGGATATAGAAGGGGCCGAAATTGAAGCCTTGGAAGGGTGTGTGAAAACCATCGAAAATCTTTCTCCAAATTTTGCTATTGCGTCCTATCATATTGTAAACGGAGCGCCAACCTACATTAAAGTGGAAGCCTTTTTCAAAAAAATGAAGTACCCTTATAAAACAGTACGCTTTAGAAAAAATGAAATTATAACCTTTGCCGGAGCATTAATAAAAAATTAATTCGATGATAATTATTTATCATAATGGAAATAAAGTTGTAGGATTAAGTAATTCTTATAGTATTGATAAAGCTAGTGGGTTATCTATAATTGGCTTTTTGCTACTATTAGCCAAAGAATATCCAGATGCTATTTTGGTATGGTGTCACATCAGTTTAAAGGGGCAGTTGAATGTTTTTGAAATTGAAAAATTATTTCATCATCATAAATTATTGCTTTCTTACCATCCATCGGATATTCTTTTTTTAGACAAAAGTATTGGCTATGTAGAAGAATCCCCATTTATAAAGATTAATAAGTCAGTGACTTTTCCAACTTGGCAAATGAGCGGCATGGTCGGAGGGGTTCATTCTTCCATTTTATTGGCTCTAAAGGATGAAATGGCACCAGACAAAAATTTTGATTATTTTTTATGCTCCTTGGCCAAGCTGGGAATGCGAAAGGGATTACTATGCTATTCTGAACCAAAACTTTTAAAACAAAATCCAGATGCTTTCTTAACAAAAACGAATAGGTACATTCTTTTTCGTTTTGTGAAACAGCATTATAAAACGCAATGGACATTTTTATTATTATTAAATTTATTGTTGTACGAAAGGAAATTTCCAGTAGTACCTTTTATTTGTTCGCTTTTTTATAAGAATAGAAGTGGTATAAACATAGCCTTAGATGGTATTATAATACAATCTTCAAAAAAAGTGATCGATAAAAGAACGATTGATGTTATTATACCTACTATTGGAAGAAGCAACTATTTGTATGATGTATTAATGGATTTAAAAGCACAAATCCATTTGCCTGCCAATGTCATTATAGTGGAACAAAATTCAAACGAAGGGAGTAAATCGGATTTAGATTATTTAACTAATGAAGTTTGGCCATTTGCTATAAAGCATACTTTTACCCATCATGCAGGTGCCTGTAATGCTAGGAATATAGCTTTAGGACAAATAAAAAGCGAATGGGTTTTCTTTGCAGATGATGATATCCGAATGGAAAATAATTTTATCTTAAAAACATTAGAAAATATAGAAAAATTAGGAATTAAAGCAGTTTCAATTAAATGTTTTCAAAAGGAGAAACATCAAAAAGGAGGTGTTGTTTTTCAATGGATGACATTTGGTGCCGGCTGTAGTTTTGTATTTGCTGATAGTTTGAAGAATTGTAAATTTAAGAAGGGATATGAATTTGGCTTTGGTGAAGATGGGGATTTTGGGATGCAATTGCGTAATCTAGGACATGATGTTTTGTTTTTACCCGAACCTGAAATACTGCATTTGAAAGCTCCTGTTGGCGGTTTCAGGACAAAACCCACTTTAAAATGGCAAAATGATGCTATTCAGCCTAAACCTTCACCAACAATAATGTTATATCAAATTTTGCATAATACGCAAGAACAAGTTCGAGGTTACAAAACTACTTTGTTTTTTAAATATTATAAATATCAAACCATAAAAAATCCGGTGCGTTATTTTATGAATTATAGAACACAATGGGAAAGAAGTGTTTTTTGGGCTAATGAATTGAAAAGAGCAGAATGAAATTTACACTAATTATTTGTACGTACATGCGTTCTCAATCCTTGTTGCAATTATTGCAATCGGTTCAGAAACAAACGGTATATCCTGATGAAATCCTGATTATTGACGGTTCAACGAATCCTGAAACTGAAATTGCTTTACAAGAAAATCATTTCGTAAACCTATCCTATTTTCTAGTTCCACCAACTCATCGGGGTTTGACTAAACAAAGAAATTTTGGTTTGGATAAAGTGAAAGCTACAAGCGATATCATTGCTTTTCTGGATGATGATACGGAATTGTTGCCTAATTATTTTGAAGAATTGATTGCAACATTTGCGTGTGATGATGTGATTATCGGTGTTGGTGGTGTAGCCATAAATGAAAACAGCTGGAGCTTGATACACCCGAATGTAACTTATGATTCATATAGGTATATTCAATTTGAAGGTTATGTGTATAAAGAAGGGCAACGCAATGTAGTTCGGAATTATCTGGGTTTACAATCCGACCTTGGTCCAGGAAAGATGCCAGATTACTCCCATGGTAAAACATGTGGATTTCCTCTAAATGGCAGTACCTATGAGGTCGATTTGCTTATAGGCATGTCGTTTGCTTTTCGAAAAAAAGTATTTGATTCTTTGCGATTTTCAACCTATTTTGAAGGCTATGGTTTGTACGAAGATACTGATTTTAGTATTAGAGCTTTACAGTTTGGTAAGAATGTAGTCAATACTAAATTGCAGTTGAAGCATTTTCATCACCCTTCAGGAAGACCCAATCATTATAAATATGGGAAAATGGTAGTTCGAAATGGCTGGTATGTATGGCGTACTAAAAATCCTAAGCCACTTATAGAAGCTCAATTAAAATGGCATGCGATTACAATACTCTTGGCGCTTATAAGATTTAGCAATATATTTACAACAACCAAAAGAAAAGCATCCTTTGCCGAATCCATAGGCAGAGCAGTGGGTTGGTTAACTTTACTGTTTAATAAGCCACACTAAATAATTTAAAAATCTAAATTTAGTCAGGTTTCAATCTGCTGTATTTTTAAAACCTGATATTAAAGGATATATTATATGAATACAATAGGTTTTTCAACTAAAAGAATCAATGGGATTATTGTATTGATTTCATCTTTGATGATGTTGGTCGTTTTAAATCTTCCTTTTAAGGCGAAGCCTTTTGGAGATATTACCTTCCATGAAGAATCTAAGAATTTAGCCTTATTTATTAAAGGAAAAATTCCATATGATCAGGTTGTAATTACGAAAGCGCCCGGGCCCATACTGTTTTATACTCCTGCCTATTTATTAGCGCCGGTAAATGCGACTGACGACCAACTTTGGGTTTACGGGGTAGTATTCACATCAATCATTATTACAATTAGTTTACTTTTGATATTTAGAATTGGAAGTTCTTTTTTTTCTAAAGAGGTAGGGTTTTTAAGTGTCCTGCTTTTTTTTCTTTTCCCGATACATTGTTATTATTCTTTGGGAATAATGGCAGAAGCTCCCGCCTTTTTTTCTTTAACTTTAGCTATTTATGGCTGGTCAATTGCACTTCATCAACCTGATAAGAAATCCGGCTGGATTTTTCTAATACTGGGTATGTGGTTTCTAATTTTGAACAGACCCAATACATTATTACTTTTAGGACTAGGTTTTTTAGTCGTTTTCTATGCCTTTTTTAAGAATAAATCTTTCTTTCTATCGTATGGAAAAAAAATGATGGTATCCTTTGTTTGTGTTGGATTATTAGGGTTTGGTGTTTTACAGCTTGCAAAAATCATAACGGGGACTAAATCCGGAGGAAACCAAGAAACCTTACTTTATTATGTAGCGCATCAAGGAAGATTTCAATTTCGAGAAGAACCAACCGATTTCCGTTTTTGGGAAAGTGATATTCGACCGGACAGTAAAGACTATCAGAACTGGAATAAAAGCGGTGCTGCACTTTCTGCAGTTATGGATCAAACACATCAATCCTATGCAGAAGTTTATAAAAAATTTCTAATTGATGATGCATTGGAACATCCGGGTTTATTTCTCCGACAGTTTTTTGTGAAATGTTTTTACGGCCATGTTTATTTTATCAATAGTGTTCAGCCTGATAAATTTGATTTAGGGCCATTGAAAGGACCTATTGGCTATTGGGCTTTTATTTTGCTTATCAATTCGATTAATTTAATTATTGTTGCCGGTGCTATATTATTTTTATTCCGAGAGAAAAATTTAATTCGGTATTGGATTTTTTGGGGTGTCATTATTTCTTTGCTTATCTTTCACGGATTAACGTATATGGAACCGAGATATATCTTTCCTTCGCGAGTCGCTTTGTATCTTATGAGTGCTGCAGGTTTGTATCGTATTACTTGGATTCAAAAAATAATTCAAAAAACAACTATTTATATATTTCCAATTCCTAACTCCAAATCATGAAGCATGTTACTTTTAAACCTGTTATCGGAATAGTTTCACCCTGTTATAATGAGGAACAGGTCTTAGATGAAACTGAAAAACAACTTCGCAATTTAATCTTTGATTTAGTTGATAGAGAGCTGATTTCAGATAAAAGTTTTATTGTATTTATTGATGATGGGAGCAAAGATGGAACATGGGATGTTATTGAAAAAAAGGCTATAAAGAGTGTTGTTGTAAAAGGATTAAAATTGGCTGGAAATGTCGGCCATCAGAATGCATTATTAGCTGGTTTGCTTACTTATAATGGGGATGCGGATGCACTAATTTCTATTGATGCCGATTTGCAAGATGATGTGCGGATTATTGAAGAAATGATTCAAAAATATAAGTCGGGAGTTGATGTAGTTTACGGGGTTAGAAAAGAGCGACCTACGGATACCTTTTTCAAAAGGAATAGCGCCTTGTTGTTTTATTTTTTGATAAAAAAGATGAAATCTAACATGATTCCTAATCATGCGGATTACAGATTGTGCAGTAACAGAGTTATCACTGCGTTATCTGATTTTAATGAGGTCAATTTGTTTCTCAGGGGAATAATTCCATTGATCGGATTTAATAAAGAAATTATTTATTATGACCGATTGGAACGATTAGCCGGAAATTCGAAATTTCCTTTTCGGAAAATGCTCTCCTTTGCTTGGAACGGAATTACCTCTTTCAGTACTGTTCCTTTAAAATTAGTTTCGGCAATTGGATTTGTTATTTTTATTGTTTGTTTGTTTATGAGTGGTTATGCATTTTTAGCCATATTTACCGGAGATACAGTTCCAGGTTGGTTATCGACTGTTTTGCCGATGTATTTTTTAGGAGGGATTCAACTGTTTTCCATTGGGATTATTGGGGAATATATAGGTAAAATATATGCTGAGGTTAAACAAAGACCGCGTTATATTATAGATAAAAAAATAGATTAAAA
Organism: Flavobacterium galactosi; assembly: GCF_048158585.1. Classification (NCBI taxonomy): domain Bacteria; kingdom Pseudomonadati; phylum Bacteroidota; class Flavobacteriia; order Flavobacteriales; family Flavobacteriaceae; genus Flavobacterium; species Flavobacterium galactosi. The sequence goes on from NZ_JBLNKV010000004.1 coordinate 216,115, forward strand.
ACCGGAACAATTTAGATTATATGGAATGGAAGTAGCTTTTGAAAAAAAATATCATGAAGTTGAAATAGAAAATTGGTGGTTTAAATCCAGAAGAAGGTATTTGCTTGACTTATTACGAAACGCACCGAAAGACAGTAAAATATTAGATATCGGGTGTTCCTCAGGTATTTTTTTAAAAGATCTGGAACTTTTAGGATTTAAGACAGCGTATCTTTTTGGAATTGATATTAGTGAAAATGCCATTGCCAATTGTAAAGCAAATGGGATTCCAAATGCTTTTGTGATGGATGCTCAAATGATTACTTTGGCCGAGCAATTTGATATTATTGTGGCATCAGATTGTCTGGAACATCTGGAAGATGACAGGAAGGCTATTAAAAATTGGTATCAATTATTAAAAACAGGTGGAGAAATGTATGTTTTTGTACCTGCTTTTCAATCTTTATGGAGCCAACATGACGTGGTTAATATGCATTACAGAAGGTATACGAATCTAGAATTAAAAACCAAACTGCTTAGCGAAAATCTGACTATTTCCAAATCAAGTTATTGGAATTTTTCTTTATTCCTACCCGTTTATGTTTTTAGAAAACTAAGCGGTGTTTTTTTGAAAAATAAAAATAAAGAGGGGCAGATTATTGAAAACAGTGTATTAAATGTTATGTTGTTTAAATTACTTCTATTAGAGAATAGAATACTTAAGTATGTAGATTTTCCTTTTGGAATCAGCACTTTTTGTATCGCTAAAAAATAATGTTGGAAAGCTGTTTAGATTATAAAACTAATTAATAAGAACATAAATATTTTTTTGAAATTATAACCCTATAAATGAAATTTGCTGTAATCACCCATGTTCCTCATGTAGTAACAGAAAATTACTATTATGCTTATGCACCCTACGTTCGTGAAATGAATGTTTGGTCAAAGTATGTATCCGAATTAATTTTAGTTGCCCCTGAGATTTCTGGGCCGGTTTCACCTATAGATCGTTCTTATGAACACCATGGAATTCAATTTGTAAAGATTGACAGTTTTGATGTATTGCGTTTGAAAAGTATATTTCGTGCCGTTTTAAAAATACCAAGAATCAGTTGGCGCATCTATACTGCGATGAAAAAAGCAGATCATATCCATTTGCGATGCCCCGGTAACATAGGTTTATTGGGTTGTTTGATTCAGATTTTATTTCCCAATACTCCCAAAACTGCCAAATATGCCGGCAACTGGGATCCCAAATCTAAACAATCCTGGACTTACAAATTGCAGCAGCTGATTCTTGAAAATAGATACTTAACACGGAATATGCAGGTTTTGGTATATGGTGAATGGGAAGGGAGTTCAAAAAATATAAAACCGTTTTTTACTGCCACTTATTATGAAATTGATAAATTGCCTATTTCAAAAAAAGACTTAACAGGACGTATTGATTTTGTTTTTGCTGGAACTTTGGTTAAAGGAAAGAACCCTTTGTATGCCATTCAATTGATAGCAATTTTATTTCAAAAAGGATATGATGTCACTTTAGCGCTGTATGGTGAAGGTGTGGAAAGGAACGCATTAGAACAGTATATTGTTCAAAATAATTTAAACAAAATAATTTCACTGAAGGGAAACCAATCGGAAGAAACCGTTAAAAAAGCCTATCAAAATAGTCATTTTGTATTGTTGTCTTCTGACAGCGAAGGTTGGCCGAAAGTTATTGCTGAAGGCATGTTTTGGGGTTGTATTCCGGTTGCTACTTCCGTATCTTGTGTGCCATTTATGTTGGATTATGGGGAAAGAGGGGTTTTGTTGGAAATGAATTTAGAGGAAGATAGTTTACAGATTGAAACTCTTTTACGGAGTCAAATTGATTTTGATACTAAGCGCAATAAAGCCGCACAATGGTCAAGGGGGTATACCTTAGATGTTTTTGAGCAAGAGATTGAAAAATTATTAAAGGGTTCTCAATACAATTTTTTAAACTAAGATATTATTTATTGAAAGCATTAGTTATAGCTTTAAGAATTACTCGAACTGACACCTATTGTTATTATGCGATGAGAAATACTAATGAACTGCCAACAATCACATCTTTCTAAGAGTAACAAACTAAAAGAGAAACTAAAAGAGAAACTAAAAACAAAAAATGCGAATCATACAAATTATAGATTCTCTTGAATCCGGAGGTGCCGAACGAATGGCAGTAAGTTATGCCAATGCTTTGGCAGGACGTATTGAATTCTCTGGATTGGTGGTTACGCGAAAAGAAGGACCGCTACACAATCAGATTGATAAACAGGTCTCGTATTTGTATTTAAACAAGAAAAGTGCGGCTGATCTTAAAGCGATATTGCGATTACGAGCTTATGTAAGACAAAACAACGTAACAGTTATCCATGCTCACAGTACTTCTTTTTTTTTGGCATTTCTTTTAAAACTAAGCTGCCCTGATTTGTCATTAATTTGGCATGATCATTATGGTGACAGCGATTTTTTAGAAAAAAGACCGATGATAGGCTTAAGAGCGATAGTCCCTTTTTTTGATGGAATTATTGTCGTTAATCAAAAATTAAAAATTTGGGCAGAAAAGGAATTAAAATTTAAGAATACTATTTATTTGCCCAATTTTCCAACGGAAGAAAATATTTTTTCAGACGATACTAAACTGAAAGGAGCCAAAGGAAAACGGATTGTTTGTTTAGCCAATTTGAGAGTTCAGAAAGATCATTTTTTATTGTTGGAAGTCGCTAAAAAGATAAAAAACTTTTATCCCGAATGGAGCTTTCACTTAATAGGAAAGGATTTTCACGACGCCTATTCCCAGCAAATTAAGCACTTAATAGTTGCATTTAATTTAGAAGAAAACGTGTTTCTTTACGGTTCTAAACAAGATGTAAAAAATATTCTGGATCAATCAACAATAGCTGTTTTAACATCTCAGTCTGAGGGCTTACCTATAGCGCTTTTGGAATATGGCCTGAATAAAAAACCGATTGTTGTTACCGATGTAGGCGAAATTTCATCTTTGGTGCAAAACGGAAAAAATGGATTTGTTGTTCCAGCTCATCAGAATGAATTGTTTTATGATGCAGTTGTTAAACTTATAGGGAGTGAATCATTACAGACGAATTTCGGTCAGGAATTGTTTCAGATGATCGTAGCAAATCATTCAGAAGAGGCCGTGATACAGCAGTATTTAAATTGGTTAGATAACAGTAACGTATGAAAAAAGAAGAACAATCCTATCTCTATTTAATTTTATTCCATGTTGCTATTGGGACCTTAGTATTTGTTGTGCCTTTTCTTTCAAAAATATATGGCTATTCCATCTTTATTTTTGGGGTTTATTATATCATTAAAAAACAAAATAGGAATAACGAAGCGCTTATGGCTGCGGCTTATGTAGTGGGAAGCGAAGTTTTTTTGAGAATGACAGGGGGTAATCCTTTGTACGAACTATCCAAATACGGAGTAATGTTGTTTGTTTTAATTGGCATGTATTTCAGTGGATTTTCAAGAGGAGCCGTACCGTACTGGTTGTTTTTATTGTTGCTGATTCCCAGTATTGTGCTTTCCACCTTTGTGTTGAATTTCAATACCAATATCAGAACGACTGTAGCCTTTAATATTTCGGGTCCCATCTGTTTGGGAGTCGCTTCTCTATATACTTTTAGGCGTAAAATTCCATTAGACCAAATGAACAACATACTCCTAAGTATGGGTTTGCCAATTATCAGCTGTATGGTATATTTAACGTTCTATACTCCAAACATTCGGGACGTCATTACCAGTACACAATCTAATTTTGAGACTTCTGGTGGTTTTGGTCCCAACCAAGTGGCGACTATTTTAGGTTTAGGTATGTTTATTTTCTTTTCTAGAATCATATTAGAGTCCCGGACAAAATTCTTATTGGTTATCAACATGATTATTGCCCTAAACATTACTTATAGGGGGATAGTCACTTTCTCCCGTGGTGGTATGATCACCGGTTTTTTAATGATTGTCTTGCTATTGTTGTTTCTGTATTATAAATCCAATTTTAAAGGAAGAGTAAAACTGAATTACATTTTTGTATTGGTAACAATTGCCTTAATCGTCACTTGGATTTATACTTCTTTTCAAACAGGGGGGCTAATCGATAAACGGTATGCTAACCAAGACGCAACTGGAAGGGTAAAAGAGAGCAGATTTACGGGACGTGAAGAAGTGGCAAGAGATGAAATTGATCTTTTTATGAAAAATCCCATTTTTGGGGTGGGTGTGGGAAAAGGCGTGGAAGCTCGAAAAGCGGAGACAGGAGATGGCACATTGTCTCACGATGAAATTACTCGAATGTTGGCTGAACATGGATCTTTGGGTATCGTAGCTTTATTGATTTTGTTTTTTACACCGCTTGTTTTGTATTTAGAAAATAAGTTCAATATGTTTTTAATATGTTTTGTTTTATTCTGGTTGCTAACCATTAATCATGCTGCCATGCGAACTGCTGCACCTGCCTTTGTGTACTCTTTATCTTTACTCAATGTGCAATTAGGGGGAACTTCGAAAAAAAAGATATCAAATTAAGTTATTTGGGATAATTTATTTTTATTAATCACGCGGATTCTCGATGCATCTTTTCGCTTGCTTTTATTACCCAAAATCCCGAGGAATTGTGACCAACTGAGTTATTCTTATTAAGTACATTCAAGTTGGCAATAGATTAATCCGTTAAAAAGAGAATTTTGTTAAAAAAAGTTAAGCTTTATTAAATTTACTTCGGTGTAAAAGCGCTAAATTGCGCTAATAATCTAAATACCACCAATGTTTTCAATAGAGAAAATGCATTTTGAAATATCAGAACGGAAGATGATTCTTCGTCTTTTTGATGTTTTTTTTGTTTTGGGTGCGCTGTTCTTTGTAGGTAAGATGTTCAATTTTGGTTATTTCACATTCTCTACCATTAATTTCTACTGGACAATCGTTTTGAGTGTTTATCTCAATCTTTTTGGTACGATATTCGAAATGTACGACCTTCAGGTAGCCAGTAATCAATTTCAGGTGGTGAGAAGTGCCATTCTTACCGCTTCAACGACTGTTTTAATTTATTTATTGACACCGGTTTTTTCTCCGGAATTACCCACCAAAAGAGTTGAAATTCTAGTGTTTTATTTAGTTGTATTTATGGCTTTGTTTTTATGGAGGATGTTTTATGTTAAATTTTTAGCATCTAATCGGTTTCTTCAAAATGCTATTTTAATATGTGATAAGGAGCAAGTTGAAGAGTTAATATCTGGATTAGAGCATATTGACCCACATTATAAAATAATTGCATTTGTCCATGCTGATGCTACAGAAGATGATACGGTTGAATATTACTATGTTTCCAACATTAAAAGAGCCGATTTATTTTCTTTTGTAAAAGAAAATTCCGTATCAGAGATTGTGATTGCCTCCCAAAATACAGAGGGGATTACTGCAGAATTGTACCAGCAATTACTTCATTTGTTGGAGTCGGGAAGTATAATTAGGGAGTATACCCAAGTTTATGAAAGTAAAACGCAACGCATACCTGTACACTATATTTCCAGAGATTTTTATCGCTTTTTCCCTTTTAGCCGCAGTAATCATAATAAGTTGTATTTATTAAGTGTAAGAATTTTTGAAATAGGCACTTCTGTGCTTGGGCTGTTTGTTGCTCTTGTTTTATTTCCTCTGATATTAATTGGGAATGCAATAGGGAACAGAGGGAAGTTATTTTATACCCAGGAACGTGTGGGGAAAGACGGCGTAGTATTTGAAATTTTAAAATTCAGGACGATGATAAGTAATGCCGAATCCAACGGAGCTGTTTTCACGACTGCAAACGATTCGAGAGTTACAGTATTCGGGAAATTTTTAAGAAAAACAAGAATTGATGAATTTCCTCAATTTATAAATATTCTAAAAGGAGACATGGCAGTCATCGGTCCTCGTCCGGAACGTCCTTTTGTCGTCAAAGAAATAGCTGAAATAATGCCTTTTTATGAAACCAGACACATTATCAAGCCAGGCCTGACAGGTTGGGCACAAGTGAATTATGCTTATGGAGTGACGATGGAGGATAGTTTAATAAAGCTGCAATATGATTTGTACTATATCAAACACAGAAGTGTTTTTTTGGATTTGAACATTGCTTTTAAAACGATTACTACCGTATTGTTTTATAGAGGGCAGTAGTAGGCTTATTCGTATTCTCTATTATATTTCTAGTTTAAAGTTGCGTTCTAAATGATAATTGGAATGCGTTTTTTATTTTGAATTACTAATCTGACTAAAATAATCATGCTTGAAATTATTAAAGGAAGCACAATTACTAAATGCGCTTTGTTGATTAGGATGACAACATAAACTAATAGTGAAATGATGTTGAATACAGCCAGATTGTAAGCTCCTTTTTTGTTTTTTGTTGAGTAAAAATACAGCAGTCCTAATAATGTGGGGTTAAACAACAAGATATTATAATTGTATCCCAATTCATGGTGTTCCGAATAAAATCCTACAAATACAAAAAATAGGCCTAACGATGTCATCATAGTAAGGTAAAATAGATTTATGCTTTTCTTATTTATAAGTATAATAAATCCAAGTAATAGTACATAAGTATACCAATTGTTCCACCAAGACCCCGAAGTTTCTTCATCAAATTTGATTATGGTTTTGCTTTCCTGAGCAAGAGGGTGGTTTTGAAAAGAAACTTTTTTTAGGCTTTTTTGTAATTCAAAAGGTAAAAAGATCTGTGTTCCTAAACCATCTACTTTTTTACCGAAGATAATACTTGTCCCTAATTTTTCATAAAAGTGATTGTCAAAATAAGGATATAATATGGTTCTATAGGTAATGTCAGTGTCAGTATTTTTTACAATTGCTGTAGTATCCAGTGTTTTATTGATGATATCGACTACCATCGAAGTACAGTTTTTGTCAATAAATTTATACGTATAATGACTTTCTCCTGAGGCTAAAGAAGTATTCAAATTATCATATAATTTTTGTTTTAGGTTCCCGGGAATATTCAGTTCTTGCTCATGTACCGATCTTTTCTCATACGTATATTCATTAATAAAATCTGCATAGGAATGTGCTACTGCAAAATACTGTAAATCTCCTTTGATGAATTTCAAGACAAAATTAGGTGTGTTAAAGTCAAAAGCCCCATAATTATACACCACATCAATATTGTTGTAAGCGTCGCTGATGCGAATGGCGGTATGGCCAAAAAGGGAATAGGATTCATTACCCGTTCCGCAAGTCAGTACACTGACATGAGCGTCTTTCGATAATAAAAGGTTTTGGGAGAAACTGTAATTTACAGTTAAAAAAAGTAATGTAAAAAAAGAAATTTTTTTTAATAAAGAAATATTCATTTGGTTATTCTTTTATTGTGCGTACTATTACCTAAATTATTTTTTATAAAATTAGTGTAAATCTGTTTAATCTGCGCGCTATTTTAATTGGAGTAGGGTTATTTTTTTTATTAATTTCTAAACATACCCAAATCTACTTTAACCGAAAAAATATTCGAATACAATGCCGTGCTTTGATTGCCTAAATCAGTTAATGCATAATCAATTTGAATGCCTTTGTATTTAAATCCCAATCCAATATTGGGCTGAAACCCTACTTTTTCAGAGCTGTCCAATTGTGCTACATTTTGAAAATTACCTACACCGGCACGCAAGAAGACCAAATCTGTATAACCAAATTCCAAACCTACAGCGGGATCAACGCTTACAAAATCAGTTGAAATTAAATCATTGGTTTTCGCAAATCGCATATTCATATTGGCTGCTGCCAAAATACTGTAATCATAATGAATGATAAACTTCTTTGCTATTCCCAATTGCACTTTTGGAGCTGTGATCTCTGTGCTTTCCGGTAATTCCTGATTTTCTCCAGGAATTGCATTGGCAATTTTTTTGTATTCGGCTTCATCGATATTCCAAACGTTATAAGTAGTGGTGATATCGCGAAGCATCAATCCAAACTGCCAGTCGTTTTTTTCGAACTGTATGCCTACATCAAAACCAAATCCCCAGGAACTGGCAAATTTTCCAATAATTCGTCGGATTACTTTGGTATTTACACCGTATTGAAAACCGGGAACGGGAAGTTTTCGAGCATATGAAAAGGTAAAACCATAATCGGCTGTAGAAAAAAGACTGATGCGGTTGTAGTCAATGTTGCCTTGGCTGTCTATTAATTCAGTAGTATTTAAAATATCATCAACGCCAAAACGAATTAAAGAAATTCCCCAAGCGCTGCGATCATCGATGGAGCTGGCGTACGCTAAGTAATCGTATTGGGCAATATTGGCAAAATAATTGGCATGCATTAAGGAAACCTGATGGTCTTCTAAGTGAATCAGTCCTGCAGGGTTCCAATACCCAGAATTGACGTCTCGGGTTGTGGCAACAACCGCATTTGACATGCCCAAAGCAGCTGCATCAACACCAATATTCATAAACTCATTGGAGTATTTCCTGATAGTCTGACCATAATTTAAGGTAGAAACCAAAAGCAATAAAAACAAGGAGACTTTTTTCAATTGAACTATTTTTACAAACCAAAGCCTGTTTAATTTTTATCAAAAATATAATTTTTTACTGAACTTATTTCTTCCGATGGATAAATATATGGAAACAAGAATCGGTTGTTGAAAAATCTCTACTAAAAAACGTACTTCCTCTTCACTTATTATGCTAAATTTGCCAACTTTGGTACCCTAAACTTTATAACTATGAATATTAAAAAGCATATCCCAAACAGTATTACCCTGCTTAATCTTTTTTGCGGCTGTGTCGCTTTGGTTTTTGCATCTCATCGTAATTTTGAAATGGCTTTTTATTTTGTTTGTATGGGGATATTTTTGGACTTTTTTGATGGGTTTTTCGCCCGATTGTTCAAGGTTTCCAGCCCCTTGGGCTTGCAGTTGGATTCTTTAGCAGATATGGTTACCAGTGGTGTTGTTCCCGGTTTGGTAATGTATCAAATGATGATCGATACTTCGACTACTATGTCAGATAGTTATATGCAAATTTTTCCTTATTTGGGTTTTATTATCACTTTGGGTTCTTGTTATCGCTTGGCGAATTTTAATATTGATACGCGTCAAACGGATTCTTTCATCGGTCTGCCAACGCCCGCCAATGCATTGTTTATTTTAAGTTTGCCTTTGGTTCTAAAGTATTCTGATTCTCTTTTTGTTCTCGAAATTTTTACAAATCCATCGATTTTATTGGCGATTACTTTATTAAGTGCATACATACTAAATGCCGAAATTCCGCTATTCTCATTAAAAATCAAAAAATTTAATTTTAAGGATAATGCACTTCAAATGATCTTTCTGATTATTTCTCTTTTGCTATTGGTTTCCTTCCAATATTTAGGAATTCCTTTGCTGATCATTTTTTATGTTTTACTGTCTGTAGTGAATAATAAAGTTTTAAAAAAGTAGGTTTTTGAATGAGAAAAAAAACGGTCAGAAAAAGAAGCATTGTAGTTCGTAAATCCAAAAAGAAAGCGCCAGTTTTTTCTGGTAAGCTCGTACGGTTTTCAATTATTACTTTTCTTATTTTACTTATTCTTGGAATTGGTTATCATTATCGCAATGGCTTAGCTTATTATTTTAGCTTTAAATCCAATAAGATTCTAAGCGAAGCTACCGAAGCGAAGCGCATATCTGATGTTCGAAATTTTCAGGTTTTAGAAAAGCACGAAGGGAAAAGTATTGGTTTAGATGTTTCGGAATATCAGGGAAAAATTCATTGGTCTTATGTAGATACTTTAGAAAAAAAATATCCGTTAGATTTTGTGTTTATTCGTGCCACGGTAGGAAAAGACAGAAAAGACCGTCAGTTCAATCGGAATTGGCTTGGCGCCAAAGAAAATAAAATGATTCGAGGTGCGTATCATTATTACCGTCCCAACGAAAATTCACTAGAGCAAGCAGCGCTTTTTATTAAAACAGTGACACTTCGAAAAGGGGATTTACCGCCTATTTTAGATATTGAAAGATTACCTAAAAATCAATCGCTGGACAGCCTGAAAGTGGGATTGAAAAGATGGTTAAAAGCAGTGGAATCCCATTATGGAGTAAAGCCGATTATCTATACCGGAGAGAAATATTACGATGATTTTTTGAAAGAGGAGTTCAGTAATTACCTTTTTTGGATTGCCAATTATAATTTTTACAGGGAAGAAATTGAGGACGATTGGTTGTTCTGGCAATTCACCGAAAAAGCATCGATTCCAGGTATAAAAGGAAATGTTGATGTCAATATTTACAATGGTGATTTACAGCAATTGCAATATATTACTGTGGAGTAGTGTTTACAACTCTAAGAGGAAGCAAACGTATTCCTCTTTTTATTGACTATTGTACGCTAATTATAAAGTATTTAAAACTCCAATTTCTTCTTTCTCAACTCAAAATTCTGTCCCAAATAAACACGGCGAACCATTTCATCTTCCACTAATTCTTCCGGAATTCCTGCTTTTAGGATTCCACCTTCAAACATCAGGTAGGTTTTGTCCGTAATGGCCAGTGTTTCCTGAACATTATGATCGGTGATTAGAATACCGATATTTTTATTTTTTAATTGGGCCACAATTCTTTGAATGTCTTCAACGGCAACGGGATCAACACCCGCAAAAGGCTCATCCAATAAGATGAATTTTGGGTCGGTAGCAAGACAACGCGCAATTTCTGTACGACGACGTTCCCCGCCCGAAAGTAAATCCCCACGATTAGTACGAATGTGTTCCAAGCTAAACTCTTCGATTAAACTTTCCATTTTAGCTTCTTGTTCGGCTTTGGAGAGTTTTGTCAATTGTAAAACGCTCAAGATATTGTCTTCGATGCTTAATTTTCTAAAAACAGAAGCTTCTTGCGCTAAATAGCCAATTCCCTGCTGTGCTCTTTTGTACATAGGATAATCGGTGATATCCAAATCATCAAGAAATATATTGCCTGAATTTGGTTTAACTAATCCTACTATCATATAGAAAGAAGTGGTTTTTCCGGCACCGTTAGGTCCTAAAAGCCCTACAATTTCGCCTTGATTCACTTCTACCGAAATGCCTTTTACAACACTGCGACCTTTATAGGTTTTTATAAGATGTTCAGCTCTTAATTTCATTTTTTTAGTTTAATCGTTTAATCTCTTGAAATGGGTATTCGCTACAAATAAACGAATAAACGAATCAACAAATAAACGGATTAACAATTATTTCACAGCGGTTTCTTCCAGTGCTTCCCAGAATTCATAAGCTCTGCGCAAATGAGGTACGACAATAGTTCCGCCAACAAGCGTAGCGATTCCCATAGCTTCCATCATTTCTTCTTTGGTTACACCTTCTTTGAAACTGGTCTCCAAATGGTATTTCACGCAATCATCACAACGTAAAACTGCCGAAGCCACTAATCCTAGTAACTCTTTTGTTTTTACATCTAAAGCTCCCGCTGCATACGCATTGGTATCTAAATTGAAAATACGCTTTACAATTTTATTGTTGTCTGCCAATAATTTTTCGTTCATTTTAGAACGGTACTCGTTGAATTCTTGAATGATATCAGGCATTTTCTTTTTTTTGATTTCGTACTACAATTTTTGAAATTAAGATACTTACTTCATAGATTATTAACATCGGTATGGCTACAATGGTTTGGCTTACCACATCAGGCGGCGTAACAATTGCGGCAACGATAAGTATTATTATTACTGCATATTTCCAATATTTTCTTAAAAATTCCGGGGTTACTAATCCTAGTTTGGTCAAGAAGAAGATAATTATTGGTAATTCAAAAAATAATCCGCTGGCTATAACGCTTGTTTTTACCATGCTAATATAGGAATCAATGCTGAATTGGTTTTTTACTACGGCACTTACTTTAAAAGTGGCGAAAAAGTTAACCGACATCGGTACCACTACAAAATAGCCAAAGAGAACACCTAAAAAGAATAATAAGGAGGAAACAAAAATGAAAAGTTTCGCATGCTTTTTTTCTTTTTCATACAAAGCAGGACTGATGAACTTCCAGATTTCCCATAAAATATAAGGAAAACCAAGAATGAATCCCGCTAATATACACGTCCAAACCAATACATTTACCTGTCCTTCCATATCCGTGTTCTGGATTATAAAAGGCATTTCGGTTACGCAAATACTATCTGCAAAACCTAAGGCATGAGATAAATCGCAAAAAAAACGGTAGGTAATAAAATTAGGACTTGTTGGGCCAAAAATGATTACATCAAAAATATAATCACTGATAAAAAAAGTAACTGTGGCAAGAATCAATATTGCAATAGTACTTCGAACCAATAACCATCTTAATTCTTCAAGATGATCTAAAAACGACATTTCGTTTAAGTTTTTCTTCACCATTATACTATCCCCTCTTTTAAAATGTCATGTAAATGTAAAACGCCTTTGTATTCGCCATTGTCAACCACAATTAATTGTGTGATGGAGAAGTCTTCCAGGATATTCAGTGCCTCTACAACCATTGCTGTAGATGGTATTAGTTTTGGATTTTTAGTCATAATATCTTTTGCGGTCAAATCTGAGAAAGAATCCCTCTCATTTAGCATTCTTCGAATGTCACCATCGGTAATAATTCCGACAATTTTATCCTGATCTACAACGGCAGTTACGCCGAGACGCTTCTCTGAAATTTCGAAAATAACTTTTTTTATCGATGCATCCGGAGTAACCATCGGTTTCAAAGTATGTTCCAGCATATCTTTAACGCGGAGTAATAATTTTTTGCCTAAAGCACCGCCGGGATGATATACGGCAAAATCTTCTGGTTTGAAATCACGCATTTCCATAAGGCAAACGGCAATGGCATCACCCATTACTAATTGCGCGGTAGTACTATTGGTGGGAGCAAGATTGTTAGGGCAAGCCTCTGCTTCTACTGTAGTGTTCAAAATAAAATCGGAACCCTTAGCAAGAAAAGAAGTCATATTTCCTGTAATCGCAATTAAAGTATTTCCAAAACGTTTTAAAAGTGGTACTAAAACTTTTATTTCGGGGCTGTTGCCACTTTTCGATATACAAATAATTATATCGTCATTTTGAACCATCCCTAAATCACCATGAATCGCTTCGGAAGCGTGAAGAAACAGCGAAGGAGTTCCGGTAGAATTAAAGGTGGCTACCATTTTTTGAGCAATAATGGCACTTTTTCCAATACCTGTCACCACTAATCTTCCTTTGGAATTATAGATGTTTTGTGTGGCTTCAATGAAGTTTTCATCAAGAAATTCAGTTAGTTTGGCAATTGCTTTACTTTCAGATAAAATAGTTTTTTTGGCGCTAGCCAATATATTTTCTTTACTTATCAAAACAGAATGGTTAAAATTTGTGTGTTAAAAAGAATTTTGTATCTTTATTGATGCAAATTTATACAAAATACCACATAATCAAGAATGAATTCAAACGAAATTGATATCCACAAAGAATTAAAAAAATATTTTGGCTTTAGCCAATTTAAAGGATTACAAGAACAAGTGATTAAAAGTCTCCTGAATAAGGAAAACACATTTGTGATTATGCCTACAGGGGGAGGGAAGTCGCTCTGTTACCAATTGCCTGCTTTGATTCAGGAGGGAACTGCTATCGTAGTTTCGCCTTTAATCGCTTTGATGAAAAATCAAGTTGATGCCATTCGTAGTTTGTCTTCTGAAAATGGTGTCGCCCATGTTTTAAACTCTTCACTTACCAAAACCGAAATTACCCAAGTTAAAAAGGATATTACTTCCGGTTTAACCAAATTATTATATGTTGCCCCTGAATCCTTGACCAAAGAAGAGTATGTTACCTTTCTTCAAACGGTGCCTATTTCCTTTGTGGCTATCGATGAAGCCCATTGCATCTCTGAGTGGGGGCATGATTTTAGACCAGAATACAGAAATCTAAAACACATCATTAAGCAATTAGGGGATGTTCCTATTATTGGCTTGACCGCTACGGCCACGCCAAAAGTTCAGGAAGATATTCTGAAAAATTTAGATATGACGGATGCTACTACTTTTAAAGCATCTTTTAACAGACCCAATTTATATTACGAAGTACGTACCAAAACAAAAAATGTTGAATCGGATATTATTCGTTTTATCAAACAACATAAAGGCAAATCTGGAATAATTTATTGCTTAAGCCGTAAAAAAGTGGAGGCTGTTGCCGAAGTTTTACAGGTAAACGGAATAAGCGCCGTGCCTTATCATGCAGGATTAGATGCTAAAACCCGTGCCAAACACCAGGATATGTTTCTTATGGAAGATGTTGATGTGGTGGTGGCGACTATTGCTTTTGGAATGGGAATTGACAAACCGGATGTCCGTTTTGTAATTCACCACGATATTCCTAAATCATTGGAAAGTTATTATCAGGAAACCGGTCGCGCAGGTCGTGACGGTGGTGAAGGACATTGCCTTGCCTATTATTCCTATAAAGATGTGGAGAAATTAGAAAAATTCATGTCAGGTAAACCCGTAGCCGAACAGGAAATAGGTTTTGCCTTATTGCAAGAAGTGGTAGCTTATGCTGAAACTTCCATGTCCAGAAGGAGATTTCTACTTCATTATTTCGGAGAAGAATTTGATGATGTCAATGGTGAAGGCGCTGATATGGATGACAATGTTAGAAACCCGAAAACAAAAGTTGAAGCCATCGATGAAGTGGTGAAACTGCTGGAAGTCGTTCGCGATACTAAGCATTTATACAAATCAAAAGAAGTTGTTTTTACGTTGATTGGCCGTGTCAATGCCGTAATCAAAGCGCATAGAACCGATACGCAGTCTTTTTTTGGGTGCGGTTCGGATCATGATGAAAAATATTGGATGGCTTTATTGCGACAAGTTCTCGTTGCCGGACTTTTGTCGAAAGACATTGAAACCTATGGCATCGTGAAAATTACCAAGAAAGGATTGGATTTTATTAAAAACCGAGAATCCTTTATGATGTCTGAAGATCATGAATACAATGAGTCCGAGGATGAAGCGATCGTAACTGCAGCAAAATCTACAGGAACTGCCGATGAAGTATTGATGGGAATGTTACGCGATTTACGTAAAAAAGTAGCCAAGAAATTAGGCGTTCCTCCATTTGTGGTTTTCCAAGATCCATCACTCGAAGATATGGCTTTGAAATATCCGGTTTCCCAAGAAGAATTGATTAATATTCATGGCGTTGGAGAAGGGAAAGCTAAGAAATACGGAAAGGAATTCCTCGAATTAATTAGCCGATATGTAGAAGATAATGATATCATTCGTCCGGAGGATTTAGTGGTGAAATCTACTGGAGTCAATTCGGTAAATAAACTCTATATCATTCAAAATATCGACAGAAAATTATCTCTTGATGACATTGCTTCCGCAAAAGGGCTGAAGATGGACGATTTGATTAAAGAAATGGAACAAATTGTCTATTCCGGAACCAAGTTGAATATAAAATATTGGATAGACGATATGCTTGATGATGATCAGCAGGAGGAAATTCATGATTATTTTATGGAATCCCTTTCCGATAATATAGAAGACGCGCTCAAAGAATTTGAGGGTGATTATGATATTGATGAATTGCGTTTGATGCGAATTAAATTTATCAGCGAAGTGGCTAATTAGAAAATAATCAGTTTGCAGTAATCAGTGTTCAGGAGTTTTTACTATTTGAATACTGATTACTGAATATTAAAAATTTCTCCTCGATGCGGTTTTAAAGCATCTCTTACTTGAATCATGTTTTCATCCGTTACTACCATAAAAGCGATAGCTTGCATTTCGCCTTGAACCTCAAAACCGGTGATATTTAAGTCAAGTTTTTCAATTGCAATATATTGTTTCAAATGAATTTCGTGATGTTCTGCCGTTTTTGCGGAAGCAGGCCCGCGGAAATCCCAAATCAGTTTTATTTTTCTAGACATTTTTTTATGAGATACAAAGGTTCAGAGATTCAAAGTGCCAAAGTTACAAAGTCTAATTTAAAAAAGCATTCTAGATTCAATAACTAATTCCACTTCAAAATACTATTTTTGTACTTTGTTTTTGTTTTTCGAATAAACGACTCAACAAAGCAAGGATTAAATAAGATAAAATGCCTCAAGAACTCCTATTACAAGTACTGCCGGAAATAGCCGCAAATGAATTGTTGCTCAAAGACTATTTGGCGAAACAAATTAAGGTTGCTACCAAAGAAATCGAGCATGTTTCCATTTTAAAACGTTCTATTGATGCGCGTCAGAAAGCGGTGAAAATTAATTTGAAAGTGCTGATTTATTTGAAAGGAGAGCTTTTTCAAGAACATAAATTCCAGCTTCCCGATTATAAGAATGTGGCAACGGCTCAAGAAGTAATCGTTGTTGGCGCTGGACCTGCAGGACTTTTTGCAGCATTGCAATTGATAGAATTGGGTTTGAAACCAATAGTTATTGAGCGTGGAAAAGATGTTCGTGGCAGAAGAAGAGATTTGAAAGCCATCAATGTAGCGCATCTTGTCAACGAAGATTCCAATTATTGTTTTGGCGAAGGCGGAGCTGGAACCTATTCGGACGGGAAACTATACACGCGTTCTAAAAAAAGAGGCGATGTAACGAGGATTTTGGAATTGTTTGTTGCTTTTGGAGCTTCGGAAGATATATTAATTGATGCGCATCCGCATATTGGAACCAATAAATTGCCTCAAATTATTCAGGATATTCGGGAGAAAATCATCGAATGTGGCGGACAGGTTTTGTTCGAAACCCGATTGACTGATATTTTAGTAAAAAACAATGAAGTGCAAGGTATCGTTACTCAAAATGGGGATACGATTCTTGCTAATAAACTCATTTTGGCCACTGGACATTCTGCCCGTGATATTTTCGAATTATTGGACAGGAAACAAATTTTTATCGAAGCCAAACCTTTTGCCTTGGGCGTAAGAGCCGAGCATCCACAATCGTTAATCGACAGCATTCAGTATAGTTGTGATTATCGTGGTGAAAATTTACCTCCGGCACCTTATTCTATTGTAAAGCAAGTGGGCGGCAGAGGTATGTATTCGTTTTGTATGTGTCCCGGCGGTGTGATTGCGCCTTGTGCCACGAGTCCTGGTGAAGTAGTTACCAATGGTTGGTCTCCATCCAAAAGGGATCAGGCGACTGCCAATTCTGGAATTGTAATCGAATTGAAACTCGAAGATTTTCAACCGTTTGCCAAATTTGGTGCTTTAGCCGGAATGGAATTTCAAAAAAGTATCGAGCAAAAGGCATGGCATTTGGCTGGGGAAACCCAAAAAGTTCCTGCGCAACGCATGATTGATTTTACCCAAAACAAAGTTTCCTCCGAAATACCGAAAACATCTTATGTTCCCGGAACTACATCGGTAGAAATGGGGCAGGTTTTTCCTGGGTTTTTAACGCAAATATTGCGTGAAGGTTTCTCTGAATTTGGAAAATCCATGCGCGGTTATTTGACTAATGAGGCGGTGCTTCACGCGCCAGAGTCAAGAACTTCCTCGCCAGTACGCATTGCCAGAGATCCATTTACTTATGAGCATGTTCAAATAAAAGGCTTGTATCCTTGTGGAGAAGGGGCCGGTTATGCGGGTGGGATTATATCTGCGGCGATTGATGGAGAGAAATGCGCGCTGATGATTGGTGCAATCTTGAATAAATAAAAACCCCATATCACAGGTTGTATCCCTTGTCCGAAAAGGCGAATTTCCTTTTAGAAGAAATCGGTAAAGTTTAATCTGATGACATGCATTTCGACCAATATATCGGCTTCTTTTAGGATTGGAGTTGGAATGTCAGTATATTCCAAAACATCTGAATTGCCAAAAGTTGAAAAAATTAGCGCTTTCATTTTGTTACTTTATTTTTATTAAATTCCTGTAAACATTGATTGATTTTATTATATAATAATTTTTCATCAATGGGTTTTGATACATAATCATTCATTCCGACTGCTTTGCATTTTTTTATATCCACCGAAGTGACGTCGGCTGTAAGTGCAATTATGGGAATATCTGATTTCATTGTATCGCGAATGTGTGCCGTAGCTTCAAACCCATTCATTTCCGGCATTTGTAAATCCATCAAAATGATATCGTAATTGGTTTTTTCGAGGTTTTCAATGCCAAGTTTACCATTATCGGCAATAGTGACATCGCAACCAAAATCCAATAATATTATTTTTATCAAAAGCTGATTCAGTGCAATGTCTTCAACAACCAATACTTTTATGTTTTCGGTTGCTTTTTCTTCACATGGATTTTCCTGAATCGGTTCTATTGCAGGTAAGGGTATTATTTCAGTTGCCGAATCTCTTTTCTCAAAGGGTAACACAAAACCAAAAGAGGAACCTTTTCCTTCTTCACTTTCTACTATAATCGTCCCTCCCTGGAGTTCTACCAATTGTTTAACGATGGCAAGCCCTAAGCCCGTTCCTCCAAAGGAGCTGCTAATGTCCGCAGAGGCTTGTTCGAAATTATTGAAAACTTCAACTAATTTATTCTTCGGGACTCCTATCCCTGTATCCGTTATCAGGAATTCAATGATTGCTTTTTCAGCGTCTTCTTTTAATAAACGAACGGATATTGAAATGGTGCCAGCTGCTGTAAACTTCACGGCGTTACTCATCAGATTTAGGATTATCTGGCGTATGCGCATAGGATCGCCAATCAAATTCAAAGGAATATTGGAGTCATATTCATTGATTAATTCTAAATTTTTTTCCTTCATTTTAGGTTCAAACAAATGAAGCATTGTAGCAATGGAAACAGATAAGCTTATCGGAAGTTTCTCAAAAATCATCTTTCCGGAGTCTACTTTGGCAATGTCAAGAATGTCATTTATTAAAACAATCAATGAATCTCCGGATTCTTTGATTGCATTCATGTATTCTTTTTGGGAATCATCTAATTTTGTCTTTAACACCACATTAGTAAACCCAATAATTCCATTCATGGGAGTTCTTATTTCGTGGCTCATATTCGATAAAAACTGCTGCTTGGATTTTACCGCTTCTTCAGCAATTTGTGTTTTTAGCTCTGCATTTATTTTAGCTTCAACCAATTCTTTTTTAGCTAGTACTTGTGCCGTTACATCATAAGCAATAATAGTCACGCCAGAAACGCTTTGATCCGCTTCCAGATAAGGCTGATAAACAAAATTAAAATAAGTTTGCTCTAATTTTCCGTTGCGAAACATAGGTGCCAGAAGCGAATCTCCATAAAAGGCGATACCGGTAGTGTATACTTCGTCCAGCAATTTTGGAAATTCCAAATCTTTAAGCTCCGGCAAAATGGATATGAATTTTTTTCCTTCAACAGCATTTCCTTTTCCCCATATTTCTTTTATGCTGTCATTGGCAAGTGTAACTACCATATCTTTCCCTTTTAATATTGCTATGGCAAATGGGGAGGTCATCAGCATTAGATTGTAACGTTTTTCACTATTTTCGATCTCTTTAAGAGATTTTTTTTCTATTTCGAGTTGTTCTTCTAAGATTCTTTTTTCTTTTGTTTGGAGTTCAATTGCTAATTTTCGTATCGCAGTAATATCTTTAATAGCCAGAATAATTGATTCTTGGCCAGTTGTTTTTTTAACAAAGTGACTGGCATTTAGTAACATTATTTTTTCGCCAAGATTTGGAAACGTACGTTTCACCTCCAGATCTTGAATGACAGCCTTTTTGGCATTGGTATTATTAAGCAATTCGTCAAGTTCGGGTATGTTCCATTGTCCATTTTCTAATTCAAACAAATGTTTTCCTTCTGTTTCTTCTTTGGTAATGCTATGCTGCTTATAAAATGAATTGCTGGCAGATTTTATATAGAAGTCTTTGTCCAGTATCAGCATTGTCTCATGAATGGTGCCAATGATAGCTTCAGCATATTCATACGCTTCAGCCAGTTGCTCATTGTTTTTTTTCAATGTCTGATTGCTGGAAATAAGTTGTTGGTTTTCGGTGATATCTTCCCCGTGCTGGATGATGTATTTCACATTATTATCGGCATCTAATACGGGAGAATGGCTTACTTTCCAATATCTAACTTCAAAGCCGCCACCATTTGCGTCCGTTTTTTTAATGTCGTATTTTTGAGCCGGCAAAGTATCTGTTGCCTTATTTTTAATCACTCTGTTAAAAGAGGCACGTATGTTTTTTTCTCCATCGGCATTTTCTTCATCGGGATTAATGGGAAATGAATCGAAAATATTCTTACCTAAAATAGTTGCTCTTTCTGTCATAGTAGTTTCCAAGAAAGCATCGGTAACTGCAATTATTGTAAAATTAAGATCAATAACTACTACTATTACCGGAGAAAGATTGAATAAATCTTTGAAATCATTTTCAATCATAAGTATGCTATTTTAGTTGTGAAAAATTATTTTATTTTTGCGATACTTTTAAAAATAGTACTAAAGCTAGTGTGTTTCTCTGGCATTGTAGTAATCTAAAAAGTCTGCAAAGTTGAGCAATTCAAATTCAAAAAAATTGTATTGCTTCTAATTATTATTAGTCTAAAAAAAGATGAAATATAATCAATATATGTGAATTTCAGTGTAAAATCATAGTTCACTCTTGTTATTTTATAACTAACACTATTTCAGTTATTTTTAAAAATATTATGGAGTAAAAAGGTGTTTAGTTTATTAAATAACAAGTTTCTTTTGAACTTAAATGTCGCTTTTATGTTTTCGAGCTGGTTAGTTTCTTGTGCATGTATTGAGCCGGAATAAATGACTTTTTTTAAATGGTTGATGATTAATTCGTAATCATGCCATTCTCCAAGCAGGTCAGTTAAATTATCCTTGTTTGAAAATAGTCTATTTTTCTTGTTATCCTTCAAAATTTTCTCACTGTACTGTAATTTTTTTAGTCGTTTGCGAAGTAGGTGTATTTGCTTGTTTTTTAAAGTGTTTTGGCGAAAGAATTTTTGAATTTTAGCTCTTTTTTTATGGATGTAACACTGCGTCTTTTTTTTACTTGTATTGGTGAGGAAGGAAGTGATTTTTCGATACTTTTTTTTCAGATTTGGACTTGATTTACTATTTATAATGGAGAAGTAAATTTTCAATTCTTTGGTCAGTTCTTTTTTTAAATAAGTGTTATAGTCTTTGGGCAAATTGAAAAAGAAATGTTTTTCAATTAAAGACAGTTCTACTTGAAGTTCGCGGACTTTTCCGGCCTGACGAAAAATAAGTTTAAACGGTTTGAAAGTCTTATTTTGTTTAAATCCGTTGGAGCAAAAGTCAACCAAGTCAAATAAAGCATGGAGCTTTTTGATTTCTACCCGGAGTGTGTGGAAAGTATCTGGTGTAAAAGATTGTGGTGGTTTTTGTAAAAGAAGGGTAATCGTAGTTTTTCGTTTTTTTAAATATTGATTAAACGCTTTCATCTTTTGAAATTGTTAATGACCGTTTTTCTTAAAAATAAAATAAGACGAAAGCTTTATCTTGATTGCGTTTAATGAAGTAAAGGTTGCTAATTTTCATCAAGAAATTTATTTTTTTTCGTCGAATTCTTCTTTCGTAATTTCTCCTTTGGCAAATCTTTTTTTTAGAATATCCAATGCAGTGTCGTTTTTTGTTCGCTGACCGGGAATGTCATAAGGAGTTGTGAATATCCAGATGAGCATGATTACCCAAAATACCCACCACAACACGTGTATGCCCCAAAAGGGATGTCCATTATGGATAGCGGGTTTTTTAAAAAGATTGAAAATTAGTATAAATGTATGAAATTTATAGTTGAAAATCAAGTGATTACATAAGATTGTTTCTTTAGGGAAGTGAAAAACCGTCTGGTTAGGAGACGGTTTTAGCATAATTTCTATTTTTTATTTTTCAATCGATCTTTAAATAGCTTTTCAAATTTTTCTATTTTGGGTTGAATTACCATTTGGCAATACGGTTGGTTTTTATTATTTGCATAATAATTCTGATGGTAGTTTTCTGCTTTGTAAAACTTGGTCAGTGGTTCCAGTGTTGTTACTATAGGACTATCGTATATTTTAGCTTTTTTCAACGCATTGATAATCGTTAGCGCGGCTACTTTTTGTTGTTCGTTTTTGTAGAAAATGGCAGAACGGTATTGTGTTCCGGCATCAGCACCTTGACGGTTTAACGTAGTTGGATCGTGGACAGTAAAGAATACTTTGAAAATTTCATCCAGATTCGTTACGTTTTTATCATAGGTAATTTGTACCACTTCGGCATAACCCGTTCTTCCCGTGGAAACATCTTCATACGATGGATTCTCCATTTTACCGCCAGCATAACCTGAAATTGCCGATTTTACACCATTTAGATTCTCATAAACCGCTTCAACGCACCAGTAACAACCGCCAGCTAAAGTGATGGTTTCGAGATTCGATTGTTTTGCTGCTTGACCAGCAGTATTGTTTTGTCCAAACATATTCACTGTTGTTAAGAGACAAATTAAAAATAAATTCTTCATGTTATTTGGTGTCAGGTATAAAATCCAGGGCTATAGAATTCATGCAATATCTTTTTCCGGTTGGTGCAGGTCCATCATCAAAAAGATGTCCTAAATGTCCACCACATCTGCCACAAAGGGCTTCGATTCTTTCCATTCCAAGTGAATTGTCAGTTTTATAAACTACACTGTTTTTGTTGTCTTGTTCAAAAAAACTGGGCCAACCGCAACTGCTGGCAAATTTTGCACCGGAACGAAATAATTTATTACCACAAGAAGCACAGTAGTACGTTCCTTTTTCATCGGTGTTCCAGTATTTTCCTGTAAATGGTCTTTCGGTATCAGCATGTCGCATTACTTCATAAACATCTTCAGGTAATATCTTTTTCCATTCGGCATCCGTAAGGTTTAGTTTTGTCGTATCTGTATTGGAATAATACGGATTTCCGGATTTATTGATTGGATTTTCCATACTAGTAGTTTTTTTAATATTGTTCTGTTTGTTTGTATTTTGCCCGCAGGCAGTAAACATGAATAATGGAAGCAAAAATAATACGCTTAAAAAACGGGTTGTTGTTTTCATATTTTTCTTTTTTTGTTCTACAAATGTAAAGCGGTTTTTCACTATAATATGTCGCCTACTTTACAAATTAATAGTGATTTAAGTAAGTTTTAACTATTGTTATTTACGTAAAAAAATCACTTTTGGATTTATAATTTAAAAAAGCATAATGCTACAATGCCATTCGCATATTTATCAAATGTTTTTTGAATCCTACTTTTTCATAGGCCTTAATTGCAGGACTATTGTCATTATAAACATCCAGTCGAAGTTCGGATATGTCTTTTGAATGACACCAATCCTTGAGTGCTTCAATAATTCTGGAATTCACTCCTTTGCCTCTGTGATTTTCATTCGTGTACATAAATCCTAAAT
This sequence comes from Flavobacterium galactosi, assembly GCF_048158585.1. Lineage (NCBI taxonomy): Bacteria > Pseudomonadati > Bacteroidota > Flavobacteriia > Flavobacteriales > Flavobacteriaceae > Flavobacterium > Flavobacterium galactosi. The sequence goes on from NZ_JBLNKV010000004.1 coordinate 239,488, forward strand.
AGGCATACGTCTCATGATTCAAATAGGGTTTTGCAGTTTCTATTCTGGCATAACCGCAACCAATAATCTCCGAATCAATTTCGGCTACCAATAGTTCGACATCAGCTGCTGAAATCATTTTTTCAATGTTATAATAATGGATTTTCCCTTCTTTTAAAGTGGGGTCGAAAGGGCGTTCGGCAGTAATAATTCCTTGTTCGAATTCAAGGAGTTTTTCTAAATCGTTAGGATGCGCTTTTCGGATGTTTATAGTATGCATTACAATAGGTGTGATTTGAGTATAAAAATACAAAAGAATCTTTAAAGGATTAGCATTGCATTTTATTTGGGCTTGCTCCAAAATGGTTTCGCATCAACAAATCGAAACAGAACGTTAAAGCTTCCTTCCATAATTTTCTTTTTTGTATTTTTGTAAGGCTAAAAACACTTATGAAAGAAGAAAACGTAATATTAGTTAACCAAAATGATGAGCAAATAGGGTTAATGCCAAAGCTTGAAGCGCATGAAAAAGCCATTTTACATCGCGCCTTTTCTGTTTTTATTTTAAATGATAAAAATGAACTCATGCTGCAACAACGGGCGCATCAAAAATACCATTCCCCTTTATTGTGGACCAATACCTGCTGCAGTCATCAACGTGAAGGAGAGTCTAATATTGAGGCCGGAAGCCGAAGATTGTATGAAGAGATGGGTTTTGAAACTGAGCTCAAAGAGCTTTTCCATTTTATATATAAAGCCCCTTTTGATAACGGTTTGACTGAACATGAACTGGATCACGTTATGATAGGGTATTATAATGATGACCCCGAAATTAATACGGAAGAAGTAGAAGACTGGAAGTGGATGAAGATAGAGGATGTGAAAGTTGATATGGAAATTCATCCCGAATTATATACCGTTTGGTTCAAAATAATATTCGACGAGTTTTATCATTTTCTGGAAGAACATAAAGTATAACGTTAATTCAACCCTTTCTAATGAAAGTTACTATTTCACGAAAAGCCCATTTCAATGCGGCACATAGATTACATAGAAAAGACTGGACTTTCGAGCAAAACGAGGCTGTTTTTGGTAAATGTAACAATCCTAATTATCACGGGCATAACTACGAATTGATTGTTAGTGTAACTGGAGCAATTGATGCCGAAACCGGTTTTGTCATGGATGTAAAATTCTTGAGCGAAATCATTAAAGAAGAAGTTGAAGATCGGTTTGACCATAAAAATCTCAATCTTGATGTTTTGGAATTTCAGGATTTAAATCCAACAGCCGAGAATATCGTAGTGGTAATTTGGAATAGAATCAGAAAAAGAATCAAACCACAATTTGAATTGGAAGTAGTTCTTTATGAAACACCTCGTAATTTTGTAACCTATAAAGGGGAATAATGGACTTAAAAGTGGGAGACAAAATCCCGAATTTTAAAGCAACAGATACCAACGGTAATGATTTTGACAGTCAAAGCATAGTAGGACATAAGCCCCTTGTTATTTATTTTTATCCAAAAGACAATACACCGGGCTGTACCGCTCAAGCATGCAGTTTTAGAGATCAATATGAAGATTTTAAGGATGTAGGTGCAGAGGTAATAGGTGTGAGTAGCGATAGTGTTGCTTCTCATCAAGAATTTACTAGACACTATAAACTGCCTTTTCTTCTTTTGTCAGACCCTGATAAAAAAATTAAAAAACTTTTTGGTGTTCACTCTCAAATGCTTGGGTTAATTCCGGGACGTGTAACGTATGTAACAGATAAGAACGGAATTATTCAATTGATTTTTGATAGCATGATAGCCACTAGGCACATACCTGTAGCGCTTGAAACCGTTAAAAGATTAATATCATAGATTAACAAAATCGTATTAGATACGTTTTATGTTTTTATCTTAATTTGCATCTTATCCCCACCTTACGGCGCCATTTTTTTAAGTGAACTGAAGACTTGTTTGCGGAAATGATATAGATTGTGCAAATTTGCACTACATAAAAAAAGTAAAATGAAATTTTATCCATTACAATTTGAACCCATTCTAAAAGAAAGAATTTGGGGTGGTGAAAAACTAAAAACGGTACTTCATAAACCAATTACATCAAAAATTACTGGCGAAAGCTGGGAGTTATCCACGGTAGAGGGTGATGTGAGTGTGGTAGCTAACGGTGAATGGAAAGGAAAATCATTGACTACTTTGATTAATGAATGTCCAAACGAAATTTTAGGAACAGTTGTTCATGCACGATTTGGAAAACAATTCCCATTGCTTTTCAAATATCTAGATGCTCGTGACGATTTGTCTATACAAGTTCATCCTAACGATGAGTTGGCCAAAAAACGACATAATTCTTTTGGAAAAACAGAAATGTGGTACATCATTCAAGCGGATGATGATGCCAAAATAATTGTTGGTTTCAAAGAGAAATCGAATGTGAACAATTATTTAGAAAATCTAAAAAATAAAACCTTACTTTCTATTCTTGACGATGTGAAAGTAAAATCAGGTGATGTCTTTTTCTTGGAAGCAGGAACGATTCATGCTATTGGTGCCGGATTGGTCGTTGCCGAAATTCAGCAAACATCAGATATTACCTATCGTCTTTATGACTTTGACAGGGTAGATGCTAATGGAAAAAATAGAGAACTACATGTTGATTTGGCTTTGGAGGCTATTAACTATAATACTGTAGAAACCAAAAAAGAATATACTAAAAACGAAAATGTGTCCAATGAAGTTGTGGATTGTCCTTATTTCACCACTAATTTTCTTCCGTTGAATGGTGAAATTACTGTTTCTAAATCCGGAAAAACGTTTACAGTTTATATGTGTTTGGAAGGAGGATTTGAAATTGATCTTGACAATTCAAAATCGCAATATAAAAAAGGAGATACTGTTTTGATTCCCGCTGCAATGAATACATTCATTCTCAATGGAAAAGCTTCAATTTTAGAAATTTACATTTCATAGTCGGTAATAGAAAGATTATGTGTACTTTTGCAGACGCAAATTAAAATTCAAATTTTAAAAAAATAAAAATGGCAAACGTTAAGAATTTAAAGAAAGACATCAACTACGTTTTAGGAGATATTATTGAAGCAGTTTACTTGTTCGAAATTTCTACAACAGGAAAACCAACAACAGAAACTAATGCTTTAATTGACGAAGCTATCGCTGCTTTTGACGTTTTAATCACAAAAGTGAACGAAAAAAAGGTAGAAGATAAAAAAGCACACTTCAAACAAATCAATGTTGAATTGGAACAAACTGCTAATCAATTGATTGCTAAAATCAACGAATTGTAGTCAAAAAAAAGCAAAAAAAGTTTGAATTTGTTTTGGAAAATAGAAATTCAGACTTATATTTGCACCCGTAATGAGTCGCCAGCGTAGCTCAGTTGGCTAGAGCAGCTGATTTGTAATCAGCAGGTCGTGGGTTCGAGTCCCTCCGCCGGCTCTTTAATAAAACCATCTAATACTCTTAGATGGTTTTTTGTTTTTATTAAAAAAAAGGCAACATTAAATTTAATTCAAGGTTAAAGAAAACCGTCTCGATGTATCGAGACGGTTTTTTTATTTTGATATAAAATAAGAATAGTAATACATTTTACCCCTGTGTAATATTTTTTTTGTTAAATTTGAAATCTAACCTAAAAAATAAATAGTATGGAAGAGCATTCAGTTATTGAAAATTTTGAAATGAGACTAAATGAATCTGCAAAAGATTTTTTAAAAGAAACGGCTAAATGGGCTCATTTTTTATCAATCCTTGGTTATATAGGAATTGGTTTTATTGCTTTAGCGGCGTTATTTGCGGGGACATTATTTTCTAAGTTTGGCAATATGGCACCTGGAATGGGAGCTATAGGGTCATCCATAAGAATATTTATAACGGTTGTGTATTTGATAATTGCAATTCTTTATTTTTTTCCAGTGTATTACTTAAATAAATTTGGATCTAATGCTAAAGCAGCGTTTAGAGACAATGATTCGGAAACACTTGCTGCCTCTTTAGAATATTTAAAATCACATTACAAATACATTGGAATTATGACATTAGTTGTTTTCTCTTTATATATCTTAATGTTTGCAGGTATGTTAATTATGGGAATGGCTTTAAAGAGTTAATGAATACTTGATTTACACTGTTGTTAAAATAGAAAAACCGTCTCGATATATCGAAACGGTTTTTCTATTTTAGGGAAACTTATAATTAACAACTCATTTATTTTTGCTTTTTGATATCGGAAACATATTTAGTCAATTTTTTTCCATAAAGCGATTGTGCTACTTTTGGAGACATGGATTTTTGAATCGTATCCAAGTATTTAATATTGATATCATAGATCTCTGATAAGGCAATATAAGGCGCTACCTCGTAGTTTTTATTGTTTATCGCAAAGTTAGTAGCAAATAAATACTTTCGTTTTGTATTAGAGTCTTGTCTTGCGTTTAAACTGTCAATAGCTTTAGCGTTATTGCTTTTAATGGCATTGAATTTTTTTTCAATTAAAGTAAGATTTTCATCTGTGAAACGTGAATTTATTTTTTTGTATTCCTCAAATAAATCATTATTCTTTGATCCTGTAATTTTAGCACTAGAAAGATAAGAGTCTAAACTAGTTTCAATAGTTATATTTCCTGGTTCAGCAAAAAACGAAAGGTTGTTGTCTAATGAATTGCTCACACCTCTATCCAGAAATAAATAAAGCATTTCAGGAGATTTTAATTCTAAGTCACTTTCAAAAGTAGGACTTCCATCGATGTTAATGGTGTCAATAACAACAAGGTTGGTGTCCACTACTCTTTGAATATATAAAGTTCCTTTTTTTAATCCTTTAATATTTCCGGTAATATGCAAGTTTGTTTTTGAATCTTTTTCGTTACAAGATGACAAAAGCAAAAAGGTAACGAATGCAATAATAGATTTTTTCATGTGAAGTTAATATTTGTTTTTTTTTGGAACATGGTATCGCCATTCTTTTAGTATGATTTTTTTGAATCATGGCGACTTCCTTTGTGTTTATATTTTGCCGCAAAATAAAGAAAATTGTTGGAATGATTTGGGAACGCATTCAAATTTTATAAAAAAAATCCCAATCTATTTTCTAAATTGGGATTTTCTGAATTATTTTTTGGATTTATGCTTTAAACCAAGCTTCCTTTAGTTTGCTCTTGGAAGAATCGGTTGCTTTAAGGCCTTCTTTTTCTTCATAAGGAAGTTTTACTTTTCCTTTAATGATTTGCTCCTTTCCATCGCGTTTTATTTTCACGGTAATTGCATCGTTTTCTTTCCAATTTTGGCTTTCGGTTATCATTTCATAAATATTGTCTAATGAATAGGATTTGTCATTTATAGCCATTATAACATCTCCTCCTTTAATACCAAGGGTAGTATAAAAATCAATTAACTTTATATTTGGATCAACGAGAATTTCCTTGGTTTGCTGATTAACCGTGATGTATGGTATTTTTTCTTTTAAGAAAACGTTGCCAGAAACTTTTTCCATCGTATTTGTAACACCCACTTTGGCTAAGTAGGTAGCATAAGGGATTGGAGTTGTTCCAGAGACATAAGTCTTTAAAAAAGTTCCGACTTCAGGATAGGTTAAAGCGGTGATTTTTGCGAAAAGCTCTTCGTCATTAAATGGTTTTGTTGGACCATATTCAGTCGAAAGTTTTTGCATCAAATCAAGAATTCCTTTTTCGCCATTGCTTTTTTCTCGGATTATAATATCCAAGCACATCCCAATAAGGGCTCCTTTTTCATACACATTCAAATATTGATCTTTGTATGGCTCTGTCAATACATTAGCACTCATCGTTGTAAAAGACATCGTGTCATTCAGGGTATTGGCGCGCGTAATTTTTTCGGCTATTCGGGTGTAAAATTCTTCTTCATTAATTAGGCCTTGATTAATTTGAAAAAGATTAGCAAAATATTCAGTTACACCTTCATACATCCATAAGTGCTGAGACATTTTTGGGGCATTATAATCAAAATATTGAATTTCTTTAGAATGAATTGATAAAGGAGTCACGATATGAAAAAATTCATGTGAAACTACATCTTTCATTGATTTTACTAATTCGTCTTTTGGCATCATTTCAGGTAAAACTACTGTTGTTGCGGTAGGATGTTCTAAAGCACCAAATCCTTTTGCGTCATCTTCCTTCATAGTGGACAGGTATACTAAAACGCTGTATTTTTTAGTGGCATTTATTTTACCCAGAAAATTCTTTTGGGCGGTCATCATCGTTTTCATTTCAGGAGTAATACTTTCGGCGGTATATTTGCCCGTAGGAGAATATACAGCAATCAGTATTTCCATTCCGTCAACTGTAAAAGTGGTATAATCTGGCTTGGCATACATGATCGGGTTTTCGACTAATTCAGCGTAGCGAGACATAATGAATTTGTCATTTGTGGTACTTGCGTCCAAATCAGTCATAGAGGTTGCTCCCCAAAGTGTTGCTGGATGTGAAATGGTTACATTATACGGTATTGACATGTAATTTGTAAAATAACCCACAAAACAATGCGTGTTAAGCATTATGTTTTTTCCGGCATCGATATTAGAACCTGCAGGTGAAAAAATTTCATCACCACCAAATTTTTTCCCGGTTTCGGTATCAAAGGAGTCACTTACCAAATAAGTGATTTTATCTAAAGTTTTTGCATTCGCAATGGACCAAGAATTAGCGTCTGTTTTATTTACCGCCAATAGATTTCCTTTTGTATCATACGCTTTTAGATCATCAATATATCTACCGTAGTTGTCTTCAGAATACGTTCCTGGAACTGTTTTTGGAATATGATACGTGATTTCATCAGTCGAAATTGATGGCGTATGGATTGTTACCATCACCTTGTCATCTTTTATTTCATTTAGATTGATTGCAACTTGAACTTCTTGTTTTGCAGTGGTAGTAGCCGATGAACTGGCAGTTTTGCAACTCCAAAGAATAGAAGCTAAGGCAAGGGATAAAAATATTCGTTTCATTTTCGTTTGTTTTATTTTAGCTGTTAGTCATTTAAAAACGTAATTGTTACAGTTTATAATGATTTAATGAAAACAGTAATAGTGCTGGTTAATTTTGGCGATACAGGTAAATCAGGATTGGTATAGGATTTCATATTTTCGGTATCATCACCCTTGATTTCTTTGAAAATGTGATTCATGTTATCAATAATGACGAGTTCAGCATCAGGTTTTGCTTTTTTCAATAACTCCGCATCTGCAACATTGACTTGTAAATCTTTGGTTCCATTGATTAGCAATGCCGGAATTTTTAGCTTTTTGATTTCATCTTGCGGATTGTATTTTAACCATGAAATCATATAAGGTTGAACGCTAGCTCTAAATAAAGAAGCTAACATTTGATTTTTTAGTTCAAAAGTTTTTCCGCTTTTAAGAATTTCAAGATCTTTTTGTACTTCTTCTTTTAGAAAAGGGGCTTGTTTCTCTATTTGCTCTACTAAAACAGCATCAATCGTTCTACCGGCTCCTTCCAATGAAATAAAAGCGTCGGAATTGTTATTTGCGGCTAGCATTCCTATTAGTGAGCCCTCACTATGTCCAGCAATTATTATTTTGTTGTATTTTTTTTGATTTTTGAAATAACTAAAAACGTCTTTTGCATCATTGACAAAATCATCAAACGAAAGTGTCATTTCATTTACACTTCCGGATAACATTTGAGCGATAATCCTTTTGTCATAACTGAAAACGGCAATGTCATTTTTACCAATTCTTCGGATAAGTATTTAGAAGAGTTGTTGATTAAACCTTTTTGGTTTCCATTTCTATCCGTAGGTCCGGAACCGGCAATTAGAATGACAAGATTCGTCTTCTTGTTTTGTTTTAAAGGAGAATACAACGAACCTTTTATCAATGTATTTATAGAAAATTCTTCTTTGTTAAAAGACTGAATTGCTGTTTTTGCCTGAGAATGACATAATGTTGAAAATAATGTCAGGAATAAGAGTAGTGATTTTTTCATTTTATTTAATGTTTAATAAGCGTATTGTTTCTTCAGGATTTTAGACTTCGAGAAATAATTTAGAAAAAAAGTTCTCTATCAATGCTGCAATAATTATTTTTTTCTTTTGTATCGTTATTTTAGTAAGGGACACTCTAAAAACAAAAAACTCCTGAATGATACAGGAGTTTTATTTTAGTCAAGTTTATTTTTTATGTAATATTTACCATCCAAATCTTCATCAAAATCATCTATTTTAACGGGTTTTGGTTTTGGCTTATTTGCAGTAGCTTTCTTTTTCCACATTTCAAATTTTTCTGCGGGCATCTTCTTTTTCATGATCTCAAGAACTTCTTTTTCGGCCAGACCAAATTCTTTTTTGATAATTTCAAAAGGATTTTTTTCCTCTAAGGCCAGTGTAACAAGTTTTTCTGTTTGTTCCCAGTTCAATTCTTTGCGGTTACTCTTTTTCATCACGTGAAAATTAATTCAAATAAGTTGTTAATGATTAATAAATGTCATTTCTAATTATATTCCAATATTAAGAAAAAAAATAATTACTTCGTATCAAAAGAAGATTTTTTTTATTGTTTTTAGTGGTTTTCTTTTGAACGGGGTTTTTGAAACGGTATTTTGAGCAAATTTTTTAGTTGGTTGTGCTCCTCGGGCTTTGTATAGGTATCGATGCCGTAAATGATTTCTTCTTTTGGGAGTGTCATAAAGGTACCGAAAAGACGGTCCCAAACCGAAAATATATTCCCATAATTACTATCGGTATAGGGTAACACATGATGATGGTGTACTTTATGCATGTCTGGCGAGACAATAAAATAGCTCAAAATGGTATCTAATTTTTTAGGAAGCGAAATATTGGCGTGATTAAATTGTGTAGCAACAACGGATAAAGTTTGATAAAGAAAAACCATCCACATGGGACTTCCTACAATTAAAACCCCCAAAGTGGTGAAGACAAACCGGATAATACTTTCTCCGGGATGATGCCGGTTTGCAGAGGTGGTGTCTATCCATGTATCGGTATGATGGATTAAGTGAAAACGCCATAGCAATTTAGTTTTATGTTCAACTAAATGCACTAAATAAGCGCCTATTAAATCCAATAAAAGCAATCCAATGATCATATAAATCCACAATGGCATTTGCGGAAGCCATTGTAAAATTCCAAAATGATTTGCAATTGTCCAATCAGCTGCTTTTAATAAAATAAAAGCCAGACAGAAATTGACAACGATAGTCGTGAGCGTCAGAAAAATATTGATACTCGCGTGATGCCATTTTTTGTAGGTAAAATTAAAAAGTGGATAAGCATTTTCTATCAGCCAAAAAATAGTGATTCCGCCCACAAGAATTAAACTTCTGTGCGCAGATGGAATAGTAGAAAAATAGGCAATAATAGGATTCATAATTCAGATATTTATTTCAAATCTAATGTTTTTTGCAGAAATTATCTATTTGATTACCCGAAAAGTAGCATTTATTCTGGTACCTATCGGTTTAGTGGTTTTGGGGATTTGATGTTTCCAGAAATGCTGCGTGGTTCCTTTCATTAGTAATAAACTGCCGTGATCCAGAACGATACTTTTTTTCTGGTCTTTATCAGAATTGTGTTTTAATTGAAAGGTGCGTTCGGCACCAAAACTGACCGAGGCAATTACAGGATTTATCCCTAATTCTTTTTCATTGTCAGCATGCCAGCCGTTGCTGTCTTTTCCGTCGCGATACTGATTGAGTAAAACGCTGGTGAAAGTCGTATCGCAAACACTTTCAATTCGGGATTTTATCTTTTGCAAAAGCGAATTCCAAGGATGCGGTTGCATTTTTATATTCGAATAAGAATAGGGTTTCCCCTCGTTTCCATATAAAGCGGTCAATCGAGGTTGCGGATGAATTTTGCCAAAAACTCGAATTTCATCTTGTTGCCAAGGAATTTCATGTAGCAGTTCATCATAAATTTTATCGGCTTCTTCTTTGTTAAAAAAAGCGGGATAATAGATGATTTCTGCATCTGGCAAATGGAGCTGTATCGGTTCTGAAGTGGAGTCAAATAGGGATTTCAATGGCTTAAATGTATTGGTAAGCCCAGAAAATCAAGGCTAATTGTAAAGGCATTCGTAGCAGTAAAGCCCATTTTGGCAAACCCATTCTTGCTTTTTCATTTGCATACATATAAAGATGCGTTGGGAAAACAGCTATTAATAAGGCTATAATTCCCCATGCGCCGTAATTTGAGAGTATAGGAATACACAGTGTTATTCCCAAAAGTATTTCGGCAAAACCGCTTATGGAATTTAATAATTTTGGATTTGAAAAATAAGGAGGAATGATTTTTAGGTAAAGTCTAGGGTTCCTGAAATGATTCAATCCTGCTAAAATATAAACAAAAGCCATCGCATATAAATGCCAAGGTAAATTCATCATAAGATTATTTATTACGAATTTATAAAAAATAGTGGTATTAATACTCTTGAATTGAAAATCAGGTTGCTTTCTTAAAATTCACATTCATGATGACAATGGCCAGAATTATTAAAACAATTCCAAACCATTGAAGAACATTTACTTTTTCACTTAAAAGAAAATAGGCCATTAGTACCGAAACCGGAAGTTCTAATGCCGACACAATGCTTCCTAAACCAATTCCGGTAAGCGGGAAACCGGCATTAAATAATAATGGCGGGATTACTGTCCCAAAGAGGGCCAATACAATTCCCCATTTCATGAAAATAGCAAAGTTAAAAGGGGTTGTTTGTGTTGCGATTGCAAAACCAGCTACGATTATGGCTCCGCCAAGAAGCATAAACAAACTGCGTTGTGCCGATGAAATGTGAGTTGCCACACGATTCGCGGTAAACATGGTTGTGGTAAAAGATGCTGCAGCCAAAAGACCCAAAACGATTCCTCGCCAGTCTAGTTGTATTTCGCTTTGAATAAGATTGGTGGCAAGTGCAGTTCCTAATAAAACAATGATCACAGAAACTATTTTTTGAGTAGCAGGAATTTTCTTTTCTAAAATCATTTCGAATAAAACACCCATCCAAACGGTTTGCATCAATAAAACGATAGCGATAGAAACAGGAATGTATTTTACCGCTAGATAATAAAAAACACTGGTCATTCCCAAAGATGTTCCGGCGAGCATCAATTGAAAAATATTTTTCTTGGATGCTTTTACAACAGCATTCCCTTTTTTGGCTTTTTGAGAGCTATTGATAAGCAACATTCCGAGAATTCCATATACAAATTGGGCAATTGTTACTTCTGGAGTGGTAAAACCTTCGTCATACGCTATTTTTACAAACGTTGCCAGCATTCCGTAACTCGTTGCACCAAGACCCACCAAAAAAACTCCTTTTAACACCCTATTCTGTATCATTTATTCCATTTTAAAAAGCGGGGCAAAGATAAGGTTTTGTGGTGATTTATGCCTTTTTTAAAATAATCCTTCCAGAATTTTGTTTCGTATTCCGATTTGAGAGGAATCAAAATCAAATTTGTTTTTCAAAAGGGAGGCATAAACGCTTCTAAAATCAATCTCATGTTTTAAATCACCAGTATCTAAATCCGAAAGATTGGGGTTTTTTCCTATGATTTTTCCTCGGTTGTTTCCTCCAATGATAAACATGGGAGCAGCCGTCCCGTGATCAGTCCCTTTTCCATTGTCTTTTACGCGGCGGCCAAATTCCGAGAAAACCACTATTGTTACGTTTTGTAATTGTTGTGCTTTTTTCAAATCTTGGTAAAAACTAAAAACGGCATCATTGAGATCCGTCAATTTGTTTTTGTGTATTGCAAGTTGATTGTCATGGGTGTCAAAACCACCCAGCGAGGTATAATATACCTTTGAGTTCAGGTTTCCTTTTATCAATTTCGAAATCCATTCGAGGTTTTTAGCCAAGCCAGTTTTTGGATAAACCACATCTGAAACGGCTGATTTAGACAACGCTTTTTGGATCTCATCGGAACCTTCAATGACGGAATTGGCAATTTTTCGAACAAAATCCAGCTGTGGATTATTGGATAATTGGCTGTCGTTTTCCAATCTGTTTTTTGTAATAAACCGATTGGGATCTTTTACGGTAATCGAGTTGGGTTCTCCTCCTTTCAACGCTAAATTATCAATGGTATCAATGTTTATGCCCGCCGTGGGTTGGTGTTCCTTACATTGCAAATCAAGATAGCGACCGAGCCAGCCTTCATTGAGATATTCCTGATTGGTTGGTGCGGTTTGCCAAATTTCCTGACTTCGAAAATGAGAACGAACCGGATTTGGATACCCTACATTTTGTATGACGGACAAATCGCCGCTTTGCTGTATGCTGGCAAAACCTTTCAGAGCGGGATGAAACGCCATCCCTTTTGATGAGGAGAGTACTTCCGTTTTTGAAATTGAAATTTTGGGACGCAAGTCATAATAAAGGGCATCTTCAAATGGAATGAACGTGTTTAGCCCATCATTTCCACCATTTAACTGAACAAAAACAATGCATTGTTCAACCAAAACCAAATTGTTTTGAGAGCCAAAAGAATATAAAAAATCAGGCAATAGGAGTGATCCTCCTGTAAATGTCCCTGTGAGTGTTAAAAAATTTCTTCTGTTCATAATAGTAGTCTTAATGTCCAAAGTCTAAAGTCCAAAGTCTAAATTTTCATTTGACTTTAGGACATTTGACTTTCGACTCATATTAGTTGGAATTCCGGTGTTTTCACCATAAAATTAAACAATCGCGTCACGGCATTTTCGGAACCTTCGGTTTTACTGTCGAAATCGTATTTTAATAATTTCTCAAAATCCTGCTGGTCAGTTTCATCAGTTTGAAATAGTAGCCGGTCTTTGAGTTCGGCAATGATTTGCTGATTATTCCCTTCTTTGTCCCAATGCAGCATTACGTTTCTGGGCCGATTGGGGTTTTGTTTCCTCATCGCATTCTCATTTTCTTTTTTTCCTCGGTTTAAATTTTTACCGTTACAAAGCAAATCAGCAACATTGTTTCGTTGCAGAAAAACTTGTGAAGTGAGCCACGAATTCCCGCCGTCCCATCCTTTTACATTGGGCTGGTTGAATAAATCCATGCCTTGGTCCTTGATAAAATGCGCGATTAATTTTCCATTCGGATTTTGAACATGGAGTTCATCCATTAATTGTAAAAGGTATTCCAACGGATTTTTAATTTTGGAACCTGCATTGTTTTTGGGGAATTCTTCGGTGAAAATTTTGGTCAGAAGTGGTTTGATTTCAAAATCGACTTTCTTGAAATAATCACCATAATAGTGCACTAACTCCTCCTTTGGATTATCATAAATAAACCATTTTAAGATCTTTCGAGTGATTAAATAAGGGATTTTGGGTTGTTCGAAAATGGCATCGACCATTTCATCCAGTTTTAAATTGCCTTTTTTACCCAGATAACTGAAGCTTTCATTGTCTTCGAAAAATTTTCTGTACACTGCATTTTCTTCCCCAATGCCAAGTCCGGCAAGACCTTTGGCTCCGTTTTTAATATCTTCTTCCGTGTAATTTCCTATTCCAAGGGTAAAAAGTTCGAGTAATTCCCGACTTAAATTTTCATTGAGCTTGTCTTTCCTATTGTCGGTATTATCGAGGTAACGCACCATCGCATTACTTTTAATGATTTCTTTGGTCAGGATTTTGAAATTTCCAAAAGCATGCTCCCTTAAAATTTGATTGTGCTGAAAAACCCAATAATTGACCTTCACTTTTTGATACGTGGACACAAAATGGTTGTGCCAGAAACAGGTCATTTTTTCCCGAAGCGGAAATTCGTCTTCATTCATTTTATCAATCCACCAAGCTTTCATTTCAAAGGAAGTTTGTACTTCGTTTTTTTGCATTTCTTTTGCTTCTTCTGGACTTGAGGCTTTTAATTTTTTCCGGAGTTCTTTTAATTCAGTAAATGATTTCGGACTGTTTTCCAGAAAATCAGGAACTTGCGAATCAAATTTTTGAGCAAAAGACTGTTCCAAGAAATTTTTTAAACCTGTTCTTTTGATAGTTTCCGCCTGTTTAGCTGAATATCCGAGTCGCAAGGACCAAAGGGTGTGGTTGTTCATAATCTAAAGTGCTTGACAGTTGGACTTTATAATTGTAAAAGGGTTTAATGGGAAAACAATAAAGTTTGTTTTTGACAATAGTTTCTGTTCTTCTTTAATAACAGAAACTATCAGGTTTTCGTATTGGTGATCCAAATAAGTTTAATTAGACGCCTTCTTTTTTATCCATTAAATCGCTTAAATGCAAGCGAAGTGCATCGACAGAAATATTAATTTCCCAAAACGATAAACCCAATGAAATCAGTAAACTGAATAAACTCAATCCAAAAAGATAAACGCCAAATAATTGCTGATCTAAAAATAATAATAACATCGTAAATACCGAGAGGAATAGACTCAAGACGCCAGCCATTTGCATGTAGCGAATGAGGGTTAATCGTAAGTTTAGGTTTTTGATTTCCAATAAAATCAAGCTGTTTTCTTTCTCCTTGTATACTTTTTTCAGTCCTCTTATGATGGTGGCTATCGTTAGAAACCGATTGGTATATGCCAATAAAATCAAGGAAGTTGCGGAGAAAAGCAGGGCAGGAGTTTCAATAGGTAAGGTCATAATTATGGTTGTTTCTTTATAATGAAATATCTAAAGTACGCAATTCGATTCTTTTTTCTATAAAAAAAGGTAAGAGTGATGTGAAGTTGGATGAATTGCCTATTTGCAGTATTTCGGTACTTTTTTAAAATAATACAACTTTTAGGTAGGGTAAAGTGCTTTACAGTTGTCTTACTATTGAAGTTAGCAATACAAACGATACTAACTGTAATTAAAATTTATAATCATGAAAACAATTAAAACCTTATTCGCAATATTTTTTTTGGGAACAATAGCAACAGTACAAGCCCAAGATGCCCGTGTAGAAAGTGAAAGACGTATAAATTCCAATCCGGATAAAATCACGTATTACCAACAAAGGGGGAGTGAAGATGCCAATTATGAGTTAACATTTAAGGCTAAAACTAAAGCCGAAGAGAAAGCCTTTTGGAAAGAGCAAAAAGCCTACGAAAAGGAGTTAAAGAAAAAGAACAGAAAAGCGTATCAGGCCTATATTGCCAGCAAGCAAGATGTGTATACCATGCATCATTCTCATTGTGATGCGCATTGCCACCACAGTGATTCTTTTTATGGACATGCGGGATTTTATTATTACGAATATGATCAAAGAAATTATCAAAGAAGACCAAGCAATACTTCGGTAAATACACAAATAGGCGTGCGTGCCCCCAGCATACGATTAGGCCTTTAGTATATTGAAGTTTGCAAAAAGCCGTTTTTTCTTGTTTAGAAAAAACGGCTTTATTTGTTTTATAGCAGGTGTTTTTGCATTTTTATCTGTTACAAAAAATGCTATTGCGAGAAAAAGTAAACTCATTCCAATTTATACGTACATGATTTTATTTGTATTTATTTTCTGATTTTGTTTGTGTGCATGAGCGAGAAACTCACGCTAGCTGGGTTAGCGGATAGCCATTTTTCATTTCTTATTTTCCTTTCCAAAATTGTACTTAATTCCAATATTGAAAAGATTATTATTTGTTGAAGTTGGCACAAAATCCATATCTCGATCTTTTATAACTCGGTCATTCCCTAAAATATAAACTTCATAATTCATATATATGGCAGTTTTTTTATTTAGATAATAGTTAAAACCAAATGCAGGATTAAAATTTACAAACAAAGTTGAATAATTTGTTTTAGCATTTGTCGGATAACAATAGTCGCTTTTTATTTCTTGATTCAATGCTAAACCAAGTTTTAATTTTCCACTAAAATTTTTCATAATTCGATATTGCCAATTAACATTTACGGGAATTGAAATTACACTTCCATAAAATCTATAAGCTGGGTCATTATTATATGAAACTCCAGTTTTAAAATATTTTATTCTTCCTGATAAACTCCAATGCTGTGCAAAATAATATTCAGCCAATATTCCACCTTGAATTGAATTCTCATGATTTGGCTTCAATGAAGTAATTGTATTAAGACCAATTTCTGCACCAAAAAACCATTTTCCTTTTGGATTTATATTTTCATCTGTTTGTGAAATTATATTATTTGAAAATAAAATTAACATAAATAAAAATAATATTTTGAATTTCATAGTTTGTTTTAATAGATGATTTTCATTTTTCAGATGGTTTCCGCCAACTCGTTTATATATATGAAAAAATCATACAAGCCCACCCATTTATGAGAAGATATGTATGACAAACGTCATTTGTTACAATTCAAATATATAAATAATTCTTTACAAATAGTTACAACCGATTATTTAATGAGTGAACTGGTTTGAGCGGTTTTAATGAACATTATTTTGAAAATAAAAACACTCTAAATAGCCCTGATGGCAATGAAAATACCACGCCATTGCTAGGGACGAAGTAATCGGGCGTGGATTGCAATGGGCAGCAGGAGGAGGTGTTCTTATGGAAACCAATCATTCTGCTCCTAAACAAAAAAAGGCTGCCCGATGTGGACAGCCCTTAGTGTTGTAGCGTGTTGCTGAAATTATTTTATCATGTCAAAACTTCTTTTCACGAAAGCCGTTAACGCTTCTCCTTTTAATAGGTTTTGTGACAATTTAGCTAAGTCTAGCGCTTGCTTGACCAAACTTTCCTGAGCTGATTTGTCTTCAGTAGTAAGGATGGTGGTAGCCAAATCTGAATTGGTATTTACAACCAAATTGTACATTTCAGGCATATTTCCCATTCCGAACATTCCGCCACCGCCAGATTGACTCATTTCTTTCATTCTACGCATGAATTCCGGTTGCGTAATAATGAATGGAGCTGCTTGGCTGTCCATTGCTTCCAGTTGTACCGAATAATTTTGTTTTGGAACTATCGTTTCTAAAACTGTTTTTAAATTGGTTTGCTCTTCCTCAGATAATTTAGAAATAGTAGTTTCCTCTTTCTTGATTAAATTATCAATATGGTCTGAATCGACACGCACAAAAGTCATTCCGCTGTTGTCGCCTTCAATTTTTTGGATTAAATGCGAGATAATTGGGGAGTCAAGCAATAAAACCTCATATCCTTTGTCTTTGGCAATTTCGATATACGAGTGTTGCGCTTCTTTACTTCCAGCATATAAAACCACTAGTTTTCCGTCTTTGTCAGTTTGATTAGCGGCCAGTTTTTCTTTTAATTCTTCCAGCGTGTAAAATTTATCATCTACAGTAGGATACAAAACAAATGCACTTGATTTTTCGTAGAATTTGTCTTCAGAAAGCATCCCGTATTCTAAAACGATCTTGATGTCGTTCCATTTTTTCTCGAAATCTTCACGGTTTTCGTTGAATAACGATTTTAGTTTATCAGCCACTTTACGCGTGATGTAATTCGAGATTTTCTTAACGGCAGCATCAGCCTGTAATCCAGAACGAGATACATTCAATGGAATATCCGGTGAATCAATAACCCCTTTAAGCATGGTCAAAAATTCAGGAACAATTCCTTCTACATTATCGGTTACATAAACCTGATTTTGGTACAATTGAATTTTATCTTTCTGAATTTGTAAATCAGAACCCAATTTTGGAAAATATAAAATACCGGTTAAATTAAACGGGTAATCAACATTTAAATGAATGTGGAATAACGGTTCTTCAAATTGCATTGGATACAATTCATGGTAGAAATTTTTATAATCTTCATCCGATAATTCTGTTGGCAGTTTTGTCCAAGCTGGATTTGGGTTATTGATGATGTTATCTATTTCAACTGTTTTGAAGGTCTCTTCTATGTCTTCTGGGGCAACTTCTTCACCCTTTTTTTGTTCAATTTTTTCTGTCTTAGTTCCAAATTTAATTGGAATAGGCATGAACTTATTGTACTTATTTAATAATTGACTGATTTTAGATTCTTCCAGAAATTCTAAAGAGTCTTCAGCAATATGTAAAATGATTTCTGTTCCACGAGTGGTTTTATCAGCAGGCTCTAAAGTGAATTCAGGGCTTCCGTCGCAGGTCCAGTGTGCTGCAGGTTCGTCTTTGAACGATTTAGTGATAATTTCCACTTTTTCGGCAACCATAAAAGCAGAATAGAAACCAAGACCAAAATGACCAATAATACCGGAATCTTTTGCAGAATCCTTGTATTTGTCCAGAAATTCTTCGGCACCGGAAAAGGCTACTTGGTTGATGTATTTTTCTACTTCATCCGCAGTCATCCCCAAACCTTGGTCGATAATGTGCAGTTTTTTACCCTCTTTGTCGATTTTCACTTCGATAATTGGATTGCCATATTCTACTTTGGCTTCGCCAATGCTTGTTAAATGTTTTAATTTTAGCGTCGCGTCAGTCCCATTAGAAATCAATTCACGCAAGAAAATTTCGTGATCACTGTATAAGAATTTCTTGATTAAGGGGAAGATGTTTTCTACCGAAACGTTAATTTTTCCAGTTGTCATATTTTGAATTTTTAAGTTTGAATTTGGTACAATTTACTCAAATAAGATACCAATTTAGACTAAAGTGACAAATTGTCGGAAGCGTTAATTATGATATAAAATAATTTAATTTTGAAACATTTTTGTTTCGTTTGCTTCGTATCTTTGTAAGAGTATTAATTACAAATTTTTAAAAGATGAAAAAAATTATTTTATTATGCATATTAGCTGTTTCGATGTTTGCTTGTAAGTCAAAATCAGTAACAGGTACTAATGAAAATACTAAAGCTCAAGTTGCAATGAAAGGAAACTGGGTGATTAGTTCAGTAACGTATCCGGGTTCGCAATACATCAAAGTAAATTCTTTTCAAATTGCTGATTCAGAATGTTTTGTTGGAAGTACATGGAAGTTTGTTTCAAATAATAATAAAGGAAATATGGCTTTGACAAAAGCAGGTTGTACTTCATTTAGCTCACCGATTACTTGGTTTGTAAACAAAGACGGGCAATTTGTTCTAAAAGTTTTAGATGCAGGTATAAAAGCTAAAAAAGTTAGAGAAGGGTATATCCTTATGGTAGCAAACCAAACAGCTACTTCTTTTCAATTGATTGATAAAATTGACGTGGGAGGAAAAATAACTGACGTGGTTTACCAATTTCAAAAAAACTAATTACATAAAAAGACAGATATGAAAAAGATTTCAATAGTTGCGATAGCAACAATACTAGTTATAGGTTCAATGTTTACAAGTTGTGAAGCATTAAAAAATACAAATAATGCGCAAAAAGGTGCTGGAATAGGAGCCGTTGGTGGAGCCGTTATAGGTGGAATCCTTGGGAACAACCTTGGAAAAGGAGGAAAAGGTGCCCTTGGAGCTGTATTAGGTGGTGTTGTTGGTGGTGTTGCCGGTGGAGTCATTGGTAACAAAATGGACAAACAAGCAAGAGAAATCGATGCAGCACTTCCGGGAGCTGAAGTAGTTCGTGTAGGAGAAGGAATTAAATTGGTTTTGAATGAAAATGCAGTGCGTTTTAATACTAATAAATCTTCTTTGACTGCGGAAGCAAAAGCAAATTTAGATAAATTAGTTCCAGTTTTTAAAGAATATCCTGATACAAATATTACAATTTACGGATATACAGACATTACGGGTACACCAAAATATAATTTGAAACTTTCTGGAGAAAGAGCTGCGTCCGTTAGAGATTATTTAGCGAGCAGAGGCGTTTCTTCTACGAGATTTCAAGTAACTGGTTTAGGAATTGCTGACCCAATTGCATCAAATGAAACAGCTGAAGGCAGAACCCAAAACCGTCGTGTTGAATTTGCTATTACTGCAAATGAGAAAATGATTCAAGAAGCAAAAACTGAAGTGAAGTAATAAGCTAATTTTCTATAAAAGTAAAAGCTGTTTCGTAAGGAAACAGCTTTTTTTTGGCTTTTTTTTTAAATTAAACATCGT
Source organism: Flavobacterium galactosi (assembly GCF_048158585.1). Taxonomy (NCBI): domain Bacteria; kingdom Pseudomonadati; phylum Bacteroidota; class Flavobacteriia; order Flavobacteriales; family Flavobacteriaceae; genus Flavobacterium; species Flavobacterium galactosi. The sequence continues at coordinate 259,396 of NZ_JBLNKV010000004.1, forward strand.
AAATTTGCGCTCTTAAATACAGAACATGCTTGAAATAAAAAACATTTCTTTTACATACATTGAAAATCCCGTTATCAAGAATGTTAGTTTTGAAATTGCCAAAGGTCAGAATATAGCTGTAATAGGCGAGAGTGGCTGCGGTAAAAGTACTTTATTAAAATTGATATATGGATTATATGATTTGGATGAAGGAGAAATAACCTATAATAATAAACGAATTCTTGGGCCAAAACAGAATCTTATTCCTGGCGAAGATTACATCAAATATTTAGCGCAGGATTTCGATTTGATGCCTTATATATCTGTCGAAGAAAACGTAGGGAAGTTTTTGTCCAATATTTATAAAGACAAAAAGAAAGCCAGAGTTCAGGAACTTTTGGAAATGGTCGAAATGACGGAATTTGCAAAAGGAAAAGCCAAATACCTCAGTGGAGGCCAACAGCAAAGAGTGGCATTGGCCAGAGTTTTGGCGTTGGAGCCAGAAATCATTTTGCTGGATGAACCTTTCAGTCAGATTGATTCGTTTCGGAAAAATGCCTTGCGCAGAAATTTATTCAGTTACTTAAAACAAAAGGGGATTACCTGCATTATTGCCACACATGACAGTACGGATGCTTTGTCTTTTTCGGATGAAACGATTGTGGTTAGAAATGGAAACGTCATAGCGAAAGGAAACTCAAAGGCCTTATATGAAAATCCTATTAATAAATATGTCGCGTCCCTTTTTGGAGAAGTCAATGAATTAAAATTGTCACAATTAATTGAACTTGATGGAGATGATGAAGCGCTTTTACTGTATCCACATCAATTAAAAGTTGTCGATAACGGAAGGATGCAGGTAATTGTGAAACAATGCTATTTTAAAGGAAGTCATTATTTGATTAAAGCCGCTTTTGAAAGAAGGGCTATTTTCTTTGAACACGATTCGGAATTAGAATTGAATCTAGAAGTGACTTTGATGTTAGCCTAATTAGCAGATAGCAGTTTTCAAATAAAAGATAATTGAATTCAGGTTAATAGTGAATACCTAGCCCTGATGGGAGCGGCATCCTTTTATTCTCGTTTTTTTTTACGAGAATAAAAGATACAGTGTACAGCAGGATATAGCTCCTGAAAATTATAATTGCATATTACTAAAAAAGTAGTAATTTGGAACCTGATATTTAGCGTATCGTTAAATATGTATCCTTATTTTAATAAAATAATAAAACTATGTACCATTCAAAAATAGCAGGATTGGGATTTTACGTTCCTTCCAATATAGTTACCAATGCCGATTTGTCGAAAATTATTGACACGAATGATGAGTGGATTCAGGAGCGCACCGGTATTCAAGAAAGAAGGCACATTATACGCGGGGAAGATACTACAACTACGATGGGAGTAAAAGCGGCTGAAATCGCGATTGAGCGTTCCGGTGTTGCAAAAGAAGATATTGATTTTATTGTTTTTGCCACATTAAGTCCGGATTACTATTTTCCAGGCCCGGGAGTTTTGGTACAACGTGATTTAGGTCTTAGAACTATTGGTGCTTTGGATGTTAGGAATCAATGTTCCGGTTTTATTTATGCGTTGTCCGTTGCGGATCAATACATAAAAACGGGAATGTATAAAAATGTTTTGGTAATTGGTTCTGAGGTGCACTCGGCAGGATTGGATATGACGACGCGAGGCAGAGGTGTTTCGGTAATTTTTGGTGATGGAGCAGGAGCAGCAATTTTGAGCAGAGAAGAAGATTTGACCAAAGGAATTTTGTCCACACATTTACATTCTGAAGGACAACATGCCGAAGAATTAATTGTAAAAGCACCAGGCATGGGAGGTCGCTGGGTTACTGATATTTTAGCCGATAATGATCCAGATGATGAAAGTTATTTCCCTTATATGAATGGACAATTTGTCTTTAAAAATGCTGTAGTTCGTTTTAGCGAAGTAATAAATGAAGCGCTGCAGGCTAATAATTTGCAGGTTTCGGATATTGATATGTTGATTCCACATCAGGCAAATTTGAGAATTTCTCAATTTATCCAAAAGAAATTTGGATTGACGGACGACCAAGTATATAACAATATTCAAAAATACGGTAATACAACTGCCGCTTCTATTCCTATTGCTTTGACTGAAGCATGGGAACAAGGGAAAATAAAATCAGGAGATACAGTAGTTTTGGCTGCTTTTGGTAGTGGTTTTACTTGGGGAAGTGCTATTATAAAATGGTGAAAAATCTTTTTTAGTTATAACGATTTATATCAGAAAACCCGGAGTTGGCATACTCCGGGTTTTCTTTTTGCAACAAACTATTAAAACTTATTTTATAAAAGTCCACCACCACCTTGGGTTTCGTTTTTATCACGTGCTTTTCTTTCAATCGCTTTGTTTTTTCCTGCCCCAAAACGGTAATTGAATCCAATATATGCCGATTGGCTTTCCCAGTTGAATTGTCCTTCCAGTTTTTTTGGTTTTGTTCCTTCAAAAGCGAAGTGCATCGTATTGAAAACATCGCTGAATCGTGCAGTTATTGTTCCGCTTCCTTTTAGAACCGTATAACTGGTTCCTAAATCCATTTTCCACATAGGTTGTCTCAGCATTTGTATTCCTAAATCACGACCTCTATACATACCCGATAATTGAAAGCGTAAGTTTTTAGAAGCCTTAAATGTATTACTGATACGCGCATTAACGGCTGTTACATTTACTTCAACAAATTCATCAGCTACCACACCTCTTGTTTTTTTGCTATATGCATCAAAGCTGATCTTAGAACTCAACCATTTTGTAAATTGTAAATTTCCTGATATTTCGAAACCAAAAGCATTGTTGTCGTTGAGGTTTGCATAGGATAAAATTATCTTAGAGGGATCATTAGGGTTTTCATAAAGAGTTCTTGTGATTTCATCATTTATTCTTCTGTAAAATACACCGGTTGTAATGGAACCAATTTTTGTTTTTCTAGTGTAATTCAATTCGTAAGAATTCGTAAATTGTGGAAAAAGTTTCGGATTTCCTTCCGAATCAATTTGTGGGGTACTCCATTCCCGTATTGGATTTACCTGATCAATACTTGGTCTGTCTACACGTCTTGAAAAACTTAAATTAAAAGAGTTCTTTTCGTTGGGCGTATAATTGATGTATCCGGATGGATATAGTGTAAATAAATCATCTTCGAATGTTTCGTTATTCTCATTTACCTTTTTGAATAGTGCTTTGGCATCGTATTTTTCGAAACGGGTTCCTATTTGTCCGCTCCATTTTCCTATTTGTTTGGAAACATTTGCATAAGCAGAATAAATGTTTCTTTCATAGGAGAAGTCAGAATTATAAGAATTATTTAGAAGGAAATTGTTTTTTGTGTTTTCGATTCTACTTTCTAAACCCAACTCTAGTTTGGTTGTTTTTGTTAAAGGATTGGTATAGTCTAAATTGATTAGTGTATTGTTTCCTTTGTTTGTAATATGGTTAGCGGCAGGAGTACTGAAAACAGCATTTTCCTTGTCATCATTATTAGCGTAATTTACCTCAAGTTCTATGTTATGTCCTTCTTTTTTAAAATCCTTTTTATAATCGAAGTTATAAGCCTGTGAGTAATTGTTGTTTTTATTATTAAACAATTGCGTAATATCCGTTTTGGATGGATCAAGAAAATCTACGGTAGTTTTAGAGTCTCCCTTTCCTCTATAAACGTTTTGCGTTGTATAGAAGGAAATAGTATTTTTTTCATTTAAATAAAAGTCAAAACCTACTTTCGCTAAATGAGAAGTATTATTATTCAAAAAAGTAAATTTTTGAAAATCTTCCTGACCTGGCTCTGTTGTTTTTATGAACCCGTAATTGGATTGTTTTCCGGTATTCAAACCATAATTCCCGTAAATATTGAACTTTCCAGTTCTGTAATTCATATCTACTGAAGAATTTAATTTTGGTGTTTTTCCAAAGGTTACCCCATTATTCACACTTCCGTTAAAACCAATTTTACTGTTTTTATTCAAAACTATATTGATAATTCCACTCATTCCTTCCGGATTGTATTTAGCAGACGGATTAGTGATTAATTCAATTTGCTTGATGGACGTCGAAGGAATTTGTTGTAATAATTGGGAAGCTTCAATTGTAGTTGGTTTTCCATCTATTAAGATTCGGACATTAGAATTTCCACGAAGGCTAATTGCATTTGTCTGCGGGTCAACACTTACTGATGGAATGTTGTTCATGATTTCTGCGGCAGTGGCCCCTGCTGAAATTAAGTCTTTACCAACATTGATTACTTTTCTATCAATCTTTTGTTCAATTGTAGAACGTTCACTTACCACTTCAACACCTTTCAATTCAATTGCATCTTCCTCTAACGAAATGGTATTCATATTGACATTTTTGTCTCCATTTGTTAATGAAATTGTTTTTGAAACCGTTTTGTATCCTATAAACTGTATCTCAACCGTATATTTTTTTAAATCCAGATTTTTGATAAGAAAAGTTCCTTTGTCTGAAGTTATTCCTCCCGTAACCACTTTATTTTCTTCTTTTACAATAACATTTACATACGGAAGTGGTTCGTTAGTTTTCTTGTCGATTATCTTGCCTGAGATACTTCCAGAGTTTTCCAAAAGTATTGGTTTGACCGAATTTTGCGCTTGTATCGAAAACACGGTTCCGAATAAGCAAAATAAAATTAATGTGAGCTTCATGATTTTTTGTTTTTGATTAAAAATTGATTGATGATGATGCAAAGGTATTGATTTATTTTAGATATATGTATTGCATAGTACTGTTTTATGAAATTTAACATTTTATTGAAATAAAATGTTACCTAAATAGACTCTTTAATGGATAAATTGTTACAACCACTTTAGAAAAAATAACTCAACTGTAATTAGTAAATATTTAAGAGGGATGCTGTCACTAGGAAATTATATTGTTTTCCAATTTTCAAATCGATGCATTATAACTATATTTGCAACCTTTAAATAAATACATAAAATGACATTATCACAAATTCTTACGCCTTCTATTGAAAAAGCGGTTCTAGCTTTATTTGACATTGCTATTGACAAAGTTGAATTTCAAACCACTCGGAAGGAATTTGAAGGTGATATTACCATGGTTATTTTTCCATTATTGAAAGTTATTAAAAGTAATCCCGTAGAATTGGGGAACAAAATTGGTACCTATTTAGTAGAAAACGTAACAGAAGTAAGTCGTTTCAATGTGGTTTCCGGATTTTTAAACATTGTTATTTCTGACGAATATTATTTGAATTTCTTCAAAGGAATCAAAGACGATACAAAGTTTGGTTTTGTTACACCAAATCCTGAGGATAAAGCTATAATGGTAGAATATTCTTCACCAAACACGAATAAACCGTTGCATTTAGGTCACGTTCGTAACAATCTTTTAGGATATTCAGTAGCCGAAATCATCAAAGCTTCTGGGAAAAAAGTATATAAAACCCAGATCATAAATGATAGAGGAATTCATATTTGTAAATCAATGTTGGCTTGGCAAAAATTCGGAAACGGACAAACACCAGCATCAACAGGTTTAAAAGGAGATAAATTAGTTGGAAATTTTTATGTGGCTTTTGATAAAGCCTATAAAGAAGAAATTGCCCAATTAATGAGTGCCGGAAAAACTGAAGAAGAGGCTAAAAAACAAGCATCAATCATTCTTGAAGCACAAGAAATGTTGCTTAAATGGGAAGCTGGAGACGCTGAGGTAATTTCACTTTGGAAAACGATGAACCAATGGGTTTATGACGGTTTTGCAGTTACCTATAAAAATTTAGGGGTCGATTTTGATTGTTATTATTACGAAAGCAATACCTATTTATTAGGAAAAGACGTTGTTCAAATTGGTTTAGAGAAAGGTGTTTTTGAAAAAGATCCTGACGGTTCCGTTTGGATCGATTTGACAGATGAAGGTTTAGACAGAAAAATTGTGCTTCGTTCAGATGGAACAGCCGTTTACATGACACAAGATATTGGAACTGCCATTCAGCGTGTAAAAGATTACCCGGATGTTGGTGGAATGGTTTATACTGTAGGGAACGAACAAGACTATCATTTCAAGGTATTGTTTCTTATCCTGAAAAAATTAGGTTTTGATTGGTCTAAAAACCTGTTCCATTTATCTTACGGAATGGTAGATTTACCTTCAGGCAAAATGAAAAGCCGTGAAGGAACTGTTGTTGATGCAGATGATTTGATGCGGGAAATGACAGATACGGCTCAAAAAATTGCGGAGGATTTAGGGAAATTAGATACTTATTCTGCTGATGAAAAAGCAAATCTATACAACACCATAGGCCTTGGGGCTTTGAAATATTATATTCTAAAAGTAGATCCAAAAAAACGTATCCTTTTTAATCCGGAAGAATCAGTAGATTTTGCAGGAAATACAGGGCCATTTATTCAATATACTTACGCCCGAATTCAATCGATTATTCGCAAGGCTAATTTTGATTATGCCATTTCGCGCACAGTCGCGGAACTTCATGAAAAAGAGAAAGAATTGCTGAAACAATTGGAATTATTTCCTGAAGTGATTCAAAATGCGGCACACAATCATAGTCCGGCTTTACTGGCAAATTTCACGTATGATTTAGTGCGTGAATACAATTCATTCTATCAGGCTGTCCCTATTCTTGGAGAAGAAAATTTAGAAAAGAAAATTTTCAGAGTTCAGTTGTCTAAAAAAGTGGCTGATACCATCGCTGCGTCTTTCCGTTTGTTTGGAATTAATGTTCCGGAAAGAATGTAATTAATTAGATATTTAATCTGGCTTTTTTTGTATATTCGTTATGATCGTTGTTGAAAACTAATGAATTATGAAAAAAATCATTTTTATGCCGATTTTGTTCTGTATTTTTTTATTAAATATTGCAGGGACATGTTGTGATGATGACACGATGGCTACCGCTGTTGCAAAAGATGCTACGCCAGTCGTAAATACTATTAACAATGGAACGTGGAAAATCACCTATTTTTTTGATGATAATTCAAATAAAACAAGTCTTTTTTCGGGCCATACTTTTACTTTTGGATCCAATACTATTCTAACTGCCAATAAAGAGGTAACTGTTTATTCAGGTAATTGGTCGGTACTACAATCGGATGTTGTTGATTATAACTCGGGTAACGACTTAGATTTTTCCATTTCATTTTCAAGTCCGGATCATTTGGTACAGCTGTCAAATAATTGGGATGTTTTTGAAAGAACAACCACAAGAGTAATATTAAGAGACTTAAATGGAGGTACGGGAGTCATTGATTATTTAACTTTCGAAAAGAATTAGATTTAATAGCAGTGATTCTTATATTATATCGATTTAAAACAGTCTAAAAAAGGCTGTTTTTTTATTTAAATAATCCGTAAAACTTCAAAATCAAATCCTTAAATTTGCACTTCAATAAAATAAAAAATCATGTTCGATAATTTAAGCGATAAACTAGACAAAGCCTTTCATATACTAAAAGGACACGGAAAAATCACCGAAGTAAATGTAGCAGAGACATTAAAAGAAGTTCGTAGAGCTTTGCTTGATGCCGATGTCAACTTTAAAATTGCCAAAGATTTTACCACCAAAGTAAAAGAAAAAGCAATAGGTCAGGACGTGTTAACAACATTACAACCAGGACAATTATTGGTAAAGTTAGTTAAAGACGAACTTACTGAATTAATGGGTGGTGATGTTGCCGGAATTAATTTATCAGGAAATCCTACAGTGATTTTAATGTCAGGTTTACAAGGTTCCGGGAAAACTACTTTTTCTGGAAAATTGGCTAATTATTTACTTACAAAAAAGAATAAAAAACCACTTTTGGTTGCTTGTGATATTTATCGTCCGGCAGCTATTCAACAATTATATGTTGTTGGAGATTCTATAGGAGTCGAGGTTTACTCCGAACCCGAAAATAAAAATCCAGTTGAAATTGCACAAAATGCAATAAAACACGCTAAAGCGAATGGATTTAATGTTGTGATTGTCGATACAGCAGGACGTTTGGCTGTTGATGAACAAATGATGAAAGAAATTGCCGAAGTTCACAAAGCAATTCAGCCACAAGAAACTTTATTTGTTGTCGATGCAATGACAGGACAGGATGCTGTAAATACAGCTAAAGCCTTTAATGACATATTGAATTTTGACGGGGTTATCTTAACCAAATTAGATGGTGATACTCGTGGAGGAGCTGCAATTTCAATTAAATCGGTTGTAAATAAGCCAATTAAATTTGTAGGTACAGGGGAGAAAATGGATGCAATTGATGTGTTCTATCCTGTTCGTATGGCGGAACGTATTCTTGGAATGGGTGACGTTGTGTCTTTGGTAGAAAGAGCTCAAGAGCAATTTGATGAAGAGGAAGCAAGAAAAATCCAAAAGAAAATCGCCAAAAACGAATTTGGGTTTGATGATTTCTTGTCCCAAATACAGCAAGTAAAGAAAATGGGTAATATGAAAGATCTGGTTGGAATGATACCAGGTGCTTCAAAAGCTATGAAAGATGTAGAAATTGAAGATGATGCTTTCAAACATATTGAAGCAATTATTCATTCGATGACTCCAAAAGAAAGAAGCAAGCCAGTTATAATTGATGTAAAAAGAAAAGCCAGAATCGCAAAAGGTTCCGGAACAAAAATTGAGCAAGTCAATCAATTGATGAAGCAGTTTGAGCAAATGAGCAAGATGATGAAGATGATGCAAGGCCCTGGAGGAAAGAATCTAATGAAAATGATGGGTGGCATGCAGGGTGGTATGCCAGGCATGCGATAAAAAAATAGTGTTCAATATTCAGGTTTTCAATAATCAGTTTTGAAACACATTATACTAATAATATTTAAGAGTTTTCGTTTTTAAGTTTCCAAAACTTTAAGCTTTAAACTTTAAACTTTTTAAACAAGAAGAAATGCAACTACTAGACGGGAAAAAAACATCGGAAGATATTAAACAGGAAATTGCTGCCGAAGTACAACAAATGAAAAATAATGGTGAAAAAGTGCCTCATTTGGCAGCTGTAATCGTTGGTACTAATGGAGCCAGTTTAACTTATGTTGGAAGTAAAGTACGTTCTTGTGAACAAATTGGCTTTGAATCCACTTTAGTGAGTTTACCGGAAACCATTACAGAAGTTGAATTGCTTGCGAAAATCAAGGAGTTAAACGAAGATGATAATTTAGATGGTTATATCGTTCAATTGCCTTTGCCAAAACATATTGATGAGCAAAAAATCCTGATGGCGATTGATCCTGACAAAGATGTAGATGGTTTTCATCCTGCCAATTTTGGAAAAATGGCTTTGGAAATGGAGACATTTTTACCAGCAACTCCATTTGGAATTATGCAATTGTTAGAACGTTACAAAGTAGAAACCGCAGGCAAACATACTGTAGTTATTGGACGTAGCCATATTGTAGGAAGACCAATGAGTATCTTAATGAGTCGCAAAGGATATCCAGGAGATTCAACAGTAACGCTGACTCACAGTAGAACTAAAAACATTGAAGAATTTACAAGAAATGCTGATATTATCATTACAGCATTAGGAGTTCCTAATTACCTTAAAGCCGATATGGTGAAAGACGGAGTTGTAGTAATTGACGTAGGTATTACCAGAGTGGAAGATGCTTCTCACCCCAAGGGATATGTGATTACTGGTGATGTTGATTTTGATGAAGTGAGTAAAAAGTCCTCTTTCATAACGCCGGTTCCAGGTGGAGTAGGACCAATGACCATTGCTATGTTGTTGAAAAACACACTTCTGGCAAGGAAACTGAGATGTGCTAAAAATAATTAGAATGAAACCATAAAAAAACCAAGATTTTAATCTTGGTTTTTTTATGCAAATATTTGAGGCATATAAATTTTAATAATCCCTTATTTTCTTCAATCACGGATCGTCTCTTTTGATGAATTTTTGTTCTTCTTTTTGCATGCTCTCTGTAAGTAAACTCGCTTCTTCAGTTTTTTCGAAGAGAAGTTTAATAAACTTTGTAATCGATACAGCAATTTTATATTTGAAAACATTTCAATTGCATTTGTTTAGCTATTATTTCTTCCAAGTTTTTTAAAACAACGGGTTTAGTTATAAAATCATCCATACCTTTAGAAATGGCTTTTACCTTGTCTTCATCAAATGCGCTTGCAGTTACAGCAATAATTGGTATAGGTGTAATTTGATATTTTGGAGAGGCATGTATTTTTTCTGTTGCTTCAAACCCATCCATTTCAGGCATGTGTAAATCCATAAAAATGATGTCATAATCGTTTTTATTATAAAGTGTAACCGCTTCTTTTCCGTTAATTGCAATATCTGAAGGGATATTTAGTTTATTCAAAAGTTTATACAAGACTTTTTGATTTATTAAATTATCTTCAACTATTAATGCTTTATTAATAATTACATCTTTTAAATCATTGAAGCGAGTTTCATTATTGTCTTCAATTGAAATCACATTTGTATTAATTTTGAATGGAATTTCAAAACTAAAACTCGATCCCCCACTTTCTAAACCTATAATATTTAATTTACTGCCCCCCATTAGTTGCACTAATTGGTTAGAAATTGTTAAACCCAATCCTGTGCCACCATATTTTCTAGTGGTTGTTAAATCGGCTTGTTCAAACGCTAGAAGCATTTGTTCTGTTTTATCGGCGTCTATACCTATACCTGAATCCATGATTTTAAAACTCAAATACTGTAAATCGTCTATTCGATTTAATAAATTTACCTCAAGTTTTACATCTCCATGAGTTGTAAACTTAATTGCATTGTCAATAAGGTTAATCAATACTTGTTGTAATCTTAAATTATCTCCAAGTATGTTATTTGAAATGCTATCATCATAAATAAAATGTAGTTTTATGTTTTTATCAATTATTCGGTATTCAAATAATCTGATAAGTTTAGTAAGTTCTTTTTTGAGATTTATTGGATATTGTTCTACCTTCATTTTACCAGCTTCCATTTTTGAATGATCTAAAATCATATTTACAATACCCAAAAGATGATCTGCACTGTGTTCCGCTATTTCGATATATTCGGTTTGTTCGCTATTTAATGAACTTGTTTTAAGCATGTTTAACATTCCTATAACTCCATTAAGTGGTGATCTAATTTCGTGGCTCATGTTAGCAAGAAATTGCGTTTTGAAGGTTGCTGTTTTATTCGCCTGCTCAGTTTTCTTTTCTAAAAAAATAATATTTTCAGATAGCTTTTCTTTTAATATTCCGTAACTTTTTAATAAGAAATCAACCTCCCTAATTGATGATCTATGGTTTAAATTGGATATTGGTTCCTTGAAATTAGACTTTATATAATTTGAAATATCTAACGAAAGTGATTTGATGTCTTTTGTGAAATATTTAGATATGTAAATGCATAATATTAAGGCGATAAGAGCCATAAGCAGTGTTTGACATAATTGAGAATAAAATAGGGTTTTTTTTAATTCATTTATTCTTTTTTCATTATGAGCTATAATTTGAACAAATGAACTTTCAACAAATCCATTAATTTGATTTATTTTTCCATATAAACCCTGATTCTGAGAAACTCCTAATTTTGAACTCAATTTTACCAAAGTGTCAAAATCATTTTTATAATCTATAAGAACTTGCTTGGTTGCTGAATCAATATTTTTTTTTTTAAAAGTAGAATTATATAAATTTTCAAATTTTTTAATTGAAGCAGCATCTGAACGTAACAAATAATCTTTTTCATGTCTACGAAATTGAAGTAAAGTAATTTTGTTTAATGAAGATTTTTTTTCTAAAAAATGTGCTTTGTTCCTCATTTTACCTTCAATCCCATGATCTTTAAATCCCCGAATTAATGCTGTTTTTTTAAACTGATTTACAACAATATAAAGATTATCTATTTCTTTAGAAAGATTAGTCATAGATGGATTGTTTCCAATGTTTAACTCTTTCGATTCTTTGAAAATTAGATCAATTTCCTTTCTTTGGTTTTTTAGATTGTCTATGTATAGTTTAAGGTCTTTCTGATTGTGATTAATATAAAAGTCTTTTTCCTTATATCCAAACAATAAAAAAGTTTGAAAATTTCTTATGTTACCAGTAAAGTCTTGTGAAATTTGATACGATTTGTAAGTGAAATTATTGAGATGATCAACTTTACGGTCGATATACAGGTAAAACATAAACCAAATAACTATCAAAACAATCATTGATGAAAATGATAAAAATATTTGTGTTCTGAAGTAACGAAAATTGTTGAAGAAAAATTTCAAGTACTTTTTTTTAGATGATGCAAATTTATAGCGTTTATTAAAAAAAACAGATTAAGAGACTTCAAACAAAAGGTTAAGTTATTGTATGCTAAATTAAATTACTCAGCGATTATAGATATTTAATTGAATACAATTTCTTGGATTTATAATTCATATTCCCAAAAGGAGTAAAAGAGAAATTTAATATTTGGATTATTGTTAAAGGGATTTATTTACCCCCTCTTTTCGTCAATCACGGGTAGTTTCTGTTGATGAATTCCGTTTTTCTTTTAACAGGTTACGCTTTTGACAAACTAGCTCCTTCAGTTTTGCAGGTAGGTTCACGGAATATTTTAGTTCTTCGATGGAATACTATTAATTTTTTTGGAAATAAATCAGTTTCTATTTTGTAATCTAAAAATAATCAATAACTTTGTAATTCAAAGTACTTTATTTATGAGTCAAAAACATCAAGAAGATTTATCGCATATTCGTTCCATGATGGAGCGCTCTTCAAGATTTATTTCGTTAAGTGGCCTTTCAGGAATATTTGCTGGGGCAGTTGCATTAGCTGGGGCAATTTATGGATATCAATTGTTTAAACAGAATGGTATTGAATATTTTGACGGAAAGCAAAAGATGTATAGTTATGGTTTAATAATGGAATTAACTTTAATTGCTTTGTTAATTTTGATTTTAGCATTGGGATTTGGTATATTTTTTACTTTAAGAAAAAGTAAAAAGTTTAATTTACCTGTGTGGACGAATACTACTAAAAAGATGTTACTCAATTTAGCGATTCCTTTATTTGTTGGGGGCGTATTTTGTATCGCACTTTTATACCATCAGCTATTTGCTATGATCGCACCAACAACGTTGTTGTTTTATGGCTTAGCACTTATGAATGCCGAAAAGTATACTTTTTCAGATATTAAATATTTGGGTATATGTGAAATTATTTTAGGATGTGTTTCTCTTTTTTATCTTGGATATGGACTTGTTTTTTGGGCTATAGGATTTGGAATTTTACATATTCTTTACGGTTTAATTATGTTCAAAAAATATAAATAGTAATGGGTATCATTGATAAATTAAACAAAGATTTCGAAAGTCGAGTCAGACTAGGTATCATGTCTGTTTTGATGGTAAATGATTGGATTGATTTTACCGAAATGAAATCTTTATTGAATATTACTGACGGTAATTTAGCGAGTCATTCATCTGCCTTGGAAAAATCGGGTTACATAGAAGTAAAAAAGGAGTTTGTCGGAAAAAAACCAAAAACATCCTATCGAGTTACCAATATGGGTAGAACCGCTTTTGTTTCCCACTTAAATAGTCTTGAAAAATTAATTAAATCGAAATAACCCCTTTTTTTAACTCAATACTTTGAAATGCAAAGTACTTTTAAATTTTTTATTATGAAAAAACACCATTTTATTTTAGCTTGTAGTGTGATTTTTACGTTGCTTTTTTACAACGAATCTGTAGGAGTAAATTTGGCAATTTTCGGTTTGATATTGACCGGAATGATTTGCTATTTCTTTCAGGAACGATTTAACAGTCGTTTGCATCTAGTATTAGTAATCACCTCTGTTTTGTCGTGTTTTGCCTTTGCTTGGTATGGCGATTTTGTCTCCTTTTTGGCTTTATCAATGTCTATTCTTTTTTTACAATTTAAAACTCATGAAGTAAAACTTAAAATACTACAGATTTTTCCAATTGTATTTATCAACGGATTTACTTCATTAGGTCGCATATTGATGTTTAGCCAGTGGCTTCCAAAAAGAGAAATCAAAAATGATTTGACTAAAAAACTCATTGCTTACGTTGTTATTCCAGCTATATTTATAACCTTGTTTTTCGTGGTTTACGCTTTCGGTAGCGAACACTTTTCATCTCTATTTACCGATTATACTTTAGATTTGAATGTTTTGGAAGTCTTTCTAATTGCTTTGTTAGGCTTCTATATTTCGTTCAGTTTCTGGAATTATTGGGTACCCGAGATTTGTTATGATAAAAATTCAATGTTAGATAATGATTTTAGTAATGAGACAAGAATGGAGCATCAACAAACTTTTTCATTTCTTGATCTTGATTTTGAAAGAAAGAGTGGTGAAATTACATTAGTGCTTTTAAATTGTATGATTTTAATTTTTATTGTTACCTATAATTATGAACAGTTTTTTGAAGAACAAGTGGTTGTTTCTTTGAGCGCAGCAACACATGAAAGAGTAAATGCTGTTATTTTTTCAATAATAATGGCTGTTGGCGTGATGCTATTCTTTTTTAAAAATGGATTCAATTTTGACAAGAAAGCAAGTACTCTCAAATTATTATCTAAAATTTGGATAGCATTGAATGGAGTATTAATTATCAGTGCCATTATAAAAAACGTTGAATATGTTGCTGCATTTGGTTTAACCTATAAAAGATTAGGCGTTTTTGCATTCCTGTTATTAGCAATTGTGGGTCTGTTAATTACTTTTTGGAAGATTTATAAACAAAAAACAAATGCTTATTTATTCAATAAAATGATTTGGTATTTTTATGGAATGATTCTGATAAGCAGTTTTATTAATTGGGGGAATATAATCACCAATTACAATATTTCTGTAAATAAAGGAGTGGAGCCTATATTTTTATCTGGATTAAATTTTAATGATGAAAACCGTCGAGACTATTTTTTACTAAAGAAATTAGATGGACAATACATTGAACTTACAAGAGAGAATGCGATTAGTAACAGGCAATCTGAAAGCTTTTTATCAAAGGCTTTGTACTACGAATTTATATCTAAAAAATAAAAGTGAAATCTCATTCAGTATTAGACAGCCCCCAAATAGGGTCTTACTTTTTGGGGGCAGTCTAATACGAAAAGGGATTTTTTAATACTTAATAATCCATTCTTCCTTTAAACCTCGGATCATCTTTTTTGATGAATTCCGTTCTTCTTTTTGGAGCTTCAGTTTTGGGTAAACTCGCTTCTTCTGTTTTGCTCGAAGGTTCAATAAGTTCGTTTAATTCTTTGATTTCGGCATCTGTTAAATCCCGGTAGCGACCCACGGGAATGTCTAGTGAAATATTGATGATTCTAATACGTTTCAAAGCGGTAACTTCATAACCCAGATATTCGCACATTCTACGAATTTGGCGGTTTAAACCTTGGGTCAAAACGATTTTAAAAATGGTGGAGCTGATTTTTTCTACCTTACATTTTCGGGTAATTGTGTCCAAAATTGGCACGCCATTTCCCATTTTTTCGATAAAACGATCGGTTATGAGTTTGTTAACCGTTACGGTGTATTCTTTTTCGTGATTGTTTCTGGCGCGAAGAATTTTGTTGACAATATCACCGTCATTGGTCATGAAAATCAATCCTTCACTGGCTTTGTCCAATCGACCAATAGGGAAAATACGTTTAGGATAATTGATGTAATCTACAATGTTATTGCGAACCTCCAGGTTTGTGGTACATTCAATGCCTACTGGTTTGTTGAAAGCCAAATAAACGGGTTTTTCATTTTTCTCTCGAATTAATTTTCCGTCAATACGCACTTCGTCATCAGGGGAAACTTTTGTGCCTAATTCCGGAACGATTCCATTGATGGTTACACGACCTTCTTCAATGATTTTATCGGCCTCACGACGGGAGCAGTACCCGGTTTCTCCTATGAATTTATTGAGACGTTTTAGATTTTCTTCCATAATGCAAAAGTAGTACTAAATTGTTTAATCGTTTACGTAGTTATTTGTTTATTTGAAAATTAAGAAGTCGGCAAAAGATTTTGCTGATGTATCATTTTACTCCGTTTCAAATAAAAAGCGGGAGACTTTTTCATATAATTCTGCATCATGCATACTATGGCCTAAGCCCTTAGTTTCTATGAAAATTGCATTTTTCCACGCGCCTGCAATTTTTTTACCTTCTTCGAATAAAACTACAGTGTCATCAATATCATGGGCAATAAATCCTTTTATATTTAATTTAGAAGCAAACATTTTACCAGAAAATTGTTCCAAACTGAGTTTGAAATTATTTAAATAATGATCTTCTAAAGCTTTAGAAATTTTAGAATTCAAACTCAACAGGGCAATGTAATTGTGTAAGATTATCTTGAAATCACTAGGCGCTCCCAGAATTACCATTTTTTTAAGCAAATCATTTTGATATACCGACTGATAATACAAACAAGTTTTTCCGCCCATAGAATGACCTATCAAGTATTGAGGCTTAAATTTTTGAACAGCAATATGAATAAATTCTGCATATTTAGGAATACTAAATTCTTTTCCGCTAGATAATCCGTGAGCCGGACCGTCTATGGCAATAATGGTACTTCCTGATTTTTTTAGATAGGGCAGGATATTCTCCCATCGGGAAGCGTTGCTTTCCCAACCGTGAACCAAAAGAATAATGGTGTCATTGCCTTTCCATGTGTAGGTTTGAAAAGAATGCTCATTTTGATAAAACGTCTCGGTTTGCGCTTCTTGTAGAATTTCAGGCAACTTACTTTTAGATAGCCTTCCCTCTCTGGGTTCACTAAAAAAGGCATACGCCAGTTGCGATGCTTTTTTTGGAAATACAAAACTCAAAAAGTTAATGTACAATCCAATGGATTTAGTGAATATAAAAAACGTCAATTTCTTCATAATAAAAAAGCCTCCGATTAAGGAGGCTTAAATGTAATTAGAATTTAGAGAACAATTGTTCCATTTTCTCTTTTTCTTCGTCAGCAAGTGCGCTGTCGACTAATATTCTTCCTGAATGTTCATCAGTAATAATTTTCTTTCTTGAAGCGATTTCCACTTGTGTTTGTGGGGGAATCGTAAAGAATGATCCTGCAGATGCTCCTCTTTCAATAGAAACAACAGCTAATCCGTTGCGAACGCTAGTTCTGATTCTAGTGTAAGCCTTCAACAATCTTTCTTCGATTAAAGCTTGGTATTCAGCTGATTTATCAGATAAAAATGCTTCTTCTTTAGCAGTTTCAGACATGATAGCGTCTAATTCTGATTTTTTGTGCTTCAGATGATTCGATTTTGCTTCTAATCTTTCTTTTGAATTTGAGATTACTTCTTTCTTGTGTTCGATAGAAGCTTTCATTTCTTTAATTTGTTTTTCAGACAATTGAATTTCTAATTCTTGAAATTCAACCTCTTTAGTCAACGAATTAAATTCTCTGTTGTTGCGAACAGTTTCTTGTTGCTTCGTATATTTTTTGATAGCCTCTTTGTGCTCATCAATTGCATTCTTTTTTGCTTTGATTAGATCTTCGATAACTTCGAGTTCACTTTTCAATTTTTCGGAACGTGTGCTTAAACCTGCAACTTCATCTTCTAAATCCTCTACTTCAAGAGGAAGTTCACCCCTTACATTTCTGATTTCGTCAATTCTTGAGTCAATTAGTTGTAAATCGTAAATTGCTCTTAACTTGTCCTCAACACTTAATTCTTTCGTATTCGCCATATTCTATAAGTACTTAACTGGATTTGAATTTTCTTCTGATAAAATAACTGCAAAATTAAGGATTTTTTTCCGAAGATAGTCAACAATATAATTTTTTGTATAGCGTTCGCTTTCAAAATGTCCAATATCTGCCAATAAAAGTTTATTTTCGGCTTCATAAAACTGATGATACTTCAAATCGGCAGTCAAAAAAGCATCTGCTCCGGCTTGAATCGCATTTTTTATGGCAAAACTTCCAGCTCCACCAAGAACGGCTACTTTTTTTATTTCTTTTCCTAAAAAGTTAGAGTGTCGAATCCCGTCACTTTGCATTTTTACTTTTGCAAAAAGCAAAAACTCTTTTTCTTTCATCGGACTTTTCAATTCACCAATCATTCCCAAGCCAATATTTTGATGTTGGTTTTGCAAGTCATAAATTTCATAGGCAACTTCTTCATAAGCATGGCTTTTGAATAATGCTTTTAGAATTTTATTTTCTAAATGTTTTTCGAAAGTGACTTCTATTTTGATTTCATCTCCTTGTACAAATTCGAATCGCTCACCAACTTGAGGATTGCTGTGTTCATTTCCCATATAGGTTCCAATTCCTTTCGAATTAAAACTGCAATTTTCATAGTTTCCAATAGTTCCCGCACCGGCATCAAATAGTGCATTTCGTACTTCTTCTGCATTTTCCGGAATCGTATAGGTTACTAGTTTGCGAATATAATTTTGTTTTGGAATCAGAATTTTAGTGTTTATCAATCCCAAGGCATCACAAAATATTTTATTCACGCCTTCTTGATGGTTGTCCAAAGCGGTGTGAACGGCATAAATGGCAATGTCATTTTTTATGGCTTTAATAACAGTTCGCTCCACATAGTTTTTGCCCGTTATTTTTTTTAAACCAGAAAATAATATCGGATGAAAACAAACCACCAGATTGCATTTTTTTGCAATTGCTTCGTCAATTATATTTTCTAAAGCATCATGGCAAACTAAAACACCTGTGGCTTCCGCTTCTTGATCTCCAACCAATAAACCCACATTGTCAAAATCTTCAGCGTAGGCGAGTGGCGCCATTTCTTCAAGTACGGAAATGATTTCTTTGATTTTCATTAGTTTAAGGTTTAAGGTTTAAGATTTGAAGTTTAAGGTTTAAGGTTTTGTCGAGCAGAACTTTAAACATTAAGCAAAAGAAACAAAATTTTAAATCAAAGATAATTTATTCTACTTTCGTAAAATGAATTTACTGCGAAAAATACTATTTCCATTCGCCATTTTATATGGTTTGATAACGAGTATTCGGAATTTTCTTTTCGATAAAGGTGTTTTAAAATCTTATTCTTTTGATTTACCTATTATTGCTGTTGGAAATCTTAGCGTTGGTGGAACAGGAAAAACACCTCAAATTGAATATTTGATTCGGTTGCTTTCGGATAAGTATAAAATTGCCACATTAAGTCGCGGATATAAAAGACAATCAGAAGGCTTTATTTTGGCTGATGCCAATTCGAATGCTGCCATTCTTGGAGATGAGCCTTTTCAGTTTTTTCAAAAATTCAAAAACATCCAAGTTGCTGTTGACGCCAATAGAAAAAACGGAATTGAACAATTGCTTGGGCGACAAGAAAAACCAGAAGTTATTTTGCTGGACGACGCTTTTCAACACCGAAAAGTAAAAGCAGGGTTCTATATTTTACTGACTTCCTACGGCGATTTGTATTCGGATGATTGTATGCTGCCAACTGGTAATTTACGGGAGAGTAGCAGCGGAGCGAAAAGAGCGGATGTTATTGTAGTTACCAAATGTCCTTCTCCTCTTTCACTTGACGAGCAAAAGGAGATTAAAAACAAATTAAAGCTTTCGATAAATCAAGAATTGTATTTTACGTACATCGATTATGATGATTGGATTTATTCTGAAAATAAAAAGATAAAAGTTGGTGAAATTAAATGGCTGGATAAAATACTAATTGCAGGAATTGCAAAACCAGAACCGTTTTTCTCTTATTTACGGCATACAAATGATACCTGTTTGTCTTTTCCGGACCATCATCATTTTACCGATAAAGATATTTTAGAAATTAAGAATTTAGCTCAGGAAAGCATTATTATCACTACCGAAAAAGATTATGTCAGGTTAAAAGGAAGTTTGCCAAGCGAACAACTTTTCTATCTGCCCATAAAAAGTTCTTTTATTTCAGCAAGTGAAAATTTTGATAAAAATATTTTAAATTATGTGGGAACAAGTTCAAGAAACCGTTAGTTTTATTAAAGGAAAAATTGATTTTACACCAGAATATGGTGTTATTTTAGGTTCGGGATTAGGGAGTTTTACTGATGAAATGAAAGTAGAATTTACATTGCCTTATAACGAAATTCCAAATTTTCCTATATCGACGGTTCAAGGTCACAAGGGTGCATTGGTTTTTGGAACAATAGACGATAAAAAAGTTGTTGCTATGCAAGGACGATTCCATTTTTACGAAGGTTATTCGATGAAAGAAGTGACTTTCCCGGTGCGAATAATAAAGTTTTTAGGCGTTGATAAATTAATTGTTTCAAATGCATCTGGAGGAGTGAATCCAAATTATAAAGTAGGTTCTATTGTCATGATTACAGATCACATCAATATGACGCCGCAGCATCCTTTACGGGGTAAAAACGACGAACGCTTTGGACCTCGTTTCGTAAACATGAGTGAGCCATATTCCAGAAAGATGATTGCTAAGGCCAAAGAATTGGCGCAGAAATTAAATATTGAGGTTCACGAAGGGATTTATCTTGGTTTACAAGGTCCTACTTTTGAAACTTTGGCTGAATATAGAATGGTGAAAATTCTGGGTGCTGATTGCGTAGGAATGTCCACAGTTCCAGAGGTGATTGTTGCTCGTCATATGGATGTGGAAACATTTGGAATTTCTGTAATTACTGATATGGGAAATGAAGAAAGTATTGGGACTATTTCTCACGATGAAGTTTTGGAAGCTGCTAAAAATGCAGAGCCAAAAGTAAGAATTCTTATTAAAGAATTGATTATAAATTATTAGTCGCTATACGTTTTTAGCAATTACAGCATAGAATTCTTCTGGTATGAATGGCTTTGTAACAACATCATTCATACCAAAGGATAAAAGCATTTCACGATTTTCATCTAATGAAATGGCGGTAAGTGCAATTATAGGTGTTTTAGTGTCGAATTTTCTAATTTCTTCTGTAGCAATAGTTCCGTTAATTCCTGGTAAATGGACATCCATAAGAATCAAATCAAATTTGTTCTTTTTCGCTATTTCTATAGCATCTTCACCATTGTCAATTATTTCGCAAAAGATTCCTTTGTTGTGAAGCATTTTTTCGGTAATCATTTGATTGATTTTATTGTCTTCGACTAAAAGTATTTTTTTATTTTTTAAGGAAGAATCATCGTATGTTTTAGGTTTTTCGTCAAGATTCACTAATTGCGAGCCTAGTTTAAATTGTAATTTGAATGAAAAAGTAGAGCCTTTTCCTACGACACTCTTTAAGTTTATTCTACCGCCCAGAATTTTGATCAATTTTTTTACAATTGTTAAACCTAAACCTGTTCCGCCATATTTACGATTGATTTCTATAGAGCCTTGAGAAAAACTATCAAAAACACTTTGCAATTTGTCTGCCGGAATTCCAATTCCGGTATCAATTACTTCAAAATATAAAGTTGCATTTTTAGCTTCCAAAGAATGAAGTTTTACAATTACGCTGACATTACCATTTTTTGTAAATTTAAGTGCATTGTTAATCAGATTCATTATTATCTGAGATAATTTTGTAGGATCACCAATCAAATAATCCGGAATGGAGGAGTCAATTTCGAGATTAAATGTGTTGTTGTTTACAGTAGCTAATTCTTTTAAAGAGTTTTGTATATCTTCTAATAATTGTTTCAAATTAAAGTTGATGTATTCAATTTCAACCTTATTAGAATCAATTTTATTAATTTCCAGAATTTCATTTATAAACTTTGTCAGATAATCTCCTGAAAATTTTAATGAATTCAGATAGTCCATTTGAGCTTTTTTTGGATTTTCTTCCAATAATAAATGGGCTATTCCGTTTATGGCATTTAGTGGTGTCCGAAGTTCATGGCTCACAGTCGATAAAAATTCAGATCGGGCATTAGAGGCTCTTTCCGCTTTCTCTTTAGCGATTTCCAACTCATTGTTTTTTTCTTTTAACAGTAGATTTGACTGCGTTCTAATGATATTGTTTTTATACAAAGACAAGCTTAGTAAGGATAAAATAGAGATTAACGCAATTGCCAGAATACTAATTAATTTAGAAAACTTATTTGCCTTTTCCTGTTGTTTGTTATCACTGTCTAATTGCGCCAGTTCTTTTAAACGTTCGGATTCTTTAAATTTATCATAATCATCAATTCCCAGTCTTTCGTTGTTTAAAATAGAAATGCTTTCTTTGAGATTGAGATGTTGTTTTAAATAAGAATATGCATTGTTTTTATCCAGCATTTTTTCGAAAACAGAACTTAATGCGAGTAAAATATTTGATTTTTGTTCTAGATTTTCATTTTTTTCATTTAACGCTAATGCTTTATTTAGATAGTTCAAAGCTAGGTTAAATCGGTTTTTTGTAGCTTCAATAGTTCCTATTTGATACAGCGCTTCCACTTTAGAATCTACTATTTCGGGACTCTCAGGTTTTGCAATAATGGTTTTGAAAATTGTTGAGGCTAAATCTAAATTTCCTTTTGACTTGCTTATAATTCCTCTTTGAAGCGTTATTATTTGAGCAGTATCAGGGATTTTTAATTCATCAAATATTGATTGAGTTTGGTCAAAACAAATTTCGGCATCAGCAAAATTTGCTTTTGCGACATAGCATTTCCCAAGATAATAATAAGAATAGGCATATGCCTCAGTCGGGTTTAAATTTTTATATAGTGAAATGCTTTTATGAAAGGTTTCAATAGCATCATTATACTTTTTTAAATCATAATAAATTTTACCTAAGGAATAGGTCTGATTTGCTTGAGCCAGTAAAGTACGAGCTTCTTTAGAATAGTTTATTGCTTTTTGGGTGTAAAAAAGAGCATTTTTGTATTTGTTATTTAAGATATTGGATTTGCTTAAATTACCATAATATGAAATACTATCTGTTTTCTCATTAGCTTGAGAATACAGAACCGAATTTAAAAAAAAGATAAAAATGAAAAGGTATTTCATTTATAACTAAATTTTTTATTGTTAATTTTTTTTACTTTCTATCAAGATAATTAAATCAATAATTCTAGATGAATACCCTATTTCATTATCATACCATCCTACCACTTTTACCATTTTATCTATTACTGAGGTCAGTTGTGCATCAAAAAGACAAGAATTTCTGTTTCCGATAACATCTACAGAAACGATTGGATCTTCCGTATAATCAAGAACTCCTTTTAAGTTTGTTTGTGCTGCATTTTTGAAAGCTGCATTTATTTCGTTTATGGTTACTGCACGTTTTACATTGAATGTTATATCCGTCAAAGAACCGTCCGGAACCGGGACTCTAATACCGCATCCGCCAATTTTCCCCTGCAAGTTAGTGAAAATTTTTGTTAATGCCTTAGCTGCACCAGTAGTTGTAGGAACAATTGATTGACTTGCTCCTCGAGCTCTGCGTAAATCCTTATGTGGTTGATCGTGTAAACTTTGATCTGTAGTATACGAGTGAATAGTAGTAATATAGGCTTGCTCAATGCCGCAAAGTTCATCAATGACTTTCATCATTGGGGCAGCATTATTCGTTGTACAACTGGCGTTAGATATGATGGTTTCAGTGCCATCAAGAATTGTTTCGTTAACTCCCAGAACAACCGTTTTTATGGTTTCTACTTCGGAAGGTGCAGAAAGAATTACTTTCTTGGCACCAGCCAAAATATGAGCATTTATTTCTTCAAAAGTGTGATACTTTCCAGTCGACTCGATTACGTAATCGATGTCTAAAATTTTCCAATCAAGATTTGAAATTTTTTTTTCGTGAAAGAATAAATAATGTTTTCCATCTACGGAAAAACCTTTTTCATCAGGACTTACTGAAAATGGTAAAACACCGTGAATACTGTCGTATTTCACTAAATGTGCCATAGTTTTTTTATCAGCAATATCATTTATGGCAACGACTTCAATAGTAGGATGGTTTAAAAGTAAGCGAAATAAATTTCGACCAATTCTTCCAAAACCATTAATGGCAATTCTTGTTTTCAAATGGATTCGTTATTCGTTTATTTGGTTAACCGATTAACCGATTAAACAAATAAACTTTTTATAAAATATGTTTTTGTGCTTTGTAGGATGAACGAACTAATGGTCCGCTTTCTACATGACGAAACCCTAATTCCAAACCAAATTTCTCATATATTGCAAATTGATCTGGCGTTATAAACTCTTTTACTGGTAAGTGTTTTTTACTGGGTTGTAAGTATTGGCCTATCGTTACAATATCAACATTTGCTTCACGCAAATCTCGCATCGTTTGAAAAACTTCTTCTTCTTTTTCACCAAGACCAAGCATGATTCCAGACTTCGTTCTATTAATTCCTTTTTCTTTTAAGTAGCGTAAAACTTCCAGACTTCGGTCATATTTTGCTTGAATACGCACTTCACGCGTCAATCTACGAACGGTTTCTACATTATGCGAAACTACTTCAGGATTGGCTTCCACGATACGGTCAATATTTCTTTCGATACCTTGAAAATCAGGAATTAATGTTTCAAGTGTTGTGTTTGGGTTCATTCTTCGAATGGCTTTTACGGTTTCAATCCAAATAATTGATCCGCCATCTTTTAAATCATCTCTGTCAACGCTGGTAATTACGGCATGTTTGATGTTCATAATTTTGATAGAACGCGCCACTTTTTCCGGCTCATCCCAATCCACAGTTTCTGGTCTTCCGGTTTTTACACCACAAAAACCACAAGATCGGGTACATACATTTCCTAAAATCATAAATGTTGCCGTTCCTTCACCCCAGCATTCACCCATGTTTGGGCAACTTCCAGAAGTACAAATCGTGTTCAAACTATATTTGTCAACTAAGCCGCGAAGCTCTGTATATTTTTGGCCAATTGGGAGTTTTACCTTCAACCATTTCGGTTTTCCAATTGGTAAAGTATTTTCTAAAACAGTTTCCATATATCAATTTTCAAAGCACAAAGATAAGGAATGTAGTTTATTTGTGGATTCGTTTATTTGTTTATTTGAAGAAGAGAAATTGCAGCAGTAGGAGCACAATATTTGCTATTTTTAGGAAATAGTTGTCCTGCTTTCCATTGTATCCACGCAAAAAAATGCGTGGGATGCCACTGCAATCAGGGCTAAAAAGGCCTTTTGGTTTTTTTAAGAGAAAATGTTTTAAAGAAAATAAAGAAAATATTCAAAAAAAGCTTCAAAATTAAATGAAGCTTTTCTGTTTTAAATAACTAATCCATTTGTACCGTAATGGGAAGAGTATAGGCAGTTCGAACCGGTTTTGAACCAATCATTCCCGGAGACCATTTCGTTTTTAAGGATTTCAATACTCTGATGGCTTCTTTTCCCAAGCCATATCCAGGATCTTTTTTTACCTGAATGTCAGTCATGCTCCCGTCTTTTTCTATTACAAAAGATACATAAACTTTCATCGTGCTGCCGCTGTCAATATCTGGTTTTTCAAAATTATTTCCTACATAAGTATAGAACTTATTGATTCCTCCCGGGAATTCAGGAAGTTTGTCCAGACTTGCACTGGCAACAATTGTATTTCCGGGATCAACAGGAGTATCAGTTCCCGTTCCAGAGGAAGAAGTTGGGTTTATGCCAACAGTTGCCGTTCCATCTGTAATGCTGTTTGTTGTACTTGTGTTTTCGTTATTTTTTGCAATATCTTGATTTGCCAGTTGTGCCTGTACAATTATGGGATTCACTAGTTGGTCACTTTGAATTGGAGCTTCCGCATTTTGTGTTTTCACTTCCGGAAGAATTGGTTTTTCTATTTCTTGAATTTGATTGGGTATAATGTCAGTTACGTTGACTATGGTTTTTGTAAATTCAGGTATTGTTATCCTATTTTCAGAATTAAAATAATTCAGAACTACAGGAATACTCAAAGCAGAAGCTAAAAGTAATATTCCCATGAAAAGTGCCATTATTGAAGTTTTGGTACTTTCCTGGCGCAACTGATACGCTCCATATTCTTTGTTTCTGTATTGGAAAACAAGGTCAATCCAGCTGGTTTCGTAAATGCTTAATTTTGACATAATTTATGGATTTAAAGGTTAGGTATCAGTTAAATCATAAGCAAGGGTTGTTTTTATTTAACAACGTAAATAACAAGAAATTTAGTATCAAAAGAATAGATTATTTTTTTAATTAAAAAAAAGGGTAGAAAAGACAGGGACGTAGAGCCTTTTATTATAGCCATATGATATGAATAGCCATTGGTCAAAACCAACGGCTATTGAAAAAATAAAAAAACAATATAACAATCGTATTATCTCTTATTCTGAATGATTTCGGCCAGAAGTTTTTTGGCGCGAAGCAATTTAATTTTCACATTGCTCAACGGTTCGTCAATTTTGTTGGCAATTTCCTGGTAACTCATTTCCTGAAAATAGCGCAATTGGATGACTTCCTGATAATGAGGCTTCAGTTCTTTGATGAATTGCAATAATTGGGAAAGGTTTTGTTCCGTGATCAATTCATCTTCTGCCGATGGAGTAGTGTCGGCAATATTGTAAGCTTGTTGGTCTTCTTCATCAGTAATTTCGACAAAAAGACTCGATTTCTTTTTTCGTAATAAATCGATGTGTACATTTTTTGCAATAGCGATAAGCCATGTATTAAACTGAAATTCGGAGTTATAAGTCCCTATTTTGTCAAAAGCTTTTGAGAAAGTTTCGATTGTAATATCTTCTGCATTGGTTTCATTTTCAGTGCGCTTGAGCATAAAGCCATACACTTCATTCCAATAATAATCCAATAGAAAAGTAAAGGCAACCTGATCGCCTTGTTTTGCTTTTTCTATTTGTTTGTTTATTTCCAATGTACCGGTTTTGAGAATATATTTGTTATAAAGATATTGATTTGTGTCAATATAAGTACTATCTCTACTATAGGGAACCATACTTTAATGTCATTTTCTTTTAATTTTCCTGCCGAAAATCCAACAACAATCCATGCAACCAGATATCGTACTGCAATTAAACTCAAGACTAGTATCCATTGAAATTGAAAAGATAATAAGATAATAGGCACTAAAATAAATAATAATTGCGAACAATAAAAAGCTCCTAATTGTAATTTATCTAAAGGTTTATAATAATTCGCCGTAGCTACGTGCCTTCTTTTTTGGGTAAACCACTCTTTAAATGTTGTTTTTGGTTTAGAGAGTGTGAAACTTTCCGGGGTGTAAGCAATAGTCGTGTTTTTTGCATTTGCCGCCTGATTGACAAACAAATCATCATCGCCTGAACGAATTTGCATGTGTTCTATAAAGCCATTTACATTAAAAAAAGTTTCTTTTTTGTAGGCTAAATTTCGTCCCACACCCATATATGGTTGTCCAATTTTTGCCCAAGAAAAATATTGAATTGCCGTAAGCAAAGTTTCAAAGCGAATTATTTTATTCAGAAATGAATTAGGGATTTTTTCATATTTACCATAACCCAAAACAATTGTCTTTTGCATCGTAAATTGAGAACTCATTCCAAGAATCCAGTCTTTTGAAGTTGGGTAACAATCTGCATCAGTGAATAGTAAATATTCTTTTTTGGCCGCTTTAATTCCTAAAGTCAACGCATATTTTTTGTTGCCCCAAAAAGCTTCGTTGTTCTTCACTTTTACCAAACGAACATTAGAATATTGCTTTTCAAATTCTTCAAAAATAGCCAAAGTATTATCACTTGAAGCATCGTCAATCAAGACAATTTCAAAATCAGGATAGTTTTGTTCAGCAAGTAGCGGGATGAAATTTGTTACATTTTTTTCTTCGTTTTTGGCACAAACAATAACCGATATCGGGATTCTTTTTGGCGTTACTTTTTGTGCTTTGGTAAAAGCAAATTTTCCAAAAACACCCAGATAATACGAAATTTGAACAGCAACTATAAAAATAAAAAAGTAAAGAATTAGTATAAGCATCAGAGTTTAATGAGTTTTTAAATCGAGTGCAAAGGTATGAATAGAATTGTGAATTGTTAAGTACAATGTGTGAATTTCGAAAGAATTTATCGAGGGCATTTCTTCATTTCATTTGCGACAGCAATCGCTTGGGTATCTTCTGTTTTTTCTAATTCGGAAATGATGTTTTGATAATTTTTATCATCTCGGTTTTGCGATAATTTTCTTGTGGCTTGGATTTCTGTAATTTCGATTTCAAATGCTACAATACCTCGGGTTTGCATCATGGTTTTCTTCGATAAATCTTCTACACGAACTGGGTTTTCAGAATTTTGTTCGTATTTATCAACCAGTTTTTTTAGGGATTGGACAACAGCATCTCCTTCGATAATTTTGATTTTCCCGTAAACATGTACGGCAATATAGTTCCAGGTAGGAACATTTTCATGATCGTACCAAGAAGAAGAAATGTAAGAATGTGGTCCGGAGAAAATAGCTAAAATTTGGTCTTTATCAGTAAAACCTTTCCATTGTGGGTTTTCTTTAGAAATGTGGCCACATAAAATTTGATTTCCGTCTTTATTACTATCCAGTTCTAATGGAATATGTGTTGCGCACAATTTTCCATCCGTTTGATTGATTAGGATACCAAAGCTGTTCTCTTGAAGAAATTTTTCGATTTCTTCTTGATTTTCGTTTTTGTAGGGATTTGGAGTGTACATTTTATTATTAGGTTTTAGATGTTGGTTTTGGAAATTTAGCATTAGAGATAGCAAAATGGATTTTAGGATTTATAAATACCCAACACCTAAAATCTGAAACTAAATTACATTTACCTCAGCCTCAATATGAATACCAAACGTTTTAAAAATTGTCTCTTGAATATCTTTTGAAACATTCAAAATATCCTGTCCTGTGGCATTGCCATAATTGACTAAAACTAAGGCTTGATTTTTATGGATTCCCGCATCACCAAAACGTTTTCCTTTGAAACCCGCTTGCTCAATCAGCCATCCGGCAGGAACTTTTACTTCGGTTTCAGAAACATCATAATATTTCATTTCTGGAAATTGCTGATGGATTTTCTCAAAATCAGATTTTAATAGAATTGGATTTTTAAAAAAACTGCCACTGTTTCCCAGTTCTTTTGGATCCGGTAACTTGCTTTTACGAATCGCAATTACGGCATTACTGATGTCTTTTAAAGTAGGATTGAGGATGCTTTTTTTTTCTAATTCTGATGAAATGTCACCGTAAGAAGTATTGATTTTATGGTTGCGTTTTGTCAATTTAAAAACTACCGATGTAATGACATATTGGTCTTTTACTACATTTTTGAAAACACTTTCCCGGTAGCCAAAATGGCATTCGTCTTTTGTAAACGTTTTAATTTCCTGATTTTCTCTGGTCATCGCCTCACAGGAAATGAAAGTGTCTTTAATCTCAGTGCCATAAGCACCAATATTTTGTACTGGAGTCGTGCCCACATTTCCGGGAATAAGCGACATGTTTTCTAAACCGCCAAAATTTTGGTCGATGGTCCAAAGCACAAATTCATGCCAGTTTTCTCCAGCCTGGCTTTCGACCCAAACAAAATCATCGTCTTCTTTTATTATTTCCTTGCCTTTCAAATCAATATGAATAACCAGTGCATCAATATCTTTTGTTAAAAGCATATTGCTTCCGCCACCTAAAATAAATTTATTCTGAGATTTATTTTCTTGTAAAATAGTTTTCAAATCTTCGCTTGAATGAACTGCAACGAACTGTTTTGCTTTGGCTTCAATGCCAAAAGTATTGTATTTTTTTAAAGAGAAATTATGTAGTATTTCCATAAAAGAAAGTGCTTTTTTGAATAGTTTAATCCTAGGCCAAAAGTAAGAATTAAAATTTAGTTGCATACGTTTTCATCCAGATATGCATCATAAACAACGGCATAATGTATGAAGTCATTCGGGTGTCGCCTTTTTGTAAATTCTGAACGAGTTTCTGAATGTCTATGTGTTCGAAATAAGGAATTTGGAATAAATCACTTTTAGAAAAAGATTCTAATTCTTCTTTGAAAGCAGGACTTTTTGTTATGTAATCTCCCCAAGGAGCACTCAATCCTACTTTCCTGAATTGTAGAATTTCATCTGGTAAACGTTGTTCCATTGCTGATTTCAGAATGAATTTCCACTTTTTCCCTGCAAACAGCCATTTGTCCTCCAAGGAGCCTAATCCAACAATCAATCTTGGATCTAAAAACGGTTCCCGACATTCAATAGATGCGCCCATTGTGCAACGGTCGTTTCTGTCCAAAAGGGAACATAGATAGGTGTGTTGGTCAAAATAAAGGGCTTGTCGGCGTAAATTATTCGGATACAAAGATTTCGCTTCTTTGTAAATTTGTTTCCTGTATTCGTTTTTAGGAGGTGTATTAATTCCAAAAGTTTTCGCAATGTCTGCGGGATAAATATTAGAGCCATTGTAAAGGATTAATTCAGATTTTTTTTTGATTTGAGCATAACGCATTAACTTTTCGTATCGTGGGTTTTTTATGAAAACATCTAAATTACTAATGGTTGCAATAGAATTCAATAATGATGGATATTGTAAGGGTTTGTATCGCACATAACCACCCATTAATTCATCAGCACCTTCACCGGAAAGTAATACTTTTACTGATGGTTTTGCCATTTGTGAAACTGCCAAAAGATGTGGTTCACTCAAATGCATAATTGGTTCGTCTTGAAAATAAGTGGAACGGATTAATTCATCATGCAGCTTAGTATCCTCCAATTGCATCGTATGAAATTCATAGTCGAATTTCTCCGCCATCATTTTAGCCAAATGTGCTTCGTTATGTTCTTTCTCTTTGAAACCAATATTAAAAGTTTTTATGCCTTTATAATTTTGATGGTATAATGAAGCCAAAATGGAGGAAGAGTCCAGTCCACCACTCAATAAAACGCCAACAGGAACGTCACTCACCATTCGCAATTTTATGGAATCATCAAAAGTTTCGCGAAACCATTCTACCGGATTTTTTATTTCGGGCTGATTTTGAATTTCCTTTTTTAAGTCCCACCATTTTTTGGTTGTTACTTTTCCACCTTCATGAATGGTCATGATATGTCCGGGCAATACTTTTTTTACATTTTGGTACAAAGTGTTTTCACCGGCAACAAATCGGTTAAAAATATATTCTTCCAGCCCGTCTTGTGCCATTTTGAGAGGAACTCCAGCCGTGAAAAGTGCTTTTTGTTCGGATGCAAAATAAAAAGTCTCGTTGTAAAAAGAATAGTATAGCGGTTTAACTCCCATTCTGTCACGAACAACAGTTAACTTTTTTTCCATTTTATCCCAAATAGCAAAAGCAAACATTCCGTTAAGACGGTTGAGCATTTTTAAGCCATGTAATTGGAATAATTTCATCAAAACCTCGGTATCCGAACTGGTTCTAATGTCAAATCCATTGCTTTTTAACTCGGGATAAAATTCTTTAAAATTGTAGATTTCGCCATTATAAACCAGCACATATCTTCCATCGTCTGACAAGAAAGGTTGGTGCCCGGCTGAGGAAATATCCAGAATTGAAAGTCTTCTATGTCCAAAGCCAATATTATTTTCTATAAACAATCCTTTATCATCCGGGCCACGATGTTCCAGCGAATCGCGCATCTTTGTTAGAATCCGTTCGTCAATTTTTTTTTGTAATTGTAAATGTAAGATTCCATTAATTCCACACATAGTTAATTTGGGCTATTTGTGTTGATTAATTCGTGGTATTTGTTGGCAATAATTGTCATGTTTATAGTGTAATCTGCATTTTTTTCTACAAACTTTCTGTTTTTTAAAACGGCTTCGTTCCGATGCTTATTGTTTTCAAATGCCCAAATTAATTCTTTTGCGAGCATTTTGTAATCATCAACTGTAACTAATTGTCCGTTTTCACGGTGTTTAATCCAACTTTGATTTCCTGCAATATCGGTTACAATTGGATAACAATTGGTAGCCATCGCTTCAAATAAAGAGGCCGAAACACCTTCAGTAATTGGCATACTTATATAAATATTAGATTGCTGCAATAGTTTTGGTAATGCTGTATTTGGAATTCTTCCAGTAAAGTTGACTTTGTTTTCGATATTTAATTTTTTTGCTAAATCTTTCAATGAAGAAAGTTGTGTTCCGTCTCCTATAATAGTAAGTACGAAATCTATTCCTTTTTGGTTTAAAATGGCAAATGATTTTAAAATAATATCATGACGGTATTCCGGAAACAAAGAACGAGTCACAATGGCACAAATTTTTTGGGGATTGGCGTTGTTTTTATTACCGAATTTCTCTAAATCAATTCCCTTTGGTAAAACCAAAACTTTATTCATATCGACATTGGCTGCCAGCATAGAAATTGTCATCACAGGTCCCCAAGCATGAATTAAATCCGCTTTTTTGAAAGCGTAATTCTGAACAAGTTTTTTTAAAGGTAATGAAATCGATTTTTCAGGCCATAAATCGGTTCTGCCTTGCTGTGCAATTGCTATTGGCTTTACACCAGATAATGCGGCAAGAAAGCCATAACTAGTGGTTCTCTCTGCAATTACCATATCCGGCTGCTGGGCTTTTATTATTTTCCGGATTTTAAAAATAGCTAATTCAAATTCGAAAATCCTTAAAATTCGGTTATGAATACAATCACTGGGTGTTTTTAATTCCCAAGTAATGATTTCAAAATCACCAAATTGCTTAAGACCGTTCATCCAAGTGATGGCATCAGCTCTGTAGGATTCTCCCAGAAAAAGAATTTTCTTTTTTTGCATCAGTATAAATTAGAATTACTCAGAAGTTAAAGCGCGATTTATAAAGTCATTTAGTGGTTTCAGGGTAATTAATTTTTTACTCATTGTAGCAACAAAATCTTTTTTTGTTACTTCTGAAATATCAATTCTTTGAGAAGATTCGAAGCTTTTCAGTTTAAGTAAATCAATGGCTGGATGGTCTTTTTCGTACCCTCGTGGTGGGTTTTTTAGTGTATTTTTTTCATTTCGATCAAAATCCTTAAATTCCTTTTTGAAATTTTTATCCTCAAGAATTGCTTCTAAATCATCATGGAAATAAGCAATTTCCTTACGCATTTTTTTCAAATCATCCGCTTCGGGACAATACAATCCTCCGGCAATAAAACTAGCGCCTTTTTCTAAATGAATATAATATCCGGAGCGATTTAAACCTTTTGCACCCGAAGAAAGCCAAACACCTAAGTGCGATTTATAAGGAGTCTTGTCCTTAGAGAACCGAATGTCACGATTGATTCTGAAAGTACAATTTTTTACTTCCAACATTTCCAACGAAGGATCCATTGGTTTCATCACGTCAAGTAAATCAGCAACTAATTGCTGGTAATCTTTCTTGAAAGCTTCGTACCTTTTTTTATTGTCCAAAAACCAATCCCTATTATTGTTGGCCTTTAAATCATCCAGAAATTGGAGTGTGTCTTTTGAAAGCATCTTAAAACTATTGTAATTGTTTTCTTAAATCAGTTTCACTTATAAAACCAGAATGTTTCCATTTTACTTCTTTGTTTTCATACAATAATAAGGTAGGAAGTTCACTAATTTTCATTTCAGTCATCAAGGTTTTATTTTTATCTGCATCCAATCGAATAATAACGATTTTATCTGCTAATTCTTTTTCCATTTGCAAAAGATACGGTTTCATTTTTTTGCATGGAGCGCACCATTCTGCATAAAAATCAATCAATACTTTTTTATCTGAGTTTAATAATTTGTTGTATTCCTGAGTTGATAGGCCAATTATTTTGCTACTTGGTTTAGAAAGGCCAGCTGCATCCCATTTTAATATTCCGCCGTCTAATTGGTATATGCTTGTAAAACCTAATTCACTTAATTTTTCAGCAGCTTTTTGACTTCTTCCTCCACTTTTGCAATACACAAAAACAGGTTTTGATTTGTCGAATTTTTCGGCATTTGTAACAAAATCATTGCTAAGCCAATTTATATTTTTAGCATTGTCAATATGATCTGACGCAAATTCTTCAGGAGTTCGTACATCTAGGATTTGTGGATTTGTAGTCTCCTTTATTCTTTCAGCAAAAGCTTTGGCTTCAATAGTTTTTACGTCTTTTGAAGTTTGTCCATTACAGGATAAAACTACAAAAGATAGGATTATAAGGAATATTGAATGAAATTTCATTGATCTGATTTTAAATTGGAATAGGCTAAATTAGGTAAATTTTCATTTTGGTAACCTTAATTAACTATTAAATAAAATTACAAGTTGAAAATTTTATAGGTCTGATGTGTCGATTTTACAATCGTTTCCGTGCGTTCCGGATGTGTATCTGAAATAAAGAGCTGTCCAAAAGTATCGCTGTTGACCATTTCAATAATTTTAGAGACCCGGCTTTCGTCTAATTTATCAAAGATATCATCAAATAATAGAATCGGTTTTACGCCACTTTGTTTTTTTAGGAATTCAAACTGTGCTAATTTTAAAGCGATTAGGAATGATTTCTGTTGACCCTGTGATCCAAATTTCTTGATGGGATGTTCGTCTATTTCAAATGATAAGTCATCTTTATGAATTCCCACACTTGTATAATGTAACGCCCTGTCTTTATTGATGTTTTCTTGTAAAAGTGTCAACAACTCTTTTTCGAATAAATGACTTTCATACACCAGTTGAACAGTTTCTTGTGAGCCCGTTATGGCTTGATGGTGTGTATTGAAAATAGGAATAAACTGGTCGATAAATTCTTTTCTTTTTTCGAAAATATAATTTCCGAAACTGTTGAGCTGCTCATTATATATAGAGAGCGTATCGTTTTCAAAAACATGATTCAGCGCGAAATATTTTAACAAAGCATTACGTTGGTTCATTACTTTTTGGTACTGAATCAGTTGCTGTAAATAATGGGAATCGAGCTGCGAAATTACGCTATCCATAAATTTTCTTCGAGTTTCACTGCCTTCCACAATCAAATCCCTGTCGGCAGGAGAAATGATTACCAAAGGGATGAAACCAATATGATCTGAAAATTTATCGTACGCTTTCCCGTTGCGTTTCAATATTTTTTTTTGACCTTTCTTTAAACTGCAAAGGATTTGCTCATTTCTTTCGTTTTTTTCAAATTCAGCATCAATCACAAAGAATTCTTCTCCGTGTTTAATATTCTGAACAGCTAATGGATTGAAATAACTTTTTCCGTACGATAAATGATAGATTGCATCAAGCACATTTGTCTTTCCAATACCATTCTTACCTACAAAACAATTTATTTTGCTGTCAAAATCAAAATTTGCTTCTGAAAAATTCTTATAATTGAATAATGAAATCTTTTTTAAATACATCTTTAAGGCTTGCTGGTATTGAGAACTTTGATGTTTTTGAACGGGTTTTTCAAAGCGGGTGCAAATTATTGAAAAATATCGATAAAAATGGCTTTTAGATTTTTTCTATGGAAATTATTTTTCCTTTGGAAAGAAAGAACCTCCTATAATATTTTTTTGAATATAAAAGCATATTTTTTATGTCGGTTTGAATAAAAATTTTATTTTTGCGACTCACTAAATTAAAATTAAATGGCTACGTACAGTAAAAGAGGATATAAAGCACCAAAAGAAAAAGAAGTAAATGATGCGGTTGAAGAGGTTAAAATTGATGAAAAAGACAGCACAACAGCTGGTGTTTTTTCAACATTAGACGAAACAGCTTCAAGAACTGAGGATTGGGTAGCTAGAAATCAAAAAGTCATTATAGGATTAGTTGCAGGTGTTGCATTGTTTACTGTAGGTTATTTAGCATATCAAAAATTTGTTGCTACTCCAAAACAAGATGAAGCGGCTAATGAAATGTTTGTTGCGCAAGAAAATTTTCAAAAAGCTACTGATGGAGTTGCTAGCGATTCATTATATAAGTTGTCTTTGAATGGTTCCGAAGGGAAATTTGGATTTTTAAAAATTGCTGATGAATATTCTGGAACAGATGCAGGGAACCTAGCTAATTATTATGCAGGATTAGCTTATTTGAATACAGGAAAATATAATGAAGCTATCGAATATTTAGGGAAATTTAAATCTGAAGATATTGTTTTAGGTGCTTTGGCAAAAGGAGCGATAGGGGATGCTTATTCTCAAAAAAATCAACCAAAAGAAGCTTTAGAAAATTACGTAAAAGCAGCTGAGTCAAATAAAAATGATTTTACAACACCACGTTTCTTGTTAAAAGCTGGAAAAATAGCTTTAGCGTTAGGAAACAAAGCGGATGCTTTAAAATATTTTACAGATATAAAAGAAAATTTTGAGGCAACTCCAGAAGCTGCTTCAATTGACGTCTTGATAGGATTGGCACAATAGTAAAAATGATTTAAGATTCCTGATTGAAGAGTGTAGGTTTTTGTTTTCAAAATGCTATCTTTAATATCTGAAATCAAAACTCTATAATCAAAAATCAAATGGCTACCGTAAATAAAAATTTATCTGATTACGATAAAAATTCAATCCCAAATGCGAAAGATTTTCGCTTTGGGATTGTTGTTTCAGAATGGAATGATGCTATAACTGAAGGACTTTATAAAGGTGCTATTGAAGCCCTTTTGGAAAACCAAGTTCCACCACAGCATATTATTCGGTGGAATGTTCCTGGAAGCTTTGAACTTATTTATGGCTCTAAGAAAATGTTGCAAACGCAGAATGTAGATGCTGTTATTGCTATTGGATGCGTAATTCAAGGGCAAACGAAACATTTTGATTTTGTGTGTGAAGGAGTAACTCAAGGAATTAAAGATTTGAATGTACAAACTGATATTCCGGTTATTTTTTGCGTTTTGACTGATAATACTATGCAACAATCCATTGACAGAAGTGGAGGAATTCATGGGAACAAAGGTACTGAGGCTGCTATTGCGGCTATAAAAATGGCTTATATTCGTCAACAAGCTTCGTTGTCACATCAAATAGATAATCAACATTTATTGTCTGCAGGAGCTATCCAAATAGAAGAAGGATCGCCTTTAGAGTTGAAGGAATAAATAATATAATTTTATTAAAATTTAAGTAAAAACCTACTCCATTGGAGTAGGTTTTTTATTGAGCCACTAATGCATTTATAAAAGATTCTTCATATATATCTTGGCATTAGCAATTAATAAAGTAGTAAAGAATCTGTGGAAATCCGTTTTATGAATTATAAATCATTACCCAAAGGATTATTCATGTGCATGAGCTGCTTCAAGATTAATATCAGATAGCGCAATTTCTGTTAAGGATACGTCTGTTTTTTTCTCTTCTTCGAGAGTTTTAGCCAATAAAGTGGCAGCTTTATTTTCACCTAATGTTACAGCATAAGCACGCAAAGTACCGTAAGTGGCAATTTCATAATGTTCTACTTTTTGAGCTGCGGCTATAATTGCTGCATCGCGGACCACTCCAATTTCTGTTTCTTCCATAATGCCATCAGCTTCTTTCAGTAATCCTTCCATCGCATCACATTTTTTACCTACTGCTTTTATGCCCAAAGATTCAAATACTTTTTCTAAACGAACTACATGTTCCTCTGTTTCTTTTAAATGGTGTTCAAAGGCATGAATCAGTTTAGATGAAGTTGCATTTTTTGCCATTTTTGGCAAAGCTTTCGTCAACGCATGCTCTGCCCAAAAGATGTCTTTCAATCCGTCTTCAAAAAAATCTCTCAGACCTTGTGCCGCATCTGGTTTTGCTTTTACAGCTCCTTTTTTAGATTCTGCTTTTGCATTTTCTTGTTTTTCATTGGTTGCTTTCATAACGGTTGTTTTTAATTATTTTACTTGTTTGAAATAACAAATTTAAGTTTTAAACGTGTAGAAGGGTTATATAATTTCGTTAAAAAATTTCAAAATTCATACTTTATGTTGTTGTTTTTCAAGTATTTGAATTTTTGTATTGGCCTTGGGATTTTAGTCTTTGATTTAGAATTAGATGAGGTTTGATAATATATGCGGAATATTTGTATCACAGTGGATTTGAGGGTTAGCTTGCTGAAGTTAGTTCTTAACGAGGCTATATATGCCGAATTTTTAGGGTGTGAATTTTTCTTTTTTAAAAGCACATTAATAATAAAACCCAATAGAAATTCATTAAATTTGTAGTTCTTGGTTTTAAATTTTTTTAAACCATAAACTTTAAACCTAAATTTGTTAATGTCGAGTATAATTCAATTACTTCCTGATCATGTTGCCAATCAAATTGCTGCTGGAGAAGTCGTTCAAAGACCAGCTTCAGTTGTCAAAGAGTTGCTTGAAAACGCAGTAGACGCGAGAGCAATAGATATCAAATTAATTATTAAAGATGCAGGAAAGGCATTAGTACAAGTGATTGATAATGGTTTAGGAATGAGCGTAACTGATGCGCGTTTGTGTTTTGAACGTCATGCCACTTCTAAAATTCGTCAAGCTGAAGATTTATTTTCTTTGCATACCAAAGGATTTCGTGGAGAAGCATTGGCTTCTATTGCGGCGATTGCCCATGTAGAAATGAAAACCAAACAAGACCAGGAAGAACTTGGAACACACATTATAATTGAAGGCAGTAAGTTTGTATCTCAAGATGTTGCTGTTTTGCCAAAAGGCACTTCATTTGCAGTGAAAAACTTATTCTTTAATATTCCGGCACGACGCAATTTCTTGAAATCGGATACGGTGGAATACCGTCATATTATTGATGAGTTTCAACGTGTGGCTTTGGCGCATCCAAAAATTCATTTTACGTTTTATCACAATGGCAGTGAAATGTTTAATTTGCCACCTTCCACTTTGCGACAACGTATTGTCAATATTTTTTCGGGTAAAACCAATGAAAAATTAGTTCCGGTTCAAGAAGAAACAGAAATAGTGGCGATTCAAGGATTTGTAAGCAAACCAGAATTTGCCAAGAAAAATCGTGGCGAGCAATTTTTCTTTGTGAATGACCGTTTTATAAAAAGTGGTTATTTACATCATGCTGTTATGGCTGCTTATGACGGGATTTTGAAAGATGGTGCACAACCTAGTTATTTTTTATATTTATCTGTGCCACCCAATACAATTGATATCAATATACATCCTACTAAAACGGAGATTAAGTTTGATGACGAACATGCTTTATATGCTATTTTAAGAGCTTCAATAAAACATAGTTTAGGACAATTTAATGTGGCTCCGGTTTTGGATTTTGACCGGGATTCTAATTTAGACACTCCTTATCATTATAAAGATTTAGAAGGCGCTACACCAACCATTCAGGTTGATGGAAATTTCAATCCGTTCTCTGATGATAAACCGAATAAACATTTTTCAAATTACAAGAAACCAGAATCAACAGCAAATTGGGAAAGTTTGTATGTAGGTTTAAAACAAGATACGGATGAAATAGGACATATTACTTTCGAAAATGAAGAAGTGACTTCCTCTTTATTCAATGATGAAGAAGTAGAACATGCGGTTCATAAAACCTATCAAATTCATAAAAAATATATTGTTTCCTCCATAAAATCAGGAATGGTAATTGTTGATCAACAGCGGGCGCATCAGCGTGTTTTGTACGAACAATTCCTTGTTAATATGACAGTTAATCAAGCTTCAAGTCAGCAGTTATTATTTCCATTGAACTTGTTTTTTTCATCAAGCGAAATGGATCTTATCGCTGAATTGCAACTTTCATTGATGAATACTGGGTTTGTTTTCGAAGAAAATAATACAGATCATATCGTCATTTCAGGAATACCGGTGAACGTAACAGAGAGTGAAGTCTCAATTGTTTTGGAACAATTATTAAGTGATTTACAAGACGGAATTCCAGAAAGCAGTTTTAGCCAGAACGATACAATTGCCAAATCTATGGCGAAAAGTTTGGCCGTAAAAACAGGAACACACCTTACAGAAAAAGAACAGGAAAATTTGGTTAACGGGCTTTTTGCCTGTAAAGACCCTAATGTTTCCCCATTTCATAAACCCACTTTCATCACTATGCGTGTGGAAGATTTAGATAAAAAATTTGCACTATGAGAAACGTAACAGAGACGGTTAAGCAATTAATCATTATTAATATTTTATTTTTTGTTGGTACACTTGTCATAGGTGATCCAGCTTATAAAATGCTTTCCATGTATTTTCCTGAAAATCCAAATTTCCAAGTTTGGCAGCCTATTTCACACATGTTTATGCATGGTGGATTTATGCATATTTTCTTCAACATGTTTGCGCTATATTCTTTTGGTTCTGCATTAGAAAGTATTTGGGGAAGCAAAAAGTTTCTCTTTTTCTATATTTCTTGTGGCTTAGGTGCAGCATTGCTTCATACAGGAATCAACTATTATTACTATCAGGATGGAATAAATTCTTTAATGGGGCAAGGATTTTCAAAAACAGAAATTTTGGCCGTTTTGAATGGAAAAGGTAACGACCAGATAGTTCCAATTTTAAATAGTCCCGGTTTTCAAAATTTCGTAAGTGCCTATTTTGGAACTGTTGTTGGAGCTTCTGGAGCTATATATGGTGTAATTGTTGCTTTTGCTTTTATGTTTCCTAATGCAGAATTGGCTTTAATGTTTATTCCAGTGCCAATAAAGGCAAAATATTTTGTACCCGGTTTAGTTTTAGTAGATTTGTATTTAGGAGTGTCAGGAAAATCAATTTTTGGAGGCGGCGGTGGAATAGCTCATTTTGCTCACGTTGGAGGTGCCTTATTTGGTTTCATTATTATGTGGTACTGGAAGAAAAATCAGTTTAATAGTAATCGTTGGAATTAATTTAAGAAAATGGGTAATATTTTAGACGACTTGAAATTGCAGTATAAATTAGGTGGAATAGCCCAACGGTTAATCTATTGGAATGTTTTTTGTTTTCTGGTTTCATTACTTTTTTTTTATCAATTTAAAGTTGGTGCCTTTGATTTTCCAAATTGGATTGCGCTTTCTTCAGAGCCTTCTAATTTTATTATAAAACCCTGGACTTTTCTAACCTATGCTTTTTTTCATGATGGATTCTGGCATTTGTTTTTTAATATGATGGTTTTAAATTTTTCAAGTAGTTTGTTTTTGACTTTTTTTACACCAAAGCAATACTTAGGGTTGTATTTATTGAGTGCTATATTTGCCGGAATAGCTTTTGTAGCCGGTTATTATTTTTTAAATTTAAGTTCATCAATTGTTGGCGCTTCGGCTGCAATCATGGCTGTTCTGGTAGCTACAACAACGTATCATCCTTTGATGAATATTAGATTGTTGCTCATTGGTAATGTGAAATTATGGCACATCACTTTTGTGATTATTTTGATCGATTTAATGCAATTCAGATTAGGAAATACAGGAGGGCATATTTCTCATCTTTCAGGAGCTTTTTTTGGTTTTATTTTTATTAAATTGCTTCAAAATGGGATTGATTTAAGTAAAATTGTTTCTCGTATTCTAGATTTTTTTACAAATTTGTTTAAAAAAAATGCAGCAACGCCATTCAAAAAAGTACATAAAAATTATAGCAAGCCAGTTGAAAAAAGTACTTCGAGAATAATAGCCAAAGATAAAGCACAGCAACAAATTGATGAAATTTTAGATAAAATAAGTCAATCAGGTTATGATAGTCTGACCAAAGAAGAAAAAGAATTTTTGTTCAAAGCGGGCAAATAAATTAGCAGTTTTAGTTAGAGAAAATAAAAAAAATGAAAAACCTTTCATGGTTCAATAAAGTAATGTTTGTATTTAATATAGCGCTCGCTGTAATGACTTTCATTGCTTATGTTTTTCCTTTTTTAGCACCAAAATCGTTCCCTCTTCTATCAGTATTGACGCTTTTTATGCCTCTTTTCTTTATTATAAATGGATTGTTTTTCGTTTATTGGGCTCTTCAATTCAAAAAGCGAATGATTGTCTCCGGTTTGGTACTTTTAATTGGAATTACTTTTATCAATAAATTCTATAAATTTTCTGCTGTCGAATTGCCCAAAGGAGAAAATGATTTTACTATAATGAGCTACAATGTTCATTTATTCAATGTGTTTAAGTGGATTGATAGAGATGATGTTCCTTCTGAAATTTTAACCTTTATAAATGATAAAAATCCTGATGTATTGTGTATTCAGGAGTACTCTTCTTCAGCCGATATTGATTTTAAAGTGTATCCGCACCGCTATATTTTTACAGATGGAAATAATATTAAAAGTGGGCAGGCTATTTTTTCTAAATTCCCCATTATTAATCAAGGAAATATTGTTTTTGCGAACACAACTAACAATATCGTTTTTGCTGATATTAAAAAAGGAAAGGATATCATCAGAGTGTACAATATGCATTTGCAATCATTGAAAATATCTCCCGATGTTAATGAAATTGATGAAAATATTGATGTGATTAATCAGAAGAAATCAAAAAAGATGCTGATGAGAATTAGTGAAGGTTTCAAAGAGCAACAAGAACAAGCTGAGAAGCTAAAAGAACATGTTAAAGATTGTGAATATCCAATTATCATTTGTGGGGATATGAATAATAGCGCTTTTTCGTATGTTTATAGAGGTATAAAAGGAAAGCTAAAAGATAGTTTTGAAGAAGCAGGAAAAGGTTTTGGAGAAACGTATAAGTTTCGGTATTACCCAGCACGAATTGATTATATCTTTGCCGATGAAAAAATTAAGGTCAAGAAATTTGAAAACTTTCCCGAATTTATTAATTCAGATCATTTTCCTATTATGGCTAGATTATCTTTTGAACAGCAATAATTATAACTTCTATTTTATAATAAGTTTTTGTTTTTTCAAATACTCCATAGCAAATTTTCCTTCATTAAATAATAAATCCAGAACACTTAGATTGTTAATGAATCCATGTTTATCATCGAAAACCTGAGTGTAAGGTTCAAATACGGATTTGTCTTTTTTTCCTTCTACCAAGCCTCTACAATCAGTTATTACAGTTGTTTCAACTT
The DNA here is from genome assembly GCF_048158585.1 of Flavobacterium galactosi. Lineage (NCBI taxonomy): Bacteria > Pseudomonadati > Bacteroidota > Flavobacteriia > Flavobacteriales > Flavobacteriaceae > Flavobacterium > Flavobacterium galactosi. Next base: position 302,136 of record NZ_JBLNKV010000004.1, read on the forward strand.
CATGAAAATATTCAGTTGTAGTTGAATATTCGATTTTAAAACGCAAGCATTTAGATAGAATGGCTAGAGTTTCAAAATTTAAATCCAATAAAAAAGTTTGCTTTTTTTCGAATATTGGACGTAAATCATCTTCAAAAAATTCAAAAAAGGGAGAGCTTCTGTACGCCGCTTCCAATGATTTAAAATGCTGTTTTTGCCAATCGAAATCGGTTTCTATTTTTATATCTTTTGTCTTTTGATGACTTTCTTTCGAATGTTTTACAGGAATATTCAATAACTGAATTCCATTTGGACTGTAAATATAAGTGCGATTGCGATTGGTTTGTTTTTGGAAATTATCTTCAATTTCAAACGTAATACTTTCAACCTGAGCCATGGCCACAAAATGACTAATTGATGGAAAATAGGTTGGATGTAATAAAGTGTTCATCTTTGAAAGTATTTTAAAAACAAAAGTCATAAAAACATTTTATTGAAATTATGACCTTAGTTATCTATTGTGAAATTTTAGTATTTATCAATCTTCAAATTAATCTTTTTTCGCTTTTCTTTTTTTCCAGAAATATTCTCCAACAAAGAAAGCTACTAAAGCAAGTAGGAATAATTTAAAGTACGATTGTGGCTGGCCTTCACCGCTAACAGTCGTGAAAACCCTGTCCCAACGAATTTTATTTATTCCTTTTCCATGAGGGTCTATGCTTAGCCATATAAAGATTGGTTTTCCTACAATATGATCTTCTGGAACATATCCCCAATACCGGCTGTCTTCAGAGTTATGGCGGTTGTCTCCCATCATCCAATAATAATTTTGGTCGAAGGTGTAACTGTTAACTACTTTCCCGTCAATTCTTATTTCGCTTCCATTTACTTTTAAGTCTTTTTTCTCGTATTCAGAAATAATCATTCTGTAAAATGGTAATGTTTCAGTTGTTAAAGAAACTGTTTTCCCTTTTTGTGGAATATAAATCGGACCAAAATTATCACGATTCCATTTGTTGATATGAGGGAATATACCGCCTTCTATACCTTTTGAGATTTGTCTTGTTACGGATACAACTCCGGGAACATTTTTTAATCTTTCTGCTCCGGCAGCAGTAAGTGCTTTTAAGAATAAAGTATCTCTTAAATCATTTTTAAACCCGGCATCATCCGTAATATCCAACTCTTTTAATAAAGATTCAAAATCGATTGATGTTTTTCCGTCTAGTGCAACTGCATAAGAAAATTGCGGTTTAGCTCTTTCCGGTAATTGTAATATTTTGCCGTTGATGTAAACTATCCCGTCTTTTATTGACAAGCTATCGCCAGGAATACCAACACATCTTTTTACATAATTTGATTTTTTATCTACTGGTTTGTAAGCTCTTCTTTTTGATGTATCAAAAAACTTATAAACGGTGTCTACAGGCCAGTTGAAAACCACTATATCAGTTCGATTTATGTTTTGAATACCAGGTAATCTCAAATAAGGCAATTGTGGCCATGTAAGATAAGATTTGCTTTTAGTCAAAGGAATTGAATCATGAACCATTGGCAAAGCCACAGTAGTCATGGGAACTCTTGCTCCATAATTCATTTTGCTCACAAATAAAAAATCCCCAATTAATAATGATTTCTCCAGTGAGGATGTAGGTATGGTATACGGTTGAATAAAATACGTATGAACTAAAGTAGCTACGATAACTGCAAAAAGTAACGAACTTATAGTATCTGCCGTTTTATTTTCAGGTTGTAAACTTCTGTCTGCTATGTAATCTAATTTTTGGGTATAGTTAACATAATAGATATAGAATCCAAAAGTTACAATGCCTAAAAAAGTATCTAAAGAAGATTTTTTTCCAAAACTCCTTAAGGTTTCAACCCAAATTACAGGGAACATAATGAGGTTAATAATTGGGATAAAAAGTAAAACCGTCCACCAGGTAGGTCGATTTATTATTTTCATTAAAACAATAGCATTATAAACAGGAATGGCCGCTTCCCAACGCTTTCTACCTGCACTTTCGTATAATTTCCAAGTTCCTAGAAAGTGGACTACCTGCATAATTAGAAAAAACACAAACCATTGATATGCTGTCATAATTTTTTATTTAAAGTTTAAAGTTGTTTCATTCGAAACTAGCTTAGATTGAAACAAGTTTATTTTAAATTTAAAACGTCTTTCATTGTAAAAACACCTTGTTTGCCTACAATCCACTCTGCTGCAATTACGGCTCCAAGGGCAAAACCTTCCCGATTGTGTGCGGTATGTTTGATTTCGATAGCATCAACAACGGAGTTATAAGTTACTGTATGGGTTCCGGGAACGGTCCCAGTTCTTTTGGTATCGATGTAAATTTGATTCGCTTCAGGATTTTCTAATGTCCAATTAGTGTACTTACTATTTTCAATTACTCCTTTTGCTAATGAAATCGCAGTTCCACTTGGTGCATCCAGTTTTTGAGTATGATGAATTTCTTCCATTTCAACAGTGTAGTTGTCGAATTTTGACATTATTTTAGCTAAATACTCATTGAGTTCAAAGAAAATATTTACACCTAAACTGAAGTTAGAGCTGGATATAAACGCTCCGTTTTTTGCTGCGCACAACGCTAGCATTTCATCATAATGTTCTAACCAGCCTGTAGTTCCTGAGATTACAGGTACATTAGCATGAAAACAACTTGAAATGTTACTTACAGCTGCTGTTGGAACACTGAAATCGATAGCCACATCAGCATTTGAAAGCCCTTCATAAGTATTGAATTCATCCTTTTTCAAAACGATTTCATGACCTCTTTCAAGAGCAATTCTTTCTATTACCTGACCCATTTTTCCGTATCCTAAAAGCGCAATTTTCATTTGTTTTATTTTTTAAATTTAAATAAATAGTAACCTGACGAGTCGTATCGTCCTGTGGTTAAAAGTTATAGTTAAGAGTTAGTCCGAAGTTTGTTTTGAATGTTACATCATTTGGATAAATATTTGGTCTTACGGATAAGTTTTCATCCACATTAAATTGCAACAGGGCAGCATCCACATTGGCGTCAACAATATTTAGAACATAAAACCCTAAAGTTACCAAAGCGGATAAATCCCTATTTCTCTGATAAAATTTCTGACCTGCAATTAATCGGCTATTGTCTAAGAAGGCTAAATCATCAGTAGTATATCCTTCTAATCTGCTTTTATAAGCATCTCTATATTGATGGTACTTTTTATTATTGCTAATGTAATAATAAAGGCTAGTTCCCATAGCACCGTAAACAAGAGGTATTTTCCAGTATTTTTTGTTGTAAGCTTGTCCAAGTCCGGGTAGAATTGCCGAATAAAAGGCTGCTTTTGCAGGAGTCAAAGGGTCTATATCATTCGATTTCAAAGTGTCTTTTGCTATCAGAACCGCATCCTTAGTTTTCGATTGTGCAAAAACAGTAGCGTTTCCTGTTATAAAGAGGAATAGACCTATGAAAATGATTTTACGCACTACTCGTTTATTAATTTAATAATTCTGTTGAAGTCTTCTTCAGAGTGAAATGGAATAGTGATTTTCCCTTTACCGTTTCCGGCTACTTTTACATCCACTTTGGTTCCAAAATAATTCGTAAAAGTACTTTTGTGAGCATCTGCAATTTCAAACGAAGCCGCTTTAGGTTTAACGGCAGGCTTTGGTTTTAAACTTTCCTGATAGTTTTTTACCAAAGCTTCTGTGTCGCGAACCGAAAGGTTTTGACTGACAATTTTTTGATAAATATCAGTTTGAATATCTTGATCTTCAATGTTGATTATTGCACGACCATGCCCCATACTGATAAAACCATCACGAATTCCGGTTTGGATTATCGGGTCTAATTTTAAAAGTCTCAAATAATTGGCAATTGTAGAACGTTTTTTTCCTACACGCTCACTCATTTGTTCTTGAGTCAGCTGAATTTCATCAATCAAACGTTGGTACGAAAGTGCAATCTCAATTGGATCCAAATCATGGCGTTGAATATTTTCAACCAAGGCCATAACCAGCGACTCATTATCATTTGCAATACGAATGTAAGCGGGAACGGTAGTCAGTCCCACAAGAGTTGACGCACGAAGACGACGCTCACCCGAAATCAGTTGGTATTTATTGAAGTCTAATTTACGTACGGTAATGGGCTGAATAACGCCTAATTCTTTAATAGAAGTCGCTAATTCTCTCAATGATTCCTCATTGAAATTACTTCTGGGCTGAAACGGATTTATTTCTATCGCATCAATTTCAAGCTCAATAATATTCCCCACAACTTTATCGGCATTTTTATCGTTTACGGATTTTATATCGTTTTCCGGATCTTTCAATAATGCAGATAATCCTCTTCCTAATGCTTGTTTTTTTACTGCTTTTGCCATAAAACTATTTACTGTTTTTCTTTATAACCTCTTGAGCAAGATGTAAGTAATTGGTAGCTCCTTTGCTTGTCGCATCGTAGTTTATTATACTTTCTCCAAAGCTTGGCGCTTCGCTCAGTTTTACATTTCTTTGAATAATGGTATCAAAAACCATGTCGTTGAAATGTTTTTGAACCTCTTCAACTACTTGGTTTGATAAACGCAATCTAGAGTCAAACATGGTCAATAATAACCCTTCAATGTCTAAGTCGGGATTGTGAATTTTTTGGATACTTTTTATTGTGTTTAGTAACTTTCCTAAACCTTCAAGTGCAAAATACTCACATTGAATAGGAATAATTACAGAATCAGCAGCAGTCAAAGCATTCAAGGTAAGTAATCCAAGAGATGGTGCACAATCTATAATGATATAATCATACTCGTCTTTGACACTTTCCAATGCTTTTTTAAGCATATACTCCCTGTTTTCTTTATCGACTAATTCGATTTCAATAGCAACAAGGTCAATATGAGATGGAATCACATCTACATTTGGAGCGGAACATTTTATAATGGCCTCTTTCGGCGTATGACTATGCTCCAGAATTTGGTACGTACCAATTTCAACAGATTCAACATCAATACCCAATCCTGATGAGGCATTTGCCTGGGGGTCAGCATCAATAAGTAATACTTTCTTTTCTAAAACACCCAGTGAAGCAGCCAGATTTACAGACGTTGTAGTCTTTCCAACTCCACCTTTTTGATTAGCAATCGCGATGATTTTGCCCATTTATTTTTCTAAATTTTGAACCGTAAAAATACAATTATTTATGGTTTCTAAAAATCTATTTTGTTAACATTTGTTAAAGGTTGATTAGTCGCCATTTGACAGATTCGAATTTTTAAGACGGATATGATTTTCGGGAGCTATTCCTGCGGTTCGTTTCAATCCCGAAGTTTTTTGCTACCCATTGCTAGAGACGAGATTTTAATATTTATTTATCTAAAAACGAAGAATTTCAAGTATTTAAATTAATTGGTATAATAAAAGATATCCTGTGGCTGTACCTAAATTGAAATGTCTATGTTTACATTAACAGCTATAAATAGTAGGAGTTTATTTTTAGATTGCAATGCCTCGATTTATTTTCTCTTAATCGAGGGCTTGTTGCTGAACCTTATTGTCGGTTTTTATTTGAAATTTGAATACTTATCAATCTTTACAATTAGATTTTTATAAAAAAAGCAATTAGCGCCATTTCAAAAAAATAATGTTTCAAAAATATCTGGCAAGGGTAAAAATAGAAATAAAATTATTTCAGTAGTACTTTAATTATTCAAATTAATATGCTTCTTTATTTTAATAAAATAAAAACAATAACATGAAAATTGGATTAATAGGATTTGGAAAAACAGGTAAAGCCGTAGCTTCGGTAATTCTTCAAAATAAAGAATTTTGTTTGGAATGGGTGTTAAGGCAAAGTACACTTTTAGAACATAGATCAGTTCCTGAATTCTTAGGGGTACATTCTGATGAACCAGGATTAATATATTCCAGTTCTAAGATTTCAATGGAAGAACTTTTAGATAAACACCCGGTGGATATTATCATTGATTTTTCTTCAGATCAAGGGATTTATACGTATGGATTGATAGCAGCCGAGCGGGAGATTAAAATTATTTCGGCTATATCGCATTATAAAGAAAAGGAAATAGAATTACTGAAAGAATTAGCACTGAAAACCACTGTGTTTTGGTCTCCAAATATTACTTTAGGGGTTAATTATTTATTATTTGCAGCTAAATTTTTAAAAAAAATTGCACCATGGGTAGATGTTGAAATAAATGAGGAGCATTTTAAATTAAAAGAGGGAACTTCGGGTACTGCAATTAAAATTGCGGAAGCATTGGATGTTGAAAAAGAGAATATAAATTCGGTTAGGGCAGGGGGTATTGTGGGGAAACATGAAATAATTTTTGGATTTCCATTTCAAACGGTTCGACTGATTCACGAATCCATTTCAAGGGAAGCATTTGGTAGCGGAGTGATTTTTGTTGCCGAAAATTTAAAAAATAAAAGTAAAGGTTTGTATAATTTTGAGGATATTTTACAACCTTATTTTACGACTTAGATTATAAAGGTCCATTCTTCGGACCTTTCGGCTTCGCCTTTTCGGGATACCATAATGATTTTATTATACAAAAAAGTCGAACATTTCTGTTCGACTTTTGTCGGGGTGGCAGGATTCGAACCTGCGGCCTCCTGCTCCCAAAGCAGGCGCGATAACCGAGCTACGCTACACCCCGTAATTCCGGTGCAAAGATAGAAATATTTTTTATTTGACCAAGCCAAAAATCAAAATAGGAGAATATTATTTCGGAATAGGTAAAAACGATGTTTTTTTAGTCATAATTTTTATTAAAAAACTACATTTGCAACATCAAAAAATATAATAATCTTTACTATGTCAGATACGATCGAAAAAATTAAATGTCTTATTATAGGTTCTGGTCCAGCAGGGTATACTGCAGCTATTTATGCCGCCAGAGCTAATATGAATCCAGTTTTATATCAGGGAATTCAGCCTGGTGGCCAATTAACAACAACCAATGAAGTGGAAAATTTTCCCGGATATGTTGATGGAGTTACTGGTCCTGAGATGATGGTTCAATTACAAGCGCAAGCGCAACGTTTTGGTACTGATGTACGTGACGGTTGGGCAACTAAAGTAGATTTTTCAGGAGATATTCATAAAGTTTGGATCAATGGCACTAAAGAATTGCATTGTGAAACCGTCATTATTTCAACTGGAGCATCTGCTAAATATTTAGGTTTACCTTCAGAACAACATTATTTAAAAATGGGTGGTGGCGTTTCTGCTTGTGCAGTTTGTGACGGTTTTTTCTATAGAAACCAAGAAGTAGTAATTGTTGGAGCAGGAGATTCAGCTTGTGAAGAAGCACACTATTTGTCTAAGCTTTGTAAAAAAGTAACGATGTTGGTAAGAAGTGAAAAATTCAGGGCTTCTAAAATCATGGAAGAACGCGTTCGTAAAACGGAGAACATAACGATATTAATGAATCACGATACGGTTGAAGTATTAGGGGATGAACAAGTAGTTGAAGGTGTGAAAGCAAAAAATAAAACTACGGGGGAGATTTTTGATATTCCTGCTACCGGTTTCTTTGTCGCTATTGGTCACAAACCAAATACAGATATTTTTAATGAGTTTATAACATTAGATGAAACAGGATATATCGTCAATACTCCTGGAACATCAAAGACTAATGTTGATGGAGTTTTCGTAGCCGGAGACGCTGCGGATCATGTGTATCGTCAGGCAATTACTGCTGCTGGAACAGGTTGTATGGCTGCTCTTGATGCCGAAAGATATTTGGCTTCTAAAGAATAATCAGAATTCTATTTTTTTAGATAAAAGATAATAGACGGATAGATAAAAGATTTGTTAGGAAATTTTCTATCGCGTTAGCTTTTCAAAATGAAAAAAGTCCCATTTGCCTTAGCAAGTGGGACTTTTTGTTGGTGATTTATGGGGTAAGTTTAAATACAATGGTATTACATCTCTTTTTCTCCCCTCCTTCGGAGGGGTTGGGGGAAGATTCTCTATTTCAATTTTTTAAACAATTTAGCTTCATCGGCAAATTTTCGTATTTCGATTTTTTGTGTTCCCAAAAGCTGAATTTCTGATTTTTCGGCAGCATCTACAATAACTGTTACAGTTGCGTTTAAACTGCAATTGGAATAACTTTCGGTGGTTACATCGGCATTTTTTAGGGTAAGTTTACTGGCTGTTAATGCTGAATTGTTATCCAATCGGATACTTGCATTGGTCGCGTCACCCTCAATAGTCGCGGTTGATTTTTGGTACATATCCACTTTCAAATCAACAGTAGTAGCTAATGCTTTTAGAGATGCATTTTTACTTAATTCGATAATTGCGTTTTCGGATTTCAAATTAAGTTCTGTTTTTGATTTGTCATCAGCCTGTAGTATAAAATTCTTGGTATTGACATTCAAATAAAGTTGGGAAAAATCATAAGCTTTAAATGTTAAATTGTCCAATTGAATTTCTTGTATTGCATTTACAGTCGATTCGTTTTTTGAAATTATCAAGTTTAAATCTTTAGTATAGGTAACTCTTACAATTATTTTTTTGGGACTTACTGCTTCCTTAGTGGTATAAATGCGCAGTGTTTTGTCTCTTAAATCAACTGAAATAATATCATGTAAATTATCGTCAGCTTCAATTTTCAGTTCCGTTTTTTCTCCTCTTTCCAAATGAACTTCAATATTATCTTCTACTTCAAGCGATTCAAAATTACCAACTTCTCTTTGTTCAACGGTAACCGTTTTCGAACCTTTTATTTTATCTTTTTTCTGTGCAAATGTCAATACAGTTGATAAAAGGAGCAGCATTATTACAGTATGTTTTTTCATTTTCATTTGAATTAGGATGTATACAAATATAAAAAAATCATCCACTTTTGATGGATGATTTGTCTAATTTTTGATTAAAAAAGGAATTCTTATTCCTGATGAATACTCCCTCCTGAATGAGCTTCTTTCCGAATCGATTTTGGAATAGTATTATAATTTATGCTTGCTCCGCTTGATGCTTCTGCATCTAAGCTCACAATTGGATGAACATTTACAGTACTGCCACTTGAGGAATGGGCTTTTATTTCATTTGCCAATAAATCTTTGGCATCTATAGTACTTCCACTTGACGCTGTTGCTTCGAGTTTAAGTGCTTTACCATTGATGACAATAGTACTTCCGCTACTGGATTCATTATAAATAGCATCGGATTCAATATTCAAATTTATTGAAGCTGCGCTGGATGCTTCGAGTCTGATACTTTCCCCTTTTATTGTATTTATGCTTTTGATTGTAGCAGCTCCAGACGCTTCTAACTGATCAATAATAGGCATTTTTACGGTTACTTTTTTTGATTTTATATTGTTGAAAGAATTGTAATCACAGGCAATAATAAGTGTGCCATTTTCTACTTTTGTTGTGATTTCTTTTTGCAAATTATCATCAGCTTCAACAATGATTTCTATTTTGTCTGATTGTTCAATGACAAGATCTATAGCATTGCTGACTTCAATGCTCTTAAAATCGCCTTGTACAATTCGCTTTTCGGTTGTGACATGGCCACTTCCTGCTATTGATTTTATGTTTATCATGTGATTACACGATGCAAACAATAAGGCAACCAAAGTGACAATAATGAATTTTGTGATTAATGTGATGATTTTTAGCATGGCTATTTGGTTTTAATGATAATGCCGTCTTTATTAATTTTTAGTTCTTGAATGTTGTTTTTGGAATTAATGATAGTATCATTTTTTACAGAAACCCCGTTTTTATTGATAGTAACAGATGTTTGAGTGCTGTCATTTTCTGAATCATCTTCTACGTCATCATATTCATTTTCATCAGCAGGGCAATTCAAACATTTTATTTGTGAATTTTCTACTCTATAAATATAGTTGTCAGAGCTGTAATGTAAGTTGAAGAACGAATCATCTGATCTGTCATAATCCTGAACTGAAGAATCGGGTTTCAATAGAGTTCCTTGAGGTAAATATAAGAAAATTTCCACTTCCTGATCACGGAATTTATTAGTCACTTCAGTCAATAAATAATTGTCTAGAATCAAATTATTCCCTTCAATTTTAATACTGTATTTGATTTTTTCAGCCCTTTTTTTGGCATCTTGAAATGATTTTCCCCTTGCCATCTTCTCAATTTGAATGAATGGTAATTTCTCGTCAGTATGTAAAATTTGTAATCTTACATTGTTAGAATAAATTAATTCATTATTTGCAGAATCTTGAACAAACTTGAAGTTTTCTCTGTCATTAATGCTTTTAGTGTAATAATCATTGTATCTAAATTTCACATATAAAGTATCATTTGGCATTAGATTAATAGTTTCTTTTTGAACTGTTTTTCCTTCGTATGCCACTTCAGATGCTTGTTTTATTCCAATAGAAATTAGGATGGTTATGGCAATTATCCAAAGTGCTAATAAAGTGTATTTTGCAATATTTCCTATTGACTTCATATTTGGGGATAATAATTTAAATCCTAATAGGGTCAAGAAAAAGAAGGGTATACCAACAGCAAAGAACATCAATAGTCCAAAAGACCATATAGGATAATCGGTAAAATTTCCCGCTTCAATAAAACTTTGCCACGGTACATCAATAAAATTCGAAGAACCTAAAGTGAAAACTGCAATTAGCAAACAAACTAGAGTAGCTATTCCTGTAATAATCAAAATCACACCCAGGAATTTTGCGAAAACCTTGAAAACAGTCATTATAAAATCACCAAATGAGTTTCCTATTCTACTGGCACCCGTTTTTATTTGATTGCCATATTTGTCGTAATCAACATTTTTTATTTTTCCGGAAACGCTTTCAAATTCTTCTCTAACTTTTTTTTCGATATTCGAAATGTTAACCGGTTCGCCTGTCATCTCTAGTTTTTCGGAAGTCGTAATAGCTTCTGGTGTTACAACCCAAAGGATAATGTACGCTAGAATACCAGTTCCAAATCCACCAAAAACTAATAATAGTAGAACAATTCTGATCCAAACGGCATCGATTCCAAAATAGTGTCCTAATCCTGCAGCAACACCGCCAATCATCCCTTTTTCTTTATCTCTGTACAGTTTTTTTGATCTTCTATTTACGTTGTTGCTATAATTGTTAGAAACTTTCAATTCATCTTCAATAATGTAATCTTCAGGTTGTCCCATTACGGCAATCACCTCATCTACATCTTTTAATCCTACAACGTGTTTATCGCTTTTTTGTTTGTCGTTCAATAATTCCGAAACACGCATTTCAATATCTTTTATAATTTCATCATGACCTGATGAATTCGATAAAGAACGTTTTATAGCATCAAAGTATCGCGTTAATTTTTGGTATGCATCTTCATCTATATGAAAGAACATTCCGCCTAGGTTTATATTTACAGTTTTGTTCATGACTATTGTTTTTGATTGGTTATAAGGTTTACGGCATCAGATAATTCAGTCCAAGTGCCACTAAGTTCATTTAAAAAAGCTTGTCCTATTTCGGTCAGACCATAGTATTTTCTTGGTGGTCCTGATGTTGATTCCTCCCAACGGTAGTTGAGCAAACCATCATTTTTCAATCGGGTGAGCAGCGGATAAATGGTTCCCTCCACGACTAACAATTTTGCGTTTTTCAAAGTGTCTAATATTTCCGATGTGTAGGCATCTTTTTCTTTTAATACAGATAAGATGCAAAACTCGAGAACACCTTTACGCATCTGGGCTTTTGTGTTTTCAATGTTCATAATTTCTTTTTTTTGATTTTTGGTTGATTAAACTATTCATTTTTTGATTGATGATTGATTTTGTCATTGCGAGGAACGAAGCAATCTCTCATTGCTTAGCACTCTTTCTTTTTGGAGCTATTTCCTGCTTTCCATTTCAATCTTTTTTATTTTTAAAAGAAAAATAAAAAAGGATTTCCATTTCAATCAGGGCTATTTAGAAACTGCTTACCTAATTTAGTATTTACTATTTAATAAACGGAATTGTAATTGGGTAGTTGTATTTTTCACCATTTGATGTTTTTATGGAAGCATAAATGATTAAAAAGAATTCAGCCACTTTCAAAAGACCAAAAATTAAAACAGCTACTAAACCTACTGTTAACATTCCGATGTTACCCTCAAAACTAAAATTTCTTAAAACAATATCGTGATCATTTATTAGCGCTTCAAAAGGAATATTCTTTAAGAAAGTAATTAGAAAGATAGGAACAGCGATCATAATGAGTACTAAAGAATACAGTAATAAACTCAATTGGAAATTCAGCACTTGTTTTCCACTATAATCCACAAATTCCGATTTGTCTTTTTTTGAAGACCAAATCAATATTGGAAAAATGTAATTCCCAAAAGGAATAAAGTATTGAGTTAATGCACTCAAATGCGTAAATGTAGCGGTGTTTTTTTCGGTAGTTGTTTCCATGATTAAAAGTATATAGTAATTTCTTATGCAAATATATAGCTAAAAGACAGTATCTTGTATCACATAGTACTTAATATTAACAAATAATTAACAAAATATTTTAATATGTATGCATAGTATTTTTTTGTATTTTAGCAAAAAAAACCAGTAATAATGAACTCGCCATGATTCAAAATCCCAAAAAGAATAAAGAATAGCGATACCATATTGCTTCGCCTGTTCGCTCTCGCTCGAGTCCTATAAAAAACAAATAGTAGCTTCATATGAAACTTACCGCATCAAAACTTAATAAATTTCTATTGTTCAAATTACCCTCGGCATTTATATGTGGCGTACGTGTAAAAGAGATAGACGAAGATAAATGTGTAGTGTCAGTAAAACACCGCTGGATTAATCAAAATCCATTTAATTCCATGTATTTTGCGGTTCAGGCTATGGCTGCTGAACTCTCTACAGGAGCTTTGGTCATGTATCAAATTCAAAAAAACGATAAGAAAATATCGATGTTAGTAGCTAACAACAAAGGGAATTTTACAAAGAAAGCAACAGGAAGAATTACTTTTACTTGTACCGATGGGCATTTAATTGAAAAAGCCATTCAAGACACTATTGCTAGTGGAGAAGGGCAAACTTTCTGGATGAAATCTATTGGAACAGACGAAAAAGGAATCCAAGTTTCCGAAATGGATTTTGAATGGAGTGTAAGAGTTAAATAAAAAACGCTTAATAATTTTGTATCGGAATTATAAAAAATAGAAAAACGCCTCAAAATCAAGAGGCGTTTTTTATGAATAATGGAATAGTTACGCTTTAGCTTAGCATTTTTTTCCATTGGCTTTAGCCATTGATGCATCACATTTTTTTCCTTCCGCTTTTGATTTTGAATCTTTTTTACTACAACAAGATTCTTTTTTAGCTTTTTCTTTTACAACTGGTTTTACTTCTTGTGCGCCAACAGTAACTGAAAAGAAAGCGATAGTTATAAGTATAATAATTTTTTTCATTTTAATAACTTTAAGATGGTTTTTTTTTCTTTGGGTTTGAATCCAAAAATTCGATCCAAATATATGTAATAAATTAAACCAATTTTAAAATTACGAATACTATTTTACTAAAATGAGGCTTTTTTAATCATTTGTAATTGAATTTATTTGATAATTATTTTTTTGCTATAATCTCCTTTAGAAGTTTTCAGTTTTACAATATAAACTCCAGAAGGTAGATTTTTGATCGAAATTTGAATTCTGTTTTGATTTTCATTTTTCACATCCCAATTTGCTACTGCTTGTCCTAACAAATTGAAAAGACGTACATCATTCACCGTTAAATCCAGAACTTTATTTTGGATAATTAAGACTTTATAATTAGTTGAATATAAAATCATAAGTCCGTCATTCAAATTGTTCTCATCAACACCAAGTGTTTTATTTGTGAATTGAAGGGAGAAACGGTTTCTGTATTCGCCGGCAGCTAATGAAATTGTAAAATTACTATTACGAATGTCATGATAAATGCCCGTTACGTTATCATATAAATAAATTTTAGTCGTTTCAGATATATTTTCAAGGGCATCAATTTTTATAGCGGCGATGCCTTCATTTACTATAGTGAGGCCTAAAGAGATTATCCGATCATCATTAAAATCGGGTATTGCTTGAATTATAAATTTACTATTACTAAATTCCCAGTAGATATTATCTCCTTCTATTTCTAGCATCGGGGCATCGTAACCAATGTCAAATTGATTTGTAGTATTACTGTCAACTCCCACCAGTAATTGTCGATTTATTCCTATTGAAGATGCTAAACTCAATCTGATTTTAGGTCTTTGGTCAATGGAAACAAGTTGTTCTTTTTTAGAAAGACTTTCTTTCATAAATATAGAATTTCCAGAACTTTCTCTAATAAAGGCTCGTTGACTGTTTTTAAAATTCAGGGTTCCGCCCTGAACCGTAGCTACTGTTCCTGCTAATGATGAGGCTAATGAAGCATCTACAAAGAAGCCTTGAGCCACTGGAATGTAGCGTTTTGGTGTTTTAGCTCCGGTTGAACCATTATTTATGTTTAAAGGGTCATTAGCAATGGCAACTAATCCACCCATTAATGTATAAGTTGCATAACCTCCAACATATTCAGCCAGAAAGTGATTGCTTGTTAATCCAAAATGATCCCAAAAATAAAGAGCTCCATTAAAGATATTTGCACTGGCTCTACAACCGCTACAATCTTTTAAATTATCTTTTATAAACTCATCGGCATCAAGTGCTGATGGATATGGATTTCCTATCAGATAAGTTTGGTCTACGGCTATATTTAATGGGATATTCCCGGAATTTGGCTTGCCAACAAAAACATAATTTTGTGAAAATAAAAGAGAAGCCGTTCCATCAGTTCCTTTCATTGTAAATCCTTCGCCTATTTTTATGACTCTATTACTTCCAATATAGTTCCATTGAAAATAGTTTTGTAAACCAGTATTAGAATCAGGGGTAAGAGAATTATAGCTGAACAACCAGCGGTTACTTATTTTTATTGGGTTTGTAGCAGCTCCATCTGCAAAATAAGCTCCATCTCCAAAAGTTATGGTTCCAGGACTAAATGGACTTGTGGTAACATCAGTACCGTCTCTTAAAACACCGCCAATGGAATAATTAGTGTTATTTGTACTTACAGGTGAGGACCAGTAATTGTAATTGAAACTATTTTTTTGACCTTGTTGGTCTCTCAATAATTTTCCTTGACCACCAATTGGATTTGCTGCTATTCCAGCCTGAACTAATTGTGCTTCTCCAGTTAAGCGTAAATCACCTTGTGTTAAAGTCAAATTATTCAAAACTGTTAATTCAAAGCCATCAACTACACTTATTCCTTTAGCTGTACCTGAATTATTTGTGGTTAAATTATAAAAAGTTTCATTGGTTTTTATTGCTGCATTTATAGTCTGAATTTGATTTGCTGTTGCACCATTAAAGGTTACTGTTCCAATTCCAGGAACAAAAGAGCCACTGTTTTTCCAGTCGCGACTAATTTGTAAATTTGAAATACTAGATGGCGCCATAGTAACCGAAGCCCCGTTGGCAATTATTAAATCTTGTGCGCTGGCAATATTACTGTATGCTGCCGCAAAAGGAGATGTTGATGGGTTTATGACTGGCATATTTGTAAATCCGGAATTGATAACAGCATTTATTGTACTTGAAGGCAACCCTTGCTCCCAGTTTTTACAATCAAACCAATCGGTACTTACCAATCCTGTCCATATACCGGCAGTACCAGTTAAAACTGTAACTGTAGCAGAACCTGTCAAATCTTGCGGTAATGCAGGATTACAATTTGCATCACTCAATCCTGTAATGGTATATGTTTTATTTACGGTGATGCCACTTATATTAAAAGTATAAGGGTTTGTGGTGGTAGTTACTGTTGTAGGTGTTATCCCATTAGAATAGGTTATAGTCCAAGGTGCAGTTCCTGTTAATGCAATGCTAAAAGTAGCTGTACCATCATAACAGATCGTTTGTGATGGTCCTATGTTTGCTGTAGGTCTAGGATTTACTGCTATCGTTACTGTTTTTGCTGTTCCCATACATCCGTTAGAAGTAGGTGTAATTGTGTAAACAGCTGTTCCGGCTGTAGCGCCTGTTGTTGTTAATTTTTGCGCAATAGTATTTAAAGTACCAGGACTTGCCCCCGATACTCCAGTTTGAACTACAGTCCATGCAAATGTTGTTCCCGGCTCACTACTTGTTAGGGGAATATTAGTGGTGTCATCTGAGCAAATTATCCCGGGAGGAGCGCTAACTACAGGTCTTTGATTAACTGTTACGGTCACATAAGTAGTTCCGTTAGGTCCAAAACTAGTACAACCGTTAAGGTAGGATGTTACAGCGTAGGTTGTTGTTACAGTTGGCGATACAGTTGCATTGGTTGCATTGGTATTGCTTATAACAGTATTCGTATTGGTATCAACCCATTGAGATGTTAGCACTCCTATAGGAGCTTCAGGGATTTCAATGTTATCTATTGCCCATGAACTTCCAACTGTACCTTGGTAGTTAAATCGTATTTTTAAGTTGGTTTGTCCCAAATAAGCACTCAAATCAATACTCATATTAGTAGTAATAGTATATGGAAGCTGAGTGGCTGGTCCATTATACTGTGCCAAAATAGCGTTGTATGAGGTGCCTCCATCTATAGAAATTTCAACTTTTGCTGAAGCACCAGCTAATAAATTATAGGCATGATCAAAATGCAAACTTGCCGATGATAATCCTAAGGTATTGAAAACAGGTGTTTGTAATATGGAGTTGAAATTACCATTGGCAATCACAAATTTTCCGGAAGAGGTATAATTGATGCCAGAATAAGTTCCTCCATTGGTAGCACTTTCCTGAAATGGTCCTGGATTGGTATTACTACCACCGGCAGACAGACAATTTCCACAACCATCCACCAACCAGTTTTTTGGATTGGCAGTGTCAAAAGCACCCCCGGAGGCTAAGCTTTGACTCGTCGCGTAACTGCTTTGAGAAGATAGAATGGTAGAATCACCGTTGCATATTGTGGATGGTGTAGCAGTTACTGGTGAAGGTTTTATATTTGGAATTACGTTTATAATTGATGTGGAGGAATAGGCCAGCGTACATAATGATCCGTTTTGGATAATGGCTCTAAAGAGTGTAGTGGCCAAAATATTTGAATAATCGTATGTTATACCAGTATTTGAAATTGGAATCCAACTAGCTCCTCCTGTAGTTGAAGATTCCCATCGTACTATACTGCCTGTATGCCCACTTAAGTATATCGTTCCGCTGGCAGAATGGCATACGGTAACGATTCTGACAACTGGTAAGATACTGGGCTGAGAAACGGTAACTACGCCTCCTGCTGAAGCTGCTTCAATACTAACTCTTGCAGTTGTTGGTGTCCCGGTACAACCATTTGCCGTCGGTGTAATCGTAAAAGTCACCGTTACAGCTGAATTGGTATTATTTATTAAGCTTCCACTGATGTTTCCACTTCCGCTGGAAGCTATTCCCGTAACGGCTACTGTATTGTCTCTAGTCCAATTATAAGTAGTTGATGGAACATTTCCCGATAAAACTATTGCTGTAATTGCACTTGCAGAACATAGTGTTTGTGTCACCGGAGTTGCTATTGCATTAGGAGTTGGATACACCAAAACTGTCGTGGTTATTGGTGTTCCATTGCAACTGTTAGCAGTTGGTGTGATTGTAAAAGTTACGGTTATGGGTGCACTAGTTGTGTTAGTTAAGTTTCCACTGATGTTTCCGCTTCCACTGATGGCAATTCCTGTTACTGAAACTGTATTATCTCTAGTCCAATTATATGTAGTTGCAGCTACATTTCCGGAAAGAGCCATTGTTGTAATTGCACTTGCTGAACAAATTGTTTGAGCAGCATTTGTTGCCACTGCATTTGGCGTAGGGTTAATGATAACTGTTGCGGTTATGGGTGTTCCACCACATCCATTAGCTGTAGGGGTAATAGTGAAAGTCACGGTTACTGGTGCGTTAGTATTGTTGGTTAAGCTTCCGCTGATGTTTCCGCTTCCGCTGGCGCCAATTCCGGTTACGGCTACTGTATTGTCTCTGGTCCAATTATACGTAGTTGAAGCCACATTTCCAGAAAGAGCCATCGCTGTAATGGCACTTTGTGAACAAATGGTTTGAGCGGCATTTGTTGCTACTGCATTTGGAGTAGGGTTAACGAGAACTGTTGCTATTATTGGTGCTCCATTACAACCATTAGCCATAGGAGTTATTGTAAAAGTCACCGTTACAGCTGCATTAGTAGTGTTTGTTAGGCTTCCGCTAATATTTCCACTTCCACTGGCTGCAATTCCGGTTACTGAGATAGTATTATCTCTAGTCCAATTATAAGTAGTTACAGCTACATTTCCGGAAAAAGCCATTGTTGTAATTGCTGTTGTTGAACAAATTGTTTGAGCAGCATTTGTTGCCACTGCATTTGGTGTAGGATTAACGAGAACTGTTGCTATTATTGGAGTGCCGGAACATCCATTAGCTATAGGGGTAATAGTAAAAGTTACGGTTACGGGTGCATTAGTAGTATTAGTTAGACTTCCACTGATGTCTCCACTTCCACTAGCTGTAATTCCCGTAACAGTTCCTATATTATTTCTAGTCCAATTGAAAGTCGTTGAAGCTACATTTCCAGATAAAACCATTGTTGTAATTGTAGTTGTTGAACAAATTGTTTGAGCTGAATTTGTTGCCACTGCATTTGGTGTAGGGTTAATAAGAACTGTTCTTATTACCTGTGCCGAAGGGCCGTTACAACCATTTGCCGTTATTTGGATATTGACTGAACCAGAAAATCCTGTTGTCCATGTCATCAATCCTGATGAATTGATAGTTCCTGCTGCTGGATTACTTACTGACCAGTTAAAGCCTGTACTGTTAGTTGCTGTGGAAGTAAAGGTAGTTGTTGGAGTAGAAGCTGTTATTTGACAACTTGGTTCTGTCCCTGCAGATACGGTAATCGCTGTTGGTGTACCAACTGTTGGTGTAATAGCAACTGTTCTGATTACTTGTACCGAAGGACCGTTACAACCATTTGCCGTAACTTGAATATTGACGGAACCAGAAAATCCTGTTGTCCATGTCATTACTCCTGATGGGTTGATAGTTCCTGCTGCGGGATTGCTTACTGACCAGTTAAAGCTGGTGCTGTTGGTAGCTGTGGAAGAGAAGGTTGTGGTGGGAGTAGAAGCTGTTATTTGACAACTTGGTTCTGTCCCTGCAGATATGCTAATCGCTGTTGGTATGCCAACAGTTGGTGTAATAATAACTGTTCTGATTACTTGCACTGAAGGACCGTTACAGCCATTTGCTGTTACTTGAATATTGACTGAACCAGAAAATCCTGTTGTCCATGTCATCACTCCAGATGAGTTGATCGTTCCTGCTGCTGGATTACTTACTGACCAGTTAAAACTGGTATTGTTGGTAGCTGTGGAAGCAAAGGTGGTGGTTGGAGTAGAAGCTGTTATTTGACAACTTGGTTCTGTCCCTGCAGCTATGGTAATCGCTGTTGGTGTACCTACTGTTGGCGTAACATTAACTGTTCTGATTACCTGTACTGAAGGGCCGTTACAGCCATTCACTGTTACTTGGATATTGACTGAACCAGAAAATCCTGTTGCCCACGTCATCACTCCTGATGAATTGATAGTTCCTGCTGCTGGATTACTTAATGACCAGTTAAAGCCAGTACTGTTGGTAGCTGTAGTAGCATAGGTAGTGGTAGCAGCAGTTATTTGGCAACTTGGGTCTGTTCCTGAAGCTATGGTAATTGCTGTTGGTGTGCCTACTGTTGGTGTAACCGTAAGTGCTGCGCTAACAGAAGTAACCGTTGGACAAGTATAACCCGAAGGTCCTGAAACAATCACATCATAATTACCTGTACTAGCTAAAACTGCTGTTGCAATTGTATAGGTTGGAGTTGTTGCCCCTGAAATGTTGGTGCCATTTTTTCTCCATTGATAAGTAATAGGATCACCGCCTGCATTTGCAGTAACTGAGAAGCTAATATTGGAAGCGCCTTCACAAACAGTTTGTGCAACAGGCTGGGCTGTAATTAAAATGGATTGGTCTACATTTAAGGTTACCTCATTTGACTTTACAGAGGCACAAGGACTTGCACCACTTACGACAATATAATAAATACCATCATCAGACAAAAATGCCTGACTAAAATTTAAAATATTTGTTTGAGCCCCAGTAATAAATGCAGTATTGGTAACCGCAGTGCCAGGGAAAGTTCCTTTGTACCATTGGTAAGTAAGATTGTCACCACTGGCCACCACACCAAATTGTGCAAGGCTACTGGCACATATGCCCACATTAGATGGCTGAGTTCCTATGATAACTCTACGATTTACTAGCAAGATTACGTTGTTTGAAGTCACTTGTGCGCAAGGGCTTGTGCCAGTTATCACAACATTATAATTATTCGCAGTATCCGTTGTCGACACATTTGAGATTGTTAAAGTCGCACTAGTTGCGCCACTGATATTGCCTCCGTTTACAAGATTAGTAGTACCTTTTCTCCACTGATAGGTTATAGCTGTACCCGTTGCCGTTACGCTGAAACTTACGTTCGTTCCAGAACATGCTGTTTGGGTAGCTGTAGGTTGTGACGTAATTGCCACTGCATCATTCACGACCAGAGTTGAATTATTGGAAGTCACAAAAGTACATGGTGCCGTTCCTGTTATTACAACATTATAATCCACTGCAGCATCGCCTGATGCCACAGGGTTAATAGTTAAAGTATTGGTTGTGGCTCCACTGATGTTGCCGACATTAGAAAGATTGGTTACACCTTTTCTCCATTGATAGGTCAAACCTGTACCGGTTGCTGTTACACTAAAGGTGGCTGAATTTCCTGAACACACTGTTTGGGTAACTGCAGGCTGGGTAGTGATTGCCACTACTTGGTTTACAACGAGAACAGCATTTGAAGAAGTAACCGCAGCACAAGGACTGGCTCCATTCACCACGACATTATAGCTTCCGGCATCGGCTGTTAAAACACCGGTTAATGTTAAAGTCGCACTAGTTGCGCCACTGATATTGCCTCCGTTTACAAGATTAGTAGTACCTTTTCTCCACTGATAGGTTATACCTGTACCCGTTGCCGTTACGCTGAAACTTACGTTCGTTCCAGAACATGCTGTTTGGGTAGCTGTAGGTTGTGACGTAATTGCCACTGCATCATTCACGACCAGAGTTGAATTATTGGAAGTCACAAAAGTACATGGTGCCGTTCCTGTTATTACAACATTATAATCCACTGCAGCATCGCCTGATGCCACAGGGTTAATAGTTAAAGTATTGGTTGTGGCTCCACTGATGTTACCGACATTAGAAAGATTGGTTACACCTTTTCGCCATTGATAGGTCAAACCTGTACCGGTTGCCGTTACACTAAAGGTGGCTGAATTTCCTGAACACACTGTTTGGGTAACTGCAGGCTGGGTAGTGATTGCCACTACTTGGTTTACAATGAGAACAACATTTGAAGAAGTAACCGCAGCACAAGGACTGGCTCCATTCACCACGACATTATAGCTTCCGGCATCGGCTGTTAAAACACCGGTTAATGTTAAAGTCGCACTAGTTGCACCGCCTATATTGCCTCCGTTTACAAGATTAGTAGTACCTTTTCTCCACTGATAGGTTATACCTGTACCCGTTGCCGTTACGCTGAAACTTACGTTTGTTCCAGAACATGCTGTTTGGGTAGCTGTAGGTTGTGACGTAATTGCCACTGCATCATTCACGACCAGAGTTGAATTATTGGAAGTCACAAAAGTACATGGTGCCGTTCCTGTTATTACAACATTATAATCCGCTGCAGCATCGCCTGATGCCACAGGGTTAATAGTTAAAGTATTGGTTGTGGCTCCACTGATGTTACCGACATTGGAAAGATTGGTTACACCTTTTCGCCATTGATAGGTCAAACCTGTACCGGTTGCCGTTACACTAAAGGTGGCTGAATTTCCTGAACACACTGTTTGGGTAACTGCAGGCTGGGTAGTGATTGCCACTACTTGGTTTACAATGAGAACAACATTTGAAGAAGTAACCGCAGCACAAGGACTGGCTCCATTCAGCACGACATTATAGCTTCCGGCATCGGCTGTTAAAACACCGGTTAATGTTAAAGTCGCACTAGTTGCACCGCCTATATTGCCTCCGTTTACAAGATTAGTAGTACCTTTTCTCCACTGATAGGTTATACCTGTACCCGTTGCCGTTACGCTGAAACTTACGTTTGTTCCAGAACATACTGTTTGGGTAGCTGTAGGTTGTGACGTAATTGCCACTGCATCATTGACGACCAGAGTTGAATTATTGGAAGTCACAAAAGTACATGGTGCCGTTCCTGTTATTACAACATTATAATCCGCTGCAGCATCGCCTGATGCCACAGGGTTAATAGTTAAAGTATTTGTTGTGGCTCCACTGATGTTGCCGACATTAGAAAGATTGGTTACACCTTTTCGCCATTGATAGGTCAAACCTGTGCCGGTTGCCGTTACACTAAAGGTGGCTGAATTTCCTGAACACACTGTTTGGGTAACTGCAGGCTGGGTAGTGATTGCCACTACTTGGTTTACAATGAGAACAGCATTTGAAGAAGTAACCGCAGCACAAGGACTGGCTCCATTCACCACGACATTATAGCTTCCGGCATCGGCTGTTAAAACACCGGTTAATGTTAAAGTCGCACTAGTCGCACCGCCTATATTGCCTCCATTAACAAGGTTTGTTCCACCTTTTCTCCATTGGTAAGTTAATCCTGTACCTGATGCCGTTATGCTGAAACTTACGTTCGTTCCAGAACATGCTGTTTGGGTAGCTACAGGTTGTGACGTAATTGCCACAGTCTGGTTTATAGTAATAATTAATTGATCAGTTCCAGAGGTGCAACTTCCCGCAGGGTCATTTGAGGTTGCATCAATTGTTACCGTGCCACTTGAAATGTTTGGTGTATAAGTATATATTACTGGATATGGTCCTCCGCTAATTGTTCCACTAGAGGATGTAAATGTAAGGGCATTTGCATTACCTGTTAATATAGGATTTAAACTAATACTTGTTCCAGAACACATACTAATATCAGCACCAAGGTTCACGGCCGCAAAAGTATTTACATCAACATTAAAAGTTTTTAAATTACCAGTGCCACATGGGTTACTTACTTGAACACTAATGTTTTGATTATTTCCTATTGTTGCTGATCCTGTTGCAGTTGCATTAATTGATATAGTTCCTTGTCCGGAATTTATTACCCAGCCTGTAGGAACAGTCCAAGTGTAAAGAGTCGCACCACTCACGGCGGATACTGAATATGTAGTGGAAGCAATGGGGCAAACTGCTGTAGGACCTGATATTGGATTTGCTGGGAGTAAAGGAGTTCCTGTATAAACTGTCATCACAATACTATTACTGGTAGCTGTAATTGGTGATGCACAGGTAGCATTTGAAGTCATTACAACCGTGATTGTAGATGGGTTTGCTAGTGATGTAGTGGTATAAGTGGAGCTTGTTGCTCCAACAATAGTTGTTCCGTTTCTTTGCCATTGGTAAGTTGGAGTAGTTCCACCATTTGTTGGACTTGCAGTAAAAGTTACTGAAGTTCCGGAACTTGAACATATTGATGTTGTAGTACTGGAAATATTTACCGAAGGAACAAGTGCCGGATTAACTATTATTGTGCCTGTTGCTGTAGCTTGGGCACAGGTACCTGTTGTAGTTACCGTATAATTAAAAGTACCCACTGTAGTTGGAGTTCCACTGATGGTGAATATACCTGTATTAAAAGTGCCTGTTACGCCTGATGGTAAACCTGTTACACCTGATCCAGTACCTCCACCGCTTACTGCAAATGTGATATTGCTTATTGCAACATTAATACATCTTGTTTGGTTATTAGTACCTGCTCCAGAAGTTAAACTGATTGTTGCATTGGGATTTACGGTTATTATTCCGGTAGATGTAGTTTGAACACAAGTTCCGGTTGTTGTAATGGTATAAGGAAACGAGCCACTCACGGTAGGAGTACCACTTATTGTAAACACACCTCCACTGAAATTACCAGATATTCCTACAGGTAAACCAGCTACTCCTGCGCCGGTTCCTCCACCACTAATACTAAATGTAATATTTGTCATTAATGTGTTTGCACATAATGTCTGATTATTAGTTCCAGCTCCCGAAGTTAAACTAATTGCTGCATTCGGATTAACTGTAATTGTTCCTGTTGCTATAGCTTGGGAACAAGTACCAGTTGTTGTTACAGTATAATTAAATATACCTGCAACGGTTGATGTTCCGCTGATGGTGAATGTACCTGCACTAAAAGCACCTGTTATTCCTGCAGGTAAACCTGTTACTCCTGCTCCGGTTCCTCCACCACTTACAGTATATGTGATATTACTTATCGCAACATTAATACATCTTGTTTGAATATTAGTTCCAACTCCCGAAGTTAAACTCATTGTTGCAATAGGATTAACTGTAATTGTTCCTGTTGCTATTGCTTGGGAACAAGTACCAGTTGTTGTAATGGTATAAGGAAATGAACCACTCACGGTAGGAGTGCCACTTATTGTAAATATTCCTCCACTGAAATTACTAGATATTCCTGCAGGTAAACCTGTTACTCCTGCGCCGGTTCCTCCACCACTAATACTAAATATAATATTTGTCATTAATGTGCTTGCACATAATGTTTGATTATTAGTGCCAGCTCCCGAAGTTAAACTGATTGCGGCATCCAGATTAATTGTAATTATTCCAGTCGCAGTAGTCTGAGAACAAGTACCTGTTGTTGTTACCGTATAATTAAATATACCTGCAACGGTTGGTGTTCCGCTGATTGTAAAAGTGTTTCCACTAAAACTACCAGTAACGCCTGATGGTAAGCCTATTACCCCTGCTCCGGTACCTCCGCCACTTACTGTAAATGTGATGTTACTTATTGCAACATTAATACATCTTGTTTGGTTATTAGTACCTGCTCCAGAAGTTAAACTGATTGTTGCATTGGGATTTACGGTTATTATTCCAGTCGCTGCAGTTTGAACACAAGTTCCGGTTGTTGTAATGGTATAAGGAAATGAACCACTCAAGGTAGGAGTGCCACTTATTGTAAATATTCCTCCACTGAAATTACCAGATATTCCTGTAGGTAAACCTGTTACTCCAGCGCCAGTTCCACCACCACTAATACTAAATGTAATATTTGTCATTAATGTGCTTGCACATAATGTCTGATTATTAGTTCCAGCTCCCGAAGTTAAACTGATTGCGGCATCCGGATTAACCGTTATTGTTCCTGTTGCTGTAGCTTGGGAACAGGTGCCTGTTGTAGTTACCGTATAATTAAAAGTACCTGCTGCAGTTGGAGTTCCACTGATGGTGAATGTACCTGCACTAAAGGCACCTGTTATTCCTGCAGGTAAACCTGTTACTCCTGCTCCGGTGCCACCACCATTTATTGTATATATTATATTACTTATCGCAACATTAATACATCTTGTTTGAATATTTGTACCTACCCCTGAAGTTAAACTGATTATTGCAATAGGATTTACAGTAATTGTTCCAGTCGCTGTAGTTTGAGTACAAGTTCCTGTTGTTGTAATGGTATAAGGAAATGAACCACTCACGGTAGGAGTGCCACTTATTGTAAATATTCCTCCACTGAAATTACCAGATATTCCTGCAGGTAAACCAGCTACTCCTGCACCGGTTCCACCACCACTAATACTAAATGTAATATTTGTCATTAATGTGCTTTCACATAATGTTTGATTATTAGTGCCAGCTCCCGAAGTTAAACCAATTGTTGCATTCGGATTAACCGTAACTTGGATTGAATTACTGCTAACCATTGCAGGTATGGCACAGGAAGCTGATGATGTTACATCTAATGTAATAACATCATTATTTGAAAGTGTTGAGGAAGTAAATGAGTTGCTGTTTGTTCCAACTAGAGTCCCATTTAAACGCCATTGATAGGTTGGAGTGAGACCGCCATTGGTCAATGCATCTACACTAAATGTCACTGATGTCCCTGCACAAAATGTTGTTTCAGTTGCTTCAATAGTAACAGATGGTGTTAGCAAAGGATTCACCGTCATCGTTAAAATATTACTGGTTACTGTAGCAGGAGCTGGGCAGATTGCATTTGAAGTCATTTCAACTTTCACCTGATTTCCATTAACAAGAGAATTGGTTGTGAAAGTGGGGCTATTTGTACCAACAGCAATTCCAGCAAGATACCATTGGTACGCTGGAGTGCTACCTCCATTTATAGGAGTCGCAGTAAATGTTACCGAAGTTCCAGAGCATATAGGACTAACAGGATTTGCAAGAATTGATACCGATGGAACGGAAATATTATTTACAGTAAATGTGCCCGAGCTAATAATATCCGGACCTAAAGCCGGTTTCACCGAAATAAGTCCAGTTGTGGCAGTTGCAGGTAAGACGGCAGTAATTTGGGTATCATTGTCTACAATGAAAGAAGTTGCTGCGACACCATTAAAAGTTGTTGAGGAAGCTCCACTAAAACCGGTTCCAGTTATGACAACTGAAGCACCAGAACCAGTACAGGCATTAGTTGGAGTAAAACTTGATATTGTTTGAGCAAAACTATCAATGTTAACAAAAAAAACAAGCAAAACAATCAAAAACAAATGGTAATTTTTCGATACGATTAATGCTAAAGATAAATTTATATGGAAGTTACAGTAATTTTTTTTCATGATACCTACATTTTAAAATCAAACGATTAATATTTTTATAAAAAGGCATAGAGAAATTCATGCTGTCCTTAGAAACAAATAATGTTTTATTGTAGTGGTATTGTTTTCAATGAAAATCTATCTGCCTGTTACAGTTTTTGGTGTAATTTTTATTTTTTACACAAAAAGTAACAAGAAGAATTGTGCTCGGAGTACTATTTATTTACTTTTCGTTTTAATGTGTTTGGCTTACATGTCTTAAAATTAAGTATTTATGATGATATTGTTTAAAAAAAATTTTTTTTTTCGATGAAAGGATTTTATCATCCGACAAACTACTCGTTTTAAGAAAATTAACTTTAAATGGTTTAGTTTTTTGTTCATTTAAGGTCAATTTAGACATAAAAAAAACTGTCTTTTCAGACAGTTTCTACATCTTAAATTTATTTTTTCTTATTATTAAGGGATAATTATTTTTTTGCTAAAATCTCCTTTTGTGGTTTGAAGTTTTACAATATATACCCCGGAATTTACTTTTTTAATAAGTAAGTGAATGTTTTGTTGGTCTTGATTATCAATTTTCCAAGTGTCTATCGATTGGCCATTTATATTGAATAAAGTAACTTTTTTAACGGTTGTGTCCAATATGTTATTGTTGATTATAAGACTATTTCCATTTTGTAAATGCGTAATTTTAATGGTATTATCATTAATGATTTTGTCATCAATACTTAATGTTTTATTAGTAAATCGTAATGAAAAACGGTTGTTGTTTACACCTTTTGGCAGAATCACTTCGAATGTTTTATTGCGAATATCATGATACATCCCTGTCAAATCATCGTAGATGTAAATTACTTGTGCTGAGTCGAAGTTTTCTAATTCATCAATTAAGAACTTTACTGTTCCTTCAGCATCTGTTTTTACACCAATCGGGTAGGAGGCACTTGCATCAAAAAATCCTTCTCCTTCTATTACTAATTGGTTTTCACCATTCAATAAGTACATGTCATTTGGAAAGTCATCGATATTAAAACCATCATAACCGTAATCGATTTCGCGAGTTGCTTTTTCATCCATGAATCCTAACAACAACTGTCTATGATAATCATTATGGGAATTGAAACCTAAACGAATTCTTTTATAAGTATCTTTTATTACAGGGTCATTATTGTTATTATTCCAGGTTGTTTCTTTATCGGTTTTAGTTTTATACATTATATTCGAATTTAAAGCGTCATTTTCTTTATGAAAAGCTCTTTGGCTATTTCTAAAAGTAACAATGCCACTAGAACCTATTTTTCCAATTATAAAAAAACCTTGTCCTACCGGAATATATCGGTTAGGGATTCCTCTTGACGGAGTTCCTGATTTGCTGATGAAATCTACACCTGCAGATGAAGGGGCTAATCCTCCAGTTAAATTTCGTACAGCATATCCCCCTTGATAATCACGTAAAACGTGTGTGTTATTAGTAGCATAATGTTCCCAAAAATATAAAGTGCCATCTGTAGAAGGGCTTGAGAAAGTTTCTAAAGAACTTATATTATCAGTTATAAAAGCATCAGCATCTAATGCTGATGGATAGGGATTACCAGCTAACAATAATTGATTATCACCTATAGTATTTGTTAAAATTGTACCGTTATTTGGTTTTCCAACAAAAGTATAATTTTGAGTTCCTGATATCGCTCCACTTCCTTTTAATGTAAATCCTTGGCCTACACGTAGTGGATTTGTTTCTAATATTTGAACCCAATTAGCATAAGTATTGACATAATTATCA
The DNA here is from genome assembly GCF_048158585.1 of Flavobacterium galactosi. Lineage (NCBI taxonomy): Bacteria > Pseudomonadati > Bacteroidota > Flavobacteriia > Flavobacteriales > Flavobacteriaceae > Flavobacterium > Flavobacterium galactosi. The sequence continues at coordinate 330,622 of NZ_JBLNKV010000004.1, forward strand.
AATTTATAAAGCCAGTAACGAGGTAAACTAATAGGGGTTGTGGGCGCTCCATCATAGCCACCAATCCAGTTAATATTTTGTGGAGTTGTTGTAGTGCCATCTTTCATTACTCCACCAACAGTATAATTAGTATTGTTGGTAGCAGTGTTTGCAGGACTTACTGGAGAACTCCAATAGTTATAATTGTATTTGTTGGATTGACCTTGTTGGTCTCTTTCTATTGACCCAGAGCTTGTAATATCTAAGTCGCTCTCCATAGTTTGCACTAACTGTGACATTTCCACTAAATCTAGTTTTCCATCTAGTTTTAAATACCAATCATTTTGTATTTTGGTATCATTATTCATCACAATTTTTTTTCCAGAATCTACCAGCATTCCCAAATCAATATTATTAGCCGTTTCAGTAATATCATGTTGTACTTTTACGATAGACCAATCCTGATCCATAATATCATTCCCTCTAATTTCTTTTGTAGGACTGTTTACAGCAGTAGCAAAACTTCCGTTTCTTTCCGTTAAAAAAGGCATAGGGGCCTGTTGCACATATATATGTTTATGGTTATATATTTTTGTTCCGGTAACATCAATAGCTGTTGTTGTTAAGTCATCAATAATGTCATTTATATAGTTGTCCATTCTATAATAACGAAGCAAATTAGTAAAAGGCAAAGAAGTAGGGGATGTGGTGACATTTTTAGGAACAATTGTACCTCTAATTTCTGAACCGATATCTTGGATTTCTTGATACACCATTCTTTGTAAGTGGGATGCAGTTAAAGCCATATTAAACACCCGTACTTCATCAATTTTTCCTTTAAAATATTTTGTATTTGAACTAGGGTCTTTTCCTAAAGTAAGTAATGTTGCATCAGCTGAGATGCTTCCGGTTTTAGCTTGGGTTGCCACCAAAGCACCGTTTAAATATAACTTTATATTTGCTCCGTCGTAAATTACCCCAACATGATACCACTGGGATACATTTAAAGCTGTATTGTAAGTTACTGTTGTACCGTTTACAACTGCTTCCAATTTCTTAGCGGCAGTAATTCGGATTTGAAAATTATTTTGTCCTGCAATAACTCCATCAGTAGAAAAAGCGGCATTTAAATCAATCCATGCCATTAAAGATGCATTGGCTAATCCCCCAAGAATTGCCGTACTTTGACCATAATCGTTTCTACCGTCAAAGTCTAGAAATAATTTGGTGTGTAAATCTCTAGGAGAACCAAACAGAGCCGTGTTGGTGTCAAAAGTATCCAGAATTCCATCTTTATCAATATCGGTTGTGCCATCAATAACGCCATTATTATTGGTGTCTAAAGTTTTATAGTCATAGATTAATAAAGTATTGGCAATATCAAATGTACTTTCATTAGATTTTACATCAAGATAATCAGGGATTCCGTCTCCATCTGTGTCTTTTAGATAAGTAGTTGCAGGATTTGCAGTTGCAATACCTTGTCCTAAATTTCCGTATTGGTTCGTAGCTCCCGTACCATAGTCATAAATGTCTAATATTCCGTCACCAAAACCTTCTGTTATTCCATCTCCATTAATGTCTTTACTTCTAAATGTTTCTGATTCCGGACCGTCTCCTGTTCCATCTCCATTAATGTCTCCGTCACCATTTTCATATCCAGAAACAGCATTTGTATTTCCTGCCCCAGATTCGTCCACGTCAAAAAGACTATCGTTGTCGCTATCTAAATCAATATAATTTGGGATTCCATCACCATCAGAGTCTAGTGCAGCTAGTACGGCTGTCGACTCAGCACTATCAAGAAGTCCGTTTCCGTTGATATCTACCCAAGTCACATCTATTTTTCCTTTGGCGTTACTCAAGTTTCCTAAGCCTGCTTCTATAACATCTTCAATTCCGTCATTATCGGCATCCAGATCAAACATGTCAGCAACGCCATCATTGTCTAAATCACATAAAGTTTGTGAAATTAGGATATCATCCAATGCAAGGTCATTACCGCCACCACCAGGAGCATTGTTTTTGAAACGAATGGTAAAGGCATTCACATTTCCTAAGTTGACACTAGTAGTAAATTGTTTCCAAACTCCTTGAGTGCAGGTATTGTCTGTTGTGCTTCCGGAACATCTTCCGATGTTTCCTGTGTTGAAAGTTGTAAGAAGATTGTTTGATAAATCATAAAACTCTACTGTTACATTGGGTAAAATTGAGTTTGGGAAAGTAGAGGCGGCCATTATGTTTAATACCCAAAAACTGTAAGTTATCGGTAAATTTGACAAAACCCCGGTAATAGTTGTTTCATAGAATGTTCCGGGAGTAAAGCTGGCATTAAAAACAGCCATTCTTCCATTGGTATCTCCTGTGGTATGATCTTCTCCGTTATACCAAGCTAAATCACCATGAATATTTTCAGGGTCGCTAGCTACTGTTCCTGTTATTTTAGAGACTACCGTGTATTCACCATCATCCAGTATCCAGGTTGATTGACTAGGACATGCAGTCGTATTGGTGCCTGCAATTCCGTCTTCATAACAATAGGTTGTTGTGGCATTATAGGCAGCAGTAAAGCTTGAAGTTTTTCCTCCTGTGCCAAAGGTTTCATTCAGAAATTTATAATCAACTTTATGGCCATTTGAGCTGTTACAATTAACTTCCTCAGTAGCATCTAGAATGCCATCATTATCATCATCTATATCAAAATTGTCATATACACCATCCCCGTCGCTATCAAAAAAGGTTTGAATTCCCGTACCTTGAATAGAAAAGTCATAAGGATTTTCATTAGAGTCATTGTTTATAATTGAAATTACGGCAGTTTTTAAACCTAAGGTATTAGGATTAAAACTAACAGAAAATGTAGAGCTGACTCCAGCTGCAATTGAAGCACTCGGACTAGTGGTAACGGAGAAATCACCAGCGTTAGTTCCAGAGATAGTTATGGCTCCTATGGATAAGGCTGAAGTACCAGTATTTTGAATAGTGTATGTTTTTGTGATGATTCCCGTACTGGTCTCCATTGATCCAAATTCTGTCCAGTCTATGATGCTTGGGGTCGCATCACCATCAATAATTGAAGTGGTGTTACCCAGAATATTTATTTCTGGAGAATTTACCGTTGCAACTATTGCGGTTCTTGGAGAAGATGTACAAGAAGCATTGGTGGTTTCAACATAATAAGTTGTAGTTGTTGTAATAATGGGAGTGGTAAAACTTGTCCCTGTAGCTAAGGCACTTCCTCCAGTTGATGCTGCAAACCAAGAAATTGTTCCTGCAGAAGGTACAGCTCCCAACACGACTGTTCCGGAACCATTTCTAGAATCAGGAGCCGTACTCGTAATTGTAGGATTTGCATTCACAGTTACGCTTGTCGAATTATTTGTACCAATAGCAGAACTACAATAATTTGGAGAAGTTCCACCACTTGCAAGATTTGTAATTGTTATAGTGGTTGTGCCTGAATTTGATAATGCACCTGTGGTAAAACTTCCAGAACCGGCACTTGTTACGGTCATAGTAACTGTACTTCCTGTTGCAGTATTTCCCCCTGTTAAGTTGTATGTAACTGTGTAAGTTCCTGCTGGTAATCCTGCAGCTGAAGAAGTTACGGACACGCTTGCATTATTTGTTGCACATATCGGTGATGCAACAGCTGTTGTGCTTAAGCTATAAGTAGGACAGGTCCATGTGATGTTGATTTTACCTGTTCCTCCAAAAGCTCCATCATCATTGTTTTTCCCACCACCTCCACCACCTCCTGGAAACGAACCAATAACAGTAGCTGAGCCAGAAGAGCCGTTTCCTCCATTTCCTCCACCGCTAGGGGCAATTGCTCCGTTCTGATTAGTAGCATTAACGCCAATTAAAACTGTTCCTGCAGAAGAACCACCACCACCACCATTTGTTGCGCCACCTGCACCATTACCACCAGAGAGAACAACATCTCCTATAGAAGCCGCTGAAGAACCACCATTGGCACCTGTTGCTGTATTATTAGACACACTGTTCCCCCCTTTTGCAAGGATAGAAGTGTTGTTTGAAAACCACGAATCTCCTCCAGCTGAAGTTGTTGAGCTTCCTGGTCCCACTGTTACCGTATGTGATGATCCAGATGTTACGGTTAATACTTTTTTTGCATAAGCGCCACCACCACCACCACCATAGGTACTGTTACCAGTTGTTTTTGAACCACCTTTTCCTCCACCGCCCCAAGCTTCGACTGTTAAGGTTGTAACTCCTGCAGGAACGATAAATGTTCCAGATGAACTGTATGTTTGCGTTGTTTGTGAATATCCAAAAATTGTAATAAAAAGAAAACAAAATGTGAGAATTAGTTTTATATTTATTAAAGTAATTTTCTTCATGATTTTCTCCTGTTTAAATTAATTATGGCACATGTTTTTTTATTTTAAATGAATTCAGATTAAGAATCATGCTTATTGAGGATTTAAATTTATGCGTTTTGCTTTATTTAATAGATTAAAAGCTTAAAAAAATCGATTAAAAGCATTTTAAATAAAATTTTGTACGTAAAATTATATATAAAAATATTTATTTATTAAAATAAATCACTTGATTAGGTTGATGAATTCTCTAAGTAACAGTATTAATAGTGCTATTAATACTGGGAATTTTATAGGGTTTTGTTGACTAATAATAAGGAAATAAAAATATTGAAAAGGCTTTGTGTAGATTGCCCAAATTTAATTTCAAAACGAAGTTTTAACTTGCTTTGTCAATTTCTTGCATATATTTTGTAAACGAATTCTTTATACAATTAGATTAGTTTTATTTAAATACTCCCAAGAATGGTCTATCAAACTACTACTGGCTTTCTTTGATTACTTTTTTCCTTGTCTTTAAGAGTTCTACATTACCAGTTACGATGATAAAAAGCAAACGAATGATTTCATACTATTTCCAGAGAGAAAAATATTATCAAAACTATGATGAATGATGTGTCAAAAGGATTTACTCATTATAAAATATGGTGGATATTGATAAAAAAGTAAATTTTAAAGATTTAAGAAAGACTTATATATCTTGGGTCCATGAAGTAATGAACAAAGACACGGGTATTTTATCATCACATTCAACCCATAAGATACTCGAAAGATATTATATTGGCTCAACTATTTTGACAAAAATAGAAGAGGGGTACTAAAAATTTCAATCTTTGGAGCTTAATATGTCACTCCTTTTCGTCACTCCTAAGGGTTGGGGTCTGAGGAATATACTAAATTTTAAGCATAAAAAAACCCTAACATATTGATGTTAGGGTTTTTGCTTTGGTAGCGAGACCGAGATTTGAACTCGGGACCTCAGGGTTATGAATCTGAAAATAGTTTTTAATTCCCTGTGTTTACTGGGGTTTACAAAGCTATTTTAGTATGAAAAAATATAAATCGTATGCGTTTTAGTATTCCTAGATTGTTAATTATTAAGGCGTTTGTATTTCAAAGATAAAGAATTTATTAATTGTTTTTAACTGTCTTTTTTGCTCTTTCCTTTTTGCTCTTTTATTTAACACGTTAATTAAACGTGTTAACTTTTTTCTGTTTTTTTAACATGAGATTTTTAACATGTTAAGTTTTTTCATTTTTTTGAACATGACATTTACCACGTGTTAAAAAAAGCAAACTATTTGAACTTGAAGCGTTGCGGTGCATTGTGCAAAAAGTCGTATAAGGCTGTATTGATATAAAAATTTTCTTTCCCTATCTTGTGTAATGTAATTAGCTTTAATTCTATAAGTTGGTCTAAATACTTTGAAGCGGTTTGTCTTGTAATATCCAAATCTTGCACTAGAAAATCAATCTTTGTGTAGGGGTGTTTGAACAGATTATTAATTAAATCTTGTGAATATATTTTTGGCAACTCGGTACGGATTTTTTGTTTGTAATCCATCATTAGTTTTTTGATACCTCTAATGATACCCGTTGTTTGAATGGAAGTTTGCTCAACTGCTTCAAGCATAAATAATATCCATGGTTCCCAATTTTGAGTTATTCTTGTTTCTTGTAATAAGTGGTAATAGTTGCCTTTGTTTTGATTGATGTATCTACTCAAATAGAGAATAGGTAAATGCAACAAATCTTCCTTTACCAGATATAAAATATTGATTATTCTACCTGTTCTACCATTACCATCGTAGAATGGATGAATGCTTTCAAACTGGTGATGAATAATAGCCATTTTCACCAATGGGTCAATATCTGTCAAAGTATCATCGTTGATAAAGTTTTCTAAATTACTCATCAATGTAACAATCTCGTCATGGCTTTGTGGTGGAGTATAAACGGTTTCTCCTGTTTCTCCATTTTTGAGTGCTGTACCTGGTAATTTTCTAAAACCTGATTTAGTTTCTTCCAGTATGCTTTGTATTTCTATAATTTGATTACAGGTAATGAGTTGCTTGTTACGAACAATGGCAAAACCTTCTTTTAATGCTGTAGCATAATTATATACTTCTTTGGCAGCAGTACTGGCAAATTGTTTCGCTATACTGTCACTACTAAACAATTCATCATGTGTTGTGATAATGTTTTCTATAGCCGAACTGTCTTTTGCTTCTTGTAAGGATAAGGTATTAAGTATAATAACCTCGTTAGGGATTGTTTCTGCAACTCCATTCAACTCGGCAAGGGCTTTGTGTGCCAATGCCAATTTTTTAAGCACCACTTTGCTTTCTACTTCGTGCTGTAAAGGCAATGTTGGGAGGGGATATTGGCTCATTTTTTTTAAATTTTTATATTAACCAGTTGTTTAGTTAATTCATTTATTAGCACTCTGGCAATAAATTTTTAAAGGGTATTATTTTGCATTAGTTTATTCAATCTAGTTTGTTTTCGGATAATTTCTAAAAACACTTTATTTCTTGCTTCTGCATCTTTTATCAAAGTCGAAGCACTTATAACAAATATTGAAATTCCAGTTTCTTTATAAAATCTGTGAAAAATCGGGTTTTCAGTTGAAAATAAAGGTGTATAATCATCTTCACGAAGTCTTGCTTCTAGTTTAGCATCAATTTCAGTTATTAAAAATGCAGAAACTTCATCGATTTTATCTTTTGCTTTGAATGCTTTAACGTAATCTAATAATTGCTGAATACCTGCAAATTTTTTGCGGTCAGGTTTGGAACCAAAATCAAATGGTTTAATTTCGATTAGTACCGATTTTAATCTTTCGGGATTGTTTGGGTTATGTGAAAAGAAAAGTGATAAATCTGGTTTGTCGTCTAGTATTTCTGTATCGCCATTCACTTCATCGATTCCTTTCAAAACTTCACGAATACGCTTATCACTTGCTACATAACTATAGGTAGTATAACGGTCATCTAAAAGCCAAAGATTATTTTTACCAACACTGTAGTAATCATCAGTAGTTCGCATTTCCATAAACAAATTATGAATAATTTTTTCAACACGCTCGCTTTTATCAACTAATGTTTTTAGTCTTTCAATGACTTGAACTCTGTCATTTATATAAGATACTAATTCATTTTGTGCGAGTTGGATTGCTTCATTTAATTCCTCGTCTGAATAGTCTTCTTTACCCGCATTTACCAGTACCTTTTCTTTTGCAACATCAAATCCTTTTTTAGCTTTTTCAATAATATGTTTTTTATCTAAAAAACCAGCCATTTCAATATCTTCCTCATCAATATAATTCATCAAATAAGGTCTTTCCTCTTGAATTTCTTGCAATTTTTCTATATTTCTTTTTTTGGTTTCAGGGATACCAGCTTTTACTAATTCGCTAATTTCCTTTTTGAGATGTGAGTTTATCATTTCCCAAGATAGTGTAGAAAAAACATCTGTTTTGACTGGATAAATATCAAAATCATTACGTTCATTATTGGCGTGTATATTAAGATAATCGGATTCTAACAGCATAAAACCTGAATAACCATAAGGCATTGCTATTTTTAAATCTTTATCGCTAAACTCACATACAGTTCTGTTATTGGCACAATAATAAGCATTTAGAGAACCTACATTGTTATCAATTTTGTGATGTAGGTTGAATTTAAAAACATTACCATCCTTATTTTTGACTTCAAAAAAATTGTCTTGAAAATCTGGAATATCACTTGAACTTATTTTGTTCAAGGTAGTGTCGTATTCGTTATGAATTTCAATTGTTATAATAGTTCCTTTTTGTTTATAAAAAAACAAAGTTGGAATAAGATTCATTAAAACCTTTTCTCTTATTGTAGTAATGTCTAACTCAATTCTACGGTCATTTTTCTTGGCATCATCGTAGTATTTGGCTGTCAAACCCGACAAAGTAAGTTCCGTTTCATTGCTTTCAACTGCAACGGATTCTTTTATTAAATTTTCTGTATCAAATTTAAAATCAAACTTAAATTTTCTCTCTTCTTGTTCTTCTTTTAATCTACTCTTGTAATTGACATTTTTGAAAATCTTTAGAAAAACAAATCTGCCAACTCCTTTGCAACCTAATTCTTTTTTGTGTTCTGTTCTGTATGTAGAAAATGAAGAAAAGTTTTTATCGGTTAAGCCATCTCCATTATCAACAATTTTTATAGTATCTATTTTTATTGCACCAAATTCTTTATCGCCTTCTTTAAGTTGATTATCAGTAGTGTTTAGATAGCATTTGATCTCAGTAGCATTGGCGTGAATAGCATTAGTAATTGCTTCAAAAAGTACATCATATTGAGTAACTCTTGGGCTAATATCTTCATTTACAATTCTACTTATTTCTGCTAACATTTGACTCATAATGCAAGTATTTTATCTTTAATATTGGCTTTTTCTATAACTTCATTAAAACTCCAAATAGAGTTTTCAATAAATAAATTTTCAACAAACATTTCATTTGTGATATTCAATAGAGTATCTCTTTTTAAGTTTCTAAGAATATCATCTATCCTGTCATCCTTTCTATTTTGATTTTTTTCAATTTCATTTTCAGACAGAATTCTACCACTAGCAGGAATACAAAAATCAACTCCTTGAAATTGCCAATGTAATATTTTACATTTTGGCAATTCTAATATTGAAGTTCCTAAAGCCCCTACATTTCTAAAATCAGATAATAATTCAAATTTAAAACTATAATCTATACTAGGATGCTTAAAAATTAAAGACATGCCTCTAGCCATGAAAATAGTTAACTGTGGTATTGGATACTCATCATAAATCTTTTCAACCAATTTAAATACTCTTTCGAGTTCAAGTTTATATACTGGTAAATTTAGATTATGATGTGCTGCTGGATTAAGAATTAATAATTTTGATTGTTTAAAATAATCCTTAATCTCTTCTGAAATATTTTTACCCAACATTTTGTATCTCTCGACAAACAATTTCCAATAATGTTCTAAATTATGAAATTGTCCGTCAATAGTTTTTGTGTATTCTTCGGGAAGTCTTTCTATTACTAATTTTTCTAATTCTTTTCTTAAATATAATGAACTAGTTGTATAATCTTTTGCTTTAAAATATTTTATTGCTTTATCATAATAATTTAAACCCGATTGAATTATTACTGGTTTTTCTATTTTAGTTTCACCAGAGTGAATTTCCATAATTTCCCAGTCTTTCTTTTCTTTTTTCTGTTCTATTTTAAAAACACAAAAATCATAGTAACTTTTCTCGTGTGTGAAAAAATAAATCTTAAATCGTTTTGCATAAATATTTAATATCGCATTGAGTACAATATCCCGATTACTCATATCCAAGCTAATCAATAAATCATCTAAAGCTAAAAACTGACCAGGATAAGTAGGTTTTATTGTTTCATGAAGTAAACTAAATCTTAGGGATAAAGCAATTTGAGTGATTTTTGCTTCATTCAAATATGATTGTGGTCTGTGAATCAATGAATAAGTACCGTCATTATTTTGTCTTCTAATGTTTAATACTAAATTAGGAACATTTAAACTGGCATGATTGGATGGGCTAACAGACTTTACACCATTTTTATCAATAATATTAAGAGAGCTATCTTCAAAACGTAATGGATTTTCATACTTTAGAAAAAAAGCAATGTTATCCTTAATCTTCAATTCATTTCGATAGACCTCATTCGCAATAGTGTTAATTCGACCAATCCAATATTCTAAATCTTCATTGAATTTTTCAATTTCTTTTTTAATTCTTTCTTGCTCTGCTTTATGATTTGGATGTTTGGATGTGCGACGTAATTTTTCATCATTAGTAACTAAATCTTTTTGAAGTTCTGAAAAATTCTCCCATAAAGTAATATCACCATTTCCTTTATTTATGCGAAGAAATGGTAAAAAATCACGAACAAAAACTTCCCAAAGGTCAATCTTTTCTGAATTTCTAAAATTATAAAAGTTTACTAATAATCTGTGTGTAATAAAATCGCTATGGCGGTTCAGCTCCTTAATTTTATTTGGGACACTTTCGTAATTTCCGTCCTTATCTATTTTTAATGAAGTGCTATCTTCTAAAAGTACTTCTATTTCAGCATTTTTACCTATATCAGTCGGATTTGTAATTTTACCCTCTGCATCAATTTCAAAATCAGGCCTTTGATTAAGGTAATTAAAATTTAAAAGTTGTTCATCGTGGGTTGGTGTAAAATACTTAGCAATTTCATCCGCTCTTTTGGTTTCCGATTGAAATAATGTGTATAAAGCCCAATAAATGGAGCTTTTACCACTACCATTTTCGCCATACATTAATAAATGCTTACCATTTAATTTTATCTCTTCTGGTTCAGCACCTGTATAAAAAGCTTTAAAATTGTGTATTCTAACTTTGTCTATATTACTCATACTAACTCTGTAATATAGGTTTTAAAATATCAGGACTTTTGGTTGTAAAATCAGTCATTTTTACTTGAACAATTCCTGTACTCATATCTTTGTATAACTCCCAAATCTTTTGCTTTTTAATCTCCTCTTCAATGTTTTCAAAATCTTGATTTAAACCACTTTCATCAATATACTTTTTGACATCATCTATAATATTAATGCCTTTTTCTTTCATATGGGTTTCAAAATACAACTCAAATACGCATCCATCAATTACTTCTTCAAAGAATTGAGCTATATGGTCATTTTTAACGATGTCGTTTATTGAAGAAGTTGATTTAGATTTGGTATATAAAATCAAGTCAATAATATATTCAAATAATTTCATTTCTGTAGAAAAAATAATTGGAATTTCTGATAGAGGTTTTTGGTATAATTCTAACATATCTCCTTTCCGTTTACCTTTATAAGATAACCAAAGAAAAAATAATTTTGAATTTAGCAGAGCTAAAATGTATTTCAAATTATATTTTTTATCTTTAGTTTTTATGTAATAAACATCTGCGCTAGAATACCAAGAAATATTATTATAACCGAATGTATTTGATTTTGATCTTTGTGGTGCAACAATCTTTTCTCCTTCAAATAGCCATTGCTCTCTTGTTCTATCTAATTTAAACCAATTTTCACTATCTTCTTTATTACCATATCTAATTTTCTGAATTAATTCCTTATAGTTTATAAGGTGATTATAAATATTTAAGTTATCATTGATTAAACTATCTAATGTTATATTTCCATCAATATAAAGTAGATATTGATTAGTGTTTTCATTAGTTAAATATTTATTAACATCACTATTTTTAAACAATGGCTTCACAATAGGATTTTCAATGGATATTCCTTTTTTATTCAATTCGTCTAAAGACAAAATAAAAACTCCTTCACCTTTATTTCCTTTATATTTAAATTTATTTATATGAGTATCAGAGATTTTATCAACACCAGTTCTCAAACCTTGTCTAACAAAGCAAATATCCCCAAGCAAATCATTTGTTTTTAATGCCATAAATATTGAGGATAATTCATCATTACCACCCGAAGAACCACCAATTCTAATATAATTTTCTTTGCCTTCAAATATTTCATCTTGACTTAATTCAAAATAATCTGTATTAGTATCTTTAAAAGACAATATTTTTTCAATCTCAATGCTATCTGCGAAACCTTTGTTTTTTGTAAATAAAGTTTTTGCTTTAGTATTTTTGTCAAATCCTTTTTTAAATATTGATATTAAGTTATGTTGCCCCATAGCGGAAGCAAATAATTTAATTTCATTAAAATTTAAAAGGCTTAAAATTGTTGTATCTTCTTTTAAATTAGTTCTTAATAAATTAGCATCTGTTGCAGTGATAAAATAATTAGTTGTAATAAATGTATTAATACAATTTGTCTTCCCAAGCTGTATAGCTTTATGCATAAAAAAATAAAATAATTCTGATCTGCCTTTAAAGTATTTTGATAAATCAGTGTTTTTTATTTGTTCAAATGTTTTACCATTACCTTTAACACCAACATAAGGTGGATTAGCAATTACAATATCAAAACCACCATTATTAAAAACATCGGCAAAAAACAAATGCCAAAGAAAATAAGGTCTTTCATCGGTGTTTTGAAAATCAATTAATTCATTTTCAATAATTTCTATTTCTGAATAACGTTTTTTTAGAATTTCATATTCCTTAAATTCCTTTCCTTTAGTATTTAATTTTTCTAAATCGCCTTCTTTTTTTATATTAAATTTTCGTTCAAAGACCTTTATTTTATTTTCAGTATCTTCTTTTTCTTTAAATATCTTTGCGTGTATTTTGCCTTCAATTACGTTGTTAATTTGTTTTTTTACTGCAATCTTATCCACTTTTTCTTTTGTTTTTTTCTCCCATTCTTCTGGAGAAAAATACTTGTCCATTAAAGTTTGGAATTGTTCCATACTAACGGCATCAAACAAAGTTACTTTGGTAGTAAATGCATCGCCAAAATTAAAAGTAGCTTGTTCGTCAATTATTTGCTCATCTGCTGAAGCAAGATTTGATAAATCAATTCCATCAAAACTTTCAATTAAACTATTTCCTTGCATAATTTTATAGTCTAAATTAGGCAAAGGTTTTGGTGTAGGTTCATCAACCACTAATGATAACCAAAAACGTAATCTTGCAATATCTACTGCACCAGGTTCAATATCTACTCCGTAAATTGAATTTTGAATAATATCTTGTTTTATCTTGGCTGGCGACCAAACATCATAACCCAATTCATAATGTATTACTGCTTTTAATGCAAATATTTCCTGTAACAACCCCATCGGAAATGCACCAGAACCAATGGCTGGGTCACAAATTTTAACAGTATCAATTAGTTTTTCAACTTTTTTTAAATCTTCTCTTGTAAAATCTTTTGTAATATGATTTTTAATTAAGTTTTCAATCGCTTCTCTAGAATGTGATAAATGCGTTTTGAGGTATTCTATCAAACTTTCTTGTGTCATATAATGCACAATCTCTTTGGGTGTATAGAACGCTCCTTTGTCTTTGTTGTCTTCTAGTAAGTTTTCAAAAATGTGCCCTAACATTTCTGGGTCAACTGCTACAGTGTGGTCTTCGGGACTGTTTTCGTAAATGGTAAAATTATAACCATTAAAAAACTTGAATAGTAATTCAAAAAGTGTTGGTGGAAATTGTATTTCTCTGTGTCTTTCCGGTTCTTGGTGTTCTTCGAACAATCCACCGTTTAAAAATGGTATCCAAACATTATTGCCATTAGGTAACTCAAAACCATCATTGGTTCTGTTAGCTGTATTGAGTGCATTAAAGAATAATTTACTCAACCATTTGTTGTAAAAATGGTCTTTGCTGTCATTGTTATAGTTGAAGAGATTGAAAAGAAAATTGGTATCGCCATCATCATAGTTTTTGTTACTTGCACCTAACCAATGTTTCTTTTGCAAGAAATAAAGAAATACCAAACGTCCTAATAATCGCTTTACAAAGTTGCGAATGTCTTTTTCTACATCATCACTTTTCTCCAATTCAAAAATAGCTCTGCTGTTTTTGTCATTGCTTAGTTGAAATACAAAATCTTGATAGAAGTTTTTATATTCTTTAAAGAAGTTATTTGAAACAGGTTCTACATTAAACGCTTCGAAGAAATCTTCTAATCTAAAACGTGATTGTTCTAAATTGTATAATCTTTCTAAAGCCGTTCTATGTTCTTCGGAAGTTCCAAAAATATACGTGTATTTTTTTGGGTTGGTTTCTACGCTTTCGGCTTCGGCAAAATAATCACTACCAAACTTGCTGATGAAAGAGAAACGCCATTCTGATTTTGCATCATTACTCGCAATGACTGGAGTTGGATAATGAAACGTAACAATAGCACCTTTTACAGCATCTTTTAGTATGTGTGTTTTTAGTAATTCATTAACGCCAACACGGTTATATTCTATTTTAATGCCGTTTTGCAAGGTAACATCAAAAATAGGTAATGTAATGCCATCAGTAGTTTTTAGTGTTCCTAATTGGACTACTTCAACTACTATTTCTTTTGCTTTAGCGGATTTAATTTCAACAAACTTTGGCTCTAATGAAATGGTTAAAAGGTTTTTACTTCCCGAAAGGAATTGTAACGTTTTAATCCATTTTTCTTGGCTGTAGCTGTTTTGTAGTATGTCTTTTAATTCTTCTCTCTTCATTAGGCAAAGGTTTCTGTAATGACAATTTTAGGTTCTTCAAATTGGTTGTTTTGCTCTTTTTCGTTTTCCCAACGCAAAGCATCCATTCGGGCAATTTGCTTGATTGGGTAATTATTCATTACAGCATTTAATTCTAATATTATTTTTGCCAAAGGCAATTTTTTCTTTTTTTGTCTAGCTGCTAATGTGGCTATTTCGTTTCTGAATTTTCTGAATACACCCATATAAATAATTTTCAAAGCTGTTTTTAATAACTCTTCAAAATCATCTGAAATCTCGTTAGGGAAGTTTCTTTTTAAATCAATAATACTGCTTAAAAACAATATCGAGTTTCGTTCTTGTACAGAAAGATTGGTAGTGTCATATTCCTCGGTAGTGAAAATAGTATTGTACACTTTTTTGAAATGTGTAGTTGCTAAATTGACCGCATCAAAATGATTAGCAATTAAATCCGTTCTTTTTTCTTTTGGTGTGGCTTCGTATAATTTGACTGCTTGAATAAATGTAATTTCTACGCAATTCGTTTCATTACAAACATAAAAACCTTCTTTGATGTTGTTTCTCAAATAACACAATACACCGTTTTCGATGGTTTGACCGATTACTTTTTGAGCCATATCGTTTTTAGTAGTTGCCAAACGACCAACACGGCTTTTCATTGGTAAATCACGCAAACGTTTGTATTCTTTATGATTGTCATTAAATAACTCTCTAACTATTTCGAGGTACATTAAACGTTCATCAACTTCTTCTTTAGGTTGAAGATTGCCTAACGTACTTTCGATTAATTCTTCTTGCTCTGAATAGATTTTGTTATCTTCTCCAAAAGCAGAATGAAAGCCTTGTAATTTCTTTAATGCTTTTTCGTTCAATTGGATTAAATCATTGGATTGTGCCGTTGGATAAAAGTTATACACTAAAATTTCTTTTGCCTTTGTACCAATACGATTGACACGACCGATACGCTGCATTAATCGAGTTGCATTCCAAGGAATATCATAATTTAAAATAACATTGCTTCTGTGTAAGTTGATACCTTCCGCCAATACTTCAGTTGTAATGATAATGTTATAATCGTTTTCGTGTTTCTCTGGGTAATTGGCATCAAAGTTTTTACGAATGGTATTGAACTTTTGTTTGTGGTTTGCTGCACTAATAGCCAATACATCATTTCTACCAACGCTTTCTAATTCTTTGGCTAAATAGTTTACGGTTTCTTTACTTTCTGAAAAGATTACAATTTTCTTTTCTAAATTCTTTTCACCTAATAACGTTTCATTCAGTGTAGCAATAAATTTAGTTGTCTTTGGATCATAATCTACTAAATGCCATTGCGAGAGTAAATCATCTAATATTTCTTGGTCTCTTTTTAATCCTTCTAACAATTGCGGGTCAAAATCGGAAGCGTTGTAGGTATCATTATTTGGAGAACTTTCGTTAAGTTTTTCAATAATCGCTTCAATATTGTCTTCCTTGCCATCTTCATAGAGTTTATTAATATCTAAATCAGGAGCAATGAAAATCTTGTCTTTTTCAAACATATTTATCATTCGCTGATTAGAAACGCAAAATCTGTTTAGTGAACTCTTAAAAGCAAAGAAGCTACTTTCCAAACGTTTTACCATTTGGGTTTTCATAATGATTGATAATTGTCGAGAAATTAATTGTGCATTATCGTATAAATCGGCATACTCTTCATTTATAAACTCTACTGCTCTATATCGATAATAACCAACTTCATCAACCAATTTACTTATGGTTTCAAAGAATAATACTTCTAATTTATCATCAAAAGCATATTCTATTTTTTGAGGGTTTTTTACTTCGGGGAATGACATTCCTTGAGCTGTGACATCATCGTTATAGCGTTTAATGTTTTTAATATCTGCCCTTGTTCTACGAATAACTAATTCTGTAAATACTTTGTCACGAATTGGCAAATAGATTTCTTTTACTTTTCTAATAAGCTCGTCGTGGTCTTTAATTTTATAGAGTTTTTTATATTCTTCTGCCTTGTGTGAAAAGAACGACTGTAAGTTTGGAACTCCTTCAATAGTTGATTTTCTAGCATCTTGAAATAAATAAATCTGATTGGCAATATCATCTGGTTTATTATTCAATGGCGTTGCCGAAATAAGAATTACTTTTTTCTTTCTGTTGATGTCGTTACCAACTGTTATTCTTGGAGTTTTGCAAATTAATTCTAAAAGTCCGTACATATTTGAACCTGATGTTCTGAACTTATGAGCTTCGTCCACTACAATCAAATCAAAGTCTTCGGGATTATGGTAATTTAAATTATCCCCATCAATAATCTTGTGCAAACTACCATTTGAAATAAATTGAATGTAATTAGTTAATCCGAAATCTTTAACGGTTGTTTTCCAGTTGACCTCTAAAGCATTTGGATATACTACTAAAACTTTTGTGTTATATCCGTTTTTTTCAATGTATTTTTTGATTATTCGCGTAGCAATAATAGTTTTACCCAAACCTACCACATCAGCCAAAATAAAGCCGTTATGCTTCATCAATTTATAATATCCATCTACAACTGCATCTGCTTGATATTGTAAATTAGTATAACCCTCTGGCAAATCTTTACCTGAAATTTTATCTCTAATGATAGCATCTCCAAAATACTCAATCAGCATTTTGATATACACCTCGTAAGGCGTAATATCTTCATTTAGATAGGTTTTCTTTTTTAATCCTTTTATGTCAATAGGAAGCAGTTCTGTGGCTTCGCTCCAAAGTTCTTCAAACTCTTTGGTTGCAAAAACAACATCTTCATAATCTTTTAAAAGTACATTGAATTCATAATTAGAAGTAGTATTTGTTCCTAGTCCTGCTTCCGTCAAATTTGATGAGCCAGTAATAACACTACCGTTTGTATGCTCGTTGAATGGATTAGGTCGAAAAATATAAATTTTAGCGTGCAACGCTCTTTTACCGTGTGCTTTTATAATTACCTTTTTAGAAACAATATCTTCTATAAATTGTAAAATTCCGTCTTCGGTCTCTTTTTTATATGAGGCTTTGGCAATATCATCTGCAACGAACTTTAAATACTCTTCTTTTGTTTTATCTGTGTTTTCAAGATACAATTGCCCTTTTCTTTGCGCTTCAGCTGATAAATCATCTACATTTATACCAACTAATATTCTAATTTCGGGGACATTTTCAAGAAATGGTCTTAAATTAAAGTAACCAGAAGCTCGGAAATACCCAATTAGTGCATCAAAATGGTGTACGTTTTGGTTAGCGAATACTCCTTCAAACTTATTAATTAAGCTGTTAGTGTCTTTATTGGTGAAAAATTTAGTTGACATTTTATAAATATGTTATTCTATTTTGCTTTATTCAATTATTTCTAACTCTCTTTTCCAAACAACCTGCATATCACTATGCAGTTTGACTTTTATCGTGGTCATTGCGTTGTAGTAAGGATTGTAAAAAGTCTTTGTCTTTTTTTAATTCTGCATTTTCATTTCGCAAAGCTTCGTTTTCGAATTGTAATTGTAAAAATTCGGTAGTTTGTGTTTTCTCGATTGTGGTATTTTCATAACCATCAAACAACTCAAATAAATTAACTTTTAATGCTATTGCGATATTTTGCAATTTTGATAAAGGAATGTCAGATTTTCCATTTTCATAATCTACATAAGTACGTTTTTTTATACCTGACAGCTCAACAACTTCATCTTGAGTTAATTTTTTATTCTCCCTTATTTCTTTGATAATCAATTGCATATTTGAAGCTTATTAAAAATTTGTAATATTTTGCATTATGAATTGCAAAATATTGCAAATGTTGTATATATTTGCAATAACGAATGTAACAATTCTGTAACGCTTATGTAGCAAAAGTGTAGCTACGAAAGTAATAAAAAAAATTGCAAAATTCTGCTATTTGTGGAGAAATATTGCAATTAATTGAATTTTAAACCGATGCAAATTAAAATCTATGGTACGAACGGCAAAAGTGAATCGACGATACCGATTGCATCAAAAACTGATAAAAGCAGGAGTAAAATACAACCCGAATCTCAAAACGATTTATTTGCCTTGGGATTTTGAAATTGAAAATATGGATTTGAAAGAATTACAAAAAGACTATAGTTACCAAATACAACTGGAGATATGATTACGGACAAAGAAAGAACTCTTTTGATTGAAACATTAGGAAAGCAATATTCTGCAAAAGTATCACAGCATCTACAGAAGTTGAAAATTAAAAATGCCATTGGCAAAGATTACACAACACACAGTATCCGCATTTTTGTAAATGGTATGCGTGAAAATGAAAAGGTAGAAATCGCCATTATGCAATTGGTCAATAAAACCATAAAAGCAAAAAAAGTAATGCAAAAAAGACGTAAAAAATTATCTAAAGTCTAAGGGTAATGAATCCAAAAGTTTTATCAATATTCAACAACGCCAAAATTTTTCTTTCCTCTGAGGAATTGAAAGAACTTGCCTTGTGTATTGATAAAGAATTTGGAAAACCGATAGCTAAAAGAGCAAAAAAATCAAACGCATTAGAAAACTGGACACTAGAAAGTGTTACCGAAAAACTATTGGCGACCCAATTCAAGAAAAAAAGTAGAGCATAAAAATACCTCCAGCAAATGCTGAAAATTCCTAGACGCATTCGGGTGTATTCCGCCCGATGCTGAAAGGTTATAACGACGTATATATGAATAAACAGCAGTTAGATAGTAAAGTTTTTTCGTTGGCTTCCAATCTTTTTGGCTTTGGGAATACTATCGAGAAAAAGAAAACCCTAGAAAGCATTGCAACAACCGTTGCAACTTCATTGCAATTGGACAACCGTATTATGGCGGTTTATCCTGCTATTTCTATTGAAGCCTTTTCGATTACAATGGATAATTACCGAAAATACATTGCGGGTTACAACTTCAAAACCAATGCTGAGAACGATTTAATTGACAAACACAATGCGAATGTAAAGTGTTTTATACTTCAAAATGAATTGAACAAAATTCAAAAAGAATTCTCCACACTTTTTGTGAAGAATAAACAATCCCTAAAAGCTAGAGAGTACAACGAAAACGTGGATGCTTTTTGTAAAGATTACGGAATGATTCTCTACAAGAAAAAAATACAAACGGTCAAATATGCAACGGAATTGGTTTTTCAAAACTTGCTACACCTGTACAATTCGCAACTAATGAAACGCAATGAACAATATATGAAGTTGGGCGTTACTGCTGTCAGACCTATTGAAGAGTTTAAAATCAACTCATTTTTAGTAACCGAATTAAAACGAAACGGAATAAACAGTTTAGACCTTTGTACAAAGACTGTACGCAACCACAGACAACGATTGCAAGAATGCGGAGTATTTGTAGATTATATTTTTAAAGGGCAAAATAGACCTGTTGAAGTGCATATAAATACTGAAATTTTAATCGTTTTAGACCTTAAAACCTCAAAATTAACAATTGCTGAAAATCAACGCCTTACCTCTGAAAGCGAGAAAGTGTTACCTGATAACAATGAGAATACTAGAACAGTTTTAAATGAATATCAAAAGAAAGAGAATGTGAAAAACATTCCTCTTTTTAATAAGGAGTTCCCTTTGGTCACGCCTTCTCATTTGTTTTTTACAGGAACACCAGCCAGCAAGGAGCAAAATCCAACCGAGGTGGCGGGGGCGGAAAGTGTTAAAGTTTCAGAAACTTTATCGGAAAAACTGCAAAACTTAATCCTGCACCCACAGGAACTAGCTGTAAATCTAGCCAATAAAGAATACAACAACTACAAACCGATAGATATTCGCTATTTGTTTAAAGAAGCCTATTCAGGAACGATGCTAAAAGAGGATTTTCGGGAAATGGTAATCCAAGATTTTTTTAAGAGTATTTCAAAAATTTATAAAAACACTACGCCATTTGTGGGTTCATGGAAGAAAGCCATTGCACTTTATATGCAAAACAAGTGGATTGCTTTTACAGGCGAAGCATTTAATAAAGCATCGATTGTTGAGGATGTGCAACAAATGCGCTGGAGAGCTGAATGGGCGAGAAAATGGTTTGTGAAAAATGAATTTCCGCCATTATTTCCTTATGATTATTTTGATATGACCCGAAAAACTTCAAAAGAAGTCGGTTTCGAATATACAAAAGCCAAATGGGGAGAACATTTACAAGGAAAGGCGAAATATGAAGCTTTGAAAAAGAAGCAGGAAGCTAATGCAGTTCGCAGAAAAGTTGAGATTAATTATGCTAAAAAGTGCGAGAATGAAGTAAACCGTTTCTTCAAAAACAAAACTACAATGCCACAATTATTTGATTATGTCGAAAAGAATTTACCAGTAGAATATTTGGAGAAATTACCCAAAATGATTGAAAAAAAGGCATTAAAAATGAATGAAAAAACTATCAACATCAATACCGATTTTGCGCAATATGATTTTAGTGAATTTTAACCTAACCAATTTATAACTATGCCAGTATTTGTTCCTGAATCCTCGAAAATTAAAATGGTAATTCTTACCAAAAGCAAACAAAGTAATGCTGTTTGGTGGTCGCCAATCAATCAAAACAAACGAAATACCCAGTCTGTAATTGCCAGTATGTTGAGAAGGTTTGAAAAACACGCACTGTCAAAAATTACAAACGTTATTCAGTTTTATGAAAATGGAAATCTAATTGCGGTGAAAAAGTTATGAAATCTATTCAATTGAAAAATATTAAAATAGAGGAAATTGAAGTTTTGAGGGAGCAGATAATCTGTTTTATAAACGAAAAAAGCGAATCGTTAAAAAGTATGAATAAGGAAAATGCGGAGTTTTATATTGGCTTCATTTTGATTGATATTTTGATGCGTTTGGCTTTTAAACTGAGAAATAAAATGGAGCAAAACTTCAAAAATGCTGTATCTATTCGATTTACTATTTCCGAAGCATCGGTACTTTTTTTATTGTGCATCCAAGAAGTATCATTTTTAACCGATTATCAAAAACACGTTCTCTTGAAAACAAGAAATAATATTGACCAACAATTAACTAATTTGAATTAAACCCAAAGGAGAATGCTAAAAACCCTACACTACATTAGAGATAAAAAAGAACTGCAAGCATTGTATTTAAGTCAAATTCCAGAATTGTACATAAGAAAAGAAATAAACGAAATACTCAAAGAAACTAGAAAGTCAATACCCGCTGGAATGCGAATGAATGCGAAGAATATTTCGACACAGGAAGTAATTATGTTTATAGAAAAAAACGGAACTCCAGACGGTTATATTCTATCAGACGAATTGAAAATTAAGTTGAATGATTATCGAGAATTATTGTCCAGTAAAAAACTATTTAAAAAAAGATATAAGGATGTCACGTAAATATGCAATCAAATCGAACAACCCAACAAACGCATTAATAAACAGAAACTTTATTATTCGTATTCTTGAAAATCCGAAAGAAAATCCAGTAAAAAACACCAAATTAACCTCTGCAAACAAGCTTTCGAACTTTGTAAATGATGAAGAACTTAAATTAAAGCTTTTTAATAAGGTTTTAGATGGTGGAAAGGACAAATATTCCTTTCTGATAAGAAGTCGTCTTAAAATCGATTTTTGCTCAAAATAACTTTTTTTAGGAATGAAGTTGATTTAAGTGTTTGTGGAATTGTTTAACTACATTTGAAAAAAAACTAACAATCACGATACCAAATTAATCAAATTTGTGTGACTAAGGCTGATTTTTTTATACTTACGAGCAAGTTAAATATAATTTTAAATTAAATGAACTCAACTGAGAAAGGTAATATTGGGGAAGACTTTGTAAGCAGAATTGCAATTAATTCTTTTTTAGGATATTGGTGCTATCCAAGTCCAAAAGACGAGAATGGTGACAAGAAAGAAATATGCGATTTGTTGATAATATTTGGGAACTGTTTGATAATCGTTTCGGTTAAAAATTATGAATTTAAAGACTTATATTCACGTTATTTTAAAAGGACAATTGACAAGGCTGTAAAACAAATACATGGAGCTGAAAGAAAATTATTTTCGAATGAAAGAGACATATATTTAAAGCATCCTAACAAACAACTTGAAAGGTTTCCAAAAGAAAAAATTGATAATATTCATAGAATAATTGTGAATTTAGGGGAAGGTGTAAAATTTTATCCTTTTAGTCAAGAAACAAAAGGAAAAAACTTTGTGTCTCTTTTTGATAAGGATGCTTTTGAAACTATAGTTAACGAATTAGATACTATTCCAGACTTTATTGAGTATTTAAAAAAAAGGGAATTGTTATTTGCAGACAAAACAGTAACCGTTTTACCAGGAGAAGAAAACGACTTCCCAATTGAAACAGCAACTCAATTTTTTGAATATGAGCAGGAGCAACCATCTCGAGTAGATAAAATGAGTATTTTAATTTCAGGTACGGAACATGATTTATTGGGGAATTATTTAAAAAACGAGAGAACCTTTCCTGAAGACATTAAATCAAAAGAATATAATGGAATGTTTATTCAATTAGATGGTAATTGGGAAGATTTTAAGTCTAATAAGCAAGTTGTGTTAAAGAAGAAACTTGATAAAAATAGTTATTTTTTAGATGAACTCGTAAAAAGAGAAGTTCTTTCGAAAAGCAATCCAGATTCAGAAGAATTGGCAATAGCAATATTATCATTCAATAGGTTTAATAGAAGAATAATTTCAAATAATTTTTTAGAGTTTTTCGATTCATATAAAGATACTAAAGGATTGCATTTTGCAAGAAGATATGCTGATTTCGATGGAATAGGCGTTGTATTTGCTTTTTATACTCAAGAAATGACCGAAGAAATGGTAAAGACTTTCCTTAGTTTAGCAATGGACAGCTTTTGTGTTTTTTCAAAATATGAAAGCAAGAAAATGATTTTAATTGCAACAACTACAGAATTTAAACAGTTTAGAATAGGTTTGATGAAAGATATAGAACCGTTTCCAAAAGAAATGGAATTACAAATTTTAGAAGATGTAAAATTGCTAGGGTGGTTTACAAATCATACAGAAACAAATTTTACCGACCTAGAATATCCTGATGTAGAATAGTAAAGTAGAATAAAGTTTTATACCGATTGAAAAAAAATCCTCACAACTATAAAAGTTGAGGGGATTTTTTTTGTCCTTACTTCACTTAAAGAATCCTACAAATCTTTTGCAAAACCTTTGTAAAGAAAAGAAACATTTTGCAAAGCGGGTCAATCGTCTGCAATGGTCTAAACCATTATAAAATCCTTCTAATATTTGTAATCGATAATCAAATAGAAGCCTAATACTCTAAGCAAGAACGGAACGAAAATGGACATTGATAGCTTGTTAAAAAGAAATTTATTAGGTGGTCAAGAGTACGAGCCGTTGTTTCCTAAAGTCGCTTGTGATAAAACGAAATTAGGCAACGGTAATACTTTTGATACCGTCCGAATGATAAAGGAAATGGTTGTCAAATACAATTATCAGACAAAGGAAGTTGCAACTCTTTTGCAAAAGAGTAATCTGAAAGAAACTTGCGACAAGATATATTGGTTTTTGTACAATCACATCCAGTATAAGGCGGACGGAATGGAGCAAAATTTACGAAGTCCTGCTTGTGCTTTTAAGCAACGTGTTGAGGGAGTGGATTGTAAAACCTATTCGATTTTTGCCAGTTGTTTGCTTGTGAATTTGGGTGTAAGGCACTTCGTAAGGCAAATAAAACAACCGAGTTTTAGACCTGATTTATTTACTCACGTTTATGTAATCGTGCCTTTGAATCAAGAAACTGGAAACATAAAAGACGGCTATTTTATTATAGACGGCACAACCAATAATAACCGAGAACCCATATACACAATGGCACATGATACCGAAGTTAATTTACCGCATTTTGGATTAAACGCACCGAAACCTAATCGCAAAACAGTTGCAAAGAAACCGCAATTTTTTGCAAAGAAACAATCAAACGTTGCCATTTACTCCACAATCGTTGCCGTTATAGGAGGTGTGTTTGTATTTGGAAAATCTAATTAAACAATGAAGTATGATAATTATTAATGATGGAGAAGTGGGTTTAGGTAAATCTAAATTCCTTAGGAGGATTAGGCTTAAAGATGTAAGCTTAAAAAATGCAGTTAAGGTCGCAAAGTTTGCTGCTCCGATTGCGGCAGGTTTTATTCCTGTTGGTGGTGGTGTTGCCTCTAAGCTGTTAAGTTCTAAAGCTGGCAGATTGGTTAGTAAAGTAGCAAAGTCAAAAGCGGTAACAAAAGCGGTTAAACTTTCTAAAACCGCTGTAGGCAAACAAGTTGTAAGTTCTGTAAAAAACCGTTCGAGACCACAATTACAAACCATTAATAATATTACGCCTGCATCTTTTGCAAAATCTGAATTAGAAAATGACCAAAATCAAAATACCGAAAGCAGTTCTTATCAAAGTGAAGTATCCAAAAATGTAGAAATTGAGAAAGAACCAGTAGGAGAATTAACGCCAATTAAACCGATAGAGCAAAAGCCAAAAGATAACACAATTCTTTATGTAGCAGGAGCGGTGGTTTTGGGAGGAGGAATTTATTTAGCCACAAAAAAGTAGTAAGTAATTAAATCAATAAAATATGAATAAAGAAGTAGCAATCATTGGGGGTGGAGTTGTTGGAGGTGCGTTGTCTAATGGAGTTAGCACTTTATTACCACAGTCAGAAAGCCCAATTATTAATTTAGTTTTTGCAGGAGCTTCGGCTTTTGGAGCGACCAAAGTACGAGGAACAACCACAAAGGATAATTTGTTAAAAGGTGCTTTGATGGGTTCGGCAGTAGTTCAAGCTTTGACAGGAATCAAAAAAATTGCCGATAAAAGTTTGAGTGCTAGACTTACTGGGGACGGAAAAGCGACCCAATTTATGAAAGGAGCAGTTGGTTTGGCTTGTCCTTATGATGAGGGTTTGAACGGAACTTTTATGGGAGGTGATGGACAAATTTACCAGTACGATGAAAACGGTTTGAACGGGACTTTTATAGATGAAGCAGGAAATGTTTTTGAAATGAATAATGGTTTGAATGGAATGTTAGAAGACGAACTGTATGATAATGGACTTCACGGTGCAGAATCAGATGTTTATGGAATGGAAGATGAGCATGGTCTAAACGGAATAGAAGAGGAAGAGTTGTATTCCGAAATATACCAATAACAACAAAAAAGCAAGTGTAATCAAAGTTTTAATAGCACTTTGAAAAATAAAAATCATCAATCAAAAAACAATCAAATGAGTAGAAGGACAGAATTAGCGTCAGCGGTAGCGACAATTAAGGCTAAAAGAAATGGTGGGGTTCCAAAAGTAGGGCAAGTAGAATTGACAGACAAAACGCTTTATTTAAATGTAGCGGTAAAAGGTCAAGCAGGTATTGTAAACCTAGTAGATGTAAATACTCGTCGTGAAGTTGGTGTAACCAATATTGACGGTAACAAGTTGAATGCAGGACGTGATTACATTATTGATGGTGTCCGTGTTTTGTGGGGTCAGGATGTTAATCTTAAAGCCCAAAACTGGGGTACAACAAAATCACTTTTGCCAGCTGAATTTTTGGGAGCCGAATTTAGAATCAAACAGGGCGGTACTGTTTTGGTAGACATGCCAATTACTGATTTAACTATCGACCCTTTTGTAGCTTTTAGAAGCTTGTCAACTTCCCCATTAATCCGTAGTAATATGGAGTTTGAAATGGAAATAGAATACCCAAAAGGAGTGTCAGTTCCAGTTGATAAAGACTATAATGTTCGTTTTGAATTCAGAGCGCACCAAGCTAAACGATAGTAAAAAAAAGGTCATTAATAACTAAAAAAAAGCCGTAAACGTAAGTAGTTACGGCTTTTTTTAAACAACATAATAGTATGGCAGTAAGAGAAAAAGTTATCAATTTAATCATTCCATCTGGAGAAACAGAAGCTTTGCTTACCACTGCTTTAGAAATTGGTTTCGTTTTAGGAGCAGAATTACACACTAATCATATAGATGTAGACAATTTTGCGGAATATGGTATTTATGATGATAGTGGCGTAGCATTTTCAAAACCAACACACGTAAACCATTGGAAGCGTAGAGAAGGTTCAGGATTTGACGATAGTTACAAACCCCTTCTATTTGATACAGAATCCAAAACATTTCAATTTAAGGCAAGAACAAAAACAGCTGTAACAAAAGACACCTATTTCCATTTGATTTTGATGTACAAAATTAATCCTGAAAGTTGTTCTTAAAATAAAATCAAATGATAAAAGACTTTATAGCAGTAATTACGGGTGTTGTTTTTTTGAAGATAAAAGATGATAAAGACAGTATTATAATTGAAAATGTAACGACTTTGCAGGTTAGGAATAACGGTATTTCTAGTGTCTTTGTCAATGATTTTGAAATAGCTAGTAAAGAAAGTTTTGTCATAGTTCCTCCCGACGGTACAATATCAAAAATTGATTTAAACATCCGATTTGATAAAACAAATGAAGGTGTTTTGCAGGAGTTTTCAAGTTTCACTTGGAACAAAAAAGAAATAGACATTATTTATAAAAAATTCATACGATGCAAGAATTAGAGATTTTAATGGACAAACTAAATACTGACCAATACTCGGCAGTTTCGGTTTTCGATTTAGATACAAATTCGTTTTTGTTTCGCAACAAAACTCATGCTGAAATAACAGCTAATGAGAGTACGGCAGAAGAATTTTTTGAAACTCTTTTTGCTAATGGACACAAAAGATTGAATTTGAGTTTGAAGCGTAAAAACGGAAGTACTTTTAAAATCGACGGTCAAAGTTTTGAAGTTAATTTTTCTAAAGAAAGTCAGGAAACAAAACCAGTTCCACAAGTGCAACCAAATCAACAATCTCAAACAGAATTTTTTCAGAATTCGTATGGTTTAGGAACACTTGATATGATAAACTTATTTGTAGCCAAAGGAGATGCACAAAGACTTTTGACAGAAAATGAGGTTTTGAAATCTGAAAATAAAGAGTTTAAAAAGCAAAATGAAGAGTTGAAAGAGGAACGGTTGGCATCTAAATATGATACCGATAAGAGCAAAGGAAATCAAGAAATGTTATTGGGAGCTATTCAACAATTACCTGCTTTGATGAGTTTTGTAAAAGGAACTCCACCGCTAGGTTTAGGTAATCCAGTTGAAACGTATGATACACCAGTAAAAAAACATTTTGCAACTGCTTTGCAAAATATTGATGATACCGTGGTAAATGTACTAGATAGTATCAATAACGGATTGAATACAAATGCGGTTTTCTCTAATGAATTAGCTGAATTATTAAAAAAACACAACTTATGGGAAGCATAAAACAAACCATTCAATTAGATGTGATTGCCAAAACACCATTTGAATTAAAACCAAAAGTAACGGCTTTAAAAGAACTGGCAAAACTAGATTCTGATGTATTGACAAAACTTGTGGAGTTGTCTAAAAGTCCAGTTGCCATCACACATTTGAAAACCAATTTCGATATGATAAAAGGGTTTTTAACTGCTTAAAAAATCCAACGATGCAAAGGAAACAAATATTAAGTCCAACAGGATTTACAGTTTTAAAGATTGCTCTCATTGGTGGAATATTGACATTGGTATATTTTAAAATCTTTAAGGGATTTCAGCAAATTCAAGACGACAAAAGATACAAACCAAGTAATATAAATGTTACTCAAGCCAAAGCACGTTCGGAGGCAATTTATACTGCTTTATTAGGTTTTGGGGCAAATTATAACACCGTTGAAAACAACTTGACAGGATTGAATCACAATGGATTTATAAAGGTTTATAATGAATTTGGAGAACGTAGGAGTTCAACACTTGTCAAAATGAATTTGGTAGAATGGCTTCAAGATCAATTTAATGAAACAGAGATAGCCAAACTACGATTTTTAATAAAAGGGTTTTTCTAATGACAAATAAAAGAAAAGTAATAATTGGAGTTTCGGTTTTGTTTTTTGGATTAGGCGTTTTTTTTCTTACCAAAAAGAACAAAAACGGAAAGTCTGTTTTGGGTGGTGGCACAAAGTACATTGACGAAGGCGATGTCAACTTAATTCCACTTTTCTCTGCAAGCCAAAAAGCAAATGTATTGTATAATGCAATGAACATTTACACCGGTACAGACGAACAAACGATGATTGAAGAATTGACAGGTGTTTCACAAAACCAATTCGGCTTAATTAGTAAGGCTTTTGGATTGAGGAACTACAATCGTTATCTGGGTTACAACACCATTGGAGGAACACAGTTACCCCTAAAAACGTGGTTGAGAGAAGAACTTAATGATGCCGATTACAACTTGTTAAGAAAGAAATTTCCAATGTATTTATAAAAAAAGGATATGAAAGTGAGTAAAGAAAATAAAGTGCTGATTGGAACGGCAGTAGTTGGAGCAGGATTTTTAGGTTTTTTGTATTGGAAGAAAAAGAAAAAAGAAGCCGAAGAAAGCCTTGTTTCTTATACCCCTGAACCAATCGCACCAACAGCACCAGTAAGAGAAAATCCAAAGCCAGTAGTAGGAGCAGTTTTGGACAAAAATAAATTATTGTTTAAAGGAAGCAAAGGACTTGAGGTAAGGGAATTGCAAAGATTACTAGGAGTGAAAATTGATGGCGATTTTGGAAATATTACTCTAACAGCATTATTGGCAAAAAGAGGGGTTACAAAAATAAGTATCAATACTTTTTCAAAAAAGAAAGTAGCCACCAAAGCAAAGCCAACTGCTTTTGTTTTGCCCAAAAAAGGGCAAAAAATTATGGCGATTCAGAATGATGTTAGTGTTTTTAATGCTCAAAAAACTGCTGAAGGAACGTATTTCAATACAGGAACGAAACCTTTTATAGGAGGGAGTTTTAGTTATGGTGAACACATCGGAGTTTATGTTGCTTCAAAGGTGGGAGGTCAATATTTAGTAGAGCGCAACGGGGTTTATTATTTTGTAAAAGGCACTGCCGTAAAACCATATTAAAATGAAGACAGAAACAAAAGTAATTATTGGCGCAATAGCAATTACGGGATTGTTTTTAATCCTCCGAAATAAAAAAAATGAACCTCAAAAAGTGATACTGTAATGGCAAATTTCAATCTATTCCTTCCCGAATTATTAAAAGCGGAAGGAGGTTATCAAAATAGAGTTTCGGATAGAAAAGGCAATACAAATTCATTGGGGCAAATGGTGGGTACAAAATATGGAATATCAGCACCTGCTTATGAAGCTTACATAAAACGCCCGCCAACAATTGCCGATATGAAAAATTTACCGCTTCAAACTGCGGTTTTGATTGCTAAAAAATTCTATTGGGATGTTTGCAATGCAGATGATATAGAAAATCAATCGGTTGCAAATATTATAGTTGACCATTTTTTTAATTCAGGAAAACGAATGTTTGTTAAGGAAGTTTTGAAACAAAGATTTGGGGCAAATATAAAAGTTGATAGTAGAATTTCTAAAGACACAATCACTTTATTAAACGCATCGAATCCAGAGTTTCTTCATTATGAATTAAAGAAATCCCGGGAGAAGTATTATAGAAATATCGGCGGTTCTAACTTAAAAGGATGGCTTAACAGATTGTCAAGATTTGTTTACGAAAAAAAAAAGTTCAAACAGCAGAGTAATGATAAGCCTAGTTATAGCCACGCTTGGGATTGGCTCGTATTTAATAATAAAAAAGCATTCAAATAATGAAAGATACAATTCTAAATAGTTGCAAAGATTTACAAGATTATTTTCTATTCCTGATCGTTGTACTGGCAGGAGTTTTTACAAAAGTTTACAATGCAATTTCAAAAGGGAAAAAACCCAGTTTGAGTTGGTTTCTTGCCGAAGCAATAGTGAGTTTTTTTGTAGCATTTTCAGTTTATGCAGTTTGCGACCAATACTTAAACTTGAATAAAATTTTCATTTATGTTATTTGTGCTTGGGGTGGTTCGTTATCAACATTGATACATAGTGAAGTCGAAGAATTAATCAGTAGCTTTTTTGATGTTTTGAAAAGTGTACTAAAATCAAAATTCCATTAATTATGAATTCTAATTATCAATCAGAAAATCCATTGAAAACATTTATTCAAACCATTGTTATTGTGCTTGTGATTTTCATTTTGTCACTTTTTTTAAAGAGTTGTGCTTCAAAACCGATTGAGAAAACACATACAGTAGAACGTATTGTAGAGTATAAAACGGATAGTGTTAAAGTTACAGCAATCAACAAAGCTATTTTGGACAGCTTAATCATTCAAGTTTCAAAAGTGAAAACAATTAAACCAGAGTGCGATAGTATTACACAAGCAACATTAGACCAATTATTAAGCAACCTCAATAGTAGAAAAAAATCAGGCGATAATGAAGTTGGAATCTACTATGACGATATAAAGAAAATGATTGTTGCTTGGCAAAAGGTTGCAGAAACTCAAAACGAGAAATTGGTAAGTAATAAAAGGGCAAAAGAGACATCAGTTGAAAAACAAATTGTCGAAGTTCCGATAAAATACATTCCATTATGGGTAAAGTGTTTCGCTTTTTTGGGTTTTGCAAGTATTGTTTTTTTAGTGTGGCGCATTGCGAAAATTTGGGTTTAATATTTTAATGTTCAAAAAATGAGTTTACGAAAAATAGTTATTGGAGTGGGAATAGTTGCAGTTGTAGGCTATTATTTGCTAGGAAATAAAGTAAAAAAAATAATTGAGCAGTTTCAAAACGTCAAAGTATATCCAGTTGCTTTTAAGAATTTAGATGCAAAGTGGAATGATGGGATTCCTTATGTTACTTTCAAATTAGATTTGAGAATGTTTAATCCAACCCCTGTAAATTTCAATGCTACTATAGTAGCCGTTACGCTAAAAAGAATATTGTTTTATGATAAAAAGAATGTGCTTTTCGGAAGTTCGGAAGTCAATATAAATGCTCTCAATATTCCTGCAAATTCCAGTATAGTTTTAAAAGATATACTCGTGAAATTAGATTTACAAACGGCAATTACTACCGCAATTGCCATTCTAGGAAATGATGGTTTTAATGTAAAGGAGATTAGAACAGAAGCAGTTGTTAGCATTTTAGGAATCGATTATAAACTTTCATGATATGACTTTAGGAGAAGAATTCAATAGTTTAAACGGGATTATAGTAACAAGGAAAGACCTTGAAAAACTACTGGAAAAAGCCGAAAAAGAGCGCAATACAATAATATCTAAAAGAATCATCAAAGTGCTTCACGCTTTTTCGGACGATACTTTCTTGATTGAATTGAAAAATTTAGTTGAGCCTTATGGTTTAAACGGTGTTGATGTTGACGGGATTACTGGTTTACTAGGTGGATTAGAATTTATTCCTGAAACCGAGGATATAGGACTAGGAAAACCCGTTTCTCCAAATGAAATTTATGATATGGTTACGCAACGAATGATTGATTTAATCAAAGATGCGAACAAGGGAGATTATAAGAGAGCTTGGAAAGAAGAGGGGTATTTAATCCCTTATAATTTTGTTTCTAAAAAGGCGTATCGAGGGGTAAATGTGGTTATGTTATCACCCCTTTTCGGGCTATTGGACAATCCCTATTTTTTAACTTTTAATCAAATTCAAGAAAAAGGAGGGAAAATAAGAAAAGGAAGCCACGGACATAAAGTAGTTTATTTTTCGAGTTTTAATAAGGAGTATTCCGATGCTGAAATCGAAAGGTTAAATGAAAAAATCATAGATAACAAGCTCGAAAAAGGAGACGAAAAAACAATCTTCTTTCTTAAATACTACAACGTATTCAATGGTGCAGACATTGAAGGGATTGATTTTGATTTGGATAATTTTTCATTGCAAGGGAAAGTAGTAAACAACGAAATGGAGACTGGAGAAAATGAGAAAATTGAAATTGCAGAAGCTATTGTCAAAAATTATCCCAAACCACAACCCGAAATAAGGTTTACTGGAAGCAGAGCATTTTACCAACCTGCAAATGATTTTTTGAGTATGCCTGATATTTCGAAATTCAAAACTTCACAGGATTTTTATAGAACCTATTTTCACGAATTAAGCCACAGTACAGGACACGGAAGCAGATTAAAAAGAGGACTAGCAAACGAATTTGGTTCGCCTGAATATGCTTTTGAGGAATTAATTGCAGAGTTTGGAGCTGTTTTTTTGTCAGCACAAGCAGGGATTATGTTTTATACTAACAAAAATCACGCTGGCTATTTGAAAGGATGGAATGAAGTGTTATTGCCAAATTTAGAAAATGACAATCGTTTTCTAATGAAAGCCAGTAGTCAAGCACAAAAAGCAGCTGATTTTATTTTGCAACCCGATGCAAAAGGAGATTTTTTATTCACTAAAGAATTTTCCAATATAACTGTAAAGCCTAAAAAGTCAGTTGTAAAGCGAGTGTCAAAAGTGAAAACAACCAAGAAAACAAAAGCTGTTCCGGTCAAAATAAAACCAAATAAAATTGCGAAAAATGATATTGATTCACTTAAAGACATAGCAAATGGCTTTTTGAGTTCACATAAAATAGCTCTCAAAGCAACCGACTTTAAAGAAAGTGGAGAAGTGATTTTTGAGCCAAGAAGTTTTGGAAAAATTAACGTTGATGGCTTAATAATCAATTACAATAAAAAAACAAAAATTTTCGAAGTTGCTGAAATGCAAGCAGGGAAAAATGAAGAAGAGATTTGGGTTTATTTGGAAACAAAACAATTTATTATGGCTTTGAAAGAACTTGTAAAGGGGAATAATAGGAAGCCAAAGAAAATAATTGATACGTCTGTTAAACCTAAAAAGGTTGATAAAAGAGCTAAAACAACACAAGCTGTTGAAAAAAAAGAAAAAGTAGAAGAGCCTAAAATTTCGGGTGGACAATATGCGCTTTTTGGTGCTGTAAAAGGTTCGAAAATGAATAGAAATTCTCTTGCTTACAAATTGGCAAACAAGCCTAAAAACGTGAATTATTTCAAGATTGATAATACTGAAATTGCAAGTTTCTTGGGGCAAATAGAGCGCAAGAGAAAAGAGAGCATTGTTATTTCACTTACAGGTGGGCAAGGTTCGATGAAAACGAGAATGGCGTTTCAGTTTATGAATGCTTTAGCACAAAACTACAAAGTGGGTCATGCCAGTATTGAAGAGCATCCCGAGAGCAATTTATATTTTGATAAAGCGGAACAATATTTAAACACAAAAGCCTTGAATAACATTGAAGCTCCCGAAATAAAATCGGTTAATGAATTGGAACAGCTCATTAAAAAAAATGATGTGATTGTTATCGACAGTTTTACCAAAATGCAAGAAATGCATAAAGGTTTTGAAGTGGATAAAGATTTGCGAAAAAAATACGA
Source organism: Flavobacterium galactosi (assembly GCF_048158585.1). Classification (NCBI taxonomy): domain Bacteria; kingdom Pseudomonadati; phylum Bacteroidota; class Flavobacteriia; order Flavobacteriales; family Flavobacteriaceae; genus Flavobacterium; species Flavobacterium galactosi. Next base: position 364,449 of record NZ_JBLNKV010000004.1, read on the forward strand.
TGGTAAATTGTTCATTGTCATTTTTCAGCAAACAACCGACGGCAAAATGCGTGGCGGTAGCAAAAGTCAATTTGATGCGGACATTGTTTTGTTTACTGAAAAGAAGACGAATTATAGAGATAATTACATCTATGCTGACAAAAACCGCTATCAAAACAAGCCTTTAGATGGATTGAAGTTCAATATTTTTAGTAAAAAGTTACTGTATGACAAATCCGAACCCATAGCAGAACCAACAGCAAAGAAGAAATTATCATTTTCTGTAAATTAAAAATGAAAAGCAATGACAAAATTAACACTCTCAACCAATGAATTAGAGAAGGAATTATTGCTTGAGACAAAACAGGGTAATCTGTTTCGATTAAAAAGGAATAATGCAAAATCCCAGGATAAAAAAAATGTTTGGCAAACATTAATTCTTTTATCAGATTCAAGACAAGAAGTATTAAAAAATGAAATAGTAAAATCAAAATCAACAACCATGAAATCAGGATTAAGAAAACCAACAGTAAGAGGGTTAAAAACAGTTTGTGCCAAAGTAGTAAAAGTTACAGGTATTAAAACAGATGGTACACTCAAAAAAGGATATAAATACGTCAAAGGTGGTAAAATCGTAAAAGTTGCAGTTACTACTGGAAAAGCAAAACCAGTAAAAAAGAAATCAGCTAAAAAAGTTGTAAAATATAAAAAATAAAAAATGGCACTACCTACAGACCCTTATATGTATTTGGTGGTTAATAGTGACGGCACTGTGTCGTTACATTCTATCAACTATAGCAGTGAAATGTCTTTATTTTCATCAAAACAAGACCCTGTAATAGGACTAGACGGAGCATTTACGTTAGTACAAGTATTGGATTGGGGTGGCTACACACGAAACTATAACTATAATAATTTTGATTTTTCGGCATGTGTACCTCCCATAGTGGCAACAAATCAAGTGGAGTTTTTTACGGAATTGTCTAAAAAATTCTTTTCGTCTTCCTTTACTCTGCCAGTAGATAAAAGAATAGTGAAGTTTATTAGGGCATCGAACGGTAACGTTTTATTAAAAAAACTTGACGATACTTTAATAACATCGTTCACGCCTGCGCAAAATGTTGTCGGTGTAGCAGGAAAGCCAAATTTTTTTAAAATTCAATCTGAAGCTTCATTTGATACGAAACATTTTGTTTTGGATTATGCACAGATAAATCGTGGTTTATGTGATCCAGTTATTTACGCTGAAAACTTTAATGATTTTTTAATTGAATTATCAGACAATTTTTTTAAAACAGGTTCATCTGTTCAGGAAGTATCAGTTAATAATTTTCCTGTACAACAAAACAAATTTTACAAAGTTTATGATTCCCCTCAATATAGGGGTAATGTTTACGGCTTGACAAATCAGTCTTTGGGTTTATGGGGGAATACTATTTGGATGACTCAAAACGTTTTTAGATTGGATAAATATGGGGTATTTCAGTATTTTAATAATTCACATTTTGACAATTTAAACGGAACGGGGCAGATGCCTACGGATTGGTCTGAACAAAGAGTTTTAGATCAAACGAAAACTTTGATGTTAAATGGAATGTATGTAAAATTCACATGCACAAAGCCATCTTATGCTGTTGATTGGTATCACTTTAGAATATTTCAGGATGTAAGAACAAATGAGGTTTATATAACATATCAGTCCGGGAATAATCAAGGGGTTTATAATGTGCTGCCTATTTCGACTTTGGAATGTTTAGACGGTGGTTTTAGCATCTCGGATGTGCCTTTAGGACTTAAAATAGAGGTTAGAAGCAAGTTTTTCTAAAAGATAGTTATTTAATTTTTGTTTAGGAAGGAAATCGTGTTGCAGTAATGTAGCACGATTTTTTTATATATTTGAAAATGCCATTTACACCTGAACATATAGAGAATATGCAAAATATTTTCAAGCACATGGAACCGTCCATGATTGACAGCATTCAATTCTTTAAAAAAGAAGAAGTTAGGTGTTATTGTACTTTTGGTATTCAAAACAAATGGAGTAAATGGATTTGTATTTTTCAAAATTTTGATAACATAAAACCATACCAGTTAAAAATTTTGAATAAAAGAAAAATGGAAATTCCTTTCGAAATATATATCACTTATCCATCCGAAAATATTACTAGGATTGGATGGAAAAAAGTTTAAACGAATTTATTTGATATGCTCTGAGTAATCATCAGGAAGTACGGCATCTATATCACGTAAATACTTCTCTAATGCAGTCATTGTAGTATGACCAGTAATAAGCATTAGTTTGCTTTTCGCTTCAAATGGAGTACTGTTTTTTACAAGCTCTCTATATAGCTTGGTTATGAACGTATGTCTAAAGCTATAAAGCCCGTAATCTTTTCCTAATCCTAAACTGTCTTTTACTTTTTTGAAACGTTTACTGAAATAATCTCTTTTGTCGGTTTCGCCAGTTGTCCAGTCGTAGCCAATACCATTTGGAGTGAACAAAAAACTTTCCGGATCGTACTTCTCTAAATCGGGTAATGTGCATAATAATATTTCAGGAATGATTTTGATTTTTACAGCCTTGTTTTTTGCTCGAACATAAATAAGTTTATCTTTTATGTTTACGTCCTTAATTCTCAATCTGACAACTTCTACAGGTCGCAAATGATTATAAGAAACAAACTGAATAAACAAGAGTAATAAATCGTCATTGTTTTTTAGATAATTGAAAATATCAACTTCTTGAGTAGTGCTATAAGTCTTATTTCTTTCGGGTGTAGATTTTAGAACATTAATTTTTTTGACAAAATTATCCGTAATAATATCATTATCCTCTAGTGATTGAAAGAACATTGATAAATTGGAGCGAGTATTATTTCTGTTTTTAGGACTCGTATTCGATAGAATGGAGTTAAGAAAAGTGATTACCGTCTTTTTATTTACCGTTGTAATGTATCTATTTTCAAAGCCATTTGCCAAAAGCCACTTCTCAAATGATTTTATTCTCACTCTAAAATCACGATAACTATTCTCTTTGAGTGTGTTTTTTTTCAATTCAAGCGCAAAAGTAACTGCATCTGGAATATTATATTTCTTTGATTCATCAACAGAAATAGAATCATCATAAGGATTGAAGCCATTTTCTAAAATAGTTTCAATTGCCTTAGAAAGGATTTTTATTGCTTCTTTTCTTTCTTTTAGTGTTTTGAATTGATTGACCCCCGAGTAGATTGGAGTCTGTCTTTCGAGCATGTCGGTTGATGGATTTCGAAACGAATAATACACGTACCAACGCTTTGTTAAATCACCATTTGCATCGTAAATCTTTGGTACTGAGTATTGTTTCTTATAAGTCAAATCGTATGCGTTAGCGTATTCTTTCGTTAAGAGGTGGCGAATTTTAGACATAAAAAAAGCGGTTTTAAATTGCTCTAAAACCGCATAAAATCTATATTTTTTCGTCTTTTAACCTAGTAGCGAGACCGAGATTTGAACTCGGGACCTCAGGGTTATGAATCCTGCGCTCTAACCGACTGAGCTATCTCGCCATGATTGAAGGTGGAAAACCATCCCTGAATGCGGGTGCAAATATAAAAATAATATTACAGCTTGCAAGTATATTTTTAAGAAAAAAAAATATTTTTAAAAATGCTTTTTTTTCGGAGTTATATTCTATATATTTCGCAAAAATTAAATGTAGCTCATGGATCAAAAAGTACGTTACGAAATCGAGTTCCCCATAAATTCCTCGCCTCAATTATTATATCAATATATATCGACTCCTTCTGGTCTGTCAGAATGGTTTGCTGATAATGTGAATTCTCGTGGAGAGTTCTTTACTTTTATTTGGAATGACTCCGAAGAAAAAGCCAGGCTTGCCTCTAAGAAGTCGGGTGAAAAAGTTAAATTCAAATGGGTTGATGAGAACAGTAAAGACACAGAGTACTTTTTTGAATTGCATATTTTAGTTGATGAACTTACCAAGGATGTTTCTTTAATGGTTATTGATTTTGCTGATAAAAATGAAGTAGATGAAGCAACACAGTTATGGGAAAACCAAATTTCAGATTTGAAACATCTCATAGGGTCTGTATAGTAAAATCATATTTTATGACTTATATTTGCCCTAAACAAAATTTAGGGCTTTTTTTATGATTAATTTTAATGGAACTATAGTGTCTCAAGACGCTAATATATTGACACAGAACCGCGCTTTTTTGTATGGTGATGCTGTTTTCGAAACGGTTAAAATAATAAATAATAAAATTCTTTTTTTAGAAGATCATTATTTTAGATTAATGTCTTCTATGCGAGTGGTTCGAATGGAAATTCCAATGAATTTTACCATGGAATATTTTGAAGAACAAATACTTTCTCTCGTTGAAAATAATTCTTTAGCTGATTCGGCACGAGCCAGAATTACCATTTATAGAAATGATGGAGGCTATTATTTACCACAAAATAATACAATTTCTTTTTTAATTCATGCAATAACACTTGAAGGAACGCTGTATTCAATTGACAAAAAAGAATATGAAGTTGATTTATATAAAGACTTTTATGTGACTAAACAATTGTTGTCTTCCATAAAAACAACTAATAAAATCTTAAACATAACCGCTAGTATTTATGCAAATGAAAATGGATTAGACAATTGCATTTTATTGAATGACAGTAAAAATGTTGTTGAAGCTTTGCAAGGAAATATTTTTATGCTACTGGGTAATAAACTCATTACGCCGCCTGTTTCCGAAGGGTGCTTGAATGGTGTAATGCGCAAACAAATTTTAGCTTTGGCAAAAAAAATAGCAAATTTAGAGGTAGTTGAAGAAGTAATTTCTCCATTTGATCTTCAAAAAGCAGATGAATTGTTTATTACGAATGTTATAAAAGGTATACAGCCTATCACAAAATATCGTAAAAAGGAGTTTACAACTAAATTGGCAAATGAATTAGTTGAAAAATTGAACGAAGCGGTACGTGTTGTTTAATTTAAATAAGGATTTTCTGGAGCATTAGACCAGATAAGATATTCTCCTCCTAGTTCCATAATTTGTTCTTTCCAGAAATGAGCTGCTGATTTTCCTATGATTTTATTTTCATAATTATTTTCAGTGATAATCCACGAATTACATTCCATTTCTGTTTCCAGTTGGTCTTCTTCCCAACCGGTGTATCCTAGAAAAAAACGAATGTTTTTTTTACTTATTTTTCCGGTATTGATAAGTTCTTTTGTAGATTCGAAATCGCCACCCCAATAGATGCCATTTGAAATTTCTACACTATTAGGAATTAATTCGGGGATGTCATGGATAAAATAAAGATTATCTTGTTCTACCGGCCCACCATTGTAGATTTTGAATCTTGCATCAATATCAGGAATCAAGTCGTGGATGGTATATTTCAAAGGTTTATTTATAATAAAACCAACAGAACCTTCCTTGTTGTGGTCTGCTAATAATATTACGGATCTGCTAAATGATAAATCTCCAAATATAGAAGGCTCTGCTATAAGAAGATGTCCTTTTTTTAATTTTTCTGAAATCATAACGCTAGTTTTTTTATTAAAATTAAGGAATAATTATTGATAATACCAAACAAAGTCGTTTAAATGCATAAAAAAACCTTCCATGTGGAAGGTTTTATTATAATGGAAAACTTATGATTAGTTTACCGCTCCTTCTAATTCTGCTCCAGCTTTAAATTTCACAACGTTTTTAGCTGCGATTTGGATAGTATTTCCTGTTTGAGGATTTCTACCGTCTCTAGCTGCTCTAGCAGATACTGACCAAGATCCGAAACCTACTAAAGATACTCTTCCTCCTTTTTTCAAAGTACCGCCTACGTTTCCTAAAAATGACTCTAAAGCTAATTTAGCTGCAGCTTTTGTAATTCCTGCATCTGCAGCGATAGCATCGATTAATTCTGATTTGTTCATAATAAATAGTTATTAATTGTTGGTTAAAAAAATTGTCAATACACAAATTTAGTAGGAAATCCGTTCCTTGCAAGCGTTTTGTGTTATTTTAGTTTGTTTTGTTAATAACTTATTTTTTTTGTTCATAAAACAAGGCTTATTTCTTGTTAAAAGCATCAAACCCCTTGTTTTTACTGATGTTAATAGACTTTCGCATTTTCCGAAAAAGACATGCCATTTAACAATTCTATAGTATTTATTCTCTTTTTTCCCGGAAACTGTAAACTAAGTACTTGGATTAATCCATCTTTTACAGGAATTTTCATCTCTTTCTTGTTACAAATCAAACTACCAATAGGATAATTGTGATGTTCTGAGATGATTTTTGCTTCATATATTTTCACATTCCACTCTTCATTTTTGTCTCCAAAGAAACACCAAGCTGCTGGATAAGGACTCAAACCTCGAATCAAGTTATTTATTTCGGAAGCTGATTTTGTCCAATCTATTTTGCAATTCTCTTTATTTAGTTTGTATGCCGTTTTAATATCAGCATCATCTTTTTGAATAATGGTCGTTACATTTCCTTTTTCAATCATTCCCAAAGTTTCAATAACGATCTTGCTTCCTAAATCCATTAATAGATCATGTAATTGTTCTGCATTTTCAGTTGCTGAGATTGGTGTTTCAGCACTTAAAATCATGGCTCCGGTATCAATCTTGTCATCTATAAAGAAAGTAGTCACACCCGTTTTCGTTTCTCCATTTATGATTGCCCAATTTATTGGAGCTGCTCCACGATAATTGGGCAGCAATGAAGCATGAAGATTGAATGTTCCTAACGAGGGCATTTCCCAAACTACTTTTGGTAACATTCTGAAAGCAACAACGATTTGTAAATTGGCATTCAAAGATTTTAATTCCGATAAAAAAGCTTCCTCTTTTAGGTTAGTAGGTTGTAATAAATTAAGATTATTGGCTAGCGCATATTCTTTTACTGCCGAATATTTTAATTTTTGTCCGCGGCCAGCAGGTTTATCAGCTGCTGTAATAACGCCAACAACCTCATAGTTATTTTTGATTATAGTATCCAAAATCCCAACAGCAAATTCTGGGGTTCCCATAAAAACAATTCGTAATTTTTCCATTATGATTTTAAAGTGTATTTATTGTTTGGTTTTACAAGTATAATATTGTTTTCTAATAAATGTTGTAGTACAAAGATAACGTCGTCTGGGCTATTTTTAGTGTTATTTTGGATGTCTCTAGAATTCAAATCGTCTGATTGTAATAAAGCAACAATCTCTTTTGAAAGCGAAGTCACATCCCTTTTCTTATTTTTTTTAGTGATGCAATAGGAACAAATACCACAATCAACGTTTGTCTTTTCGCCAAAATAATCTAAAATCAATTTGCTTTTACAATTTTTTTTCTCACTTATATAATAAATAACAGACTTGAGTTGTTCTTTTTTTAATTCGTTTTGATTTTCTAAATATTTAGAAACTCTATTTATCGTTCTTTCATCTTCGCGAATTTCATTAAAAATTAATGTAGCATCATTATTTTTCGACTGATACTCAATAATATCTTTTTCCTTTAATTTATTTAAAACTGCCTGTATTTCATTTGTACCGTGATGTGACTTTTTTGCAATCAATTCTAAGTTGAAAGCAGTTTGGATCTCATAAATTCCAGGATAGGTTCGCAATATTGCCAAAATAATTTCTTCGTCATTAGGATTTAAACTCATATAACGGATTACTTCTTTGGAAGGAATAAGAAATTGCAGCGTAATTTTTTCCGAAAACTCTTGGGACAAACTAATAATTCCTTGTCTATCCAGAAACCGCATGGCATTGTAGGTTTTCAATGTTGGAAACTTATACTTTAGACAAAAATGATGTAAATTGAACGTAAATTGCTCGTCGATTCCTTCTCCGTAAGCAATCTGGAAATAATTACAGAGTTTGATATACATTAGATTTAAAAACTTTTTATCAGGAAGAACATTGATAAACTGATTTTCGGTTTGAAGAATATCCGATGGACTGGTTAATAATACGGCATAGGCTTTCTCTCCATTTCTTCCGGCTCTTCCAGCTTCCTGATAATAATTTTCTAAATTTTCCGGAAGCTGAATATGGAGGACTGTTTTTACATTGGCTTTATCAATTCCCATTCCAAACGCATTGGTAGCAACAATAACCTGCACTTCTTCATTCATCCAAGACTGCATGTTTTTATCTTTTTCTTTGGACGCAAGTCCGCCGTGATAATACGTTGCTTTGAATCCTAAAGATTGTAATTGTGAGGAAATATCCAAACACGATTTCCTATTTCTTACATATATTATAGAAGGCTGAGGGTTTTTCTTTAGAATTTGTTCTATTCTAAAAAGTTTGTCTTCAACTTCAAAAACCATGTAGGCTATATTTTCTCGGGCAAATGACTTCTCGAAAATTTTTGGATTATGCAATCCTAAATCAGTGATGATGCTTTCTTTAACTTTTGGAGTTGCGCTTGCGGTCAAAGCCAAGAAAGGGATTTTTGGAAAATGCTTTTTTAATCCTGAAATCTTCAAATAAGCAGGCCTGAAATCATGTCCCCATTGTGAAACGCAATGTGCTTCGTCAATGGTGATCATGCTGATAGGAAGGTTCTTTATTCTTTCAAGAATCCAATCCGATTGTAATCGTTCCGGAGATAAATACAAAAATTTATAATTTCCAAATTGGCAATTGTCCAATAAGTCAATCATTTCATCTGATTTTATTCCGCCAGTCAATGCAATCGCTTTAATATTTCGTTTTTGCAAATTAGCGACTTGATCTTTCATCAATGCCACTAATGGAGAAATTACTAAACAAATTCCTTCCTGCATCAATGTAGGAACTTGAAAACAGATGGATTTTCCACCACCGGTAGGCATTATCGCAAAAGTATCTTCACCACTTAAAACAGAATTTATAATTTCGTTTTGTAGCGATCTAAATTTGCCATGCTTCCAATATTTTTGGAGAATTTGTAGTGCTTCTGGCATAGATTTGGTTCCCAAAGCTTCGGGATTAGATTATAATTTATACTTGATGAAAAAATCGTAAATCCCAATTTGTAATCCTTAAATTATTTAGAAATTTTATCTAAGATAAAAAGAATTCTGTTATCAACACTATCTTTAGGTACTTCTATAAGTTCGTAACCATATTTTTTGTAAGTTGTAACAAGATGACTATTGATATCTTTCGCTTGTTCAAAGTTTTCATATCGTTCAGTATCACTAGTATAGATCTCCTCCCAAGGCGGAAGAATGAAAATTTTTGTATATTTGTATTCTTGGCAAGCCAAATCAAAAAAAGTAGGATAACTGTCTCCAATGTAATGCATATAGGCAACAACATCTGGAATACCACGATCAATGAATACAATTTGATGAGGTTCTTCAAGTGCGCTTTGAAACTGCTTTTTTCTGCCTTCCAGAAGTAATTCACTAAACAGTAAAGGATTTGTCAGGAACAATTGTTCAATGCCTTGTTTTTGAGCTTCTAAAGTTACTTGTCTTGAAATTTCGGGGTAGCAGCAATATCCATTAGCTACCAATCCGTCTATGATTGTGCTTTTTCCAGTTCCGGGACCACCAATTATAACTATGATTTCTTTCTGCACTTTTTACAAATAAGGCGCGAAATTACTCAAACTTATTGGAATTTGAAAAAATGATTGCCGTAAAAATATAATTTGGCAAAAAATCATATTTCAAATATTCAAAATTTACATTTGAAACCGTATATTTGCTCTTATTTTTAAATTGAAAATGGATAACGATAAAGAAAAAGAGACTGCGGAATTTTACGAAAGATTAAAAGTAGAGCTGGATATGAGTAATACATGGCCAGCAGAGTACTTATTTAAGTTTATTGTACCAACAGAAAATGATAATGTGGAGCGTGTTGAACTGGCTTTTGACTGTATGGGAGCGGTTATAAAAACGACAAAATCCAAAACGGGTAAATTCACAAGTATATCTGTTGACGTTACCGTAAAAGATTCACAAGAAATAGTAGATAAATACTTAGAAGTTTCTACAATTAAAGGTATTATTTCCCTGTAATATAAAATAAATTTTTGATACATTTCGAATGATTTAAATCTTCGGAAATGTGGCATATATGATCAAAAAATATACATTCGAATATGAATTCAAAATATATAAAAGAAAACGCGAACGACACTGTTCATCATTTGGAATATAATGCGGAGCGATCCCATTTAATTATTCCGGAATACGGTCGTCATTTGCAAAAATTGATTGATCAGGCTACAAAGATTGAAGATGATGTGGAGCGCAACAAAGCAGCAAAATATATTATTCAGGTGATGGGGAGTTTGAATCCTCACTTACGAGATGTTCCTGATTTTCAACATAAATTATGGGATCAGATTTTTATTATGTCTGATTTTAAATTAGTGGCCGATTCGCCATACCCAATTCCATCTCGTGAAGTCTTGCAATTAAAACCGGATGTTTTAAAATACCCGCAAAATTTCCCCAAATACAGGTATTATGGTAACAACATAAAATATATGATTGATGTCGCCAATAAATGGGAAGATGGCGAAATGAAAAATGCATTGGTAAAAGTAATTGCCAATCACATGAAAAAATCCTATTTGAGTTGGAATAAAGATACCGTAAAGGATGATGTTATTTTCGAACACTTGTATGAATTGTCTGATGGTAAATTGAATTTGATTCAAAGCACCGAAGAACTTTTAAATACTACCGATTTATTGCGAACTAATAAACGAGTTTCCAATAAAATCACTCCTGTTGGACAACCAAAAATTCTAAGTAATAAGAATTTAAAAACGGGTAAACCAAAACCTTTCGTAAAAAATAATAATCCAAAATAAAATGGGTAATAAGTTGTTTAGATTTTGAAGTACTGCTTTTTAATAAATCGGAAAAACTTCAGAACCTTTATAACCTAAAACCTCAGAACCTTAAAAAAATAATATGGGAATTTTCAAAATAGAAGGTGGCATTCGTCTAAAAGGAGAAATCACGCCACAGGGAGCTAAAAATGAAGCATTGCAAATTTTATGTGCAGTTCTTTTGACTCCTGAAAAAGTTACAATTAATAATATTCCTGATATTATTGATATCAATAAATTGATAACCCTTTTAGGGAACTTAGGAGTTAAAATTCAAAAAAATGGATCTGGCTCTTATACTTTTCAAGCAGATGATGTTAATATACAATATTTAGAAACCGAAGCATTTAAGCAAGAAGGTGGCTCACTTCGTGGTTCTATTATGATTGTTGGGCCATTATTGGCTCGTTTTGGCAGAGGATATATTCCAAAACCCGGAGGAGATAAAATAGGTCGTAGAAGATTAGATACGCATTTTGAAGGATTTATCAATCTGGGTGCAAAATTCCGTTACAATAGAGAAGACCATTTTTATGGTGTAGAAGCTCCAAAAGGATTAACTGGAACTGATATGTTACTTGATGAAGCATCAGTTACAGGAACAGCTAATATTGTTATGGCTGCTGTTTTGGCAAAAGGGAAAACGACAATTTATAACGCAGCCTGTGAACCTTATTTGCAACAACTTTGCAAAATGTTGAACGCTATGGGTGCAAACATTATGGGAGTTGGATCTAATTTATTAACTATCGAAGGAGTCAAAAGTCTAGGCGGTTGTGAGCACAGAATTCTTCCGGACATGATTGAAATTGGTTCATGGATTGGATTAGCTGCTATGACCAGAAGTGAAATTACAATTAAAGACGTAAGTTGGGATAACCTTGGAGTTATTCCAAATACTTTCAGAAAATTGGGAATCACTTTAGAACGAAGAGGAGATGATATTTATATTCCTGCCCACGAAGATGGATATGAAGTGAAAACGGATATCGACGGTTCTATTCTTACTATTGCTGATGCACCTTGGCCAGGATTTACGCCTGATTTATTAAGTATTGTTTTAGTAGTTGCCACACAAGCAAGAGGAGATGTATTGATTCATCAAAAAATGTTTGAAAGCCGATTGTTTTTCGTAGATAAGTTAATCGATATGGGCGCAAAAATTATGTTATGTGACCCGCATAGAGCGGTAGTTATGGGGCATGATTTCAAATCACAATTGAAAGCAACGACCATGTCTTCACCGGACATTCGTGCAGGGATTTCCTTGTTGATTGCAGCTCTTTCGGCAAAAGGGACAAGTACTATTCAAAATATAGAACAAATCGATAGAGGGTATGAACGAATTGACGAACGATTAAGAGCGATTGGCGCTAATATCATTCGAGCATAACACCTATTTTTATAAAAAAAAATCGTTTAAAAAATCCTACCTGAGTGAATGTATAAATTCAAAATTCTAAAGGATTATTTAAACGATTTTTTATTTTATTAAATCATTACAAAATACAATGTCAAACGAACAAACTGCAATTAAAGCAACTTATTTTAGCATAGTTGGAAACATCTGTTTAGCGATTATTAAAGGGTTAGCAGGTTTTTTTGGAAATTCATATGCTTTAATAGCAGATGCGATTGAATCTACTACTGATATTTTTTCCTCTTTTTTAGTATTGTTCGGAATCAAGTATTCCAATAGACCAGCGGATGATAATCATCCTTACGGGCATGGCCGTGCAGAACCATTAGTGACTTTTTTGGTTGTTGGCTTTTTAATTACTTCAGCTACAATTATTGCATATGAAAGTATCAGTAACATTGGTACCCCGCATGAATTGCCAAAATCATGGACACTTTTTATTTTAGGAGCGATAATTATTTGGAAAGAATATTCTTTTCGTTTGGTTATGAGGCGCAGTAAAGAAACAAATAGTTCTTCATTGAGAGCAGATGCTTGGCATCATAGAAGTGATGCAATCACCTCTGTTGCGGCATTTTTAGGGATTTCAATTGCTTTAATCTTAGGAGAAGGATACGAATCTGCTGATGATTGGGCCGCTCTTTTTGCATCTGGGTTTATTCTTTATAACAGTTATCTAATTTTCAGACCTGCTCTTGGAGAAATTATGGATGAAAATCTGAACGATGATTTAATTGATGAAATTAGAAAGGTTTCCTTTCAAGTCGAGGGAATTATTGATACAGAGAAATGTTTTATACGAAAAGCAGGAATGCAATATCATGTGGATCTTCATGCGATAGTAAATGCGAATATTTCAGTAAAAGAAGGACATGATTTAGCCCATAAATTGAAAGACACTTTAAGACAAGAAATTCCTGAATTAGGTCACGTTTTAATCCATGTGGAACCGAATAATCAGTTAGAGATTTTATAAACAAAAGGCACAATTTTATTGTGCCTTTTGTCTTTCAATTTATTTGGTTTCTTGGAATTCATTCAAACTACAAAAAAGACTGTATTGCTAATTCATAACTTTTTAATCCAAAGCCTAATATAACTCCTTTTGCATTTCCTGAAATATAGGATTGGTGGCGGAAATTTTCTCGTGAAAATGTGTTAGAAATATGGACTTCAACAACTGGTGTTGTAATGGCTTTTATAGCATCGCCAATCCCTATAGAAGTATGGGTATAAGCACCGGCATTTAAAATAATACCATCATAAGAAAAACCAAATTCTTGGATGGTGTCAATTAATTCTCCTTCAATGTTGCTTTGATAATAAGTAAATTCTATTGTTGGAAATTTTATTTGTAAAGTAGTAAAATATTCCTCGAAAGTTTGGCTGCCGTAGACTTCTGGCTCGCGTTTCCCAAGAAGATTAAGATTGGGTCCGTTGATGATACTTATTTTCATAATTGTTATTTTGGTAAAAATAAAAAAACCGTTCCAATTTATGGAACGGTTTTAATAAATTTATTTTAATTTTCTTAGAATTTAAAACCTGCTGAAACTTGTACAACTGAGTTTTTAACTTCGGCATCCTTTGAGGCATCTGTTAGTCCTAAACCATAGCGTGCCTGTAGGAAAAAATGGTTGGTAATATTAAAGCCTAAACCACCAACAACTGCAAAATCGAAGGTGTTGGCATCTTCAACATCAAAATCGTTTCTTTCGCTCAATAAAAAGGAAGCTTGAGGACCTAGTTCAAGACTAACTACTTTATTCAGATTGATTTTTGCTAAAACAGGAATTGATAAATAACCCAATTCATTTTTAAATTCTGTAGCCGCATATTTGTACGTCGCTCCCTGAGTAGAGTATAGCAATTCGGGTTGTATGGAGAAACTATCCAGAAGTTTAATTTCTGCGACTAGTCCCGCATGATAACTGGTAATTGCATCTTTGTTGTAATTCCCACTGTTTACGGTAACATTAGTACCAGTCTGATTTGCGTAATTTACACCTGCTTTAATTCCAAACTTAACTAATTGAGCTTGCATATTATTTGAAATGGCAAGCAGTAAAGCGGCAACTAAAATTGTCTTTTTCATAATATTGGTATTTAATTATTGTTCTTAATTTATTACATCCAAGGTAAAACTCTTAATTTAAAGAAATATTACAATTTTATGTTTTTTACTTATAATATTCACTTAATTTAATTTCAAGATTATAATGTTTTGATACTTTTAATTAGCTATTTTTTTGTGTAAATGTAGCTTTATTATTTTTAAACAACTAAAAATCAATTATTTAAATTTATATTGATATTTCAGTTATTTTTAAATATGATATTTCGAGTACGTTTAATTTAGAACTAGGTTTTTAAATTGATTTTCTAGTGTCTATAAAATAGGATAGAAAAGATAAAAAATGATGTTAAATCAATTGATTTCTGTATGAATTTTAGTGCTGCCCATGATATTACTGAAAAATTTATGCTGGGAGCACGTTATAATTTGAGAGTAACTAGATGGCATGATGAATTATTTCCTGGCGAATCAGAATCTAAAATTCCGTATTTCTAATTTTTGTAGGTTACAAATTTTAAATTTTAGAAATACAATATGCTAGCCTCCCAATTCGGGAGGTTTTTAAATAAAAATCTAGTGGAATTTTACTGTTGATAAATCTGTTTGTAATTTTAATTAGTAAGAATCTTAAATGATTATTTATTCGTATTTTTATTTTTTTTAATTTAAAATAAAAGATGAAAAAAGTAATTTTAATTGTATTTATTGCATTGACTTGTAATGGTATTTATGCACAAAAAGAAGGCGGTTTTAGAGTTGGATTAGATTTAGGATATACGATCCCTTCAAATGGTGGGGGAGGTTTATTACTTTCAATTGAACCTAAGTATAATATAAAAGAGAATATGAACATCGGTTTACGGATTGGCTCTGCAGCAATGATACGTGATATTCAAGATAATGGCAGTACTACTAGTGCAAAAGTTTCGGTTAATGTTTCGTATGTAGGAACATATGATTATTATTTTAATAAAGCGGGAAAATCTTTCGTTCCTTATATTGGTGGTGGGGCAGGACTTTATTCTATCGCAAATGTAGAATACGATGACGTAGATACTTCGGATCAAATTTCTGTAAGTGCAGCGGGTAAAATGGGCGCGTTAGTACGAGGAGGTTTTGAGTGGGGTAAATTCCGAATGGGGATGGAATATAATTTGGTGCCAAAATCTGATTTACAAAATTTAAATGGAGATAGAGTAGGAACTGTTTCCAATACTTATTTAGGAATTCATTTAGGATTCTATGTTGGTGGGGGTAAATGGAGAAAATAACTTTTTGATTTAATTATAATTTAAACCACGTTTAAAAGCGTGGTTTTTTTATGTCTAAAAAATGCTTTACTTTGGGATATGAATTGGAATACCTATATAAAAAGTTATCAATCTTATTTAAGAATTGAGCGCGGTTTATCAAAGAATACTATTGAGAACTATTCTTTTGATATAGAGCGTTTGTGTCTTTTTCTTGAAAAGAATGGAATGGTTATTTCTCCAATAGATATTGATGACGAAACTATTCAGCAGTTTATTTATGATGTTTCCAAACAAGTTAATCCGCGTTCACAAGCCAGAATTATCTCGGGTCTTAAAAGTTTTTTTAGCTATTTGATATTTGAAGATTTTCGGGATAACAATCCTTTAGAGTTGATTGAGACGCCTAAAACTGGTCGAAAACTTCCGGATACTTTATCTGTTACTGAAATTGATACCCTTATTTCTGCGATTGATTTAACCACTAATGAAGGGGAGCGCAATCGCGCGATGCTCGAAACACTTTATGGTTGTGGATTACGGGTTTCTGAATTAACGGCTTTGAAAATTTCCGATTTATTTTTTGAGGAGGGTTTTATTAAAATCACGGGAAAGGGGAATAAACAACGTTTTGTGCCTGTCGGTAATTTGACTCAAAAATACATTCAGATTTATAAAGATACAATGCGAGTCCATTTGAATATTAAAAAGGGATTTGAAGATACATTGTTCTTAAATAGAAGAGGAAATCAATTGACACGAGCCATGATTTTTACGATTATTAAAGATTTAGCTGTCAAAATAGATTTAAATAAAAGTATCAGTCCACATACGTTGCGACATTCTTTTGCCACACATCTTCTGGAAAATGGTGCAGATTTACGTTCGATTCAATTAATGCTGGGCCATGAATCGATAACTACAACAGAGATTTATGTCCATCTTGATCGAAAATTTTTAACTCAGGTAATTAATACTTTTCATCCCAGAAAAAAATCAAATTTCTAATAATAGAGTTGTAGTAATGGAAATAGAAAAAGGCTTATTGATTTTTAAATCAATAAGCCTTTTTCTATTTATGAAGAAATGAGAGTAGTTTTATTTCGCAATATTAACTGCTCTTGTCTCTCTGATTACAGTTACTTTAACCTGACCTGGATAAGTCATTTCTGTTTGAATTTTTTGTGATATCTCAAAAGATAAATTTGCTGCATTTTCATCAGAAACTTTTTCGCTTTCTACAATAACACGAAGTTCTCTACCTGCTTGGATAGCATAAGCATTTTTTACGCCGCTAAATCCGTAGGCTACTTCTTCTAAGTCTTTTAAACGTTGAATATAAGAATCTAATACTTGTCTTCTGGCACCTGGTCTGGCACCTGAAATAGCATCACAAACCTGAATAATAGGAGATAATAATGATTTCATTTCAATCTCGTCGTGGTGTGCTCCAATCGCATTACAAACTTCTTCTTTTTCACCGTATTTTTCAGCCCATTGCATTCCTAATAACGCGTGAGGTAAATCACTTTCCGCATCTGGAACTTTACCAATATCATGTAATAAACCTGCTCTTTTAGCCAGTTTTACGTTTAAGCCAAGTTCAGCTGCCATGATTCCACAAAGTTTAGAAACTTCACGGGAATGTTGCAGTAAGTTTTGTCCATAAGAAGAACGGTATTTCATACGTCCCACAACTTTGATTAATTCAGGGTGTAAACCGTGAATCCCTAAATCAATAACGGTACGTTTACCTACCTCTATAATTTCATCGTCAATTTGTTTGGCTGTTTTAGCAACAACTTCTTCAATACGTGCTGGGTGAATTCTTCCGTCAGTTACGAGTTTGTGTAATGCCAAACGGGCAATTTCTCTACGAACAGGGTCAAAACAAGAAAGAATAATAGCTTCTGGTGTATCGTCTACAATAATTTCAACTCCGGTTGCAGCTTCAAGGGCACGGATATTTCTACCTTCACGACCAATAATTCTACCTTTTACATCATCGGATTCAATGTTGAAAACAGATACGCAGTTTTCAACTGCTTCCTCTGTTCCAACTCTTTGAATGGTATTGATGATAATTTTCTTAGCCTCTTGTTGTGCGGTTAATTTAGCCTCTTCAATAGTATCTTGAATATGCGACATCGCTTTGCTTTTAGCTTCGGCTTTTAATCCCTCTACGAGTTGATTTTTAGCTTCCTCAGCAGATAAACCGGATATCACTTCCAGTTGTTGCAATTGGCTTTTGTGTAATTTGTCTACTTCAGACTGTCTTTTATCTAAAACCTCTATTTTAGTGCTGTATTCTAAAGTTTTTGATTCAAAATCATCATTAACTTTTTTTGCTTTTGACAATTCATTAGAAATTTGAGATTCTTTGTCACGAACTCTTTTTTCTATTTCTGCTACTTTTTTGTCACGAGAAAGAATTACTTGCTCATGCTCCGATTTTAATTCGATAAATTTTTCTTTTGCTTGAAGAATTTTATCTTTTTTTATGTTTTCGGCTTCAAGGTTAGCATCTTTTAAAATTGATGACGCTTCCTTTTTTGCGTTTTTAATTAAGTTAGAAATGTTACTTTTTTCTATTAGTTTGGCTATTCCAAACCCCCCTGCAATACCTATAAAACCGGTAATAATGATCGTTAATATGTTGTCCATGTTTGTTAAAATTTATATATAAAAAAAGCCTACATTAGGGTAATTGAATAAACTCGGAAAGACAAGTTTTGAGCTAACTCACTGTTCAAGTTTCCTCGCCGAAGCGTGGCATGCTTTAGTAGTGATGATTTGCTCATTCTAAATTGTTAGTGTTGAGTTTACCAAATATGAACTAATGTAGGCAGTATCTTAGTCTTTGTAAAGAACGTTTAATTGTCGAGATATTGGTCTAAAACCGCATTGATTTTTTTTAATCTTTCAATAGTTGCTTCACCATCGATTGCATTATCAATTTGTTTTTGTTCTACTTGTGAGGCAAATTGTAAAGCGCACATGGCTAATACATCTTGCTTGTCACGAACAGCATAATTTTCTTCAAATTGCTTTATCATCACATCAATTTTTTTTGAGGCGCTTCTAAGGCCTTCTTCCTGAGACAATTCTACCGTTAACGGGTACACTCTGTCTGCGATTGATATTTTAATTTTAAGCTTATCGTCCATATTATTATTATTAATCTGATAGTTGTGCTATACAGTAATCAATTTCGCGAATTAATGAATTTATTTTAAGCTTTGTATCTCTTTTATTATCGTCACTGCCTAATAATGTATTAGTAATTTTGAGTGTTTCACATTGCGTTTTCAGCGCTTCAATCTCTTGATTTTGAGTCTGTATGGTTGCTGCAGATTTTGTTAATTCAATTTTTAAATCTTGATTGATTTTTTCCAAACCTTTCAGTTTGCTGAAAAGTTTTTCAACCTTATTTTCAAGAGTATCAATTATTTCTGCAATTACACTCATTATTAATTCTAATTCATTACTTAATCTTACAAAGTTAGTATTCCTTTTTATTATTACAATATTTTATTGATTTTTTTGCATTAAAAAAATCAATTATATGTAATTCAGTAGGTTGTGATTTCATTTCGTTTATAATTTTTTATTAACTACTTTTTTTTATCTTAGCAAAAATGAACCCCATGAAAATTTTTATATTTCTTATGTTTTTTTGCAGTCCTCTTTTTGCTCAATTGGACTATCCCAAAGATTATTTTAGTTCGCCACTTGATGTTCCAATGCAACTTTCAGGAAATTTTGGCGAATTGAGACCCAATCATTTTCATGCAGGCTTTGATTTAAAAACACTACAGAAAGAAGGTTTGAAGGTTTACGCTGTTGCCGATGGCTATATATCAAGAATAAAAATTTCTACTTTTGGTAATGGAAAATGCATTTATATCACTCATCCTAACGGGTTTACTTCTGTATATGGGCATTTGCAAAGAGCTAATGATGGTATTGAGGACTATATCAAAAAATCCCACTATGACTTGAAATCTTTTGAAATCGAATTGTTTCCTAAGCCAAACGAGCTGATTGTTAAAAAAGGACAAGTAATTGCTTTTTCTGGAAATACGGGAGGTTCTGAGGGGCCGCATTTGCATTTTGAAATTCGAGACAGTAAAACAGAAAAAATTATTAACCCTATGTTTTTTGGATTTGATAAAAATATTAAGGACACAAAAAAGCCTGTTGTTTCTTCGGTTTATGTATATCCTTTGGATGCAAAAACTTCGGTGAATCATTCGAAGCGTCCCTTGTTGCTTAATTTGTCATTACAAAAAAATGGAGCCTATCTCTCTGAAAAAGTGGTGGCTAATGGAGAAATAGGTTTTGGAATAACTGCTGTGGATTATGACGATGTTTCTTTTAATAGAAATGGTCTTTTTAAAGTCCAGTCTTTTTACAACGGAAAACCAAATTTTGGATATCAATTCGACACCTATTCCTTTGACGATATGCGCTACATAAATGCGCTGATTGATTATTCGAAATACAAGAAAACCCAGCAAAGGATCCAGAAGTTATTTATGAAAAATAAGTATGGATTAAGCATCATTCAGGCCGATGAAAACAACGGAATCATTCCGGTAGTCCCTAACCTGGCCTCTGTTTATCGAATAGAAGTTTCGGATTTTTATGGAAATAAAACTACGGTTTCGATTCCTATTCAATATGATTTATTATCCACTATTATTGAACAAGAGCCCGTTGTGTCGAACTATTTCGTAAGAGCAAATAAGGATAGTAATTTTGCTAAAGATAACATGTCGGTTTTCTTTCCTGCAGGAACATTTTACGATGATTTTAATATGAATTTTGATGTCAAAAACGACACTTTATTTCTTCATGACGATACTGTTCCGGCACATACTAATTTTACGATTTCCATAGAAGACAATAAATACAGCGAAACTCAACGAGAAAAAATATTTATAGGTTTGGTCGAAGGTCAAAAAATCACTTATAATTCTACATACAGAAAAGAGAATGTTTTTAACACAAAAGTAAAAACGTTGGGGAAATATACCTTGGTTATGGATACAATTGCGCCAAAAATCACTATTGCAAAACCAATTGAAGGAAAATGGCTGAGTGCCCAAAAGACGATTCAGCTTACAATAAATGATAGTTTATCAGGTATAAAATCGTATAACGGTTATTTGAATGGAAACTGGATATTATTCGAATACGATAATAAAACTAAAAAACTAATTCATAATTTCAGTGATGAGATTGTTGCTGAAGGTGCCAATGATTTAAAAGTGGTTGTAATTGATAATGTAGGAAATTCAACTATCTTTGAAACACATTTTTTCAGAAGCCAAAAAAAATAAAAACCAAACCATTTGATTCCTCATAAATTAATACTTGTTTTCTTGTTTTTCTTTGTTGGACTTGCTGCATCGGCCCAATCGGCTAGAATTAAAGGAATTATCCTGGATAAAAAGAATCAACCTGTAGCGAATGTAAATGTTTTGTGTCTTGGCAAAACAACGCAGTCTAATATAAATGGTTTTTTTGATTTGGCTGTTCCTGCCAATCAAAAAGTGGAGGTTGTTTTTTCGCATATTTCTTTAAAAAAAGCAACTGTTTTCATTGTTTTAAAATCTAATGAAGACTATGAGTTCAATTTGGTAATGAATGACTATCAAGAGCAGATGGGGGAAGTTATCGTCATTGCAAAAAATGGAAAAAGAGTTCAGGGAATTACCACCATTGAGCCTGATGTTATCCGAAAAATTCCTGGAGCCAATGCGGGAATCGAAAATATCTTGAAAACTTTACCGGGCGTTAATTCTAATAATGAACTAAGTACGCAATACGCAGTTCGCGGCGGGAATTATGATGAGAATTTGGTTTATGTAAATGAAATCGAAGTGTACCGCCCTTTTTTAATTCGTTCCGGTCAACAAGAAGGATTGAGTTTTACGAACACCGATTTGGTTCAAAATATAGATTTTTCTGCTGGAGGTTTTCAGGCGAAATTCGGTGATAAATTATCTTCCGTGTTGGATATTACCTATAGAAAACCAGTGAAATTTGGTGCGAATCTGGAAGCTAGTTTTCTTGGCGGAAGCCTTTCTGTAGATGCCGTTTCCAAAAACAAAAAATGGTCGGCAGTTACCGGAGTTCGGTACCGTAACAATAGTCTTTTGGTGGAAAGCCAGGAAACGCAAACGAATTTCACGCCAACATTCGCCGATATTCAAACGAATATTAATTATCAGGCATCGGCAAAGTGGCAATGGAGTTTTCTGGGGAATATTTCTCAAAATAAATATCAGTATAAGCCATTGACGCGTCAAACTAATTTTGGAACTATTGATAATCCTATGGCACTTTCAATTTATTATGAAGGGCAGGAAAAAGATAAATATGATACTTATTTTGGAGCTATAAAAACAACCTTTAAAGCTTCGGATAATTTTATATTGAAATTCATAGGATCCGTTTTTCATACTTTAGAACAAGAGCATTTTGACATTTTTGCACAATATCGTCTGGGCGAAGTAGATACTAACATCGGTTCTGATACGTATGGCGATGTTTCTTTTTCAAGAGGAATTGGTTCACAGCTTAATCATGCACGAAATGATTTAGATGCGCTAATTATAAATACGGAAGTAAAAGGATTTCACGATTGGAAAGAAAACCAATTCGAATGGGGAATCAAATATACGGGTGAATCCATTCGCGACAGAATAGCGGAGTGGGAAGTAATTGATTCTATAGGTTTTTCTATAAATCCGCCAATTGTTATTTTGCCTAAAAATGATCAGCCATATTCTGCTTACACAGGGCCTTTAGTACCTTATCAAAATGTGAGAGCAACTAATTTCAATACGATTAATAGATTTTCAGGTTACGCGCAATGGAGTAGAAAAGATAATTTAGGTTCGAGTGAAGTTTGGTATAATGCGGGAGTACGAATGCATAATTGGGAAGTTTCTGGAGATAATGCAATGGGTAAATCTCAAGTTACTTTTAGTCCAAGAGCACAATTTGCCATAAAACCAAATTGGGAAAAGGATATGGTTTTCAGGATTTCGGGAGGTGTATACCACCAACCGCCATTTTATAGGGAACTTAGGGGTGCTGATGGAGTAGTGCAGCCAAATGTTAAGGCACAACAATCCATTCATTTGGTTCTAAGTAATGATTACAGTTTCAAAATGTGGAATCGCCCTTTTAAACTGGTTTCAGAACTGTATTATAAATCATTGACGGACGTAAATACGTATACGATAGATAATGTCCGTATACGTTACGCGGCTAATAATAATGCCAAAGGATATGCGCAGGGATTGGACGTTCGGTTGAATGGGGAGTTTGTGCCAGGAACAGAATCTTGGTTAAGTTTCGGTTATCTTAAAACGGAAGAAAATAGCGATAGCAAGGGGTATATATCCAGACCAACGGATCAAAGATTGAAATTTGGGCTTTTGTTCCAAGACTTTATGCCTAATATTCCGAGTGTAAAAATATACTTGAATTTGGTTTACAACACCGGTTTGCCAGGTGGTTCACCTTCGTATGCAGATCCGTATTTGTATCAAAACAGGTTGAGAGATTATCGCAGAGCGGATGTTGGTTTTTCTAAAGTGTTTTTAGAAAATAGTTCGGGCAACGGCAATAAAGATTGGCTTAAAAGTTTTAAGGAGTTAGCTATAGGCTTAGAAATTTTTAACCTCTTTGATAATCAAAATGCAATTACGAATACTTGGGTTCGGGATGTATATTCAAAAAATCAATATGCAATTCCTAATTATATGACCACCAGGGTTTTTAATATTAAATTTAGCGCGAAGTTGTAATAGAAAAGAAATAAGAGCTTTTTTATTGCAGTTTTAAGCCCTTTATATATCATAAATCATTTACAGAATGACAGAAGCGTTTTTAAAAATGATTACATTTGAATTTATTTTTTAATAAGACATTATCATGAAAAAATTACATATAGCATTATTAGGACTTTCAGTTCTGCTTTTAACCAGTTGCAAAGAAGATTCAGAAAAACCCAAAGTAACTTACGATGCTTCTAGGGGAAGAGCCGTCGCCAAAACTGATTCGACAGATATCGAAATAGCCGATTTGCCCATTCATATGGATGGAACCAATTATCTGATTCATCCTGTGGGAGATTTAAGTATTCGAGAAAAAGGTATAAAAACAAGATATGGATCTTCCAGTGTGAATGATCTGAGTTTTACAATATCTAATTATGGAGAAAATGAAATTACTGGTTTTTTACAAAATATAAAGTTTCAAAAAATTGGTTCTGATTCTATAAAAGCATTGACAGATAAACCAGTTTTGATTCAAACTGCGACTTATTTGAAATCAGTTGCTAATAAAACCAAAAATCAAATCATGGTGTACACGATGGTTGATATGGATACCAATAAGGACGGGAAACTGGATACGAGTGATATTAAGGCGTTGTATCTTAGTGAAATAAGTGGGGATAAATTGACTAAATTATCAGATAGTTATCAGGAATTAATCGATTGGAATTTGATTGAATCAAATAACCGTTTGTATTTTAGAACCGTTGAGGATACTAATAAAAATGGACAATTTGATAAAATGGATGTGGTGCATTATAACTACGTTGATTTGTCAAACAAGGAATGGAAAATAATAAGTTACAAACCCGTTTAAAACCTAAATTAAAATATCACTTTCTAAGTCGGACTTTTCAATCGTAAAATTAAATCCCAATTGTTTAACTAATTGAATAACGAGGTTTTTGTACCAGTTTTCAGATTTTGGGTGAATGTATATTTTTTCGATCAGTTCATTAATGTCAACATTGATTTTAAGTCCATCGTTGATTTTGATGGTATTGTCTGCAACATCTGAAATAATTCGTACTTCACGTTCGTATTGGAAACTCTTTCTTTTGAATAAAAAAGGAAAAAACATATCATCAAACGGTATGTATTCTTTTTTGTAATCGATATAATTTACTTCACCAATGTATTGATTGAAATTTGTCTCAGGATGAAGTGCCTTTTGTAATCTGCCAATCGTGGATTGAATAGCCAATCCTTCGCTGTTTTGTGTGAAAATTTGCCACATCGCAAAGGATTCATATTCATTGATATGCCAACTGCTAATCGCTACTTTTTCCCGATGTGTTTTATAAAAATTGAGAAATTCAGGATTGTCAATCGATAATTTTTTTATTTCTTCAAATGTAGGTTCGCTAAAAGTACCTTCATATTGATCTTCAAATTTATCAGAGCGCGACATAAACAGTTTTTGCGACATCAGTAAGTCTAGAAACTTTGATAAATCAAGGTATTTCCAAACGATGGTGTTAGAATCTTCAGGAAGTTTTATGTTTGGATTATTAAGATACATTTTTTAGATTTTAATACACAATTGAACATAAAACTACTAATTTTAAATCATCATTCAAATGATTGTAAGGTTACTAATTTGTTATAAGTGCCATCCATAGCAATTAGTTCCTCGTGTTTGCCTTGTTCTACAATTTTTCCTTTTTTCATTACCACAATTAAATCGGCTTTTTGAATAGTGGATAAACGGTGTGCAATTACAATAGAGGTTCTATTTTGCATCATGTTTTCCAGAGCGATTTGTACAAATTTTTCGCTTTCGGTATCTAATGCAGAAGTCGCTTCATCGAGTATCATAATCGGAGGATTTTTCAAAACTGCTCTCGCAATAGACAATCGTTGTTTTTGACCGCCAGAAAGTTTGTTTCCACTGTCGCCGATATTAGTATGAATTCCTAGAGGTAAATCTTTTACAAATTCATATGCATTGGCAATTTTCAAGGCTTCAATTATTTCTTCATCAGTAGCATCTAATTTGCCTAAAGAAATATTTGCTTTTATGGTATCATTAAATAAAATACTGTCTTGGGTTACCAATCCCATTAAATCACGAAGTGAATGAATATTCATGTCTTTGATGTCAATTCCATCGATACAAATTGTTCCTTCATTAACATCATAAAAACGGGTAAGCAAATTGGCAATGGTACTTTTTCCGCTTCCAGATTGTCCAACAAGAGCTACAGTTTGTCCTTTTTTTACTTCCAATGAAAAGTCTTTTAGAACAGCTTCATCTTCGTATTTAAAGTTGATGTTTTGGATTGTTATATTAGAATCAAAAGTGTTTTTGTCAATCGCATTTTCTTTAGAAGTGATTTCGTTTTTGACTTCTAAGACTTCAAAAACACGTTCAGCAGCGGCTAATCCATTTTTTACGGAATATGAAGCTTTAGAAATGGCTTTGGCGGGCGTAAGAATATTAAAAGCTAATGTCAGATAAACAATAAAGGCAGAGCCTTCTAATGTTTTTTCTACTAACACCAAATTCCCACCATAAAAAAGTAAGACTGAAATTGTTGTGATTCCTAAAAATTCACTTAATGGGGTGGCCAGATTATTTTTGTTTCCGATGCTGTTTGATAAATTCAACAATCGGGTTACAGAATTGTTAAATCTGTTTTTGAAATTAGTCTCTGCATTGTAACTCTTTATCACTTTCAACCCGCTCAAACTTTCATCGACGATAGAAATTAGGAAACCACTTTCTTGTTGTGCCTGCAACGATTTTGCTCTTAAATTTTTAGCGATTTTTGAAATGATTAATCCGGAAATCGGGATAAAAATCAAAACAAATAAAGTCAGTTTTGTGCTTATAAAAAACATGGTTACTAAAGCAAAAATAATAGTTAAGGGTTCTTTTACGACAAGTTCTAATATAGAAAAAAAGGAATTTTGGACTTCATTGACATCGCCAAGCATTCGAGCCATAATATCTCCTTTTCTTTTTTCAGAATAATAGGAAATGGGCAATTCTATTATTTTATTATACATTGATTTTCTCAAATCTCTTAAAACCCCATTTTTGAGGTGCATAATGTGATGCGAAGCGAGATAATTGAATAAATTTTTGAATAAGAACGTTGTAATAACCATTAAAACAACAAATAACAGTGCCACTTGGATGCTATTTTCCTTTGTTAATTCTGAAATTTTATAATACATAAAATCGGAACCAAACTGCTTTATATTCCCTATTCCCGTGTATACAGGTTCTTTTTCGATTGTTTTGGTTTTACCAAACAGCACTTCAAGTACAGGAAGAAGAGTTAGCATAGATATGGTACTGAACAACGCATACAGAACATTGTATACCACATTCCAGGTAATATGAGACTTATAAGGTTTTGTGTAAGGAATTAATTTTAATAAGCTTTTGTCCATTAGTTCAATTGCATTGCAATAATAATATTTTTTATTTTGTCGTTTAATATAGCCTCTACTTTCGTGAAATTCTCAACCGAATCCAATTCAGCGTTCACACTGATGTAGAATTTTATTTTAGGTTCTGTACCACTTGGTCTGGCGCAAATTTTAGATCCGTCTTCAGTATAATAAATCAATACATCAGCTTTTGGCATATCGATGATTTCTTCTTCACCGGTAAGTAAGTTTTTGGCAACAGATGATTTGTAATCTTCTAACATGATTACTCTTTGTCCGTTGATTTCCTTTACAGGGTTTTCGCGTAAAGAAATCATCATTTGATTGATTTCGGCTAAGCCTTCCATTCCTTTTTTAGTGATAGAAATCAAATGCTCCTTGTAAAAACCGTGTGCTACATACAATTTTAATAATTCTGTATAAACGGTACTTCCTTTGGCTTTTGCCTGAGCTGCAACTTCACAAATTAACAAAGTCGCTGCTACGGCATCTTTATCGCGAACCGCATCGCCCACCATATATCCAAAACTTTCCTCGCCACCACCAATGAATTGCAGCTCAGGAAAATCTTTTATCATTTTGGCAATCCATTTAAAACCGGTCAGACCCACTTTAAATTCTACGCCATAAGCAGTCGCCAATTCCATAATCATAGGTGTCGAAACGATTGTTGAACCTACGAATTGTTTTCCATTGATTTTTCCAGCCTTTTTCCATTCTTCCAATAAGAAAGCAGTCATCAAAATCATAGTCTGATTTCCGTTCAATAAAGTCATTTGTCCTTCGTTATTTCGGACAGCAACACCCAATCGATCACAATCGGGATCGGTACCGATTACAATATCAGAATTTGTTTTATCGGCTAATGCCAACGCCATTGCCAATGCTTCCGGCTCTTCAGGATTAGGAGATTTTACAGTTGGAAAATCACCATTTGGGACTCTTTGTTCCTCAACAATATGCACATTGGTGTAACCCGCTTGAGATAATGTATCTGGCACTAGTGTTATTGAAGTTCCGTGTAACGAAGTAAAAACAATATTTAGACTTTCTTTGGCTGCAGCCGGAGTGTTGAAACTGGCATTTTCAATCGATGATTTGATAAAAGCCTGATCTACCTCGGTGTCTATATATGCTATCAAATCTTCATTTGCTGTAAATTTGATTTGGTCGTAATTTAAATTTTCAATTACATTAATAATTCCCTCGTCTTCTGGTGGAACAATTTGTCCACCATCTTCCCAGTACACTTTATAACCATTATATTCTGGTGGATTGTGAGAAGCAGTAAGAACGATTCCGCATTGGCAACCTAAATATTTAAGCGCAAATGACAATTCCGGTGTTGGTCTCAAACTTGAAAATAAATAAACTTGAATCCTATTTGCAGAGAAAACATCCGCAACTACTTTGGCCAATGTATCACTATTATGACGACAATCATAAGCAATAACTGCTTTTATGGGTTGGTTAGGAAATGCTGTATGCAAATAATCCGAAAGTCCTTGTGTGCTTTTTCCAAGAGTGTATTTATTGATGCGATTGTTTCCTACGCCCATTACACCGCGCATTCCACCAGTTCCAAATTCAAGATTTTTATAAAAACTTTCTTCCAGATCTTTAGGTGATGTAGTCATCAATTCTTTGATAGCTTCCTGTGTTGCTGTGTCAAATGTTGGGGTTAACCATTCATTTACTGCATCCAAAATGTTTTGTTTGATATCCATTTTTGTATGTTTTTTAGTTTCTAAATTCTTAGTTTAAAATTTAAATATAGTTATTTCGACGAATCAATTTCAATTTTTTTTGGAGCTATTTCCTGCTATTCGCTGTATCTTTTTCTTTTTTTAAGAAAAAAAGAAAAAGGATGCCGCTGCTATCAGGGCTAGTTCGTGTCCTGACGAGAAATGGTTCTTGCAATTTCAATAATTATCCCAATGCAATTAGCAAAATCAATCAATATGATTTGCATTAATTTTTTATTTAGAATGAAAATTATAAAAAATTAACCTCACTTGAAACTTTATAACGCTCTTCATTGTTTTTGGTACGCAAAATTATTTCGCCAAGAAATCCGGCCAAAAATAATTGCGTTCCCAATACCATCGTTGTCAGCGCAATATAAAACCAAGGATTTGTAGTCACTAAGTTATACGTCATGCCGTTATACATATGGTATAGTTTTGAAATACCAATGTATCCAGCAAGTAGAAAACCAATAATAAACATTAATGATCCCATGGCGCCAAATAAATGCATCGGTCTTTTTCCGAATCGGGAAAGAAACCAAATGGTAATCAAATCTAGGAAACCATTAATGAAACGTTCCATTCCAAATTTAGTTTCGCCATATTTTCTGGCTTGATGTTGGACCACTTTTTCGCCAATTTTTCCAAAACCGGCATTTTTTGCCAAAACCGGAATGTATCGGTGCATTTCACCCGAAACTTCAATGTTTTTTACCACAACATTCTTGTAGGCTTTCAATCCGCAATTGAAATCATTCAGCTCAACTCCCGAAGTTTTTCTGGCAGCCCAATTGAATAATTTTGAAGGTAAATTTTTAGCAACTACAGAATCGTAGCGTTTCTTTTTCCAACCGGAAACTAAATCAAATTTACCATTCACAATCATTTCATATAATCCGGGAATTTCTTCAGGACTATCTTGTAAGTCGGCATCCATGGTGATAATTACATCACCTTTGGCTTTTGCAAAACCAGCATGTAACGCTTGCGATTTTCCAAAGTTTTTCATGAATCGAATTCCTTTTACATGAGAATTTTCACGTGCAAATTCTTCGATAATAGTCCAAGAATCATCCGTGCTTCCATCATCCAGGAAAATGATTTCATAGGTGTAATTATTCGATTGCATCACTTTAATGATCCAAGTGTACAATTCTTTAAGTGATTCCTCTTCGTTGAGAAGAGGTATGAGTATAGATAAGTTCATTACTGTTTATTCTTGTGATGGAGATTTGCTTTTAAAAAAGGCTGCCATAATTAATCCTAATATGGCGCAAAAAAAGATATTAAAAATAGACCCTTTTAATTGTTCAACGATAGAATAAGGATCCGTTTCTCTTAGCTTTGAAATGGTTTCCTTTAACGAGGATGCCGCCACTCCAAATTTTTGAGAAGTATCTATCAAATATTTGATTGTTAAATCCAAGAGCGTAGCTTTTACTGAAGGATCTATGAAATTGAACAAAATGATTTTGAAAGCGACTGAAATAAGCACGCCAATTACTGCTGTAATAAAATAGGTAGTGAAGGCTTCTTTGAAAGGAAAAATGCTGTTTAATTCTTTTTTTGTTTTAGAAAGCGATACAATTGGAACAATGATAAAAACAGAAAAGCTTAAAAGGGTTGTCCACCAAGCGATGAATAGTTTTATGTCTATTGCATACATTAAAGTAGTAATTAATGATAATATTACTCCTGTGATTATCCCAAATGTAATTCCGTTTCTTTTTATAATTTCATTAACCATTAGTAGCTGTTTATTTATTAATCCACAAATATAGCAATTCCCAATATATTCGAGGATAAAAATCGCTTTTTACGATTATATAAAAAAAGTGAAGCAAAGGTTTGATTATTGGAAAAAAATTGTAAATTTGCAAACTCAAAATAATAATGTAAAACAAAAAGTTATAAGGAGTTTATACCTTTTCTGTTAGAAGAAAAGCTTCAAAACAAGTTGTAATTAACAAATAAAAAAGATTAACAAGATGAAAAAAGGAATTCACCCGGAAAATTACAGATTAGTTGCATTTAAAGACATGTCGAATGACGAAGTTTTTATCACTAAATCTACTGCAGATACAAGAGAAACATTAACAGTTGACGGTGTTGAATACCCAGTTGTAAAAATGGAGATCTCTAGAACTTCTCACCCTTTTTACACAGGTAAATCTAAACTTATTGATACTGCAGGACGTATTGATAAATTCAAAACTAAATACGCTAAACACGTTAAATAATTTTAACTTGTTTTCTAAAATATTGCCTTCCTCCCGACACTTCGGGACGGGAGGCTTTTTTTATTTTTATCTATTTGAAAACTTTGTAACTTTGGTCTCAATAGTATTATAACGGTAGACTAAAATTAATTTCCGAATCAACAAATAACCGAATCAACAAATAAACATTTTTTATGAATTACATACTTTTTGACGGTCCTTCACGAAATGCATTATTGCCTTTTACTTTCACGCGCCCGGTTGCGGATATTCTTATTGGGATAATGACCATTCGTCAAAAATGGGAAATGCGTTTGGGCTCTACCACAACTACATTGACAGAAGAATATTTGTCTGAAAAATATCCAATGGTAGAACTGGAAGAAAATGTAATGATAAATGCCTCTTTTCTGCCTAACGATGTTTTGGTCGAAATGGTCAGTAATTTGGAGTCGAATCAGGCTATTTTTAAAGGAGAAGAAGTAATTGCTTTTTATACCAACGAAAACCAGGAAGAAGTTGATTTTGATACCTATGAAATTATAGAATATCAAGACGATTGCTTAACGGTAGAGCATACTTGGGATATTTTTTCCAAGAACGATGCTGCCATTCGAGAGGATTTTGAATTCTTAACCCAAGACAGAAAATCACAACCCATTCCGAAAAGTGTTAATGTAATTGCGCCTGAAAACATATTTATAGAAGAAGGAGCAAAGTTGGAATTTGTTACCTTAAACGCAGCTACAGGTCCTATATATATAGGTAAATATTCCGAGATTATGGAAGGTTCCGTAATCAGAGGCCCTTTTGTCTTATGCGAAAATGCGGTTGTAAAAATGGCTGCCAAAGTGTATGGCGCAACAACTGTTGGTCCGCATTCCAGAATTGGTGGAGAAGTTAATAATTCGGTATTGTTTGGTTATTCGAATAAAGGACACGACGGGTTTTTAGGAAATTCTGTTCTTGGCGAATGGTGTAATATTGGTGCTGACAGTAATAATTCGAACTTAAAAAATAATTACGAAGAAGTGAAATTGTGGAGTTATGAAACTGAAGGTTTTGCTAAAACCGGACTTCAGTTTTGTGGATTGATGATGGGAGACCACAGTAAATGCGGGATTAATACGATGTTCAATACCGGAACGGTAGTAGGTGTGAGCGCTAATATTTTTGGCAGCGGATTTCCCCGCAACTTTGTACCGAGTTTTTCTTGGGGAGGCGCTTCGGGTTTTACCACTTATATAACCAAAAAAGCGTTTGAAACGGCTCGATTAGTAATGGCTCGCAGAAATGTTGACTTTGACGAAAGAGAAGCCGCAATTTTAGAACACGTTTTTGAGGAATCTAAAAAGTGGAGAAAAGAATAGCAGTAGCATTTAAAACTAACTTCTGAACAATCCATCATTTTGTCATTTCGACAAAGGAGAAATCTCACTTGGGATTTCCTTTGTCGAAATGACAATTTTAGTTGTATAGATTCCTTAAAAACTTTTCTAATTGGCAAATTGTCTAATTATCAATTTAATCTATCTTTGCACTTTCAAAAAAAATGTTCATCAGTTAATATAACTTTAAATTTTCGAACATTAAACTTTAAACAAATATAATGATTACAGTTAACGATATTTCCGTACAATTTGGTGGCACCACCCTTTTTAGTGATGTTTCTTTTGCCATAAATGAAAACGATAAAATTGCCCTTATGGGTAAAAATGGAGCTGGAAAATCGACGCTTCTTAAAATTATTGCGGGTCAAAGTAAGCCTTCAACCGGTAATATTTCGGCGCCAAAAGATGCTGTTGTGGCGTATTTACCCCAACATTTATTGGCTACGGATGGCGCGACGGTAATGGAAGAAACTTCTAAAGCTTTTGGTGAAGTTTTTGGAATGAAAGCAGAAATCGATGAAATCAATGAACAATTGACTATTCGTACGGATTATGAAAGTGACGCTTACATGAAATTGATCGAGAGAGTTTCGGACTTAAGCGAGAAATTTTATGCCATAGAAGAAATAAATTACGAAGCCGAAGTAGAGAAAATATTAATTGGTTTGGGATTTGTTCGCGAAGATTTTAGCCGTCAAACTTCGGAGTTTTCTGGAGGATGGAGAATGCGAATAGAATTAGCCAAAATCCTTTTGCAAAAACCAGACTTAATTTTACTGGATGAGCCTACCAATCATATGGATATTGAAAGTATCCAATGGCTGGAAGATTTCTTGATTAATTCCGCCAAAGCGGTGGTGGTGATTTCTCACGATAGGGCTTTTGTAGATAATATTACAAATCGTACCATTGAAGTTACCATGGGGCGTATTTATGACTATAAAGCAAAATATTCTCATTATTTAGAACTGAGAAAAGACCGTAGGGTTCACCAACAAAAAGCATACGATGAACAACAACGTATGATTGCTGATAATAGAACTTTTATTGACCGTTTTAAAGGGACATTTTCTAAAACAGATGCTGTTCAATCTCGAGTTAAGATGTTAGAGAAACTGGTTATTGTGCAGGTTGACGAAGTAGATACTTCGGCATTAAAATTAAAGTTTCCTGCTGCGGTACGTTCTGGACAATATCCTGTTATTGTAAAAGATTTGTCAAAATCGTATGGAGATCATGTTGTTTTTAAAGATGCTAATGTTGTGATTGAGAGAGGCGAGAAAGTGGCTTTCGTTGGAAAAAATGGCGAAGGGAAATCGACGATGATTAAAGCAATCATGAAGCAAATTGAGATTGATGGAGGGAGTTTAGAAATCGGTCACAATGCACAAATTGGTTATTTTGCCCAAAACCAAGCCTCTTTATTGAATGAAAACGCCACTATTTTTGAAACCATTGATGATATTGCCGTGGGTGATGTTAGAACTAAAATCAAAGATATTTTGGGTGCTTTTATGTTTCATGGTGATGATGTAACTAAGAAAGTAAAAGTGCTTTCTGGTGGTGAGAAAACCCGTTTGGCAATGATAAAACTATTATTGGAACCAGTGAATTTATTGATTCTGGATGAGCCTTCGAATCACTTGGATATGAAAACAAAAGATATTATCAAAGAGGCGCTTCGCGATTTTGACGGAACATTAATTTTGGTTTCTCACGATAGGGATTTCTTGGATGGATTGGCGACTAAGGTTTTTGAATTTGGAAACAAAAGAGTAGTGGAGCATTTTGAAGATATTACTGGTTTCTTAGCAAATAAAAAAATGGACAGCATGAGAGAGATAGAGAAGAAGTAGTTCAGTTTAGTAAACGGAATTTACATTTTTGAAGAATAAAAATTAGGCATACGGATAGCGTGTGTCTTTTTTTATGTTGTATGGTTTCTAACCAATTCCAATTCTAAAAAAAAATACCCTTTTGGAATAATTTGGGAACACTTTTTGCAGCTTTATTTTTAGGAATTTAACATAAGTATCTTATAACTAGTTATTTGGTGTTTTTTTTTAGTGGCTTGCATTAAAATTTGAAATCATGAAAAAAATAATTTTATCCTTTGTGTTCTTAACGACTTGTTTGTTGAGTTTACCGGTGTTTTCTCAAATAGAAAACGAACCTGTAGCTTTAGGTTTGCCGGGTGATAACCTAAATCTGTATGCTGTATTGGACATTTTTCAAAAATCAAAAACTTTAGAAGAATTTGAAAGAGCGATTAATAGCAAAGATAGGAATATCAATAATCTGGATTTAAATAATGACAATTTAATAGATTACATTCGAGTAGTTAGTTATAGAGATGGTGGTTCTTATTCGATTGTGCTTCGTGTGGCGATAAATAGATCGGAAGATCAGGATGTTGCTGTTATTGAAGTCAATAAAAACAGATACGGAAAGATTGTTGTTCAAATTATAGGGGATGAAGAATTATATGGTGAAGATTACATTGTAGAGCCTAGCTCAGAAAATACCTTTGGAACCCTAAATCCTGGTTATTTAGGTAATGAAAGAGTCTTTAATAATACGTATTGGAATAGTGTTTTTTATGTTAATGATTGGCCAATAATAATCAATTTATTTTCTCCGTCATTTGTGATTTACATATCTCCATGGTATTGGGGATATTATCCTTACTATTGGCGTCCTTGGACTCCTGTTTATTATTATAATTATTGGGGTTATCATAATTATTATTATAGAAACCCATTTTATCGCAGAACGGGATATATAAGATATCCGCTTTCCTATTCGTATTATTCTTCCAGAAGGACCAGTTCTCCAATTGTAAGAAGAAACAGGGTAAATGATGCGTATAGAAGAACTTATGAGGGAAGAACTTTTAGAAGACCAGAATCACCTGTTCTTCCAAGAACAAGAGAAGCGATACCGAGAACTCGTCAAGAAAATGCGCCAGGGAATCGTCAACCGATGCCGAGAACTCGTCAAGAAAATACTCCAAGGAATCGTTCAGTTCATCCTACAGCTCCGGAGAATCGTCAGCCAATGCCGAGAACTCGTCAAGAAAATGCTCCAAGGAATCGTTCAGTTCATCCTACAGCTCCGGAGAATCGTCAGCCAATGCCAAGAACTCGGCAAGAAAATGCGCCGACGAATCGTCAGTCTATGCCAAGAAGGGATAATCCAAATCAGTCGGGGGAGAGAAGATGATTTGAACTATTGAATTTGAGCTTTTTGATTTTAAAATTAAAAAAAGAGACATTGTTTATTAACAATGTCTCTTTTTTATAATCGTATTCCAGGAGGAAGTAACTCTTTGTAAATAGGATTTTTTTTGAAAAATAACACTATTTTAGGAAGGATAGGGACGACTTTGAATTTTCGTTCAATCGCAATTTCCATTATGTTTTTTAGAAAATTAGAAATGAATTCCTCGTCTTCAAATGAATCAGGTGCATTGATTTTTGTCAAAAATATTTTTTTCTCTTGAAACGAATATTCAACAGAAACTAATCCTTCTTTCACTTCAGTTTCAAATTGTCTGGCAAAAGTGTTGTCCTTGATTTCCATAGTGATTGCTGCTTCCATACTAATTTAACTCTGATTTAGTGGCACTTCTACCAAAAGTATTTTTGATTTGGTGATAATCTTGATTTCAAATTGATCGAAATCAGTTATTTCCATGGCATCTCTTGCCTTCAAAACTTGATTGTTAACTTCTATTTCGCCTTCAATTAAAAATAAATAAACTCCGTTTTTAGGAATTTTAACTAAGTATATCGTAGTGGTGTTAGTGTCGAAAAGACCTAAATAACAAAAAGTCTTCTGGTGCACCCAAAGCGCATTTCCGTCAGTACTGTCTTTTGGCGAAACAATATTTACAAAGGTATTGATTTGATTCTCAATATCAAATGATTTCTGCTCATATCTTGGCGTAACGGCTTCTTTGTCAGGGAATATCCATAATTGTAATGTTTTGGCATTGTCTTTCTGACTGGCATTCATTTCAGAATGCTCCACTCCGGTTCCGGCACTCATTACTTGCACTTCTCCAAAACGAATGACGCCCTCATTTCCCATACTGTCCTTGTGTTTTAAACCGCCTTCAAGTGGAATGGTGATGATTTCCATGTTGGCATGCGGATGGGTGCCAAAGCCAGTTCCTCCTGCGATGGTATCGTCATTTAAAACGCGTAACATTCCAAATTGTTGACGTTCCGGGTTGTAATAATTTCCAAATGAAAAGGAAAAATTGGCTTTAAGCCAGCCAAAATCTGCTTTGCCTCTTGTGTTCGATTCAAATAGTTGTGTTGTCATAAATTATTGATAATATAAGGTGAAAATTTCAGTAGTTTCCGATAAAAAAATTATTTTTATACAAAATTCGTTATAAAAAATCGGAATGCCCTTATAAAATCGTTAAAACAATTATGAGTAAAATACCAGTTTATCTGATGCCTGGATTAGCGGCAAGTACTGCAATTTTTGAGCGTATTGTGCTTCCGTCAGCTACTTTTGAAATACATTTATTAGAATGGGAGATTCCGCTGGATAATGAATCTTTAATGGATTATACCAAGCGAATCGCTCAGAAAATTAAACATAAGAATCCTGTTTTGATTGGAGTTTCTTTCGGTGGTATTTTGGTACAGGAAATGGCAAAATATGTTGATGCACGGAAGGTTATTGTCATTTCGAGTGTAAGAAGTAATTTGGAATTCCCTCGAAGATTGAAAATTGCCAAAACCACGAAAGCCTATAAGCTGATTCCTATGAGTCTGATTGCAAATATCGAAAGTCTGGCTAAATTTTCCTTTGGGGAAAAAGTGAACCAAAGGCTTAAATTGTATAAAAAGTTTCTTTCGGTTCGGGATATTCGCTATTTGAACTGGGCAGTAGAGCAAGTTATTCTTTGGGACAGAACGGTTGTCGATGAAAACGTAATTCATATTCATGGCGATATGGATGATGTTTTTCCTATAAAAAATATTAAAAATTGTGTTGTTGTAAAAGGAGGGACGCACATTATGATTTTGAATAAATACAAATGGTTGAATGAAAATTTGCCTTCCATTATATTGGAAACGAAAAAGGAAGTACACGTGCTTTTGTAAGGAAACGAAAGACTTAAAAAAGAAAACATGAAAGTAATAAATAAACTTGCGGTACTCTTTACTGTAGTTTTTGCCAGTGGAATATTTATTTTTGCCGCAGCAAATCCAGATGAGGAAAAAGATTTTAAAAAAGAATCAGTGTCGGTTTTTCCAGTAAAATTGGATTTTGCAGGCGAAGAAACACCATTAAAAATATCGGATGTTAAGGAACGTTTGGACAGGGAATTGTTGGTAAATGTAAATCTGCATGCGTCCACTATTTTGGCTATAAAAAGAGCCAATCGTGCTTTTCCTGTAATTGAACCTATTTTGAAAAAGAATGGAATTCCGGATGATTTTAAATATCTTGCTGTTATAGAAAGTGGTTTAGTGAATGTGGTTTCGCCAGCAGGAGCTAGAGGTGTTTGGCAATTCATGCCGGACACTGCCAAAGAAAGAAAAATGGAAGTCAATGAAAATGTTGATGAACGCTATGATTTAGAAAAATCTACAGAAGCAGCTTGTAGTTATTTTTTGAGTGCCAAAGGTAAATTTGGCAGCTGGACCTTGGCGGCAGCTTCATATAACGGTGGAATGACGGGTGTGAATAAACAAATTGATCTTCAAAAAGTATCTAATTATTACGATTTGTTGCTGACTGAAGAAACGTCTCGCTATGTTTTCAGAATTTTAGCGTTGAAAGAGATCATGAAAAACCCGGTAAAATATGGATTTGCCATTGCTTCGGAAGATTTATACGGAATCTTGCCGACCAAGAAAATCGAAATTGACAGTTCGATTACTGATTTGGCCAGTTTTGCAATAAGCCAAGGAATTAACTATAAGATTTTGAAAATACACAATCCGTGGTTAAGGGAAACGAAATTAATAAATGATACTGGTAAAAAATACCAAATCGAAATTCCTTTGAAGGGATATTAGCTATTTTTTTTTAAACCATATAAGGCATTAAGAAAATATAAGTCACGTAAAAACTAAGATAAGCAAATGCTTAAATGAACTTATATTTCGTATATGGTTGATGAAAAAAGTGATGTAATTTTGTTCTTTCAAAGCAGGATTGAACGAAATAAAAAAGGGTCAAATGTGTATCATTTGACCCTTTTTCAATAGTTGAAATAAATTATATTTTCTTCATTTGATCTTTCATCATCGTAATCTGATCTTTCAACATATTCTGTTTGTCTAATTTTTTGGCTTCATTCAATAGAGAAGTAGCTTCTAATTTTCGGCGACGTGTCATGGCAACTCCAGCTAAATTTAATTTGGCTACAGCTAAATCCATATCCATTGACAATCCTAACTCAATTGCTTTCTTGAAATATTTCTCTGCTTGATTGATATTCGTTTGCGAAAGCATGATTCCGTGTAAGTAATTAAAGTATCCTTGTTGTTTTTGTACTAACGCAGTTTCGGGATTTTTGATGTAAGTCAACCATTTTTTAGCGCCTTCAAAATCCTGTTTTCTTAGTTTTAAGAAGGCAAGTAAGATGAATTCGTTTTTGAAGTACAGAAAAATAGGAATTGCACTCAATAAAATAAGGAATATTCCATTACCGATATTTCCTTCTGTAAATTGCCAAATGCCAGTAGCTATAATAAGTCCGGCGATAATAAGTTTAATATTTCTGTGAAACATAGTGTGTTTATTTTAAGATCACAAATATAGTAAAAGGAATTGAAAATATTTTTACAAAACTGCTTGTGAGAAAAAAAAGTCTTTGTATATTTGCACTCGGTTTTAGAATAACAGTTGTTCTAAAAATAGGAAGACATATAAATAAGATTTTAAAGATACAAAGCAATGAGCAAAAGAACGTTTCAACCATCGAAAAGAAAAAGAAGAAATAAGCACGGATTTATGGACAGAATGGCTTCTGCTAATGGAAGAAAAGTTCTAGCGCGTAGAAGAGCTAAAGGAAGACATAAATTGACTGTTTCTTGTGAACCAAGACACAAAAAATAATGTTTTTATAAACATACATAAGGCGTTACTTTTTTTAGTATCGCCTTTTTTTATACCTTATCGTTAAAAATTGTTAAGATTTAATGTAAGGACTTAAAGTTGAGTAACTTTGAACTTCGAAAAAAATAACTACACAACACAATAATACCATACAATGCCAAAAGATACATCCATAAAATCAGTTTTAATAATAGGTTCAGGCCCAATTGTTATTGGTCAAGCATGCGAATTTGATTATGCAGGATCACAATCTGCACGTTCTATTCGCGAAGAAGGAATTGAAGTGATCCTAATCAACTCGAATCCTGCTACGATTATG
The DNA here is from genome assembly GCF_048158585.1 of Flavobacterium galactosi. Lineage (NCBI taxonomy): Bacteria > Pseudomonadati > Bacteroidota > Flavobacteriia > Flavobacteriales > Flavobacteriaceae > Flavobacterium > Flavobacterium galactosi. Next base: position 404,054 of record NZ_JBLNKV010000004.1, read on the forward strand.
ACCGACCCCACTATGGCCGATCATGTTTACTTGAAGCCGCTAACGACCAAATCCATTATTGAAATCCTTAAAGCACATCCTCAAATCGATGCCGTTTTACCTACTATGGGTGGACAAACCGCTTTGAACTTGTGTCTGGAAGCTGATGAAAAAGGAATTTGGCAGGATTTTGGAGTAAAATTAATCGGGGTTGATGTCAATGCCATTAATATTACCGAAGACAGGGAGCAATTCAAAAACCTTCTTAAAAAAATCGGAGTTCCATCTGCGCCTGCAGAAATATGTACCTCTTATCTTAGAGGAAAAGAAATTGCTCAGGAATTTGGTTTCCCGTTAGTAATCCGTCCGTCCTTTACTTTAGGTGGAACTGGAGCTGCTATTGTTTATAAAAAAGAAGATTTTGACGAACTTTTAACCAGAGGTTTAGAAGCTTCACCCATTCACGAAGTTTTAATTGATAAAGCATTGATGGGTTGGAAAGAATACGAATTGGAACTTTTGAGAGATAAGAATGATAATGTTGTGATTATCTGTTCTATCGAAAATATGGATCCAATGGGAATTCATACCGGAGATTCGATTACGGTGGCGCCTGCCATGACCTTGTCTGACACGACTTTTCAAAGAATGCGTGATTATGCGATCTTGATGATGCGTAGCATCGGAAATTTTGCTGGAGGTTGTAACGTGCAGTTTGCCGTTTCGCCTGACGATAAAGAAGATATTGTAGCGATTGAAATCAATCCTCGTGTGTCTCGTTCCTCCGCTTTGGCATCAAAAGCGACGGGGTATCCTATTGCTAAAATTGCTTCCAAACTGGCTTTGGGGTACAACTTAGATGAATTACAAAATCAAATTACCAAATCGACTTCGGCTTTATTCGAACCAACTTTGGATTATGTGATTGTAAAAATTCCACGTTGGAACTTTGATAAATTCGAAGGAGCTGATAGAACGTTAGGACTTCAAATGAAATCTGTTGGGGAAGTAATGGGAATTGGACGTTCGTTCCAAGAAGCATTGCACAAAGCGACTCAATCATTGGAAATCAAAAGAAATGGTTTGGGTGCTGATGGAAAAGGATATACTAACTACGAACAAATTATCGAGAAACTGACTTTTGCGAGTTGGGATCGTGTTTTTGTGATTTATGATGCTATCGCGATGGGAATTCCATTGAGCCGCATTCATGAAATTACTAAAATCGATATGTGGTTCTTGAAACAATACGAAGAGCTTTATACGTTAGAAAAAGAGATTTCAAACTATAAAGTAGAATCTTTACCAAGAGAATTGTTGCTTGAAGCGAAACAAAAAGGTTTTGCCGACAGACAAATCGCTCACATGGTAGGTTGCCTGGAAAGCCAAGTTCACAATTTACGTTCAGAAATGAATATCAATCGTGTATTCAAACTCGTTGATACTTGTGCGGCCGAATTTAAAGCGAAAACGCCTTACTATTACTCGACTTTTGAAGCAGAAATTGAAAAAGCAGATGGAACACGTTACGTTGATAACGAAAGTGTTGTTACAGATAAAAAGAAAATAATTGTTCTTGGGTCAGGCCCCAATAGAATTGGACAAGGAATCGAGTTTGATTATTCTTGTGTTCACGGGGTGCTTGCCGCCAAAGAATGTGGTTATGAAACGATTATGATCAACTGTAATCCAGAAACAGTTTCGACTGATTTTGATACAGCGGATAAATTGTATTTCGAACCGGTTTTCTGGGAGCATATTTACGATATTATTCAACATGAGAAACCGGAAGGCGTTATCGTACAATTAGGTGGGCAAACGGCCTTGAAATTGGCCGAAAAACTGTCTAAATACGGGATTAAAATTATAGGAACGAGTTTTGATGCTTTGGATTTAGCCGAAGACAGAGGACGTTTCTCAGAATTGTTAACCGATTTAAAAATTCCTTTTCCACAATTTGGGATTGCAGAAACAGCGGACGAAGCTTCTGCTTTAGCTGATACTTTAGACTTTCCATTATTGATTCGTCCTTCTTATGTGTTGGGTGGTCAGGGAATGAAAATTGTAATCAACAAACAAGAACTGGAAGAACACGTAATCAATTTGTTGAAAACGATTCCAGGAAATAAATTGCTTTTAGACCATTATTTGGATGGTGCAATTGAAGCGGAAGCGGATGCGATTTGCGATGGGGAGAATGTATACATCATAGGAATTATGGAGCATATCGAACCTTGCGGAGTACACTCTGGAGATAGTAACGCTACTTTACCACCGTTTAACTTAGGCGAATTTGTAATGCAACAAATAAAAGACCATACCAAAAATATTGCGTTGGCTTTGAGAACCGTTGGTTTAATCAACATTCAGTTTGCGATAAAAGATGATATCGTTTACATCATTGAAGCAAATCCTAGAGCGTCTCGTACGGTTCCATTTATTGCTAAAGCTTACGGAGAACCTTATGTAAACTATGCGACTAAAGTAATGTTAGGTCACAATAAAGTAACCGACTTTACTTTCAACCCACAGTTGAAAGGATATGCTATCAAGCAACCGGTTTTCTCTTTCAGCAAATTCCATAATGTGAACAAAGCATTAGGACCGGAAATGAAATCAACAGGAGAAAGCATCTTGTTTATTGATGACTTGAAAGACGATCAGTTCTACGAATTGTACTCTAGAAGAAAAATGTATTTGAGTAAATAAAAACTTGAGTTTATATATTGAAAAAGCCCCGATTGGGGCTTTTTTTTGTGGGTGTGTGTGTTTTGAAAGGACCACTTGGTAGTATAATATATTTGTACGTACCACCTTTGAAATTTAAAAATAAAAAAAGCCCAAATGTAAAAATGAGCTTTCTGGTTATTAATAGTAGTACTAAACTCTGATTAAAAATCTCGTAGAGGTTTTTGTGTTGTTTTGATCATAGACATCAATCATAATGTAAGTGTCCTTGGTAATACCAGTAATTAGGTAAGAGTAAGGATAGTTGTTTTTATTTTTTGCTGTTGTGTCATCAACAATAAATGGTGTTGCACCCCCTTCTTTCGTAAGAATAACCTTTAATAATGCTACCGAAGAAGTAATTGTTCCTGTAATAGTATATTCTCCATTTACAGCTTTTCCTTCTGCCTGTGTAAATGCAATTGCTGGTGTCGATGTCGGTTCGTCTTTACTACAGCTTACAATTGATAGCGCAATAAATAAGAATGCGAGAATTTGTTTCTTGATCATAAAATAATTGTTTAATTGGGGTTGAATTTTTACCTTTTGTTTAAATAAGGATTAGTTCTCAAATGTAGCTAAATATTAATGGTTGAGGTGATTATCTGTGAATTATGAAAATATAATTAATTTTTATATAAATTAATTTTTTAATAATTGGAATAAAAAAACAAGTAGATTTATTATGGTTGACTTTTCATGAAACTTACTACTCATATAATTTCGCATTTTTCAGTTACCCTTCTTAATAAGTATTCCAAAAAGCATTGCGCATTGGTATTGTCATTTTTATTCAGGTAGAAAGAGCTGCGAAATTGATGGCCGAAAGACGATTAGTTCTAATAATTTTACTCTAGAAGAAAAATGTATTTGAGTAAATAAAAACTTAAATTTGTTATATGTAAAAAGCCTCGATTGGGGCTTTTTTTTGTGGTTTTAAGGTTTTACCCTAACTATTTTATTATCCTTGAGAATAACCAATTCACTATTTTTTCTCTTTTTGAATTCGATTAATTTCTCGTAAACTTTGTTCATCCCATCAACAATTTTTTGTTGGTTTTGAGATCTTTTATACTCTTTCATTCCAGTATTTTTTTAAGTTATAGAATTTAGTTTCGCTTAAAATTTTTATTTCAGTTTCTAAAGATTTTTCTGCAATTAATTCTGGTACTCCAAATGAATTATCAAAAATAAGTACTTCATCTGCAATTTCAAGATAAATTTCAAAAAGGTTAGATAAACCCCCCGATTGGTTTTTTTTGTGGGATAATGTTTCGTGTTAGTGGCTTATTTTACGAGGTCAAAGTCGGAGACATTTGCCCAGCGTAAACCGACTAACTATTCGTAGAGCGAGGAAATTTTGAAACCAAGTATTTTCGGCTAAACGAAAATACAAATTAAAACGGTAATTCCACTAAAGTCCCAAATACGGCAAAACGTGTGTTGGGGGCTGGCATTTTTATGGAGTTTCATTTGGTTTTGGATAGGGAAAACCTGCATTGTCTAAAATATCAAGTTTCCACTTATTTTTTTCATTATCCCATATTTTAGTTCTGTGTCTAAGTTGAGTTACTTTTTCTCGGTATGATTTTATCAACTCTTTTTCTGTTTCAGTAATGTTTTTTTTAGAAGGTTGAGAGTCTATAAGTTTTAACTCCTCCCAACTTTTTAAGGTTTCTTCAACACTTTCTCTATGTTTTTGCTTTTCCCATTCCCATTCAACCGAATTTCTTTGTAGCAAATTACCAAGCATTTCTTCTCTAACAGGAGAAAGGAATTTTTTAACTTTTCCTCTACTACCTTTCAGTTTTAACGTCATCTGGTCATTAAGCCATTTACCTACTTTAGTCGTTTGTGGTGGTACAGTTTTATAATTCACAGATTCACTGTAATAATTTTCTAAATTGACTAAATTGTCTATCCATTCATCATCTTTTGGTCTGCTTCCCATATTAGAAGCCTCCCATAAAAAGTTTATTGAATTCATTTTTTCTTCTTCATAATCTGTCCATTCAGGGGGATAATTACCTTTTCTTCTTTGTTTTTGAGTTGCACACCAAGTTCCTAATTGATAATACTTGTTGGAGCTGTCTTTAAATTGTGGCACGTGGGTAAACTTACCTTCTGGGTCAACCATTTTCTTAAAAACTTTAAGTTGTTCAAATCGGTTATTCCAATTCATTAACCTTTTTCGTTCTTTACCTTCCCCAAATGGAAAATCAACTTCTAATAATCGCTCAAATATTTCCTCCGGTAACTCATCATTTCTGAAATAATCGGTCATTCTACGATACCAATTATATAGTTCTCTATCATCTGTATGATTGCTTACAACTCCACTTGGATTTATAGTTTTAATATGAGTAATATATTTCTCAATAAATACTTCGAAAATTTCGAACTCACGGTCAGTAAAATTCACATTTCGTGGTTTTGACTCTGTCGTATTTTGTTCAAAACCTGAGTTAATATCAAATTCAGTAACTGTTAGAAATTCATTTTCGTCAGGATTTTCGCCATCATTAGTTTTATTTTCTTTTATTGAATTACCTAGATCCTTTTGTGAATATATTAAATTGTCTGAAACAAGTTTTTCAATTAATTCAGTTGTTAGTCTTGTAAGTTGCTTAGATTTTAAGCTTAGTAATTCTGAGAAGTTAGTTTTAATTTCACTAAGAAGTTTTTCGCCTTGCTTATCAGTTTTTGTTCTGAAATCAATTTGAACAGAAGCTTCTATATTAGTTTTAATTCCTGAATTTGTGAGATTTGATGAACCAATAATTATTCTTGTAAAAACAGGTCCTTCAAAAATATAAATTTTCGGATGATATGTAATATATTCTCTGTTGTCGTGAAATATGTATGTTTCAATATTTTCCTTTAATAAAAGTTCAAGAGCTTCCTTAGAAGTTCCCATATTATCAACACCAATAAAAAAACGTAATTGAGAATAATTTGTTGATGCTAATTTTAAATTTTTTAAAATTGTCAAAACCCCTGATACAGCAGCAAAAGCAACAAAACCGTTAAAAGAATTATACTTATTGTCCGCTAATGATATTACAATTTGTTTCCCAACATTGAATTTATTTTCTGCATTTAGTCCGTGCCCTAAAAATGTTGCTTTCATTTGTTCGTGTTGTTCATTATGCTTGACCCCAACTTGTATATAGTTCTGACGATACTCGACTTATGATTCCTAAATTGGGTCGCTTTGTCTTGTAAACATCAGAGTTTATTTATTTTCAAATATAACCAAATTTAGTACTTCTTTATATTTATGCAGTATTTTCTTAAAAATAAGTAAATAAAAAAGTCCCAATCACGGGACTTTCTAAATATCAAAACTTATAATTATTTCTTCTTCAATTTCTCCTTGAAAAAATCAATAGTTCGTGTCCAAGATAAAGTAGCGGCTGCTTCGTCATATCTGGGAGTGGTATTGTTATGAAAACCATGATTCACTCCGGGATAGAAATAAGCGGTATGTTCTACTTTGTTTTTTTTGAGTATGGCTTCAAATACTGGCCAGCCCTCATTTACTTTGGTATCTAAACCGGCATAGTGTGCCATGATGGGCGTTTTTATTTTTTCGGCTTCCTCGACTGTGGGTTGTCCGCCGTAATAGGGAACTGCTGCAGCTAAAGTAGGAATCTTGACCGCCATCATATTGGCAATCCAACCGCCAAAACAAAATCCTACCACACCAATATGTCCATTACAATCTTTGTGTGATTTTAGGTATTCGTAGGCTGCAATGAAGTCTTCGAGCATTTCTTCACGGGTACGTTTTTTTTGTAATTCTCTTCCGGCGTCATCATTTCCGGGATAACCGCCCAAAGGGGATAAAGCATCTGGTGCCAAAGTGATGAATCCTTCTATTGCGGCTCTTCTGCCTACATCTTCAATATACGGATTCAGTCCTCGGTTTTCATGTACTACGATGATTCCCGGTAATTTCTTTTTGGTGTCGGTCGGTTGGGATAAAAGGCCTTTGATTTTTCCTCCGCCTTTAGGAGAATCATAGGTGATAAATTCTGATTTCAACCGTGGATCTACAGGTTTTATCAAAATGGAATCCACATAATTAGGCGTCATAAAGCTCAGTAATGACGGAAGTGTAAGACTTCCTACCGCAAACAGCGATAACTTTTCAACAAATTGCCTTCTTTCTATTTTATTATGTGCGTAGTCATCGTATAAGTCAAATACTTCCTGACTGATATCTTCTTTGGTTAGCTTTTTCATAGTTTTTATTTGATCCAACTAATTTAGGGAAAAAAGCGATTGTTTTAGCATTATCAGAATTTGCATGGTTTTAATGCTAAATTACTTTTTTCTCGGTAAGATTTTCGAGCCCATCGGGAAACGGTCTGTAGGCGTAATAATGCAAGACTTCTTCAATGGCTATTTTTAAGGCTTCATTTATTGGGAGTAAAGTGATGGCTAGTCTGTTGTCAATTTGGGAAAGCTGCATGTAATAATCAGAGAAAATGGGCACGTATAATCCTTTGCTAATGTCCTCTTCAGTATCCTTAAAGTTTTGTTGCTGCTCTTCTTTGATTATTTTGCACGTGGCCAATCGCAGTTTGCCATATTTGTCTCTGCTGGCGGCATACCCAAAAAGCCTGCAAATTAATCCACGATAGCGATAATTGCTGCAAATTCCGTTGCTGCGATCCAAGACATCTAGCGGTCGGTATAAATGACAGTTACTATCGGATTTGTTGTTTAATTCAACAAGCATTTCTTCGGCTTTGCCGTTTAAAAATAAATGCAATGCCCACGGCAAAAACTCCAAGGGAGAAGCAACGATGTCTGGGGTGGAACAGCACTTGCCACAACCAGTACGACAATGTAAATTAGTTTCTGATTGGAAAGCACTAATTTCATTTTCAAGACGGCCGAATAATTCTTCAACCAGCCGGACCTTATGTTCTATAGACATAGATTTTTGTGTAAGGTAGTCTATTAAAAAGAGTTAACTGTATAATCTATTTTTTCTTACTGTTCATGGGGTGTTTTTATTTTCGAAGTTATAAACGACGTGAATTTGAGTATACGAATTTATGCTAAAGGAAAACACAAATTCCAATTCAGAGAGATTTACGTTTGTCGAAAGTTAAGAATTTCCAATTGTTGAATTGGTTATAAATCCTAATGGTTTAGATTAATAAATTAAAGTTTTGAATCAAATCATAAAAAGAAAGTCCCACAATTAAGGGACTTTTCTTGTGGTATATTAATTTTGGTTGGTTTTATTTTTCTTAATCTTTTTCAAAATTCACCATCCAGTTTACACCAAATTTATCAGTAAATGTTCCAAAATAGCCTCCCCAAAAAGCATCTTCCATGGGCATTCCCACTTTTCCACCTATTGAAAGCGCATCGTAGAGTTTATCGGCTTCTTCTTTACTTTCTGCATTAATGGAAACCGAAAAATTATTCCCATAAACAGTTTTAGCTCCAAAGGATTCGAAACTGTCACTTCCCATTATAGCTGTTTCTGTACTAATGGGTAGCGAAACATGCATTATTTTTTCGGCATCTCCTGGAGGACAGGTTTTTCCCTCTAGTATTGGCATTTCCTTGAATCTTCCAAAATAAGAAAATTCACCCCCAAACACTGATTTGTAAAAATTGAACGCTTCTTCGCAATTTCCATTATAGTTGATGTATGTGTTTACTGTTGCCATTGTAGTTTCATTTAAATGTTAGACTGTTTATTTTTTAATTGATCTCAATACTATCAATAACTTAGAAAGATAAATGGTTTTAAGTGTTAAATTGAAAACATAGATTGGGGACTTTGGGACAAGGATAAAAGGATTACTCGTTTTCTTTTGTCAGATATCTTTTGTACCAAACAATAGCTAAATCAGCTACTTCCTGTAATTTTTCTGACTCTTCGAATAAATGGGTCGCCCCCGGAATTATTTTCATTTCTTTTATTGATTGCAGTTCGTCATAAGCCATTTTATTCATCCCAATAACCGGAACATCTTCACCACCAACAATGAGTAGTGTTGGAGCGGTTACTAATGGCAATTCAGTAATTGCTAAATCAGGGCGTCCGCCGCGTGATACTACCGCCTTTATTCTTTTTCCAAAATGAGCTGCTGCCCTCAATGCTGATGCTGCTCCCGTGCTGGCTCCAAAGTAGCCTATGGGTAAGTTTTTTGCACCTTTATAGCCCATTAACCATAATGTAGTTTCTATTAATCTGTTGGTCAGTAAATCGATATTAAACCGGTTTTCGTAAATACGATCTTCGTCTTCGGTAAGTAAGTCAAACAAGAACGTGCCTATCTTTTGTTGCTGAATCAGTTCTGCTACCATTCTGTTTCGGGAACTGAACCTACTGCTGCCACTGCCGTGTGAAAAAACAATAATCCCAATTGCGTTTTCAGGAATTACTAAATCCCCTTTCAATATTACAGATGACAAGGGGATATCCAAATCTAATTTCTCCATGATTGATTTTTTAAAATAAACAATAGTAGATTTGTAATGCTATTCAATAGGGCTTGTAACACTCAATATTTTAATTACTTCGTCATCTTCGACTTGGTCAAATTCTTCGTAAAATCCACCTACACCTCTAAAAGATTTGGAGGCAATCAGGTAGATAAACTCATCTGCATTTTTCTCAAATACTGCTACAATCTCACGAGGTAAAACCGGTACTGCAACAATAATTTTTGCAGGGTTTCTTTTTCGCAACATACTTATGCTGACCAGTAAGGTATTTCCGGTTGCGATACCATCATCTACCACAATTACGTTTTTCCCTTTTATATCAATAGGTTCGCGATTGCCCATGTAGAGTCCATATTTTCCCCGCAGTAATTTTCGGAGTCTGACGATTGCTTCTTCTATGTATTCATTGGAAACACCAGGATGTTCATCAATAATCGTAGAATCCATTGATGCGGCACCTATGGCAAATTCCTTATTGTAAGGATGTCCAATCTTTTTGGAAAGCACAATGTCTAAAGGAAGATGTAAACTTTTGGCAATTATAAATCCTACAGGCACTCCACCTCTGGGAACAGCAAGAACTACGGTATTGGTATTCTGATATTTTTTTAATTTTTCTGAAAGCAATAAACCCGCTTCAATTCTATCTTTTAAGATCTCGTTATACATAAACATTTAGTTTTATATAAAAAAATAAAATATAAAGGTACTGATTTTCAGTTAGTTTGATTTATTTTAAAACATTTTATTTTAGGAGGAAAAATTCCAAATCCTGTATAGTTGGGTTTGATATAAAGCTAAAAAAAAAGATTGAACAAAAAAAGATTCCATTTGAAAGCAAAAATAAACCTCGCTCAAAAAATTTGAGCGAGGTTTATTTTTATAAAGACTTTTGTATTATGAGCAATACTAAAAAGCATTATTTAGTTTTTAATTTCCGTTTTATATTAATCATCAATAGATTGGCCAACTAATTGACGAAATTTCCAACCTGTAGAATCCGTATTGGCTGCTTGTGTTTGCTTCATTATGATTCCGATAATATTTTCTTTTGGATCTGCGAAATATTGGGTGTTGAAGTATCCTCCCCAGCCAAATGTACCCTTACTGTTTCTGCTTCCCATGTTTTCGCCTTTTTCGTCAATAACTTCAAAAGCCAAGCCATGATAGGCCCCAGTGTCTCCTCGTAGATTACCTATTTGATTTTTCATCATAAATTCGACTGTAGTTCTGCTTAGTAGACGGATACCGTTTAATTCTCCATTATTCAAATACATTTGTAGAAAAGTAGCGTAATCTTTAGCAGTACTAGATAAACCAGCCCCTCCAGAGAAAAAGCGTTGCGCTCCCTTTACTGGATAATTTGGGTCATAAAATGTGGTAGGAAACTTAATCCAATTTCCATTTTCTTTTTTCTGAATCGAAACCAATCGATTATGTTTTGACTCGGGAAGATAGAATCGGGTGTCATTCATCTCCAGCGGGTCAAAAATTCTTGTTTTGTAAAATTGATCAAGCGGCATTCCTGAAACTATTTCTATAAAATAACCTAATACATCAAGGCCTTCGCTATAAGTGAATTTTTCCCCCGGATTATGGTGTAAAGGAAGTTTTGCCAGTTTTTTAATGCTTTCTTCTATACTAATGTTTTCTGTGGTAAACAAATCGGTTATTCCGGCATTTTTATATATTCTTTTAAAGCGGTTGTCACTGTCTATGGCGCCATAACCAATTCCGGAAGTATGTGTTAAAAGATGTCTTATGGTAATTGGATTCTTGGCTGGGATAGTTTTATAAGTACCGTTTTCATAAAGAGTGTCTAAAACCTGTTCGTTTTTAAATTCTGGAATATATTTTGAAATGGGATCATCTAATTTGAATTTTCCTTCTTCCCATAACATCATAATTGCAGTAGAAGTAATGGCTTTTGTTTGAGAAGCGATTCTAAAAATAGCATCCCGTTTTAATTCTTTTCCGGATTCATTATCAGCCATTCCAAAGGCCTTGTAGAAAATAATTTTTCCGTTTCTTGCCACTAGGACTACCGCTCCGGGAATTTCATTTTTTTCTATTGCTTCTTTGCACATGGCGTCAATTTTTGCTAATCTTTCTGCTGACATTCCAGCACTTTTAGCAGGCGCTTCAATAAGTAAAGGAGATTTTTTAATTGAAATTGTTTGTGCAAAAGACGATAGTGTGTAAATACTGAAGAGGAGAAAGAACAGGTTTTTCATAAAATATTTAGTTTAGTTTGGTTTTTCTGTTGGTATAGGAAAAGAATTGATGGCTAAAATACTAATTATTTTTTAGTTAGTACTCTCCATCAAAATAGGATAGGTAAGTTGTTTACTAGCGTATTATTGCTTTTCGGAAGCTGTTGTAAGAACTAATAAATAGAGTATTAGTGACTAAAGCCGATACGACTTCCCCTAAAAAATAATAGCGGTTGTATCTGTTTTTAAATTTAAAGAATCCGGCCATTAGTATCAAATCCAATTGAACTCATAACTCCCAAAAATATCCCTTTACAGCGTAAAATTTCAAGCTGTTTTTTTAGCTATTTTTACATCACAACTAATTGAAATGAAATGGCCTCTTTGAAAAATATCAATGTAAAAGCTAAAGCAGATAAAAATACTGGTTTTGGGACGAATGCTAATAATTATGGGGGACGTTTTGTCAATAAAAATGGTACTGCCAATGTAGAGAAACGAGGCATGCATCTTTTGCGTCGTATCAGTTGGTATCATACGATGATTGATTTGCCGCGGTGGAAATTCATGTTGGTTCTATTGTTATTTTATGTTGGAATGAATTTTTTGTTTGCCTTAATCTATTATGCTATAGGTATTGAATATTTGAATGGGATTGATACCTCAGAATCAGATTGGGTACAGTTTGGTCAAGCTTATTTTTTTAGTGCTCAGACTTTCACCACTGTAGGGTATGGGCATATTAGCCCATCAGGGTTTATGGCAAGTCTCGTTTCTGCTGTTGAAGCATTAATTGGGTTATTGAGCTTTGCTATTGCTACGGGTTTATTCTTCGGGCGATTTAGTAAACCCACAGCATTTTTAAAATTTTCGCATAATGCATTGATTTCGCCTTATGGAGAAATCAAGGGTTTAATGATTAGAACCTCACCTTTTAAAAATACAAATTTTACTGATGCTGAAGCCAAAATGACTCTTGGGATGAGCATTGAAGAAAATGGAATAAGGACCAATAATTTCTACTCTTTGGAATTAGAATTGGATAAAATAAATGCTTTAACCTTAAGTTGGACTTTGGTTCACCCAATTACCGAAAACAGTCCGCTTTATAACTTTACTAAAGAAGATTTTGAAAATATTCACGGTGAAATCCTTGTTTTTATAAAAACCTTTGATGATATGTTCAGTAATACGGTTGCTATTCGAACGTCGTATACTTTTGATGAGGTTGTGTATGGAGCAAAATTTGAACCGATGTACGCACGAAGTACTGATAATTCTAAAACAATCCTGAATTTAGACAAATTGGATGCATTTGAAAGTCTCACTTTAGAATAAAACAATAGTTTTTACATTATTTCAAATTTATAGGGAAAATTATTTTACATTTGTTTATTAAATTTAGGTAAATGATAAACAATATAAAAAGTGTTTTCAGTATAAAAGATCTTGAAAATCTTTCTGGAATAAAAGCGCATACCATACGAATCTGGGAGAAAAGATACGACATACTGCAACCCATGCGTACGGATACCAATATTCGTTTGTATGATTTGGCTAGTTTGCAAAAGCTTTTGAATATTACTTTGTTGCATGATTATGGGTATAAAATATCTAAAATTGCCACTTATCCCCAAGAAAAAATACCGTCTCTTGTAAGAGAAATTATTTCTACAAAAAACGCTAAAAATCATGCAATCAGTGCTTTTAAAATGGCAATGATGAACTTTGATCAAGAGCTTTTTTTTAATACCTATAATTGGTTAATTGCCGAAAAATCTTTCAAGGAAATCTTTCATCAAGTTTTTATTCCTTTGATGAATGAACTCGGATTGCTGTGGCAGTCTGATACAATTACTCCGGCACACGAGCATTTTGTCAGCTATTTAATTAAGCAAAAACTACTGGTTAATACTGAAAAATTGCAAGTTTTGAAACAAACCAAATTTGACAAGATATTTGTTTTGTCTCTTCCAATGAATGAAATACATGAATTAGGATTGATGTATCTGAATTATGAAATCCTTTTGAACGGATATAAAACGATTTACCTGGGAGAGAGCATGCCAATTGAAAATTTGAAAGATTTAAAGAAACATTTCAATTCGATTGTTTTCGTATCCTACTTGACCGTTCAGCCTGATAGAGATTCCATAAATGAATATGTGACTAAAATGACCGATGAACTGGTGGACGATTCCACTGAGTTATGGTTCACCGGTAGGTTGGTTGAATTTATTAATAAAGAAGAACTTTCTGATAAAATATCGATTTTTGATTCCATTTCGGAATTAATAGAGCAAATTTAATTTTTTGTTTAATATTTTTGTATATTTGTTAAACAAATGAAAAAAAAAATTACAATTATAGGTTCGGGGTTTTCTGCTTTGGCAGCTTCTTGCTATTTGGCAAAAAGTGGTCATGAAGTTACGATTTTTGAAAAAAATGACACTATTGGCGGAAGAGCGAGACAATTAAAAAGAGAAGGGTTTACATTTGATATGGGACCGAGTTGGTATTGGATGCCCGATGTTTTTGAGCGTTTTTTTGCTGATTTTGACAAAAAAACAACAGATTACTATGAGCTCATAAAATTATCTCCGGCCTACCGAGTGTATTATGGTATAGATGATTTTATTGCCATTGCAGATAATTTACCTGATATTATATTTGCTTTTGAAGCGATTGAAAGAGGAAGCGGTAAAATACTAAATGAATTTATGGCCGAAGCCAAAAGCAATTATGACATTGCCATCAAAGATTTAGTATACCGTCCCGGTGTTTCACCATTGGAATTGGTTACTAAGGAAACCGCTTTAAAAGTAGGGCAGTTTTTTAGTAACATCAGTAAAGAGGTCCGAAAGAAATTTAAGAATGAACGTTTAATTCAAATATTGGAGTTTCCAGTATTATTTCTGGGAGCAAAACCATCAGAAACACCATCGTTTTATAGTTTTATGAATTATGCTGATTTTGGTCTTGGAACTTGGCATCCTAAAACAGGAATGTTTGATGTGGTTCGTGCGATGGAAAGTTTAGCAAGAGAATTAGGAGTTACGTTTCATACGAATTCAAATATTGAAAAGATAATCGTTGATAATAAAACAGCAAAAGCGATAGTTGTAAACGGAGAAACAATTGCGTCCGATTTGATTTTGAGTGGAGCGGATTATCATCATACAGAAACATTATTGGATCAGGAACATCGCGCGTATTCTGAGAAATATTGGGACAGTCGTGTTTTTGCGCCTTCGTCATTATTGTTCTATGTTGGTTTCAATAAAAAAATAGAAAATATTTCGCATCACGCCTTGTTTTTTGATGTTGATTTTTATCAGCATGCGAAGGATATTTATGATGAACCGCAGTGGCCGAAGAAACCATTATTTTATGCAAATTTTCCCTCGTTAACTGATACAACGGCTGCGCCTGAAGGTATGGAAACCGGATTTTTTCTCGTTCCGTTAGCGCCCGGAATCACAGATACAGAGGAATTAAGAGAAGAATATTTCAATATAATAATGGACCGTTTTGAAACTTTAACGAAACAAAGTGTAAAAAATAACATTATATTTAAGCAATCGTTCTGTAAAAATGATTTTGTTTCAGAATACAATTCCTATAAAGGAAATGCCTATGGAATGGCGAACACCTTATTACAAACCGCTTTTTTAAGACCGAAATTAAAAAGTAAAAAAGTAAAGAATCTATATTTCACTGGACAATTAACCGTTCCGGGACCGGGTGTTCCGCCCGCATTAATCTCAGGAAAACTAGTGTCGGAATTAATAAATAAGCAATTTTTAGAACAATAGCCATGAAGCAATTATTTGATGATGTATCTTTCAAATGCAGTAAACTGGTTACAAAAAACTACAGTACTTCATTTTCATTGGCGGTATACATGCTTTCGCCGATCATTAGGGATGCTATATACAGCATTTATGGGTTTGTTCGTTTTGCTGATGAAATTGTGGATTCATTTCACGGTTTCGACAAAGAAAATTTGATTAATGATTTCGAAAAAGAATATTACAAATCGTATAATTCTGGGATAAGTCTGAACCCAATTTTGAATTCTTTTCAGCATACGGTTAAGAAATACAACATTACTGATGACTTGATTCAGGCTTTTTTGAAAAGTATGAAATTAGATTTAGTGAAATCAGATTACAACAGCAAAGCCGAATATGATGAATACATTTATGGCTCTGCAGATGTAGTTGGACTAATGTGTCTAAAAGTTTTTGTAGCCGGGAAAGAGCAAAAATACGAACAGTTGAAAGACGAAGCAATGCGATTGGGTTCTGCTTTCCAAAAAGTTAATTTTCTGAGAGATTTGAAGGACGATAATCTGGTTTTGAATCGGAATTATTTTCCGGGAGTTGATTTGAATTCATTCGATGAAAATGCCAAAAAAATGATTATAAAGGAAATTCAGGAAGATTTTAATGTCGCATATCAAGGAATTCTGAAACTGCCCATCGAAGCTAAATTTGGAGTTTACACTGCATTTGTATATTATAAAAAACTCTTGAAAAAACTTGAAAACACACCTTGTCATGAAATTGGGAACGCCAGAATTCGGGTTTCAAATTATACGAAAGCGGGACTATTGGCGCAATCTTTTGTAACTTACAAGTTGAAATTAGTATAAAACAGTGCTTACTTTTAAAACCAATATTTTAAATAAATAACAGAATAATGATTTCCTTTTTAATCTTTTTAGGTGTTTTCCTTTTCATGGAATGTGTGACGTGGCTGACGCATAAGTACATTATGCACGGTTTGATGTGGTATTTTCATGCCGATCATCACCAACCTAAATACGCGAATGTTTTCGAACGAAACGATGTTTTCTTTGTGATTTTTGCCATTCCCAGCATCGTTCTTTTTTACTTTGGAGTTCAAGGCGGAATGAACTATCTTTTTTTCATTGGACTCGGAATCACATTTTACGGATTCTGTTATTTCATGATTCACGATGTCTTGATTCATCAACGTTTCAAGTGGTTCAAAAACACCAATAACAAGTATTTAATAGGCTTGCGGAAAGCCCACAAAGTGCATCACAAACATTTGGGTAAGGAACATGGTGAGTGTTTCGGAATGTTATTCGTACCTTTCAAATACTATAAAATCTAACAATTCCATTTGGGCGTGACCCGATGAAAAATCGGGTCGGGCTGTACGTTCCCGCTTTTTTATACCTGGAAAAAAAGCCAGCTATAAAAAGAGCTCCACTGCCATCCCTCACGCAACCCGCATTTCAATACAATTTCCGATTAAAATAACAAGTATCACCGATGAAACTCTATAAAAAAGAAACCGTTCAGTATGTAAATGCAAGTTTAGAAGAATGTTGGGCTTTTTTTTCCAGTCCAAGTAATCTTCAAAAAATCACACCAGTAACAATGGGTTTCGAAATCACTGATTTCGATAATAAATCCATGTACGCCGGGCAAATAATACAATACAAAGTGTCTCCACTTTTGGGATTGAAATTACCATGGGTTACCGAAATCACATTCGTAAAAGAGAATAGTTATTTTATCGACGAACAACGTTTTGGACCTTATGCATTGTGGCATCACAAACATTTTTTTGAGGCTACTGAAAACGGAGTGAAAATGACTGATTTGGTTCATTATGCTTTGCCTTTGGGTTTCATCGGTCGCATTATGAACACACTTATCGTAAAAAATAAATTGAAAGCCATCTTTGATCACAGACGCATTATGGTGGATAAAATGTTTAATGGTAAATAATGGAAAAACAAGAAGTATCGTTTTTTTGGTTCAGACGCGATTTACGTCTGGAAGATAACGTTGGATTATTTCATGCTTTAAAATCTAAATTTCCTGTTGTTCCATTGTTTATTTTTGATAATTCCATTTTAGACAGTTTACCAAAAAGCGATGCCAGAGTAGGTTTCATCCACGAATCACTTTCGAAAATAAATGAACAATTACAGGAAGTAGGAAGTTCCCTTTTGGTAAAAAAAGGAAAAACTATTGACGTTTGGCAATCACTTTTAGAAGAATTTGATACCAAAGAAGTTTTCTTCAATAAAGATTACGAACCTTACGCCATACAACGAGACATTGTTATTTGTGAAATATTAGAAGCAAACCGCACCATTTCCTATTCTTTTAAAGATCAAGTCATTTTCGAAGAAAAAGAAATCACAAAAGCCGATGGATTGCCCTATACCGTTTATACACCATTTAAAAATAAGTGGGTAGAAAAATACAAATCAATGGCTCCGGTTCCAGAATACGATGCCACGGATATGTTTTCTAATTTCCATAAAAACAGTTTCACTTTTCCAACTTTGGAACAAATAGGTTTCGTAGAAAGTCCTATAAAAGTAAAGCCACACAATTTAAAATTCATTGCAAATTACCAAGATATAAGAGATTTTCCAGCGTTGGATAAAACCTCCTATCTTTCGCCACATTTGCGTTTTGGAACCGTAAGCATTCGGAAACTGGTCAATTGGGCATTTCACAAAAACGATATTTTTTTGAGTGAACTGATTTGGAGAGAATTCTTCATGCAAATATTATTCAGTTTCCCAAAAGTCGTTACGCAAAACTTCAAATCAGCGTATGATGGGATTCAGTGGCGTAATGATGAAGCCGATTTCAAGCGTTGGTGTTCGGGAACAACCGGATATCCTATGGTTGATGCCGGAATGCGTCAGCTCAATGAAACCGGATACATGCACAACAGAGTCCGAATGGTGGTAGCGAGTTTTCTATGCAAGCATTTATTGATTCAATGGCAATGGGGTGAAGCCTATTTTGCTCAAAAATTACTGGATTACGAATTGTCTGCCAATGTTGGAAACTGGCAATGGGCAGCAGGAACCGGTTGTGATGCAGCTCCTTATTTCCGTGTTTTCAATCCGGAGATTCAACAAAAAAAATTCGACGAAAAAGGAATCTACATCCGAAAATGGATCAAAGAATTCGATTTAGGATATGGAAAACCAATGGTAGAGCACGCTATGGCTAGGGATAGAGCGATTGCCATATATAAAGCCGGAATTTTGAAGTAATTTTTCTTTTTTTGTCTTTCCGACGAAGGAGGAAAGACAAAAAAATGTTAGAGTTACTGGATCAATTTCTTCAGCATTCCCTCAAAAATAAATCCATGAAAAGGCAAAACGGAATACCAGTATAATTTTCCCCAAATCCCTATTGGTCTGAATGTTGCGGATTGGTACAAAGTATTTCCTATTATTTTGAATTCGAGCCAAGCTTCACCTGGTAATTTCATTTCAGCAAATAAGATTAACTTTCCCTCTTCTTTATTGGCATACAAAACGCGCCAAAAATCTAAAGCATCACCAGAATGAATATCATGTCTGTTCGTTCGTCCTCTTCGAGAACCTACGCCACCGTATAATTTGTCTATAAAACCTCGTAAATTCCAAAGCCAATCGCCATAATACCAACCCGAATCACCACCGATGGACCAAATTCTGTTGATGGTGAAATCTCGGTCTATGATTTCCATTTTACGTCGGTCGATGTAGCAATCCTTTTTTGGAACCTTTAAATATTCCGACATATTGCTGTTAAAACGTCCGCTAACTAAGGAATCTTTCCAGCTCGAAGCTACTTTGTCTTCGTCTACTTTTATCAAAGCACGGGAAAGTGCTTGTTTGTAAGACATAGGCGTAACATTCAGTAGAGTATTGATTCTGTTATCGCTGCAAACGACTTCGACTTTCATGCTGCTGACCAGTGCTGACGCGAGTCTATAGGATGTTGAGGTTACAAAATACAACCAATACGAAGATAATTTTGGTGTCATTATAGGAACAGTAAATATCCATCGCTTTAGTTTTTTTGCTTCTGCAAAACCCAAAAGCATTTCTTTGTAGGTTAAAATATCCGGTCCGCCAATGTCAAAACTCTGATTGTAAGTGACTGGGTTTAATAATGATTTGGATAAAAAATCAAGAACATCCGGAATTGCAATCGGCTGGCATTTAGTATTGAGCCATTTTGGGGTAATCATGATGGGCAGTTTATTCACTAAATCCCGAATGATTTCGAACGATGCGCTTCCAGAACCCACAATAATTCCAGCTCTTAAAGTTGTCGTGGCAAAAGTTCCAATATTTAAAATTTCTTCTACTTTTTTTCTCGATGATAAATGTTTCGACAGCGATTTGTCATTTATGATTCCGCTCAAATAAATTACTTGTTTTGCTTCAGTTTCATTCAATCGTTGCACAAAATTCAGTGCCGATACGCTTTCTAATTCATCAAAATTAGCAGCGGTTCCTGACATGGAATGAATCAGATAATAAGCGGCATCAATAGCATCTGGAATGGCTGTCAAAGTTTCTTGACTAAGAAAATCAACTTCAATTACTGTAACACTTTTTTGAAATTCGATAGGACAATAAAACCTATTTTTATCCCTTACACAACAGATTATTTCGTGACCTTGTGTCACCAATAGTGGTAAAAGTCGCTTCCCGATATAACCTGTTGCGCCTGTTAAGAGAATTTTCATGATTTCTGTTTTTTTGTTGCTAATCCCATAGGTACTAAGCTAATTGCTTTAATTGGTCAGATTTTTCTTTGAGTCTTTGTGCCTTTGTGGCCATTTTAATCCGTTTTCTTAATTGTAAAAATTAAAATTAACTCAGTTTATTAGAAACTAAACTGATAAATTCTTTTCTGGTTTTGTCTTTTTCGAAAGCACCGGTAAAAGATGATGTTGTTGTAACTGAGTTTTGTTTTTGAATCCCTCGCATTTGCATGCACATGTGTTGGGCTTCAATCACAACTGCTACACCAAGAGGATTCAAAGCTTCCTGGATACAATTTTTGATCTGGTCTGTCAATCGTTCCTGTACTTGCATTCTTCTGGCAAAAGCATCTACGACTCTTGGGATTTTACTTAAGCCTACAATTTTACCATTTGGAATATAAGCGACATGTGCTTTTCCAAAAAACGGCAACATATGGTGTTCGCACATGGAATATACTTCGATATCTTTTACCACAATCATTTGTTTATGGTCTTCAGTGAACATTGCCGATTTAAGTATTTCCAAAGGATCCAGTCCGTAACCATGAGTTAAATATTGCATTGCTTTTGCAACACGTTCCGGTGTTTTTTCGAGACCTTCTCTGTTAACGTCTTCCCCTAAATTTTCAATTATTACTCTATAATTATCAGCTAGTGCTTCCGTTATTTCCGTGTCGTATTGTTCAATTTTCTCGTAACTTTTCATTTCTTTTATCATGGTATGCTATCTTTCAATATTAAGTTTGGCTAATTATTTTATTGTTTTTTTTAACCATTAAGGAATTTAGAATAATTAAGCAATTTTTTCTAAATAAACTTAATTTCTTAACGGTTAAGGATCTTTTTTTATGGGGTAAACAACTTCTTTAGATTTTAAAAGTTACTATCCCGTAATCCATCTCGAATACTTGACCAGAAATTGATTTCGCATTTTCCGAAATCAGGAAGTCAGTCATACTAGCTACTTCTTCTGGTTTCAAATAGCCTTTCATCGGGTGGCGTTCTACCATATTTTCTTTCATTCGATCATTTCTCAAAATACCTGCCGAAAGTGATGTTTCGGTAATCGTGGGAGCAATGGCATTGATGCGTACTACCGAAGCCAATTCTGCTCCCAACGATTTCACTAATCCTTCAACTCCAGCTTTTGCGGTAGCAATACTAGCATGAAATGGCATTCCTAATTTTGCGGCTACCGTGCTAAACAAAACAATTGATGGATTAGTTCCCTTTTTTAAAACAGGTAAATATTTCTGAATGGCTTTTACAGCGCCAATGACATTAATTTCAAAATCATTCCTGAAATCATCTATACTAAGACTTCCTATGGGTTTCAAATTGATGGAACCCGGACAATAAATCAAGGTGTCTATAGCCTCAATTTCCGGAAGCGAATCCTGCAATACATCTGCAGAAAAGTGTTTCAGATTGGGATGTGTGATATCTGGCGTGTTTCGGCTAATGTTGTAGACCAAGTTTGTCTCTAATTGTTGCAACAAAATAGCATTGCCAATTCCTTTACTACCACCAATGATTACTATGTTTTTCATTTTTTATATGTTGTTGTTTTAACAGATTACTGTTTACTGAAAACTAATTTTTAACGCTTAGAAATCTTGTTGTTGTTAATTTGTCTTTGCATCGTACATTTAAAACGACCCTCCCGAAAATCTCTTGATTTCTCATGTTTTGTTTTGCGGCCTTGCACTCTTTCACGCCACATTCTAAAACTTGAAGGTTTCATTTCGGTACGCATCAAGTCGATTACTTCTTGTTCTTTTAGTCCAAATTGCATTAAAATCGCATCAAAAGTGGTTCGGTCTTCCCAAGCCATTTCTATGATTCGGTCTTTGTCTACATCATTAAATTCTTTTTTTACAGTCACGATATTTTATTTATTTGATATTGCTGTTGTTTTTTTGAGATAGCTATTGAAAAATTATTCACTGTCGCCAATATCAGCCATGGTGTGTAATTTTAATATGCGGAAACTTTCCTCTTTTATCAATGGATTCTTTTTCATTTTCCATAAAAAATCACTCGCAAATTTCCTTGTCCGTTCCATATTTACAATTGGTTTCGGATAGCTGATGCCTACTTCAAAATCATTAAACTTCTGGTCCAAATAGGTCATTTTATAGGGTTCATGTACAAAAGTCCGTGGCAAATTGCGCAATTCCGGCACCCATTTTTTTATAAATTCTCCATCAGGATCGTGTTCGTAACTGTTCTTTATTGGATTATAGATACGCAACATATTGATTCCGGTTTCACCAGCCTGCATTTGCAACTGCGGAAAATGAATTCCGGGTTCAAAATCCAGGAACATTTGTGATAAATGTTGTGTTGCTTCTTGCCAAGGCTGCCATAGATTATGTGTAAAAAACGATACTAACATTGCACGCATTCGAAAGTTTAAATAACCGGTTTCATTCAAGCAGCGCATCGAAGCATCGATTAATGGAAATCCAGTTTGTCCCGTTTTCCAGGCTTCAATATAATTTTCATTGACTTTCTTTTTCAACGAATGGAAGCCTTTATTGATACTTTCAAACTCCATTATCTCTTCCATTTCAAATTTTTGAATGAAATGTGCCTGCCAAGTCAGTCTGGATATAAAAGAATCAATTTGCTTTTTATGGCTGCACGTCAATCTGAACGTGGCCGCTTTTTGCAAAACTTGTCTGGATGATACATTTCCCCAAGCAATGTATGGGGATAATCTGCTGCAGCTTCTTCGAGCCAATAAAGGTTTTGAAATATGGGAACTATAATTGTGATAGCGCTCGTCAAAGAAGTTTTGTAAATATTTACCAGCCATTGTGCTGCCTCCTTTTTGAAAAATAGTATCGGGAATAGTTTCTAAATTTGTCTTTTCCAATGCTTTTTCAAGTTCGGTTATTGCTTCCGTATTGAGGAAATTTTCTTCTTTCGAATCAAAAATAAATTGCGTTTCATTCATGTATTTTTCCCATTTTGAAACCCAATCCGTTCTGTTTTTTAACGCCCTGAAAATACCGTTATTGGTGTTTTCAACCCAATTGATTTGATTATTTTTACAAAATCGTTTGAAGGTTTTATCTCTTTCGTAAGTGATTTTTAAACCCGTTTCCTGATGCGAAAAAACCGTATCTATTTTATATATTTCTTGTATGGTATTGAGTACTTGCAGCACCTCTGAGGACACCGCTAAAACATGTGTATTCGATTGTTCCAGTTGTTTATTGATATCTACAAGCGATTGCTTTATGAAATTCCAATGTCTCGGACTGTAATGGGAATCGTTTTCTAAAGATTTTTCGAATACATAAAGCAACAAAGTAGGTGTATCAGTTTGTGTAGCATTAAAAATCGCTTCGTTATCCTGTAAACGAAGGTCCCTTTTAAACCAAACTACATTGATATGTTTCTTGTTTGTATTCATTTAATTTTTAAAATAATTGTTGTTGCAGCCATAATTTCTGGAATTTTGATTGCCCGTCGTAATTTTCAGCTTGTAGCTTAATATTGAATTTTCGATCTCTTAGGTCGTTGCCAACTCCTGAAACATACATCCAATTCCCGTAATTGCTGTGGACATCGTAATCAATAAGCATCGCTTCAAAATAAGCGGCTCCGATACGCCAGTCTAACAGAAGCTCCTTTGCAAAATAAGATGCTACATTTTGTCTCCCACGATTGCTCATCCAGCCTGTTTGTTGCAATTCAATCATATTGGCATTTACAAAAGGCTCTTCTGTCGTGCCGTTAATCCAATTGTTTATGGCAGATAGATTGTTTTTCCAATCGTAATTTTTATATAAAATTCCTCCAATTTTAAAAATCGAATTCCCGTTTTTCATCGAAACGTATTTAAAATAATCCCTCCAAATCAGTTCGAAAATTAACCAATGCGTCGAGTCATTTTTCTCGACTTCTTGCTCATATTTGACAATCTCCCAATAAATAGTTTTCGCAGATATAGAGCCATTAGCCAACCAAGGAGAAAATTTCGAACTAAAATCAGTCCCAATTAATCCGTTGCGAGTCAATTTATAAACACTTAGTTTTTTGGTTTCCCAAAAATAATTTTTCAATCGTTTCAGTGCTTCGTTTTCACCACCACTAAAAGGAAAAGCAGTTCTGGAATCCATTTCAAAATCACTATATCCCAATGTTTCCATCGTAGGTATTACAGTTTCGTTTGTGGTCCAATTTTCTTCAGTCAACGGTGTAACTGTAAATTCAGGTCTGACTTTTATTGATTTTTCACACTGATTCCTGAATTGTGAAAAAACATTTGGAATCGATGAAATGTCAAACGGAATGTCTTCAGGATAAAATTGAAACTGATTGTAAGTGCTTTTGAAGGCTACTGAATCCCGAACTTTCGATTTTATATTCTCTAAAACTTCTATTTCCTCACTCGTCCATTCTTCTTGCAAGTAAACAGAATTGATTCCATTTTGAGCAATAATTTCCGGAATAATTTCTTCCGGTTTTTGGTGATAAACCAAAAGTGGAATATTTAATTTTTCCAGATTTTGTTTCAATGCTGTTACCGATTCAATTAGAAATTTAGCTCTAAATTTCTCTGTTTTTTTAAAACCAAATCTTGTGTTTTCAAAATGCCTTGGATCAAAAAAATACATTGCTATTACAGTATCATTTCCGCCAATAGCATTTGACAACGATTCATTATCATTGACTCTAAGATCATTTCTAAACCAAACTAACCCTTTTTGTTTCTTTTGCATTTTTCACTACAATATTTGACTTCGTCCCAAACTTTTTCCCATTTTTTCCGCCAACTAAAAGGCCGGTTACAAACCAAACACATTTTTGAAGGCAGATTTTCCTTTTTCACTAGTTGTATTTTTGATATTCATTGACAACGATTGTTGTTTTCAAATCAAACATCAAATTGTATAATCCAAAAAAGGTTCTGTTCATATAAATGAAATGTTTGGAACCTCGATTACCATTCATTTTCCTAAGATTAGTGTCTTTTGAGAATCGTTCGCCCAATTGTGCGATGCTTTCAAAAAATGCTGCGTCCGAGAAATCAAAAGTTTCGGTTTGAAAAGGTTTGGTGAACAGGGATAATAAATCGTAAAACATTTGAGTAAAATATTCCACTTCCTCTTTGGTGTCATCGACTCTAAGGATTTCTAATTCGAATAATTTTTGGCTAAAAAGTTTCTTATTATCAATCACTTCTTTGTTTATTAATTCGAAATAAGGAATATAGAAGTTATTAGGAATTTGTTTCATACAACCAAAATCCAGTGCCACTAATTGGTTTTCATCGTTTACCAAAAAATTTCCCGGATGCGGATCAGCATGTACTTTTTTCAGAATATGAATTTGGTACATATAGAAATCCCACAATGCCTGACCAATTTTGTCTGCAATTTCTTGATTGTCATTTTTATTGGTAAATTCCGAAAGATGAATTCCTGTCATCCAATCCATCGTGATAATCTTCTCCGATGAAAATTTTGGATAGTAATTCGGGAAAACTAAATTGTCAATCTTTTTACAGGCTTCAACAACTTCTTGGCTTTGTTTTAATTCCAATAAATAATTGGTTTCCTCAATCAATTTGTCTTCGACTTCCTTGAAATATTTATCAGAATCTTTCCCTTGAAGGTTAAACATTCTGATTGCTATTGGTTTCACCAAAGCCAAATCAGATGAAATACTATTGGCAACGCCAGGATATTGAATTTTTACCGCCAGTTTTTTGCCGTTTTTTACTGCAACATGAACTTGTCCGATACTTGCGGCGTTAACAGAGTTTGCGTTGAATTCGTCAAAAATCTCATAAGGTGTTTTTCCAAAATTCGTCTTGAACGTTTTTAGTACTAATGGTGCTGAAAGTGGCGGAACGGAAAATTGAGAAAGAGAAAATTTTTCTACATAAGCCTGTGGCAAAAAGCTTTTGTCCATGCTTAACATTTGCGCTACTTTCAGCGCGCTTCCTTTCAAACTTTTCAGTCCGTCGTAGATGTCTTCTGCGTTATCTTCGTTGAGTTTGTCACGAGTCAAATCAGAATTAACCATTTTTTCTCCGTAATATTTGAGATAATTTACACCAACTTTTGCGCCGGTTTGCACCAGTTTTGTAGCTCTTTCAATTTTTGATGTGGGTATATAGTCTATGGTTTTCATTATTTGTTGTGTATTTTTTCTTTGAAAATAAATTTTCCAAAGTCTATTAAGCTCTCTAGCGGAGTGATGTTCATCAATTCAAAGGTGGCTTTTATTGACTTCTCTATATATAGGTCTGTTTTCTCGAAAGCAGGAGAGGAGTCTTCCAACCAAAATTTCAAGGTTAATAAAAGTTGTATCCAAGAAGTTTCCTGAATTGCTTTCTCCTGAAAGTTTTGAAATTTTTCCTGCTTGATTCGGTATTCATCTGAAATGATTCCTGCGAGATAGTTTTTGAAACTGCTTCTCAAACTGGATAGCAGCATTAAATTTTTCAAATCATTGTGATGCTGTTTCAAACTCATGGTTACATAACTTCTGTTAGCAGACAATAATTCAAAGAAAGTAAAGTAAAAACTCAACATTTTACTTTTCATATCATAGGTTTCATAGTCCTGGTCTTTTTGAAGTAATTCGACCGTTTTTTCTAGAAACATTTTGAAGATTTCTTTCTCTACACTCTCCATGGTTCCGAAAAAGTTATAAAATTCAGATTCTGAAAAGTTATTCAGTTTAGTGAAATTATAAACGGATTTCGGTTTGTCATTATTTTCCAATGTATAATTCATATACATTGAAACTATTTTCTCTCTTGTTATTGTTGTTTTTTTAGTAGCCATTTTTGATGTATTTCAAATTATAGTATAAAGGTAATGAATGTTTAACTAAAATCTAATAATGTTAAACAAAAATTAATGTTAATGTTTATATGCCTCAAAATGACTAGATTTGTTTTGTTATGAAAAAAAATATATTAATAAGCGGAGGTTCAGGATTTATCGGTAAACACTTAACTGATTTGTTAATTGAGAAAGGATTCTCAGTTTCTATATTGAGTCGAAGTGATAAGAAAAACACAACCGATATTTCTTATTTTAAATGGAACGTTTCCAATCAAACGATTGATGAAGCGGCAGTACTAAATGCGGATTACGTAATTCATTTGGCAGGTGAGAATATCGCTGAAAAAAGATGGACTGCTAAACGCAAATTAGCTATTGTTGAAAGTAGAGAAAAGTCAACACAATTGATTTATTCTGTTTTGAAGAAAAATAATAAAAAACTGGATGCCTTTATTTCGGCTTCGGCAGTTGGGATTTATGGTGCTGTGAATGGAGAAGAAATCTGTACGGAAGAAACACCTTTGGCTCATGACTTTCTCGGTTCTACGTGTCAAAAATGGGAAAATGCAATAGATTTTATTGAAAACTTGCATATTCGTACGGTAAAAATCCGAACTGGATTAGTATTAGGAAAAAATGATGGGTTTTTAAAGAAACTGATTCCTATATTTAAGTATCGATTGGGTTCAGTATTAGGATCAGGAAAGCAATACATGCCGTGGATACATGTCGATGATTTATGTAATGTATATCTTGAGGCTGTTGTAAATGTGGAAATGAATGGACCTTATAATGCAGCCATTAATGATAATACAAATAATGCGATTTTTTCTAAAATACTGGCGCGAGTTTTGGGTTATGCTATTTGGTTGCCCAACGTCCCTGAATTTGTGTTGAAATTTGCAATGGGTGAAATGTCTAAAATTGTTTTAACTGGAAGAAGAGTATCATCAGAAAAACTGGAAAAATTAGGATTCCAGTTTAAATATAAAAACTTGGAGGAAGCTCTTAGGAATTGTTTAATTAAATAGCTTTATTGTAAAACACAATAAAGCTGAGTGTTCACGTTTTTGGATACTTTACTGCGCACGATAAAAGGAATTTCGATTTTGAAATCATCAGTATTTAAAGGAAAATTAGTAATTAATTCGATTCCTTGAGCTCCCTTTTTGATTGTACCCAATACTATGATTTTTTTTGATTTTCCATGCATGGTAATTTTTCCTGTAATTTGATATTCAGTTGCATTTGAGTCAATATTTTTCAGATCGAATTTCTCAATTCGGCCTTTGAATATAGCTTTAGGAAATCGATGACTCTGCATGTAATTTTTATTAAAATGTTCCTCCATCAAACTTCTTTCAAATTGAAAATTTTTGATGATGGCAAAACAGGTTATCTCTCCAGTTTTGGTAATCAAAACGCAGGCTGTTTTATTATTTATTGCTTTTACTTCTTCAAAGAAAGGAACTGAAGCCTCAAAATAGATGATTCCTTTATCAGTAGTCATTTTTTCTTGTGAAACAGCAGTATTAGCTATAAAAATTAGGTAAAGGAGCGTAATTTTTTTCATAATCATTTATGAATTAAACTACTTAAAGTTACGAAATTTCAAGGAAATAAGTTTACGATTAATGATAAATAATCGCATTAATATAAACTAATTGAGCCGTTTGTATAAATCTGAAATTGCATTAATTTTTGGTTTTTTAGATCTTAAATCGATTGATTTTAGTTAAAAAATAAGGCTGAAATAATCTAGTGTAACTCTAATTGTACATTGTATTTTTTAAGGCTTGCCAGCGATTCAGGAGAACTATAATCAAACTTTTCTTCGTGTAGGTCTTTTTCCTTTTTTAAGGCTATTTGTTTGATGCAATTGCAAAAACGGCGTACTTCATTTAGATTGGATAAGATTAAACCGGGAACCAGAACACTTTTGCCTTCCTTGTCTTTGGCAACCATAGTAAAATAAGAAGAATTACAATGTTTTATTTTTCCTGTTTGAATATTTTCAGCCTCAACCCGAATGCCTATAATCATAGAACTATTACCCACATAATTCACACAGGCTTTCATCGTAACCAGTTCGCCTACTTCAATTGGTTTAAGGAAATTCACGGTATCAACAGATGCTGTTACGCAATAATTGCCTGAAAATTTTGAAGCACAAGCAAATGCAATTTGATCCAGTAAAGATAAAATATAACCACCATGAATCTTTCCGCTAAAATTCGTGTGAGAGGGCAGCATCAATTCTGAAATACTGATATTTGACGAAGCAACAGTTTTAAAAGTAGTATTCATAAAAATTATTTTTGATTAAAAGGAGAAGGCTCTTTTTGAACGGATGTAACAAAATATCTCGTTTCTCCCCACCAGGCAAATGTTCGGTATCTTTCGACATAAGTTAGTCTCACATAATTTCCTTGAAGCCCTTTCAAATCTTCAATCACTTTTTTATCGCTGTCCAAAACAGAAAAACTAAAAATCTGAGCTCCGGAAATTCCCTGACTCAATTCGCCTTCCCATGTTTTTATGGCCATTCCTTTATGACTCAATTTTATGAGTTCACCGGAACGAATGCCTTCACTGTAAGGAACGTAATAGAGAAATGCAAAATAACAAATCAAGACCAAGGTGCCAATTCCTAAAATAATTCCTAAAATTCGTTTCATTTTATTTCGTTTAATAATTGATTTTCATCTTTTTCTGCTCTGTTCAATATGCTTTCCGGGAGTGCTTTCTTGGCTTTGGCTCCCATTTTTTTCAATTTTTCGACACTTACGATTAAGTTTCCTTTTCCTTCCACCAGTTTATTCATAGCGCCACTGTATTCAATTTTGCTTTCGTCTATCTTCTTTCCAATTTTGATTAAATCCCCAACAAAACCTTCAAATTTGTCATACAAAGCACCAGCCTGGCGTGCAATTTCCAAAGCATTTTCCTGTTGCTTTTGGTTGGTCCACATACTGTCAATAGTTCGCAAAGTAGCTAATAAAGTGGCAGGCGTAACAATAACAATGTTTTTCTCGAATGCTTTGTTGTATAAAGTCGTATCCTCGTTCAGCGCCATAGCAAAAGCAGGCTCTATCGGAATAAATAACAATACAAAATCAGGGCTTTCAATTTGATATAAATCTTGGTAGTTTTTATTGCCCAATTGTTCTACATGGCGTTTGATGGAGTTAAGGTGTTCTTTTAAAAATCCAACTTTTAGATCGTCATCTTCTTCATTGATGTATTTTTCATAAGCGGTCAAAGAAACTTTAGAATCGACAATCATCTTTTTGCCGTCCGGCAGATTTATCACAACGTCAGGAAAAACGCGATTTCCATCTTCAGTAGTGAATGCTTGTTGGACTTCATATTCACGACCTTTCTCTAATCCTGATTTTTCAAGAACGCGTTCCAAAACCAATTCGCCCCAATTTCCCTGCATTTTACTATCGCCTTTCAAAGCTTTCGTGAGATTGAGGGTTTCCTTGCTCATTTGGATATTCATTTCTCGCAAGCCCAGAATCTGTTGGCGCAAAGCTGCATGGTAAT
Source organism: Flavobacterium galactosi (assembly GCF_048158585.1). Lineage (NCBI taxonomy): Bacteria > Pseudomonadati > Bacteroidota > Flavobacteriia > Flavobacteriales > Flavobacteriaceae > Flavobacterium > Flavobacterium galactosi. Next base: position 434,373 of record NZ_JBLNKV010000004.1, read on the forward strand.
CAATGCTTTCTTTGTGGGTGTCTTCGACTTTCTTTTCGAACAAATGAATTTTATCCTGCAAAGGCGTCAAGATGTTTTTCATATTTTCCTTATTCTGCTCCGTGAATTTATTAGACTTTTCTTCTAATATTTTATTGGCGAGATTCTCAAATTCTTTGGTGAATTTTTCCTGTAATTTCTCGACTTCTTCTTTTTGCTCTTTGTTGCGTTCCCAAAGATTCTCAAAATCAACTTCTTTCTTAGAAAGCTGGATGGCTAAACTGTCTTTTTCGCTTCGAATACTTTCTTTCTCCCCATTGGCGTTTTCTAATTGTTTTTCAAAGGCTATTTTGTCAATAGCAATTTGTTCTTTTAGTTGATTGAACTGTGAAGATGAAGCAATCAGTTTTTCTTCTAAACTAATTTTTTCCGACTGAAATCGAGCAGAGAAAATGAGTTTGCCAATGAAAATACCAATGGCGAGAGCAATAATAAAAAGCAGTAAGAACGGAAGCATATTTGACATAGAAGTATTATTTTTTGTAAAAAGTAAAAGTAATAAAAAGATGCCACAATTGCTATGATGGATCTTTGAACTTATACCATTTTCTTGAATCTATTCCTGTCAAAAAACGATATTTATTTGTAATGGTCAAAAGTTTTGAATGCCGGGAGATACGGTGTAGAGTGTTCGACATTCAGGTTAATAGTACTTATGTTTAGGATGTAAAATGATAGAGATTTAGAAATTTTCCTTCACCTTATTCTGTAATCAACTTTGATAATCACTGGTTTTAAGGTTTCTGTTTAAATTAAAAATTTGGTGTCAATAATTATTGATATATTTATAAGCAATTATAAAGAATAAACTTATTAATTAATCAATTTAAAAAACAACTATGGAAGATTTTATTGGAACTATTAAAATGTTTGCAGGCACATTTGCCCCAAAGGATTGGGCTTTCTGTGATGGGAAATTAATGTCTATTCAAGAAAATACTGCTATGTATTCAATTCTGGGCAATCAATACGGTGGGGATGGAATTACAACTTTTGCAGTTCCTAATTTAGAAAAGGAAAAATCAAGTCAAGGCGAAGGGATTAATCATATCATTTGCATGTATGGAATATTTCCATCAAGAAGCTAAATCGTTTATAGTTTAGGTTCCGATTTATGAGCGTTTGAAACTTTAAAATTTAAAACACCAAGCACAACGTTTGGTGTTTTTTTTTATGAAAATCATTTGCTTTAATTTTCTAAAATTAAAAAAGACCAATAAAGAAAATGTACTTATTGGCCTTTTTAAACAAAATCAATTGTTATTCATCCAGTTTAATATTTCCTCTGTCTTCCTTATTATCAGGATGCTCATTAGGATAACGATTTGGAATGATGTCTGAGTTATGATCTTTATTTTCTACCATTTTTTTAGCTTGTTCTTCAGAAACATTCGCGGTATCAGAACTTAAATTTTTAGGAGTACTATCCTCATTTTGTTCTAAAGTTCCATCAATATTCCGTGCTCTTTGGACAATTTTTTGATTTCCATGTGCATCAGTTTCTACTTCTGACTTCAAATGTGATACCTCAGGATTCGTATTTTGGGCTAGATTCTGACCACTAAATCCTTCGTTTATATTTTGCTTATTATTTGTTTTTTTTGAACCTAAATCGTTGCTTTCCATGCTCTTTAATTTTAAAGTTAATACTCTTAACTTCTATAATGTTACGTCTTTTATATTAAGAAATTCAATCATTTAACATAGCTTTTGGTTTATACCAATAAATGTATGGCGACACTATTTTAAATCCAGCTAAAACAAAACTATCTTTGCAGGCACAACTAATACACTAAAATGGCTCATTCTCATTTCATCATTCATAAGCCTTACGGGTATCTGAGTCAGTTTATTTACGAATTAAAAAGAAAAAAGAAACTTCTGGGCGAATTGCACGATTTCCCCAAAGGAACGATGGCAATAGGACGTCTTGACGAAGATTCTGAAGGATTATTGTTATTGACCACGGACGGGATGATGAGCGAAATCATTCGAAGTAAAAAAGTAGACAAGGAATATTATGTACAAGTCGATGGCATTATTCATCAGGAAGCCATTGAGCAACTGCAAAAAGGGGTCGAGATAGGTTTCAATGGCACGAAATACATTACGAAACGGTGTAAAGCTTTTTTAATTAATGAAATTCCTGCTTTTGGAACTAGAGGAAAAAAAATTCGTGATGAACGTCACGGTCCAACTTCTTGGGCTTCGATAACGGTGAATGAAGGGAAATTTCGCCAAGTCCGGAAAATGACTGCCGCTGTTGGTTTTCCAACGTTACGATTGGTTCGTGTTCGAATAGGAAACGTACACCTCAATGATTTACAGGCTGGAGAAGTTTTGGAAGTTGAAGATTTTCAAATAACCGAATAAACAAATAACCGATTAATCAAAAAGAAATGTTAAACATCGTTTTAGTAGAACCTGAAATCCCAAATAATACTGGAAATATTGGCCGATTGTGCGTAGGTACCGAAAGCCGTTTGCACTTAATTCATCCTTTTGGATTTGTCATTAATGATAAAAACCTAAAACGTTCCGGTTTGGATTATTGGGTGTATCTTGATGTTACTGAATATGAAAATGTAGCCGAATGGAAAGAACAGATTCCTGATTTGTCCCGAGTTTTCCTGATGAGTTCCCATGCCGAAAAATCGTATTTGGAGAATGATTTTCAGGATGGTGACTGGTTGGTTTTTGGGAAAGAAAGTAAAGGCTTGAGCGAAACGGTTTTAAACGAATTCCCCAATCATCTGACAATTCCAATGTCACCGTTAATTAGAAGTTTTAATATTGCAAATTCTGTCGCGTTTGTCATTGGCGAAGCAAAGAGACAAATCACTAATAAACGGTAAGTTGTAAATTTTGAATTGTAAAAAGTAAGGCGATTTTGTGGATGGAATTTCATATATTTGAGTAGGTCATTCTAGATCTAATTGTGTTTTTTCTCCTTTAAAACTTACTTTTATGATTGATAAAGTTATCCTTAGAAGTACCATTTTCAAACATTTAGATGGTTTGGTTACCGCTCCGGTTGCGTATGTTTTGTTTGAAAAAGGAGTGCTATCCTATATTCTTGACAAAAAAGAAGTCACACTTACGGAACTTACGGAATATTTTAAAGCCAATGAAGGCTATCTCAATGTGGGTTTGCGTGTTTTGTGTTCGCAAGGATTCTTGGATTATCATATCAATACTACCACAGACCAAATTAAATTCAGCATAAACAATAAAAGCGCGATTGCTTTTCCAATGTTCTATTTGTATGAAGATGTTCTTGATTTACTGCATTTCACGATGCAATTTCGTACACGATTATTAGACGATATACCATTCGCTCGATTGGGTTTAATTTTCGATTTGTATAAAAAAAAGTATGGAATTTCATTTTCGAATGATACGCTGACCAATGAAATTCAGCATCAGATTCTAACCCATATTGAAGGTTCTTTGGTTGGACCAATATTAGTAAGATTGGGTATGAGCGGCATGTTTCATAAATATTTTATGGAGATTTCTTTCCGCCCCGAAGAATTTCATAAATCTCCCGAAAATTTCAAAATGATTCTCGATTTCTTTGTTGATTTAGGTTGGTTTACCCAAAAAAAAGGGAATTATCAGTTTACGGAAAAGGGGTTGTTTTTTGCCAAAAGAGCTTCTGCTTATGGAGTGACGGTTTCCTATTTACCTACTTTCAGTAAAATGGAGGAATTGCTTTTTGGTAACCCAAATATACTCCGAACGGTGGCCGAAGGGGAAGATGAAATTCATGTGGACCGAGAAATGAATGTTTGGGGAAGCGGAGGAGCACATGATACTTATTTTAAAGTTGTAGATGAGATTATCATCAAATTATTCAATTTACCAATTGAAGATCAGCCGAAAGGAATTCTCGATATGGGTTGTGGCAATGGAGCATTTATAGAACATATTTATACTGTAATCGAAAGACAAACCCTCCGCGGAAAAATGCTGGATGATTATCCTTTATTTCTGGTTGGTGCCGATTACAATCAGGCAGCCTTGAAAGTAACCCGAGCCAATTTAATCAAAGCCGATATTTGGGCCAAAGTGATTTGGGGAGATATTGGGCAGCCCGATTTATTAGCCAATGACTTATTGGAAAATTATAACATTGATTTGAAAGATTTATTGAATGTGAGAACCTTCTTGGATCATAACAGAATTTGGGAAATGCCTCAACACGTTACTAAAGGCAGAGTAAGTCATTCTACAGGTGCATTTGCGCATAGAGGAGAGCGAATCAGTAATAGTTTAGTCGAAGATAATCTATTGGAACATTTGAATAAATGGTCGCCTTTCGTTAGGAAATTTGGGTTATTAATGATTGAATTGCATACCATTGCTCCAAATTTGACTGCTGCTAATTTAGGAAAAACAGCTGCTTCGGCTTATGATGCCACGCATGGTTTTTCGGATCAATACATCGTCGAAATTCCTGTTTTGCACAAAATCGCTGCTGAAGCGGGATTGTATCCAGACACTAATTTCTTCAGGAGATTTCCTGATTCTCCCATTGCAACAGTGAGTATAAATTTATTGAAAGGAAATGGATAGTACCATTTTGTATTGAAAAATTAAAAAGAAATAAAATGAGGAAGTTGATACGCTTCCTCATTTAGAATTAATTTCGGGCAACAAAATCACTTAATGTAACGTAAGTGTTTCCGCTCTCCGCATCGTGATAAATGTTATATTTCGTCGGATAATTTCCTGCTTTTTCAAAATGTTCCGGTTGAGAATAATTGGCACTAAAATCAACATCAGAAAGTAGATAATCTAAAGTAATCATTGGTTCCACAAAAATAAATTTACCATTATAAGAACCGTAAATCATAATTTTAGAAAATGGAAGATACGCTCCTAAGTTTATAGGTAGCCAGTGTTTTCCCATTTGGGGCTCAGCCGTTGCTGGACCAGGTGGAGTAAAATAATCTGCAGGCATGTAACCTATAGGAGGATAATTGTTGAAAGCAGCATCCGTTTCTGTTGACCATGCCGGTATTGCGAGTTGCTCTTGGGCAGAAATCATGTAAAAATGAATGTCAAAATGGGGTACATTAAAAACGCCAGCGGGTTCGTGACCATGAGGATTCCAGTTAAGCCCGATGTGATCAAAAGGAGTTAATTGAGTAGCTTTTAATTGCAATGGTACTACAATAGTTTCGCCATCTGGTGGGACAGATTTACTATTATCAGTATCCAGATTTTTAAAGGCTTCAGGAGTGATTTCAATTCCTATTTCGTAAGGATGACCATTTGAATCCACACTTATCCAGGAACGTACTTTTCCGTATCCAAGAGCTACCTGAGGTCCTTTAAATACCGTAAGTTTGGCAGCACTCGTTTTAGCCGTAAATGATGAGGATACGTTTTTTTGTAAATCAGCAGTAATCATTTCATCCTGACTGCAAGAAAAAAGCAAAAATAAGCACCCCAAAACGATAATTTTTTTTGGCAATGTAAACAAATTTTCCATAATTAAAATTTTAAAAGATTGTTTTTAATGCTGTAGATAAGTTAAGCTTTGGGGGAAAATAAAAAGAAGAACAAAAATACAATAAATATCATAACTACTTGATATTCAATTTATTTTTATTTTAAAATTAATTAAACGCTCTGTGTTAATTGGTTCGTGAATGATCTTCCAACTATTGTAAAATTTATAGATAGGAAGAAGGATAGTTTTTAGAAAACAGATTTTATAAAGTAGAATTTTGTTATAAAAACGTTGTGTTTCAGTAGGGTAATTACGGAAAAACTAAACAATCATGAATTTTCCTTTTTCAGCGTCAAAAACAATATGCTCGTCTTTGAATAAGGTATTAAAACTTCCTTTTGAAATAAAATTACAAGGCTCGTCTTGAAGCACTGTTTCAGGAGTCATAATAATCATTTCGTCACTCAATTGTATCGCCATATCAATATCATGAGTAGAAAATAAAATGCATTTTCCAGTTTCATGAGTAAGTTTTTTCAAAAGTTTGAATAAAGCCACCTTATGTAATAAATCCAAATGGGTAGTAGGTTCATCTAAAATTATTAACGGAGTATCCTGCGCCAAAGCTCGTGCAATCAATACTTTTTGTAATTGTCCGTCACTGATTTCATAATGCTTTTTTGTGGCTAAATGACTGATTTGCGTCAATGCCATCGCTTCATTAACTTTAACAATATCAATATCAGATAAAGTTCCCATCCAATTGGTGTAGGGCTGTCTTCCTAAAGCAATGAGTTCAAAAACTGTTAAGTTACTGGGAGGCAATTTTTCGGTTAAAACGATACTTAGGTTTTGGGCCAAGTCCAAAGATTCGTAATCACTGATTTTCTTTTCATTTAAAAATACAGCACCGGAAAGTGGTTTCTGGATTCCTGTTATCGTTTTTAAAAGCGTTGATTTTCCAATGCCATTCGCACCAATTAAAGCAATCAGTTTTCCTTTTTTTAAAGCAATAGAGATATCTGAAGCCACTACGATTTTCTCTTTTTTATGAAAATAGCCGATGCTGATTTGAGACGCTTGTAAGATGATTTTGTTTTCCATTAGGCAATCATTTTTCGTTTACTAACCAATAACCAGATGACCACAGGAGCACCAATTATGGAAGTCACCGCATTAATTGGCAAAGTAATCTCCAATCCTGGCAATTCTGAAAGTACATCACAAATAAGCATAATCGAAGCTCCTAAAAGTAACGTACTCCAATACAAAACCGAATGGTTGCTGGTTTGGAATACTAATTTTGCTATGTGTGGAACTGCCAGTCCTACAAAGGCAATTGGACCTGCATACGCGGTGATGCTTCCGGCTAAAATACTTGTTGCAAAAATAATAATTAATCGTGTTTTTTTGAAATTCAAACCTAAACTGCGAGCGTAATTTTCACCCAATAATAAGGCATTTAGCGGTTTGATACTAAACAGACTTAATAACAAACCAATCCCAACACAAACGGATAAAATTAATATGGATGACCAAGACAAATTACCTAAATTTCCCATAGACCAAAACGTGAATTTCTGCAATTGTTCCGCCGAACTAAAATACGTAAGAACACCTACTATTGCACTGGTAAAACTACCAAACATTAGCCCTACAATTAAGATGGCCATTGTATCGCGTAACCTTTGGGAAACCATCAAAACGGCGAGTAATACAACTGAGCTTCCTATAGTTGAGGCTAAAACCACTCCATAAGAGGATAATAAAATTGTACTTAAAAAAGGTGGAAGTAAGCTCGCTCCTAATATTACAAAAGCGACGCCTAAACTGGCACCGGAACTCAGTCCTAAAACATAAGGTCCTGCCAATGGATTCCGAAATAAAGTTTGCATCAGCAAACCACTGATTGATAATCCCATTCCTACGAGAATTGCCGTAATGGCTTTGGGTAACCGATAATTGATAATAATATATTCCCAAGTAAATTTACTCGCTTGACCACCCGTTAAACTCGTATAGACTTCTTTAAAAGGTATGGTGATGGAACCAAAACTAATGTTTACAAAAAACAATAGAACAAGCCCAAAAGTAAGCAAGAAAAATAGAATCGTATTTCGTTTTTGATATGCCAATTTAATTTAGTTTTTGTGCAAAAGTAAAAGTATAATTTGGAAGCAGTTCAGGATGGAAAATTTTAATGTAATCTTTCAATACTAAATCCGGTCTGCTTGGTGCTAATTCATAATAAATAGTTCCTCTTGTTGCACCTAATTTACTTTCAAAAGTATACACATTTTTAGATTTAGAAGCGTCAAACTGACTGTAATGCGGATTACTGTTTTCGAACTCACCAATACTTTTAAAAGAACCTGTTGCAATCCAATATTTCGCTGTTTTTGCTTTCTCTAATATTTTTTCAAAAGGCAAACTAAGACTTCCTGTTCCTTCCACATTTGCCCACAAATAATTTGCTTTGGCATCTTTCATAAATTGGGCTACCCAGCTATTTCCTCTTGCTACATACCATTGGTTTTGATACATAGATCCGTACAAAACGGTTGCTGTTGGTTGTTGGGTTGCAACCAATTGTATCGCGTCATTGTAATTTTTAACGATTTCATCAAAAAACGTTTTGGCTTCTTTTTCTTTTCCAAATAAAGCACCGTAAAGCTTAATCCATTCTGCTTTTCCAAGCGGAGTTTGTTCCATCCAGTCCGCTTGTATGAGTACATTAAGTCCGCTTTTTTGTAAATTATCAATCATTGGATTATTGTTGTCAACTCCAAAAGTTACGATTAAATTAGGCGCCAATTCAATGAGTTGCTCCATGTTTAATTTTTCGTTTTGTCCTATGTTTTTAACAGCGCCGGCATCAATTAGTTTTCTAGTTTTTTCAGAAGAAACATAATCGGTATGAGGGAAACCCACCAGTGATTTTTCAACTCCCAGCATTTCCAAAAAAGGAATATTGGTCGTTGAGGTAACGACGATTGATTCTAAAGGAACTGAAATTGTGGTGTATTTTTGTAGGCTATCAGGAATGCTGCCGTTTTTTTCTTTTAATATATAAGTGAAGTTTTTATTGGCTTCAGGCCAAGGATTGGAAACCGTCACTATTGTATATCCTTCGTAGGTATTAATAGAAAGTCCCGAGGAGTATTCGATTGCATTTTTTGAATTTGTGCTTTCTTTTACCTTTAAGGTTTCGCTTTTTTTACATCCAACTAAAGTTGAAAAAGAGAAAACAAAAAGGATTAATTTAAAGGTGAATTTCATGGTTTAATTTTTCGATAGCGACAAAGGTATACCAAATTTATAAAATTTCTTGTTTATTTTTAGCAGTAAAAAATTGAACAAATACTATCTTTACGAAATGAATAGCATTAAAGTCAAAAACTGTTCTACTTGCGGAACTCCTTTTAATTGTGGGGACACACCAGAAGGAAGTAAATGCTGGTGCAACAATTTTCCACCTATTTTTACTCCGTCAGAAGTGGTGGATTGCTTGTGTTCCAGTTGTTTTACAAACGCCTGCTCCACTAAAATTGACGAATATGTTGCCACACTATCTTCTGAAACTGCAACGGATAATAAAGCTAAAGATTTACCCAAAACGACTGATCTCATAGAAGGAATCGACTATTATTTAGAAAATGGGAACTATGTTTTCAAGGCTTGGTTTCATCTTAAAAGAGGACATTGTTGTACTAATGGATGTCGACATTGTCCGTATAAATAATTATAAATTATAAATTATCAATGATGAAAGATAATATTGTTAAAATCAAGAGTTTTGATTTTGCTGTACGAATAGTTAGATTATATCAATATCTATGTTGTGATAAAAAAGAGTTTGTGCTTTCAAAGCAGCTATTAAGATCTGGGACAAGCATTGGTGCTATGATTCGCGAAGCAGAACATGCAGAGAGCAAACAAGATTTTATTCACAAGTTTGCGATTGCACAAAAAGAAGCTAATGAGGTAGTTTATTGGTTAGAATTATTAAAAGCTACGGATTATTTGAATGAAAAAGAATATGAAAATATAAATAGCGATGCAATATCAATATTAAAACTTATAACAAGTATTATTAAAACGACTAAAGCAAAAGTTGATATCAAGAAATAAGTTATTCAATTAGCATAAAAGATGTTACAACAATTTACAATTAATAATTTACAATTAGAATGATATATTTAATAACTGGCGGCGAGCGCTCCGGTAAAAGTAGTTATGCCGAAAATTTAGCAAAAGAATTATCGGATAAACCAATGTATGTGGCTACAGCCCGAAAATGGGATGATGATTTCCAAAAGAGAATCGATCGCCATCAAAAAGATCGGGACGAACGATGGATTAATATCGAAAAAGAAAAACACTTGAGCGAAATTGATTTTTCGGAAAAAGTAGCTATCGTCGATTGTGTTACGCTTTGGTTAACGAACTTTTTTGTGGATACTAAAAATGATGTTTCCTTGTGTTTAGAACAAGCTAAAGCCGAATTTGATGCCATTGCCAATCAAGAAAATGCAACTATTATTATTGTAACCAATGAAATAGGGATGGGCGTTCATGCCGAAACGCATATTGGTAGAAAATTTACCGAACTGCAAGGTTGGATGAATCAATATATAGCTGCAACTGCCGATACCGTGGTACTTATGGTTTCTGGAATTCCTGTAACGATAAAAGAAAAAAAATGAAATAGCTATGATTTTACAATATTAAATTCAAAGAAAATATTGCCTCATAGCGTATTACATATTCAATTAAAAATCAATAAATAACTACATATGAATTTTGTAACTTCTTGGAGTGGCGGAAAAGACAGTTGTTATGCAATGATGCAAGCAGTTCAGCAAGGTTTTGTTCCAAAAGTGTTACTCAATATGATGAATGAAAACGGGAAAGTGTCTCGTTCTCATGGATTACCATTGTCTATATTGAATCAGCAAGCCCAAAAAATGGGATTACCTCTGGAAGGAATTCCCGCAACTTGGGGTGATTATGAAGCCAAGTTTATTGCAGTTTTGAAAATGCTAAAAGCCAAATATGATTTGGAAGCAGCCGTTTTTGGTGATATTGATTTGCAACCTCATAAAGATTGGGAAGATAAAGTATGTGCCGCAGCATTGCTAAAAGCAATTTTACCTTTGTGGCAACAAGACCGAATTATTTTGGTAAACCAAATGCTTGAAAACGGAATTGTAACGATGATTGTTTCTTGTAATACAACAATGGGTGAGAGCTATTTAGGTGAAATTTTGACGAAAGAATTAGCACAAGAATTACACGAAAAAGGAATAGATCCTTGTGGTGAAAATGGGGAGTTTCATACTTTGGTAATTAATTGTCCGTTATTTTCTGGAGCGATTGAACTTCCTGAATTTACTAGAATTACTTATGAAAATTATTGTTTCATCGTTTGGGAAGAATAACTTTTCAAAAACAAAAAAAGCAATGTCAATATCAATGTCAATATCAATGTCAAAAATCAATATCAAATCAATATCAAAGTAATGTTTTTCAAATTGATTTTTACAATTGTCATTGAATTTTGCCATTGAACTTTTAAATAAAAAAACATGACTTATTTAGATGAAATTTTAAAATCCCGTCGAGACACTCGTCATTTTACGGAGGATCAAGTACCGGATGCTGTTCTTGAAAAAGCACTGCAAGCTGGGCATTGGGCGCCTTCTGTGGGTTTGACGGATGCTACAAAATACTATCTGATCAGGTCGGCTGAAATAAAGAAAGCCATTAAAGATTTGTTTTTAGATTATGATGAAAAAGCTGTTGCTTTAACGGATAACGAACAACAAAAACTTGCGTACAAAGCCCTTAAGTTAGAAGCAATAGAAGAAGCACCACTGGGATTAGTGATTTGTTATGATCGTTCCGTTTTGAATAATTTTACGATTGGAACCGTTGGGAGTAATGAAGCAGTAAAGTTCAGTTCCGTTTGTGCGGCGCAAAATATTTGGCTATCCTTAACGGAGCAAGGCTATTCCATGGGATGGGTTTCCATATTGAATTACTATCAGTTCAAGCAATTATTAGGTTTGCCTGAAAATATGGAGCCATTGGGGTATTTTTGTGTGGGAAAACCGGCGACCAATTATGATAATCAGCCCATGTTGCAACAACTGAATTGGAAACAAAAACAAGAAATTCCATTAGTTGAGGAAATCACTGTTTTACATGAAAGTACAGTGGAGAAAGTGTTTTTTGATACTAAAAATGAAATAGATTCTGTTGCTTTTGCAAATGCGTTGCAACATAAAATCGATCAAAAAACCAAGCCAACGGGTTCATTAGGGATTTTAGAAGTGCTCGCTAAACAAATAGGGATGGTGTTTCAAACTTTAGAACCTAAAATTACAAAACCGAATATAGTTGTTTTTGCAGCCGATCACGGAATTGCAAATCACGGAGTAAGTGCCTATCCGCAAGATGTAACCAGACAGATGGTGAATAATTTTTTGATAGGTGGCGCGGCAATCAACGTATTTTGTGAACAAAATAAGATTCAATTAGCTATTGTGGATGCTGGGGTGAATTATGATTTTCCTATGAATACGGATTTGATTTCGGCTAAAATAGGGAAGGGAACACACTCTTTTTTGCATGGAGCCGCAATGAGTAAAACAGAAATGGAATTGTGTTTTATAAAAGGAAGCGAAATTGTTGCCACTATTGCAAAAAAGGGGAGTAATTGCATTGGTTTTGGTGAAATGGGCATTGGTAACACAGCTACAGCTTCGGTTTTAATGAGCATTATTTTAGAATTACCTATTCAAGATTGCGTAGGAAAAGGCACAGGTGTAAATGATGAAAAGTTGATTCAAAAAATTAATATCCTTAAAAAATGTATTGATAATTACGATGGTTCGGAAGATTTAGACAGTAAGTTAGCCTATTTCGGGGGATTCGAAATCATGCAAATGGTAGGTGGAATGCTTCAGGCAAAAGAAGCAAATATGTTGATTCTTGTTGATGGCTTTATTTGTAGTGTGGCTTTTTTAATTGCCTTTAAAAAGAATCCGTCCATTACTAAAAATGCTATTTTTTGCCATTCTTCTGCGGAGCAAGGACATCAAAAAATATTAGATTACCTTGGAGTTCGTTCCTTGTTGCAACTCGATTTACGATTAGGAGAAGGAACCGGTTGTGCGATTGCTTTTTCTATAATTGAATCGGCAGTTGCATTCTTGAATGAAATGGCCAGTTTTGAATCAGCAGGAGTTAATAGTCGAGAACTTTAGCTATAGGTTATTAATGAATTGATGAATTGGCTTTAGCCAAAATAATATAAAAAATGAAAAAAGAATTCCACATATTTTTTACAGCATTAATGTTTTACACTAGAATTCCATGTCCTGCAACTATCGATCATAATCCAGATTATTTAAATAAAGCATCCCGTTATTTTCCATTAATTGGTTGGATTGTAGGGAGTGTGGCTTTTGGGGTATATTGTGTTTTTAATTATTTAGTTGCGCCTGAAATTGCGGTAATCTTCTCTATGATTGCTTCCGTTTTAGTTACCGGAGCTTTTCATGAAGATGGTTTTGCTGATGTTTGTGATGGTTTTGGCGGCGGTTGGACCAAAGAAAAAATCCTGATAATTATGAAAGACAGCGCCATTGGTGCTTATGGCGCCATAGGTATAGTGCTGTTGTTAATACTTAAATTTCAAGGGTTGACTCAATTAATTGATGTCTCAGATAATCCTAAATTTATAATTTATAATTCACAATTAATAATTTTATTATTGCTTGTTTCAGGGCATTCCCTCAGTCGATTAGCAGCGATTTCAATTGTTTTTACCCATGAATATTCTCGGGAGGATGCTTCAAGCAAAAGCAAACCTATCGCACAAAGTTATTCTTGGAGAGAAGTGGTTGGAGCTTTCTTTTTTGGATTGCTTCCATTAGTTATTTTATCCTATTTTCAGTGGCAAATGCTGTTGGTTTTAATCCCTGTTTTTCTGACCCGATTTTTTATGGCGCGTTATTTTCAGAAATGGATTGACGGGTACACCGGGGATTGTTTGGGTGCAACCCAACAGGTTTGTGAAGTGGTTTTTTATCTATCAGTTATTGCATTATGGAAGTTTATTTAGTACGTCATACGGAAACGGTTTGCGAAAAAGGAATTTGTTATGGACAATCGGATGTGAAAATAATGGAGCCTTATGACGCTGTTTTTCACTCTGTTTTGAGCCAATTGCCTCAAGATGCACTACTGTATTCCAGTCCTTTGCTGCGTTGTGTGCTTTTGGCAAATTATATAAAAGACAATTCAGAAATTGCTGTTATTAATGAAGATTCCCGCTTAATGGAAATGAATTTTGGAGATTGGGAAATGAAAAATTGGGATGTAATTCCACCGGATGATTTCACACCTTGGATGACTGATTTTGTAAATGTTCGTGTACCCAATGGAGAGTCATTTACCGATTTACATGATCGAGTAGTTGATTTTATAAATAATGAACTTCCAGTAACCGATTCAAAACCAGTAATTATTGTGGCACATGCGGGAGTGATACGAAGTTTTTTATGTAAAATTTCGAAATTACCTTTAAAAGACGCTTTTCAGAATAAAGTAGATTTTGGGGCTGTAATTAAAATTGAATTATAAAATTCGCAATTATTTAGGTTATTAACTTAATATAATTTTATCTTTGCCGCCGTATTGAGGTTGAGGTTTGTTTTTTCAAACCACATTAAAAGGGAAGAGAGTGATTGAAAATTAACGATTTTTGATTTCAGATTTAAAAATCCGAAATCATTATTCAAAATTCAAAAATCTCACGCTGTACCCGCAACTGTAAGCTATCAAGCTTGTTGTTATCTACAAAACCACTGAGTTAGCTGAATTAATTTCAGTTTCTTGGGAAGGTAAACAACAAGACGCAAGCCAGGAGACCTGCCTATTACATCGAGTATCAAACTTTCGGGAAAAAAGGTTTGGGTATGGGTCATTCTGTGCTTTTCTCCCAATTTATTAAATTTTTACATTTTTAAAATGAACAAAAAATTCATTCGCTTTAGTGCGATTGCATTGTTATTTGCAATGAACACGTATGCACAAAACCAAGAGCCAAAACAACTTGATGAGGTTGTTGTTTCCGATTCGAAATTTGCATTGTCAAAAGAAAAATCTGGAAAAGTTATCGTCAAAATTACTGCTGAGGATTTAAAGAAAAAAGCAGGACAATCAGTAGCTTCGATTTTAAGTACAGTAGCAGGTGTTGAAATCAATGGAAATCAGAGCCGTAATGGTAAGGATTTGGGACTTTATATTCGTGGTGGAAGAAATCATCAGGTTTTAATTTTGATTGATGGAGTTCCCGTAACTGATGCTTCCGGGATTAGCTTATCGTATGATTTGAGATTGCTTCCGGTGGAGCAAATTGAAAGTATTGAGATTATGAAAGGCGCTTCAAGTACTTTATATGGTTCTGGAGCAGCGACCGGTGTTATTAATATTACACTAAAAAAAGTAGGAAAAAAGGCTATTGCAGGAAATGCATATATGAATATTGGTACACAAACAGTTGCTAAAAAAGCAAATTATAGTGTGCAAGAGTACAATCAGGGCTTTGCGGTAAACGGTGGTTTTGAAAAAGTAAATTATTTTGCCTCTTTGAATAGTACGGAGTCTACAGGGATTTCGGAAGCAAAACCATTAAATTCAAATACTAAATTTGAGAACGATGATTTTTCAAGAGTCAATTCTTTAGTAAAAATTGGCTTTACTCCAACTAAAAAATTATCATTTGATTTCTTTGCTAATTATGATCGAATGAAAAACCATTTTGATGCAGGTTCGTTTGCAGATGATCTAAAGAATTTCAGTCTTTCGGAGCAATTCAGAGTTGGTTTTTCTCCAAAATACAAATACAATAAAGGAGAACTGGTAATAAATACTAGTGCAAATGTAATCAACCGTGATATCTTTAGTTATGGATCTTTATTCCAGGCGAAATCAAGAAGTGTTGATGTTGATGCCTTTAATAAATACAAAATTTCATCTCAAATATTTGTGGTGACAGGGGCACAATTTCAATTTCACGAAATGTCAAATAAAAGTGAGTATGGGGAGATTACAGCCGAGATTGCAAAATTCAATATGATTGATCCTTATGCGACCGCAGTTTATAATTCTGATTTTGGATTAAATTTAAATGTTGGAGCACGGTATAATATGCACAGTAAATACGGAAATAATTTAGTTTATAATATTAATCCATCGTATAGTTTTTCAGAATCATTAAAAGTTTTGGCTTCTTATAGTACGGCATTTGTTGCTCCAAGTTTGTACCAATTGTACTCTCCGTATGGTGATTTGAATTTATCTCCTGAGAAAGATGCGACTGCCGAAGCTGGTTTTGAAGTAAGTTTGTTAAACAAAAAAATTGTTTTGAATGCAGTTGCTTTTCAAAGGGAAGAAAAAGATGCCATCGGGTTTGATTTGATGACTTATAAATACTTCAATGTTAATGGGAAAAATAAAGCAAAAGGTATTGAAACAATGATTTCGTATGCTTTTAATGATAACATAAAATTCAATGCAAATTATACCTTCACTGAATTAGAAAGACAATCTCGGATTCTAAATCCAAAACACAAAGTAAATGCTGCTGTTGATGTGCAAGCAACTCCACGTCTTGCTTTTAACGTAGCCTACCAGTTTGTGTCAGACCGATATTTAGAGTATACCACTTATCCGGCTCCTACGTATGACGCTGTTTTAAACTCCGAAATTTTGAAAGACTATCAAGTAGTAAATGCTAATACTCGGTATGAATTAATCAAAAACAGATTAAACATTTTTGCTACGGTTGATAATCTTCTTGATAAAGATTTTGTTGAAAGCAGAGGATTTAGCACTAGGGGAAGAAATTTTAAATTAGGTCTGAATTTCTTATTCTAAAAAATAAATAGAATTATTTTAGTTTTAGTACTTAAAGCCCGTTCCAGGATTTGGAGCGGGTTTTTTGTTTTTATTTCATTTCCGAAATGAATTCTGAAATGGATTTAGCAATTTTATTTTGCTCCTTATCATCAATCAAGTATTTTTTGTCATTCTCATTAGTTAAATAACCAAGTTCTACAATGACTGCCGGTACCTCTGATCTTTTAAGAATGTAGAAAGGACCCGTTTTTATGCCTGATAATTTCAAATTTGTATCCTTTGAAAATTTGTCATGCAGTCTCTGGGCAATTTCATTTGATTTTTCAAAAAACTCAGTTTCTTTTGCGACGTAAAATTCTAAGCCGGATGTTTTATTATTTAAGCTTGAATTTACGTGTAGCGATAAAACCAAATCAGGTTTGAGTTTGTTAATGAAATCAGTTCTTTCTTCATAAGATAAGAACGTATCATCTGATCTTGTAAGATGAATCACAACATTGCTATTTAAAGACTTAATTTTGTTAGTGACTTGTTCTACGATTTGCTTTTCAGTAATGGAATTTGAGATGACTCCGTAATCATTTCCACCATGACTTGCATCAATAACTATATTTATTTTTTTTGGCTCTAATGGTTTAGAGCTAATAAACAAAAAAGAAGCAATTGGGATTAAGAACAAGAATGCTTTAGTTGTGTTTTTCATTTGATTTATATTTAAAATGCTGACTATTAGATATTAACTTGAAAAACATCGTTTTAGTATATATTTTATTTCAAAGCTTTCAAAAGACCTTCGGGTGCTTTCTCAAGGTACATTTGGTTTTGCAGTCCATTTATAGATTTTGCGTCCTTAAAATATTCAAAACCTTTCTCTGGGTTTTGTTTCAGCATTTTAGCTGTTCCGGTGATTTTCCCAATCGCAGTACTCAATAAAGGCTCTGTGGTATCGCCAAGAACTCCATAAGTACTCACGGTTTCTTTTAACAAGTAATTCGGTTGTAATCCATTAAAGTAATCACCAAAACCAACTGAATTTACTA
Organism: Flavobacterium galactosi; assembly: GCF_048158585.1. Classification (NCBI taxonomy): domain Bacteria; kingdom Pseudomonadati; phylum Bacteroidota; class Flavobacteriia; order Flavobacteriales; family Flavobacteriaceae; genus Flavobacterium; species Flavobacterium galactosi. The sequence goes on from NZ_JBLNKV010000004.1 coordinate 451,845, forward strand.
TTTTTAATACAATTGGCTGCATTGCATATCTGTGGTTGGGGTTTCTGTTTGCTTTGCCAAAAGTAGGGGAATCATATAAGGTAACAGATCCAACATTTTTTCCGGTTGTCACATCACCAATTTGTACAACAGTAATGTGAGGCTTTAGACCGTTAATTACCAATTCACTTGCTGATGCAGTACTATGAGTAGTCAATATATAAACTTTAGTCAAGTTTAGACTATTGATTGCTGTCGTCCCAATTTTGTCAGTGAAGTTGTTTTTTAATGATTCAGGACTATTCGTTTCAAAATAGCTATTGATTTTGGCATTCCATTGTTGTTTTGCGAATACCTGCCCCGTAAATTGTCCCGTTATCATACTTGCCAATCGTGTTGCTGTAAGAACAGAACCACCGCCATTGTAACGTAGATCTAATACCAAATCAGTTATTCCTTGTGATTTTAAAAAAGCAAAAGTATCATTCAATTGCGTATCATAATCCGCATAAAAACCATTGTACATTAAATAGCCTATTTTATGGGAACCGGACGTTATTACTTTGTTGATTAAAATTGGATTTTCGGCTAAAACTGTTTTTGTCAATGCCACTGATTTTCCATTTGAAACAACTGTCGTACCATTGTAGTCCGCCATATTTAAGGTGTAACTATCAGCGGCTAATAGTGCTTGGTAATTGCTTATGGTAAGTTGTGTTCCGTTTACAGCAGTAAAAAAATCGCCACGCTTGATGCTTTTGGTAGAAGCATCAGAATTTGCAATAATATAACGAACATATCCAAATATTTCAGTGGTACTTCCGGGCTTATAACTTAAACCAAAATCGATACCGTCATTTTTTGTGGTACCTTGAAGCGCTCCTTCCAGTTCTAAATAATCGTCTACAATCCAACTGAATCGATCAATGGTTTTGTCGACTCTCAAGGCGTCAAATAAATTTTCGGGAACTGGATATCCTTTCAAAAAAGCATTTAATTCTATTTGATTTGCAAATCGGTCATCAGCTAAGTTGGGTACATCAGCTTGCCATAAATAATATTGATTTAATCCTTTCCAGATAAAATCCTGAATATCTAAGTTTACAGGTGCGGCTACATCGTCATTGTCTTGACAACTTTGGAAAGTAAAAACAGATAGAAGTAATAAAAGCGAAAATAGGTATGTTTTTTTCATGTTTTGGGATGCAATATCTTTTATAAACGTAAAAATAGTAACTTTAGTTTTTATTTTATGTTTTTTTTGTAACAAAAAGAAACTTGAGTCGTCTTGATTGTATAACCGCTTTAATAAATACTCCTTTATGAACCAAAATGAGTTTGTGCAGCTGATCTCACCATTCAAGGACAAAGTCTTTCGGCTGGCAAAGCGACTGCTCATCAGTACAGAAGAGGCGGAAGATGCGACTCAGGAAGTTTGGGTTAAATTATGGAGTAAAAATAAAAATTTAGAAGGTTTTAATAGTGTCGAAGCTTTTGCAATGACACTGACAAAAAATTATTGTTTGGATCAGTTGAAATCAAAAAGAGCGGGAAATATCAAAATCGTTCACAATAATTTTACCGATTGCCAGCCTAGTTTGGATAAAAAAACAGAAGACATTGACAGTTTGAACTGGGTTGAAAAAATAATAAACCAGTTGCCGGAACAGCAACGGTTAGTAATACAAATGCGGGACATAGAGCAATATGAATTTGCAGCAATTGCGGAAATAATGAATATGAATGAGACAGCAATCAGGGTAGCGCTTTCAAGAGCAAGGAAAACGATAAGAGAAAGCATGACAAAAACACACAGCTATGGAATTAAATAAAATAGAAATACTTTTAGAAAAATACTTTCAGGGAGAAACCTGTATTGCCGAAGAAAATGAATTACGTAATTATTTTTCTTCGCCGGATGTTGCGCAGCATTTGGAACAATACAAGCCTATGTTTGTTTATTTTCCGCTCGCAAAGGAGCAAATGTTACAGCAAGAAATTCCACTACTCCCAATCCCGAAATTTCGGAACGAGGATAAGAAAAGGTATGTAGTATGGGTATCTATTGCGGCTTCGGTAGTTGTTTTGCTGGGAATTGGGATGTATGTGTTTTATAATTATGATAATGCAAATGGGAAACAGGATTTAGGAACTTATGATAATCCTGAAGTTGCTCTCAAAGAAACTCAAAAAGCATTGGCATTATTATCGAATCATGTAAACGTTGGCATAGAAAGTGTATATTACATTAAAGAATACCAAGATTCAAAAGAATTAATTTTTAAACAATAATAACTATAAAAAAATGAAGAAGTTTTTAATAACAGTAGTAGCAGTATTAGTTTCAAGTCCATTTTTCGCGCAAGCGGCCTTCGATAAATTCGACGGACAAGACGATGTTACCTCAATCATAGTCAACAAAAAAATGTTTGACTTGATGAGTAAAGTAAAAGTGGATGCTTCCGATAGAGAAACGCAGCAATACCTGAATTTAATAAAAAAATTAGACAACTTAAAAGTCTTTACTACAAAAAGTACCAGAGTGGAAGGCGAAATGAAAGTTGCCGCTGATAAGTACATAAAAACCGCAGGTCTTGAAGAATTAATGCGTGTAAATGACAGCGGAAAAAACATCAAGATTTTAGTAAAATCAGGGGCGAAAGATTCTCAAATAAGAGAGTTGTTAATGTTTATTGAGGGTGCTAAAAATGACGATACGGTTTTAATGTCGTTAACAGGTGATTTTGATTTGAGTGAGATTTCTATTCTTACGGACAAAATGAGAATTCCTGGAGGTGATGATTTGAAGAAAGCAACAAAAGGTAAAAAGTAAAATGAAACCTATTTATAGTATTGCACTGCTTTTTAGTTTGTTTTTATTCAGTTGCAATTCAGAACCAACGTTGCAGAAATACTTTGTTGAAAACACAGAAAACAAAAATTTTGTGGCTTTGGATGTTTCTCCGGAAATATTGAATGTGGATCAAACGAAATTGTCATTGGAACAAAAAACAGCTTTGCAATCTTTTGATAAGATGAATGTTCTGGCTTTTAAATTAGATGGTAAAAATAAAGCGCAATTTGAAGTGGAGCGTGCTAAAGTCAATTTGATTCTTAGGGATAAAAAGTACCAGCAACTCATGAAGTTTGGGTCCGGAAAAGAAGGTGCTTCGGTAAGTTATGTTGGTTCTGATGATCATATTGAAGAGTTCGTTTTTTTTGCTAATAAAAAAGAAACTGGTTTTGCCATTGTTCGTGTTTTAGGGAAAGATATGAATCCAACAAATATTATGACCATGATCAGCGTCTTGCGACAATCAAATGTCGATTTAGAGCAGTTGAAGCCTTTGCAGCAGTTAATGAAATAAAAGTATTCTTAAACAATAAAAAAAGCGTTTTGATAGTATGTCAAGACGCTTTTTTATATTTTAAATTAAGATTTTATTCTTATTAATGTCAGCATATTCAAAAATTAATTTAGGTCATTTTGTTACCGCTATACATTTCCTCTGAAAAATATTCGGCATCTTCATCAGTTATAAATAGAACTAATACAACTTCTTTAGGGCAATATGCTGATATACCTGTAGGTAATTATACAGGAGTTCCTAATATCGATATTTCATTATTTGATGTAAAATCTGGGAAAATAGAATTGCCAATAAGGAAGTTTAGTTGGTTTAGGTTGGGCATTAAATGCAAGGAGGAGTAATTACAAGACAGGTAAGAGGCTTTGATGATTTTCTATTTAATGGATACATTAATAGACCAGTTCCCCCATCAACTGAAGCTAATTTGCCTGATTGCTCAGGAAATAATTTTCCAATATATATGAATACATACTATCCTTATTTGGATTCTGATAATTTAGCAACTAGAATTGACGGTGAGCCCGATATATTTTATGGGATGATATTATTATAGTAGAAAAGGTAGTGTTGTTAAAAATTGGGATATCATCAATTCAGCACTCATAAAGGTTATGATTTTGAAATAATTGGGTTTTGCTGAAAACTAGATATTAAAAACACCCTGAAAAAGAGTGTTTTTAAAAATGGTTGCACGTAAGTTGCACCAAATGTCCGTAAAGCCTAGTAAACAGGCTTTAAAAGTGACCTTGCCGGGACAATTTTAGAACCTTTTTTTAGCTGATTTGATAAAATTGAGTAGAACGTACTATTGAATTAGGAATGTTAGGTTTGTAATTATTATGATTTGAATATCTAAAACATGTAGAATGAATATATTTCGGAGACTCTAATGAGAACTTAATAATGATTTCGGTTTTTACGTAATCTCTGTATAAATAGGTTATATCTGACAAGGAATAGCAACTTGAAAAGCGTTTCATCTGTCAGACATCCTTCAGAGTGCAATTTTTACGGACTGAGCATACTTGAATAGTACACTACTTTGGGCTTTTGCCTGAGGTTTCATCCATCTTCTTCGGACAATACTAATGAAACGATGAATGTAAAAATCAGAATTAAGATTGGTTCAAGTGTCTTTAATACTACACTTTCGAACAATGCTACTGCAACAGAATTTAAAGCAATGCTGCCGATGACAATTAACATGAGCGATTTGAATAGAAATGAAAAGTTTTATGATTTCGCCAATGCTTTAACAACCAATGCATCTAATTCTTCTATTATACAAACAGGAGATTTAATGCTCTATGGAAATAGAACATTAGTGCTTTTTTACAAAACATTTTCTACCTTATATAGTTATACTAGGTTGGGTCGCATTGATGATACAACAAGATTAACTGAGGCACTGGGTAATGGAGATGTTAGTATAACTTTTGAACTACAATAGAAAATAATATAAGAATATTAGATTTTTTTAAAGAATTATGATTCATAAGCTTCAAATCTTGAAGTAAAAGTTTAGAATTTTGTCTTATGAGATTTGAAACTTGGCAATTAATAATAATTGTTCGTGCTGTCCGTATTAACGAATTGAAGTTTCATTTTCCAATTGCTTTTTTCCCCATTCATGTACATGCTCTATAAACGCTATTAATTCCAGACTTGTGTCACCAAGTGAATATTCTACTTTTGATGGAACGTTGTGATACATTTTCCGGATGATTAATTTATCATCTTCCGGTTCTCTTAGGGATTTGGTGAGCATTTTAGTTGTGATACATGGCAGCATTCAAACCATTTCCATTTTTTAGGTTTGATTATCTTAATTAATAGTTTGAATTCAGTAATTTTCTATACATCAGTTGGATTAATTTTATAAATTAAAACTTATTCTAAGCTATTTATACTTAATTTTGAGTAAACGATAAATTAATTTAAAAATGATTAAATTAAATGTAAACAATAAATCCTATGATTGTGATATTAGTAATGACATGCCGCTGCTTTGGGCTTTACGTGATATTCTTCAATTAACAGGTACAAAATATGGGTGTGGTGTGGCGCAATGTGGTGCCTGTGTTGTGCATCTTGATGGAGAAGCTGTGCGTTCTTGTGTTACGAAAGTCAGTCGAGCTGAAGGTAAAAAGATTACTACAATCGAAGGATTATCCTTAAATAATGACCATCCTTTACAACAGGCATGGCAGAATATAGACGTTCCGCAGTGTGGTTATTGTCATTCAGGACAAATAATGTCGGCAGCAGTACTACTTCGAGAAAATAAGAACCCTACCGATGAAGATATAGATAACGCAATGTCAGGTAATATTTGCCGTTGTGGGACGTATCCTAGAATTCGAAAAGCGATACACATAGCGGCCGAAATACAACGCAATTCTGAAAACAAATCCTAGTAGATAATAAAGATTATAAATTCATACAACTTTTGAATAATTCACTATGATGAAAAATTGGTATTCACAAAAGATGACAAATATTGTTAGAAATAGAGCTGTAAAAATTGCTGCTTTGTTCTTAATGCTGATTTCAATAGTCGCATTTAGTTTTAGTAAAAGATACTATTCGAATGATGCATACACAACTATTGCAAAATCAATTGTAAAGAAGGATAGTTTAGTCTCTGTAAAAGCTTTTGAGAAAGTTTATTCTGTGCTTATGAGTCCAAGGTGTGTCAATTGCCATCCGATAGGAGATATTCCGCTTCAGGGTGATGACAGTCATATTCATAAGATGTTTCCTAAAAGAGGAGTAGACGGTAAGGGGCTTTATGCCATGAAGTGTGCTAATTGTCATCAGCTAGAGAATACATCTGGACCACATGCGCCTCCAGGAAACCCAGACTGGCATTTGCCTCCAGCTAATATGAAAATGATTTTTGAGGGAAGATCTGCTCATGCTCTTGCCAAGCAGCTTGTAGATCGAAAACAAAATGGGAATAAAAGTATGAAGCAACTTCTAGCTCACGCTGATGATGGACTAGTACTCTCGGGATGGAAACCAGCAGAAGGACATTCAGAGCCTCCACTGAGTCACAGCGAATTTAAGAAAGCTTGGATTACCTGGATTAAAAACGGTGCCTATGCACCAGCTAAATAACAATGAAAGTTACACTCAAATACTGAAAAAATCATGTCAGAATCAAATATACTTCCAAATGTGTCACGCAGAGGTTTTCTTAAATTAGCTGGTATAGGAGGAACCGCCTTCTATCTAGGTATTTTTAGTAGTGAAGGTGCTTCAGCAAGTATAGTAAATCCAGAATTTGCTGCACTCAATAAAGTAGAGTTGAATGCTTGGATCATTATTGAGGAAAGTGGAAAAGTAACTTTGGTAGATCATCGTGCAGAGATGGGACAAGGTTCCTATCACTCAGTACCTCAGATTATTGCAGAAGAGCTTGAAGTTGATTTAAAAGATATTAATGTAATATTTGCTCAGGGAAGTAAAAAATATGGTGGTCAGATAACCGGTGGTAGCTCTACTATACGAGGTTCTTATAAAAATCTTTTGAAGCTTAGTGCCACTGCCAGAGAAATGCTAATAACTGCAGCAGCTGATGTTTGGTCTGTTTCGGCGACGGAATGTTTCGCGCAATCAGGTCACATCATTCATAAACAATCAGGAAAGAGTTTACATTATGGAGAGCTGGCTGAGAAAGCATCTAAACTGCCTACTCCAAAGGATGTAAAACTAAAAAAGCGTTCAGATTATAAACTAATCGGTAAAGGACTTCGTCGCATAGATACGCATTTAAAGACCAATGGAGCTGCTATATTCGGACTTGATAAAAGGATTGAAGGAATGCTTTTTGCTGCAGTAGAACGTAATCCAAGACTAAGAGGAAAGTTAGTCAGTTATGATGATACACAAACTTTAAAGATTGCGGGCGTTAAAAAAGTATTTAAGATACAAATGCAAGTTCATAACACTTTGAGAGATGGGATTGCTGTTGTAGCAGATAACAGCTGGGCTGCTTTACAAGGTAAAAAAGCACTTAGAGTTGTTTGGGATGATAGCGGATTTGAACATTTAAGTTCTCCAGAAATAGCTAAACGAAAGTTAGAATTACTGCAAAAAGAAGAAGGATTGATTTTTAAAAAAGAAGGAGATCCCAATAAAATTATTGGTTCAGCTGTAAAAAAAATAGATGTAGTTTATGAGACGCCTTACCAATCGCATTATGCAATGGAACCGGTAAATTGCATAGCGCATTATCAAGGAAATAAAATTGAAATCTGGGGTCCTTTACAGGCACCAGATTGGATGCAAGAAAGTGTAAGCAAAAGTTTCGGATTGCCTTTAGAGTCAGTAATAGTGAATATGACCTTTTTAGGTGGTGGATTTGGAAGAAAAGCATTTACAGACTTTTGTCATGAAGCCGTTGTAATCTCAAAAGAGATAAATGGGCCAGTGCAGGTAGTTTGGTCAAGAGAGGATGATGCAACGCAGGGACCTTTTAGACCAGGAATTTCTTATAGAGGTGAAGGGGTGATAGAAAATGGTGAAATTGCTGCAATTAAATTCCGAATGGCAGGGCAAAACATCGATCACTGGATGTCTGAAAAAAGAGGAAAACCTAACGGAAGTACTACAGAAGGTTTTTTAGCTCCTTATTTTGAATCGATTAAAAATATAAGTTTTTCTGATATTCCGTTTGAAACACCTATACCAGTACTTTGGTGGAGGTCTGTTTACGCATCTACTAATGGTTTTGCTTATGAGAGTTTTATGGATGAAATGGCTCAAGAAGCAGGAAAAGATCCGTTAGATTTTAGAAGAAAATATTTAAAAGAAGAGCGCCTTCAAAAACTTATTGATAAGTTAGAAGAAGTTTCAGGATGGAAGTCTAGAAAGAAAAATGAAGGTTTTGGAGTAGCCATAACAGAATGTTTTGACAGCACAGTTGGGCAGATTGTAAAAGTTTCTGCAAAGCAAGGCGGCGGTATAAAAATAGATAAGGTATGGGCGGTAATGGATTGTGGTTGGTATGTAAACCCAGATATTATTCAAGCCCAAATAGAAGGTTCCATAATTATGGGACTCGGAGCATCAGTATTTCATGAGATGACCTTTACCGATGGGATGGCAGATAAAAAGAATTTTTACGAATACAAGATGCCACGTATATATGATATGCCTGAAATGGAAGTACATATAATTGAAAATGATGCCGACGCGGGAGGAGTAGGTGAGCCTGCTTTGCCTCCTTTTGCACCAGCACTGACCAATGCAATTTTTGATTTGACAGGAAAAAGAATTAGAAAACTTCCTTTTAATTTGGATGAAGTATAGTTCAATTATTATAAAATATTCTTTACAGAATTGTGTTTTATTATAGGAAATCGGTTTGTACATGAAAGAAATCAAAGATATACTTAGAGCCTATTTTTTAGCTACCAAAGCAGGAAAAAAAACTGCTCTTGCAACTGTAGTAAAGGTTGAAGGCTCTTCATACAGACAACCTGGAGCACGAATGCTTGTAAGTGAAGATGGCGAATTAACGGGTGCTATTAGCGGCGGTTGCCTTGAAGGTGATGCCTTGCGAAAAGCATTACTTGCCATCAATCAGCAACAAAACAAGCTTATTATTTATGATACTAGTAATGAGGATGATATTGAATTTGGTGTGCAACTTGGTTGTAATGGTATAGTGCATATTCTTTTTGAATATATAGATTCTGCTAAAAATAATAACCCCATAAAACTTTTACAGCAGTTAGAAAAAGAAAGAAAAGATGCCGTTATTATAACGCTGTTTTCTCATAATAGAAATTCGCTTCAACCTGGTACCGTTTTGTTTGACAGAGCTAGTGCAATATTAAAGGCAAATAATCCTTACGCGATATTATCATCCTACAGTAAGGAAGTATTAGAAAATAAGACTTCAATAATAAAAAAAGTTGAGTTTAAAAATGCTTCTTATGAAGCATTGATAGATTATATTGCTCCACCAATATCTCTAGTAATATGCGGAGCTGGAAATGATGTAAAACCACTTGTAGAAATGACTTCACTTTTAGGATGGGAAACTATTGTGGTTGACGGTCGTGCAACTCATGCTACAGCTATAAGGTTTCCAAAGGCTACTGCTGTTTCTATTGCAAAACCAGAAGAAGTGTTAAACAACGTATCTGTAGATGATAGAAAATTCTTTGTATTGATAACCCATAACTACAAATATGATTTGGCTATGCTTAAATTTTTAATACTAACAGATTGTGTCTATATAGGAATTCTTGGACCTAAAATAAAGCTTAATCGTATGCTTGACGACTTAAAAGACAATGGTATTGTGTTAACGGAAAAACAACTTAATCGTATTTACGGACCTGTTGGGTTGGATATTGGCGCAGAAACATCTGAAGAAATTGCACTTTCTATAGTATCAGAAATTAAAGCAGTCATAAGTGGTAAAGAAGGGTTATCATTAAAATATAAAAAAGAAAAAATACACCCAGTAACAATGGTGGTTTAAAAGAGTAAATATGCTTCAGGATACCTTTCGTCATGTGCACGATTATTTTCGAATATCGCTTAGTACAGAAAACCAAAGCAAGATAACTATTGGATGATAATATGGAAAAAGTTTTTGGCATAATAATTCTGGCAGCTGGTAATTCTTCGAGATTAGGAAAACCTAAGCAATTATTACAATATAATGATGATACTTTGCTGCGGAAAACACTACTGCAGGCAAAATTGTTACATAATACTTTTGTACTAGTTGTGACAGGTGCTTATAAAATAGTTATAGAGAAAGATCTTGATTTACTTGAGGTTCAAGTTGTTCATAATCCGAATTGGGAAATGGGTATGGCTTCATCAATTTCAATTGGACTAGATAGATTATGTATGCTGAAACCAAATTTAAATTTTTGCATTTTTACCGTATGTGATCAGCCCTATGTCACGGCGGGAGTCTTTGAGGATTTGATTGAGCAGCACAATAAAACAGGAAAGGGTATTGTGGCCTCGGAATATGCAGATACATTAGGTACGCCAGTATTATTTAGCAGTCGCTATTTTGATGAACTTTTAAACCTTAAAGGCAATGAAGGAGCTAAAAAAATGCTTCAGTACTATAAAGAAGATGTTGCATCTGTAATTTTCGAAAAAGGAGCTGTAGATATCGATACTTTAGACGATTATAATAATCTTATTAATCAAATATCATAGCTTTAAATAAGTGTTATTTGGATAATCGAAGCTTTATTTACCAGTAGCTTATGAATAGAAGGCGGAAAAGCAAATCTTATTTTTACAAGACCTAGCTCATTAACAATTATCCTGTCTTAAGATTGCAACAAGTTTTGTTACTTTTTCAATGACAATATTGATTTCTTCCTTTGTGGTAAATTTACCCAAGCTAAAACGTATTGAGCTCAAAGCATCAGTATCAGACAACCCTAGTTCTTTTAAAACGTATGATGGTTTATTTGTTACAGAAGAACAAGCAGAACCGCTCGAAACAGCAATGTTTTGCAAACCAATTATCAGTCTTTCAGAATTTGCTCCAGGAAAACAAATATTGGTTGTGTTATATAATCTATCTTCAATACTTCCATTTACAAAAGTATTTTCAATTTTTAAAAGTTCATTCTCTAGAAGGTTTCTTAAAACAGTAATTTGAATTCTATTGCCGTCCATTTCTAATGATGCTATTTCGCAGGCTTTTCCCAGTCCTACAATTCCTGGGACATTGAGCGTGCCGCTACGCATTTTACGTTCTTGTCCGCCACCGTGTATCTGCGAGTCTAATTTTATTTTGGCTGCTTCCGAAACATACAATGCACCAATTCCTTTTGGGCCATAAAATTTATGCGCAGAAATAGGCATCATATCAATGCCTAATTCAGAAACATTAATAGGTAATTTACCAACTGCCTGTGTTGCGTCAGTCATGAATATTACACCTTTAGACTTAGCAAGTTTACCTATTTTTTTTAATGGTTGTAAGACTCCAGTTTCGTTATTGGCTAGCATAATACAAATTACTAATGTATCAATTCTTATTGCTGCTTCTAGCATATCTAAATTTATGCGGCCATCTTTATTTATATTTAGATAAGTAACATCAAAACCACAACTTTCCATAAAACTGCAGGTTTCTAATACAGCCCTATGCTCGGTTACCACTGTAATTATGTGCTTTTTCTTATGATGTATTAATCCTTTAAAGGCTAAATTTATCGCTTCTGTAGCACCAGAAGTAAAAGTAATTTCTTTCGGTTTTGCATTGATTAAATCTGCAACTTGATCTCTGGAAAAATCAACTACTTCACCTACGGATAAACCGAACAGGTGTTCACTTGAAGCATTAGCATAATTCTCTGTAAAATAAGGCAGCATAGTTTGTAAGACACGATTGTCAAGTTGAGTTGTAGCATTATTATCAAGATATATTATAGATTCTTTCATTGTCATTGTTAGTTAAACTTTTTGTAGTCAAAACGCAGAGGTAAAGTTAAGCTTCATTCTTTTAATTAATTTATTAAATTTAGCAGTAAATGTTTCTATTATTTATAATTTCATTTTGTTATAAATGGAATTATATACTTCAATGATTTTGGAATCTTATAGGAGTAATACAAATGCAGCTAAAGATGAAAAAGGGGAATTATTGACACAGATTAATAATTATGAAAAGAGATTGTCTATTGCCAAGGAACTTCTTGTAACCTCATAGATCGATGCAGACGATTATCAAAAGATGAAAATGGAGTAGGACAAATTTTAAACCGTTTAAAAATCTAGCTAAACAATATCTCAGATGACAAACAAAGTATTGAAGGCCTATTAAATATGGTAATCAAAAGATTAACACAACTTAATTTTGCTTATACAAATACTAATTTATCTGAGGGAAGAGAGATAATTTGTTTAAATTATCCCGAAAATTTCACTTTTCGAAATAACCATTTATAAACCGCTCGAGTCAATGAAATTGCCAGTCATATTTATTTGATTAACATAAATTAAATAGCAAATAAAACGGGACAAAAGAAAATTTTTCTTCCTTGTCCCTTAGAGTGACCACGGTGGGATTTGAACCCACACGCCCTTGCGAGCACCAGCCCCTCAAGCTGGCAAGTCTACCGTTTCTCCACGTGGCCTTAAAAAAGAAAAGGTCAAGTAATAAATTACTCGACCTTTAGTGACCCGACTGGGGCTCGAACCCAGGACCCCATCATTAAAAGTGATGTGCTCTACCAACTGAGCTATCGAGTCAATGCTTCAAGAAAATTATGTGTTGATCACAAATTTGTGACCCGACTGGGGCTCGAACCCAGGACCCCATCATTAAAAGTGATGTGCTCTACCAACTGAGCTATCGAGTCAAATTCTTTCCTTGAATGCGGGTGCAAATATAAGGACTTATTTTGGAGTTTTCCAAGCAATTTTATTATAAATTTGTCTTTTTTTAACAAAATTACTCAACACCTTAATTTGTAAGGTTTTATTCAGATGAAAAAAATTATATTATTAGGTTATATGGGTTGTGGTAAGTCCACAATTGCCAATAAGCTGTCAAAAAATATCGAAATTCCTTTTGTGGATTTGGATAAAAAGATCGAAGAGAAGGTAAATTTGTCAATTAATGACATTTTTGAAAAGTACGGTGAAATTTATTTCAGAAAACTAGAACATGAAGTTTTTATCGAATTATTGAATTCACCCGATAACTTAATTATAGGCTTGGGCGGCGGAACGCCTTGTTATGCAAATAATCATGAGCTGTTAAAAGGGGATAATGTAGTATCTGTTTATCTCAAAGCTTCAATAGAGACTTTATTCAATAGATTGGCTCATAATAAAAGTAAACGTCCTCTTATTGCTGATAAAAGTGATGAAGAGATGAAAGAGTTTATTGCAAAACATCTCTTCGACAGAAGTTTCTATTACAACCATGCGCAGTATAAGGTGATTGTTGATGATAAGACAATCGACCAGACGGTTATGGATATAGTTACTATTCTAGCTTAAATAGGCGTAATTGTCTCCATTTTCATCAAAAACAACTTGTACGTGTTCCAGTAGGGAAGTGGATAATGATATTCCTTTAAAATCGGCTTTTACAGGATACTTCTTGTGGTTTCTGTCTACAAGTACTGCTGTTTTGAACTTTTTTAAAGGAACGTCAATAAAATGCCTCACTGCATAGATTAATGTCGTGCCAGAGTTCAGTACATCATCAACAAGGACTAAGCCTTTATTTGCGTACTGTTCTTTTGATAAGGAGGTGTGAATTGGTAATTCGGGATTTTGCTTGTTGATTTGCACTTCGCAAAGCGAAACTTTAAGGGGAGAAATTGTTTCCAGTGCTAAGGCTATTTTTTTTGCAAAAGTAAAACCGTTAGTCGCAATTCCAGCAATGACAATTTCTTCGTCATCCACAAAGGTTTCGTAGATTTGGTAGGCAATTCTTTTTATTTTATGCTCAATTTCCTGATTTGTTAATATGATATTTTTGCTCATTATTTTATTTTAAAAAGTTAAGGTTTAGATACATACGTTTTAGATTAGAGAACCGTTTTTTAATCTACATTGTCATCATCTTTAATCTCATTTCCAAATTCATCAATATCTCTTCTATCTTTTTTGGTAGGCCTTCCCGTTCCGTTTTTTCGATAATGCTCTTTGGATAATTTCAACAGCTCCAAATGTTGATAGGCTTCTGCCGGGGTGTCATTTCTTCTGTAAATATCGACCAGTTTAGCCCCAACACGATTTTCAGGAATGTCTAAAACGGTGATGATTTGGGTGATTTGATCTTTCCGGAACGTAATTTTATCGGTAGGAAAAACCTCCTTTGATGGCTTGGCAACCTGCCCATTTACTGTAACATGATTTTTTTTACAAGCCTCAGTTACCATGTTTCTCGTTTTATAGTATCGGACGCACCATAAATATTTGTCTATTCTCATAAATTTTCTAAAATCGGAGTTAAATAGTTTACAAAAATAAATCAATATTGTATCTTGCGCACTTAAAAATTAGCTATAATGAACAAATTTAAGTATTATTTTATTTTATTAATTACAACAATCTCTTTATTTTCATGTTCGAAGAATGATACCACTACAGTTGAGCCACTTAGAGATTATGCAGTACAATATGCCGCCGATAATACTGACATTGAAGACTATTTAAAAACAAGTTATATAACCGTTATAGATCATCCTGGATTTGCAGACGATCAAGATGTAACCATTACAACGATACCGACTGGAGGAACTCAAAAATCAATTTGGTCTTATAAAGATCAAGCCACTTTTCCTAAGCTTTTGAGCAGAGATGTAAGTCTTCATAATATAACCTATAAATTGTATTATTTAGTGCTTAGAGAAGGAGTAGGGGCATCACCTTGTAATGTAGATGCAGTGTTAGCGTCATATAAAGGAGAATATTTATCTCGCACAACCGTATCAGGGGTTACAACTCTATCAACAACGCCATTTGAGGAAGTTAAGTATCCTCAATCTTTTTTTAGTTTATTAAGTACTATCACAGGATGGGGAGAAATATTTCCACAATTCAAAACGGGAACCTATAGCGCTAATGCTGACGGAACAGTAACTCATAACGGTTTTGGGGCAGGTGTAATGTTCATTCCTTCGGGATTAGCTTATTATGCTTCAGGAAGCGGAATTATTCCTTCTTATGCTCCTTTAGTATTTAATTTCAAATTGTATGAAATGAATAGATTAGACCAGGATGCAGATGGTATTCCCTCTTACCAAGAGGATTTAAATGGAGATGGCTACATGCGTATATTGGCAACAGGAGTTGATAATCCTGATGATACAGATAAAGATGGGATTCCTAATTTTGTAGATGTAGATGATGATGGCGATAATTATACCACTAAACTAGAAATTAAAAATCCAGCGACTGGATTGTCTTATCCATTTGCAGATATTCCAAGCTGTAGTGGTAACACTACTAATCCTGCAAGAATCAAAAAGCATTTAGATAAAGCGTGTCAATAATAAAACCGACACTAAATGAGAAATCCCATTCGTCAGAATGGGATTTTTTTTATGTTCAGAAATAAAGTAAATTATTTTCTTTTAATAACTCTTTCTACAGCTTCAACAATCGCTTGATTGTTCAATTTGTATTTATCCATTAGTTGCGCTGGTGTTCCAGATTCTCCAAAACTGTCATTCACTGCAACAAACTCTTGTGGAGCTGGACTGTTTAATGCCAATACTCTAGAAACGCTTTCGCCGAGACCACCAAGAATATTATGTTCTTCAGCAGTAACGATACATTTTGTTTTTGCCAATGATTTCAAAATCGCTTCTTCATCCAATGGTTTGATGGTGTGAATATTGATTACTTCAGCCGAAATCCCTTTTGCTTCTAATGCTTCAGCAGCAATAAGAGCTTCCCAAACTAAATGTCCTGTAGCAAGAATAGTCACATCAGAACCTTCGCTTAAAACAATAGCTTTTCCAACTACGAAAGGCTCGTCAGATGGCATGAAGTTAGGAACAACCGGACGACCAAAACGCAAGTAAACTGGGCCATGGTAATCGGCAATTGCTAATGTAGCTGCTTTAGTTTGATTGTAATCACACGTATTGATTACTGTCATTCCGGGTAACATTTTCATTAATCCGATGTCTTCAAGGATTTGGTGTGTTGCACCGTCTTCCCCTAAAGTTAATCCGGCATGTGAAGCACAAATTTTCACGTTTTTCTCAGAATACGCAACGGATTGACGAATTTGATCGTAAACTCTTCCTGTAGAAAAGTTAGCGAAAGTTCCTGTGAAAGGAATTTTTCCTCCAATAGTTAAACCCGCTGCAATTCCAATCATGTTTGCTTCAGCAATTCCAATTTGGAAAAAACGCTCTGGGTGATTTTTCTTGAAATCATCAAATTTTAATGAACCAATTAAATCGGCACAAAGTGCCACAACATTTTCATTGGTTTGACCTAATTCCGTCATTGCCGCTCCAAAACCTGAACGTGTATCCTTACTTCCTGTATTTGTATATTTTTTCATTATTCTTTTTAATTGAAAGATTAAAAAATTGAAAAGATTAAAAAATTCTGCAATCAGAAATTGTTAATCTTCAATCTTAATTCTAGTAGTCAGTTTCGTCTTCTGAATAGTTTTGACCTAAAGCATTTTCCAGTTGTGCATCATTTGGCGCTTTACCATGCCAAGCATGACTGTACATCATAAAATCTACACCATTACCCATTTCAGTATGCAATAATACACAAACTGGTTTTCCTTTTCCAGTTCTTGATTTAGCATCTGTCATTCCTGCTAAAATAGCTTCAATGTCATTTCCTTTTTCAATTTCCAAAACATCCCAATCAAAAGCTTCAAACTTAGCACGGATACTTCCCATACATAAAACTTCATCTGTAGTACCGTCAATTTGTTTTCCGTTAAGGTCGATTGTTGCGATAAGATTGTCTACTTTTTTTGCAGAAGCATACATAATTGCTTCCCAGTTTTGACCTTCTTGTAATTCACCATCACCATGAAGCGTGTAAACAATATGGTTGTCACCATTTAATTTTTTTGCTTGTGCAGCACCAATCGCTACAGATAGTCCTTGTCCAAGAGAACCAGATGCAATACGTACTCCAGGTAAACCGTCATGAGTAGTTGGGTGTCCTTGTAATCTTGAATTGATTAAACGGAAAGTTGCTAGTTCCGATACTGGAAAATAACCGCTTCTCGCTAAAACGCTATAGAATACTGGAGATATATGTCCGTTTGAAAGGAAGAAAAGATCTTCTCCAATTCCGTCCATATCAAATCCTTCTTTGCGTTCCATCAAATTTTGGTAAAGGGTTACAAGAAATTCAGTACAACCTAGAGAACCTCCCGGGTGACCTGAGTTTACAGCGTGAACCATTCGAAGAATATCTCTTCTGACTTGGATAGTTAAATCGTTTAATTGTTGTGTGTTAGGCTTCATTTTGTGTGTAAAAGTTAAACTGCTGCAAATGTAATTTTTATTTAGGGTTACAGCAAACGTTTTTTTGAATATTTAATGTACAATAGATTACGGTTTGTGATAATCTGAATTACTAATTCAGAGGATACTAATCCATAAAAAAAGCCCGCATTTGCAGGCTTTATATTAAATAGAGAAACGGTAAGAAATTACAGTTCTCCAATGAAATTACATTCTAAGTATTTGTAATTGAATCAGCTCTATAAGCTTCTCTATTGATAGCAGATAAAGCAATTACGGTTAAGGCAGCGTCAGTTTTTTTCTCTTCATGAAGATTCATAGCCAATAATTCCGCAGCTTTATTTTCACCTAACGTTTTTGCAAAAGCATGTAAAGTGCCATAGGTTGCAATTTCGTAATGTTTTACTTTTTGATCTGCTGCAATAAGCCCAGCATCACGTACCATACCAATATCGGTTTCTCTGATAAGACCATTGGTCTCTTTTAATATACCTTGCATGGCATCGCATTTTTTTGCTGTTGGTGCAATACCAGTTACTTCAAATATTTTTTCCAGACGTGATACGTGTTCTTGTGTCTCACTTAACTGGTTTTTTAATGAGTTAACTAATTCTGGCGATGAAGCATTTTTTACCATTTTTGGCAACGTTTTGGTCAATACTTTTTCAGCCCAATAAATGTCTTTCAATCCAACTTCAAATAAATCTCTCAATCCATGTGCTGCGTTTGATTTTGCTTGAACAGCTCCTTTAAAAGGTTCGTTTTTACTACTTTCAGGTCTCATAATAGTTGTTTTTTAAAGATTAATTGTTGCAAGTACTATTAAATTTGTTGCCTGTATCTTACAAACTGATTACTTGCTTTTTTAATACTATAAAATTAAACAAACTATCATCGAATCAATTGTTAATTAACTAATTGTAAATACGAATAGTATGATTTTTTCCAAAATTTAACGTACTGTTTCGGCTGGTTCTTTGCTGTTTATGCTTTTAATTTAGTGACTAATTTTATTTTGAAGACTACTCCAACCGCCACCATTGTAGACTTTGGTAAATCCATTTGATTTCAAAATGCTTTTTGCGGAAGCACTTCGCATACCTGACACACAACAAGTGATTATGGGTTGGTTTTTGTCTTTCAATTTAAATAGATTGTTACTTAAAGTATCAACCGGAATATTTAGGGAACCTTTTATGTGTCCCCCTGAATATTCTCCTTTGCTTCGAACATCCAGAATAATAGCTCCTTGTTTTACTAAATCGGAGTAGTTTACTTTTGGACCAAATCCAAATAAATTTTTGAGTGTGTTAATCATTTTATTTAATTTGAGATTGATGATAATTTACATCTAACCAGGAACCGCCATTGTAACATTCGATTCCATGTTCAGTCAGAAAGAGTTGTGCTTGTCCGCTTCGGTTTCCCGATGCACAACAAAGTACTAACGGTCCTTTAAGATTTTGTAATTCTTCTATTCTTGGCGGAATTTCATTCAGTGGAATATTAATGGAATCGGCTACATGGCCACCCATAAATTCAGAAGGGGAACGCACATCTACGATTGTTCCCTGTTTTTCTTTGATTGTTTTTTCTAAGCTCATTTTTATATTTTTTAATTAATAGTCAAATAGCTTTTAACTAAATTGTTGTACAAAAGTAAAGCAACAATAAGTGCTGCACAGTGCCTTTTGTTACGCAAGGGATTCTTTATTTTGTCGGCTTCTGTTTTTAAAATATTTTATGGTTTCAAGAACGATAAGGATAGCAATTGCTCCTAAAATAGAAGGCATAAAATGATTGTAATTCGTTACTTCAAAATTAAAAGTCTGGCGTAACGACGGAATCGAAATAATCAGCAGCAACATTATGATGGCGGTTAAGAGAATGGGGATTGTGACCGGATTTCTTTCGGTAATTACGGAGATAATATTTCTTGTTTTTGAAATATTGGTCAAAATGATAAAAATATTTCCAAGCAGTAGTGCCGAAAAAACAATAGCTCTTATTTCTCCTTCTGGATATTCTTGGAATTTGGAAAATAAATAAACCGAAAAAACCATAGCCAACAATAAAAAGCCTTGCATGACACTCAGTATAATCTTTCTTCCGCCAAAAAACTGTTCGTTTGGATCTCTGGGAGGGCGCTGCATGATTTCTTTTTCTTCTTGCTCTGATTCGAATGCAATGGAACAAACGGGATCATTTATCAATTCCATAAAAACAATATGCAGCGGCATCAATAATAATGGAATTGAAGTATTGAATGCGGGTAAAAGGGTAAGCCCGATTATAGGAATATGAATGGAGAGAACATACGACATTGCTTTTTGCAGATTATCAAAAATCCTTCTTCCGGAACGTATAGCCGAAACGATTGATGCAAAATTATCATCCAATAAAACGAGCGAAGATGCTTCTCTGGCTACATCCGTTCCTTTATTTCCCATCGCAATACCAATATTGGCTGCTTTCAAGGCTGGCGCATCATTCACTCCGTCGCCTGTCATTGCCACGATTTCGTTATTGGCTTTCAAAGCTTGAACAATCCTCAGTTTTTGTTCAGGAATTACGCGTGCAAATACATTAGTTTTAGTTATTCTTAATTTCAGTTCTTCATCACTCATTGCGGTTAACTCCTCTCCAGTAATAATTCCTTTATCGGCATCAAGACCTATGGATAAAGCAATACTTTTTGCAGTAGCGGGAAAATCGCCAGTAATCATAATGACTTGTATACCGGCTTCATGGCATTCTTTTATGGCTTGCGGGACTTCTGGACGAATGGGATCTTCTAAACCAATAAGTCCCAGAAAACTAAAATCAAATTCATGTTGTGAATCTGGAAGTTGTTCCTTATGATGTGCCGCATTTGCAACAGCAATAACTCGATATCCTTGTTCGGCCATTTGTTGTACGGCTGAAAAATGTTTCGTCGTTTCCTCTTCCTTCATTTTGCAAAGCTTGAAAATAGCTTCCGGGGCACCTTTTGCAGAAACGGAGATGGAATTTTCAGTAACATTTTCGGTAACACGAGTCATAGCAAGTAATTCTTTGCTCAATGGATATTCTTTTATGAGTTTATGGTCTGATTTTTTTTGCGAAATTATGGCTTCATGTGTTTTGTAAATTGCTTGTTCCATTGGGTCAATCGCATCTTTTCGAGAGGCATAATGGGCGGCAACAACTAAATTTGAAATCTGATTTTGTTTCTCATGAAAAATGCTCTTTAGTACGATTTCCTGACCATCATAAATAGTGGCAATTTCCATTTTATTTTGGGTAATTGTTCCTGTTTTATCAGTGCATAAAACAGTTGCCGAACCCAATGTTTCAATTGCTGAAGGTTTTCTGGTCAGCACATTTTTTTTAGATAATCGCCAGGCACCCAAAGCAAGAAATACGGTAAGGATAACGGGGAATTCTTCGGGTAAAATGGACATTGCAGCGGCAAGCCCATTCAGTAGTGCTTGAATAAAATTCCCTCTTGTAAAATAAAATATTGCAATGATACCAATACTGATGAAAATAGCAATCAGGAATAGATTCCGAATCAACACTTTCATTTCTTTTTGCAATCGGGTTTCATCTTCCTCAATACTTTGTAAAGAGATTCCAATTTTTCCAAACTGTGTTTTTGTTCCGGTTGCAAAAACCTTTGCAAATCCTTTTCCTTGAACCACAAGTGTTCCGCTGAAAACCAATCCATGTGAATTCGAGGTATCGATTTCTACGCTTTTCGTTACTGCGACTGATTCGCCGGTAAGCAATGATTCATCAACGGTAAGATTTATGGTGTCGAGTACTTTTGCATCAGCAGCAATTCGATCACCTTCATTTAATACAATTATATCATCAGGAACCACTTCGCGTCCGGGAATCCGGATTTCTTTTCCATCCCGAATCACCAAAGCGCGTGGCGAGGAAAGTTTCTTGAGTGCTTCCAGTGCTTTTTCGGTTTTCTGATATTGGTAAAAAGTAATGAAAATAATAACGAAAATGGCAGAAAGTAAAATAATGCCTTCTCTGTAATCGCCTAATAAAATATAAAGTACGCCACAGCTAATCAATAAAATGAACATGGGCTCTTTGACGACTTCCAAAGCAATACGCCAAATAGATTTTGGTTTTGTTGATGGCAATTCATTAAAGCCAAAACGCTTTAATTTTTCCTGAGCTTCTGCTGTTTTTAATCCTTCAATCATAGTTGAATAATTTAGGAATTACTACAAAAAATGAAATTCAAAAGTAGGGTAAGGACAACCAATTATAAAATGTAGTGATGATTGTATCAAATTTGCATTTTCCAAAATAAAGCGTCGAGCATTTGAGATTAAGATACTTTGAGAACGTTCTTTTCTGGTGGTACTGAATCTTTTTGAGGGATTAAAACAGTTTTTATTTTTAGTGATGCTCTTTCAGAATTATTTTAAACTTTCAGCAAGCTTGTCAAAAGATTCGTTCCAGCTGATATTGGTTAAATCGGTGATTTTTCCTGATGGAATCCCTACATGAGTAAGTGTCATTCTAGTTTTGTTGTCATGTTCTTCGAATGAAACTGTTACAAGCAATTCCAACGGGAAACCTTCCATGCCGTAATGAGTCCCCGAAACAACATTTCCTTTCTCATCTGCAAATGAATCCGTGTAAACAATTCGTTCCATAGGGACAATTTCGATGTAAGTTCCAGCGCCCCAAAATTCCTGACCATCAGAAGATCGCATGCAATTAAGATATTTGCCTCCAACTTTAAAATCTATTTCACAGACCGGACAAGTAAAATTTTTGGGCCCCCACCATTTCATGAAACTTTCAGGATCTGTCCAAGCTTTCCAAACAAGCTCTCGGGATGCGTCAAATTCTCTTATAATTAAGAGTTTTTGTTTATTGGGTTCAGGGGTCTTTGTTGACTGATTCTTTGTTTCCATTTTTATACTTTTTTAATTTTTATACTAAAATTAGATACAGCACATAAAATTAAATAAAATTTAAATAATTAGCTGTTAATTAAATGCTTATATGTTTTAATTACATGACGATTCTAAAAAGTTAATATACATCAAGATTATAATCTGATTTTTTATATTGTTCCGTCCTGAAATAACGATAGATTATAATCTCAAAATTTAAAAATAATAGACGCTGGCACTTTTTGTACTATCTTATATTTTGGTTGCTAAAAAAGTTCTACAAAATTTAGAATTGTTGCTAATTACTTAGTTTTTATATTGTGAAGGCTATTCATAAAAGTAATTTTCAATAATCAGCACTATTCTTCTGCTTGTAGACTACAAAATTTCAGATTAATACCCTTTAATTTGACCTAAACAAAAAATATATGTTAGTATAATGTACTGACAGTCAGTATTTTTAATTAAATTTAATGTCTTATTAACTAAAAAACACTTAAACATGAAAAAAAAATTCTCAATTGTATTGTTGATTGCTACTTGCATCACTTTCGCACAAAAAAAAACTAATGGAACTATTTATGTAGAGCATCCTGCAATTAATTTAGTAGAAGCCATGACACAAGCATATGTCAATGGTGATGCTGACAAAGTAGCGAGCTTTTTAGCAGATGATTTTAAATCATATAATGGTACGAGTTCTAATAAAGATGATAAAGGGAGTGATAAAGCTTCTTTTTTGAATGAAGTAAAGTTTTGGAAAGATAATGTTGATTATTTAAGTGTCAAAAGATCTCCAGGCGCATATCCGGATGCTTTAGAATATAAAGAGGATAATAATAAAGATGTAGTCTGGGTTCAAACCTGGGAAGATTTAAAAGGAGTACATAGCAAAACTGGAGTGAAAATAGATATGCCTTTGCATCGGTTGTTTATAGTTGATAAAAACAATAAAATTAAAACAATTATTAAATACGCAAATAACAGCATTTTTGATGAAATTAGCAGTAGTTTTAATGATAGAGAAAATGGAGTCATTTATAATCATCATGAAAATATTAATATTGTCAGAAAAATGATTTATGCTTTTGAAAATAAAGACTTTGACAAAGCCTATAGTTTTTATGATGAAAAAGCAACTTTTATGGACATCAATTCACCGGTAGGGAAAAGCATAACCTTAGCGGAACAAAAAGCAAACGATCAAAAGCTTTTTGATAAATTTGACCTTACGAGTATTGATATGGTTGGGTATCCGGATTATTTGCATTACGAAATGGGAGATGCAATGGCGGTGCAGTCTTGGTGGAATTTTAGATTAACGAGAAAATCTGATAAAAAGAAAATTGTTTTGCCAATATTTTTCATTGATAATTTTAATGATAAAGGTAAAATAACTTCTGAGATGGCGTATTACAGCGAAAAGTTGATGGAGTAATGAAATGAATTTTTAAGTATAACGTCCTAAAATAAGTTGCGTTTTGTGTCAACTTGTTTTAGGACGTTTTCATGTAGGCTATTTTTGTCAAAAATGTGTGTTTTCAGCTTCTTCTTTTTTAAGTCCATACTTTTCGACCGCAATTACGATTGCAATTCCCGCAATATAAGTCAGCAAATCAATCCAAGAAAATGAAGTTCCGATAACAGTTCTGGCAATTTTTGATTTTTCTAAGTGTAGCTTTTCGACAATATTTAAAAATTGAAAAAATTCTATGGTAAAAGAGAAAATCAATACAAATAGCGCAACAGTTAAAACAGGCAATCTGAGAAAAGATTTCAAAAAGCAATAGATTAAAATAACAACCAAAACATCGCCGAGATAGGGCCTGACAAAATTATCATTGACGAAAAGCGCTATCAAAACCTCAATAAAAAAAATTAAAATTGCAAAACCAAAGTAATTTTTGTTGAATGTTAACATAGTGTTGTAGGTTTTGTCTAACGTTCTGGCACTACAGCGGGTTTGGGATTAAAAATGCGTAATCTTTCGGTTATGCCAAAACTTCCAAATACAAAACCAATTTCCCATTAAGCCAAATGCCCAAATCCGTTGTAGTGGCTGTTAGCAGTTCGGTTATTTTCCTTTTAAACATTCCGTTATATCAAAATAAACGGTTGTCATTTCATTTTCAATATTAGCATCCTTTTTTAATATTTCAATATGAATTAAGTTGTAAGTTTTTCTTTTGACTTCGTAGAATTCACTTCCAAATGGCTTCCAACCTACGTTTATTAATCCATATTTATTTTCCAAATATTTATTTTCGGCGTCAATTCCTTCTTCTTTATTTTTAGCATTTTTAATTTTAATAGCACTTTCAAATATTTCGCCATTTCCAACTTCATAGACAATTCCTGGAGCATTGGGAATTGTAACGATAGTTTTTTCCGCTTTCTGTGCGCTACAAACTGATATTGTAAATAATAAAATTGCTAGTATATTTTTCATTTCTGTTTTCATTTTTGGTAACTGACTGCTAACTTGCATATAGTGATGACTGAGTCATCATAATACACCCAAATTTGGGTAGATATGTATGACAAACGTCAGTGTTTATTTAAAATCAAATATATAATAATTATCTTATAAATCATCAAAATGACTTTTAATTAGTTGAATGCTTTTTGTACTCACGTGGGTAAAATTTCAGTGGTTTTGCTGAAAAACACATAGTTTAAAATTTGAAACTAAACCACAAAAAGAGCCTGCACGAGGCAGGCTTTTAGGTTAAACTGAAAACAGTAAATGATTACAGGTTCTTAATCAAAATTATTTTTTAATATTTTATAATTAAATCTGCTCTGAAGCATTAAAATTGATGTTGGATTGAGCGATTTCGTTCAAAGCGGCATCCGCTTTTTTCTGTTCATTCAGTGTCATAGCGAGCAAATTTGCGGCTTTGTTTTCACCAAGATTTTCTGCAAATGAATGTAGGGCATCATAGGTCGCAATTTCATATTTTTTCAACTTTTGTCCTGCGGCAATAATTCCGGCATCACGCATGGCACCCGTTTCGGCTTGTGCTATTATGCCTTTGCTCTCTTCTATTAATCCTTCTATAGCTTCACTTTTTTTTGCAACAGCTTTAATACCCTTTGATTCAAATATTTCCTCCAAACGGGAAACATGTTGTTTCGTTTCATTTAAATGATTTTGTAAGGTGTTGGCTAATTGTGGTGATGAAGCATTTTCCACCATATGCGGTAAGGTTTCAATCAATGCTTTTTCTGCTGAGTAAATGTCGTTCAACCCAACTTCAAATAAGTCTTTTAAATTATATGCTGCTTCTGATTTTGCTCCCTCAGCTTCTGGATTTCTATGTGTAGTTTCCATGACGGTTGTTTTTTTGAGTGGTATAAAATTGCAATCTAATATCTTGCTAAATCAATAATTTATTTTTGTTGTATTTCAAAATTCATACACTCTGGTTTATATATTGTAAATTTAGTTAAAATGGGGTCTAAGTTTATGTTAATTAACTAATTATAAATACGAATAGTATGATTTTTTCTAAAAATTTAGTTTGCAATTATGTAAATATTTTGAGGTTTTTAGTGCAATTTATGCTATCGGGAATCGAGTAAGATTAAGAGGAAGCTGCCAATGAATGCCAGATATTTTATCTGCGTGAGGGATAGCAGTGAAAATCCTCCCGATTTTTCTTCGGGAGATTGCAACGCAAAGCCCGACCTTGTTGCTGTAAAAAATAAGATTTAGAACTGTAGTTCTGCAACACGGTCACGCCCAAATTCTTAATTTTGGAAGGTGGATTTGATTCAAAAAGTGCTTTGGAAAACCTTGCTAAAAGTGAATTCCCAAATCTTAATTAAATTTTTAAATTATGTAATTATCTAATTTTCAAATTAACCTATCTTTGCCCACTGAAAAACGCCTATATGAAGTTTGATTTATTAAAAAAAGATCCGCAGTCCAAAGCCAGAGCGGGAAGTATTACCACTGATCACGGTGTGATTGAAACCCCAATTTTTATGCCTGTAGGGACCGTTGGTTCTGTAAAAGGTGTGCATCAACGCGAATTGAAAGACGATATAAACCCAGATATTATCTTGGGAAATACCTACCATTTGTACTTGCGACCACAAACCGAAATCCTCGAGAAAGCGGGTGGTTTGCATAAATTCATGAACTGGGACCGCAATATTTTGACGGATTCTGGTGGCTACCAAGTGTATTCGCTTTCGGCCAATCGCAAAATTAAGGAAGAAGGGGTGAAGTTCAAATCGCATATTGACGGTTCGTACCACTTTTTTACTCCGGAGAATGTTATGGAAATTCAGCGTACCATAGGAGCCGATATTATCATGGCTTTTGATGAGTGTACGCCGTATCCATGTGATTATAACTACGCAAAACGTTCGATGAAGATGACGCACCGTTGGTTAGACCGTTGCATCAATCATTTAGACACACAGCCTTTTAAATATGGCTATGAACAAACGTTTTTTCCAATTGTTCAAGGAAGTTGTTATAAAGATTTACGCCAACAATCGGCAGAATATATTGCAAATTCCAATCAACAAGGAAATGCAATAGGTGGACTTTCGGTAGGGGAACCTGCTGAGGAAATGTATGCGATGACCGAAATAGTTTGTGAAATCCTGCCCGAAGACAAACCTCGTTACCTGATGGGCGTGGGAACTCCGATAAATATTCTGGAAAATATTGCCCTTGGAATTGACATGTTCGACTGCGTGATGCCTACGCGTAACGCCAGAAATGGAATGTTGTTTACGGCTAACGGTTCGATAAATATCAAAAACAAAAAGTGGGAGGATGACTTTTCGCCTATTGACGAAATGGGGATTACGTATGTGGATACCGAATATACGAAAGCGTATTTACGTCACCTTTTTGCTGCCAATGAATACTTGGGGAAACAAATTGCCACAATCCATAATCTTGGATTTTACATGTGGTTGGTTCGTGAGGCTAGAAAACATATCTTAGCGGGCGATTTCAAGCCTTGGAAAGAAATGATGGTGAAAAACATGGACCAAAGACTTTAAATATATTTAATCGTTTAATCGTTAATTCGGTTAAACGATTAAATAAATAACCCATTAAAATTTACTATGTTAACAATAATTGACAAGTACATCCTAAAAAGATATTTAGCCACTTTTGCGGTTATGTTGTTGATGTTTATACCTATTGGGATTATTATTGATGTTTCGGAGAAGATTAATTTCATGATCGAAAACAAAGTTCCATTTATTGAAATTGCAATCTACTATTATAATTTTACGATTTATTTTGCCAATTCGTTATTTCCAATTTTTTTGTTTTTATCGATTATCTGGTTTACTTCAAAACTAGCCAATAACACCGAGATTATCGCCATTTTGAGTTCGGGGATTTCTTTTACCCGTTTTTTGAGACCCTACATCATTGGCGCTTCCATCGTTTCGGTTTTTGTTTTATTAATGGGGTTTTTTGTTGTCCCAGCTGCCAGTGAAGGGTTTAATAATTTTAGATATACGTATCTAAAAACGGGTGGAAAAGAAGCAATGCGGGGAGATGACACGGATGTGTACCGACAAATTAGCGATACTGAATTCATCTATGTGAATAGCTTTAATACGTTGTCAAAGACTGCTTTTAATTTTTCATTGGAAAAATTCAATGAAGAGAAAATGGTCTATAAAATTTCGGCAAGTAGAATAAAATGGAATCCAAAGTCTAAAACCTACACCATGTTTGATTATACAAAAAGGACGGTAGGGGAAAATGGAGATAAAATTGAAAAAGCACCCCAAAAGGATGCCCGTTTTAGTTTTGATTTAGAGGATTTGGCACCTGTGGTATATATTGCTGAAACATTGAGTTTGAATAAACTGATTAAGTTTATTGACAAGGAGAAAAAGCGGGGTTCGTCTAACATCAATGTATATTTAGTCGTATTATATAAAAAATTCAGTGTTCCGGTTTCAGCATTTATTCTAACGATTATTGCGGTTTCGGTTTCGTCTATGAAACGCAGAGGCGGAATGGGAATTAATTTGGCAATAGGAATTGCTCTGGCGTTTGCCTTTGTCTTCTTTGATAAAATATTTGGGGTATTAGCCGAAAAATCAAGTATTCCTCCTATGTTGGCAGTTTGGTTACCCAATTTTGCTTTTGGGATTTTAGCCGTTTATTTATTACGAAATGCAAAACGATAAATTAAAGTCCTATTTAAACCTGCATCTGATTGTTTTTATCTGGGGTTTTACCGCTATTTTAGGCGCTTTAATCACTATAACTGCTGATGCTTTAGTTTGGTATCGAATGTTTTTTGCCAGTATTTTTTTGTCGTTGTTTATTGTATTCAAAAAGAAATCATTTCGAATTCCTCTGAAATCCTTCGTGAAATTGATTTTTGTGGGGTTATTGATAGCCCTGCATTGGATATTGTTTTTCAAAGCGATTCATGTTTCAAATGTTTCCATTACGCTTTCGGTTTTTTCTCTGGGCGCTTTTTTTGCTTCGGTACTGGAACCTCTTTTTTATGGTAGAAAAGTGCTTTGGTATGAAGTCTTTTTTGGACTTATTATCATCGCAGGACTGGCACTAATCATGAAAGTTGAAGTCCATTATTTAGACGGTATGTTGTATGCTTTGGCTTCAATAATACTAGGCGTTTTGTTTACACTGATGAATGGAAAATTAATAGAAAATCACGATCCTTCGGTAATCTCATTCTATGAGTTTCTGGCGGGAGTATTCTTTATTTCGGTTTACTTTTTATTTCAACAAAAATTCACATTGGATTTCTTTGTTTTAACATTCAATAATTGGGTTTTAATTTTGATTTTAGCGTCTATTTGTACCGCTTATGCGTTTACTGCTTCAGTAAAAGTCATGCAAAAACTCACTCCTTATACCGTAATGCTAACGACCAATTTGGAGCCGGTTTATGGAATTGTATTAGCCTATTTTATCCTTGGAGGAAAAGAAAAAATGAGCTTTGAGTTTTATATTGGAGCCATAATAATTGTAATCACAGTAATCCTAAATGGTGTAATTAAACATTATCAAAAGGATGTTTAAGCGGTTTTCAAGATGTTTGTTTAGTGCTGTCGTTTTTTTACTTTTAATCGTAGGAATTCGTGAAGGTGATTGCAATAAAACGAATCGGTTTATCCATGTTTTAGACATCCATAAACATTTGGAAAAGAGTGTTTCATGGATATTGTCCTCAAAATACTATTGATCTTTACAATATGAAAAGAAATAGAAAATTAATAAGTTTTACTTTACTTGGAATCGTTTTAATCTTTGTTGGGAAATATGTTTATGACATGAATATTAATCATAATTTCGAAACGATAACGGAAGGAAAAGTGTATAAGTCAGGAGTAATTCCGCCAGATGAAATAGAAAGTTACGTTACCAAATACCATATAAAATCTATTGTTGATTTACGTTTTCCGGGTACTACGGATTTGAAGAATAATCCAGAAATCCCTACTGAACTTACTGCCGAACAAGAAGCCGTAGCAAAAATAAAAGGAGTGAATTATTTCAATAATGGCTCGGATCAGGTTCCAAAACAAGAAAATTTAGACCTTTTTTTCAAGATAATGGATGACAAAGACAATTATCCGGTGTTGATTCATTGTTATCACGGAATTGGTCGTGCCGAAATGTATTCCGCATTATATAGAATTGAATATGAAAATTTCAACAATGAAGAAGCACGTCAAGGTGTAAGAGCATTAATAAAATATAGCTCTTTTGATGATGGAACTCCAAAAGGAGAATATTTGAAAGCCTATAAATCTAGAAAAGAATTAGCAACAGAAATGAAGTAACGAAAGAGTTTAAAAATCAAATCGTCTGATTTGATTTTATCCAAATTCTATCTCAAAAATTAATTAGAATTAATTTGTAAGTACTTGATTTTCATTTTAAAAAAAAAAGTTAAAGCTAGTTTTGTCTTCTTTTACAGACTAATTTTCATACTTTAGAATATACAGTTT
This sequence comes from Flavobacterium galactosi, assembly GCF_048158585.1. Classification (NCBI taxonomy): domain Bacteria; kingdom Pseudomonadati; phylum Bacteroidota; class Flavobacteriia; order Flavobacteriales; family Flavobacteriaceae; genus Flavobacterium; species Flavobacterium galactosi. The sequence goes on from NZ_JBLNKV010000004.1 coordinate 482,061, forward strand.
AAGACATAAATATAAAATTTATCTTTTACAACGATTTAAAATTTTATATTTGCGGTTCGAATTAAAAACAAAAACGCAGAAATCCTATGGAATATTTAGATTTTGAGCTTCCTATAAAAGAACTAGAAGAACAGTTAGATAAATGTGTTATCATTGGTCAGGAATCAGATGTTGATGTAACGAATACTTGCAAACAAATCAACAAAAAACTAGAAGAAACTAAAAGGCATATTTATAAAAACTTGACTGCTTGGCAACGGGTACAATTGTCAAGACATCCAAGTCGCCCTTATACAATGGATCATGTACGTGCTTTGTGTGGCGAAACCTTCCTGGAGCTTTTTGGCGATAGAGGTTTTAAAGACGATAAAGCCATGATTGGTGGTTTAGGAAAAATTGATGGACAATCTTTTATGATTGTTGGTCAACAAAAAGGATTCAATACAAAGACACGTCAGTTTCGTAATTTTGGGATGCCAAATCCTGAGGGATATAGAAAAGCGTTGCGATTGATGAAAATGGCGGAGAAATTTGGTATTCCGGTATTGACTTTAATTGATACTCCGGGAGCTTATCCGGGACTTGAAGCCGAAGAACGTGGACAAGGAGAGGCTATAGCCAGAAATATATTCGAAATGATTCGTTTAAAAGTGCCCATTATCACTGTTATTGTTGGTGAAGGAGCATCTGGTGGAGCATTAGGAATAGGAGTGGGGAACAAGGTCTATATGATGGAAAACACTTGGTATTCTGTTATTTCTCCGGAATCATGCTCTTCTATTCTATGGAAAAGCTGGGAATATAAAGAACAAGCAGCCGAAGCATTGAAGTTGACTTCTGCCGACATGAAAAAACAAAAATTAGTTGATGATATTATCCCTGAACCATTAGGAGGAGCTCACTATGACAGAGAGACTGCTTTCAAAACGGTGGAACAATATATCATGAAAGGATTCAATGAATTGAAAGACTTATCAACAGAAGAATTAGTTGCTCAAAGAATGGAAAAATACAGTAAAATGGGCGAATACAAAGAGTAAAATGATATAATTTGATATTTAATCCGAAGCCTTACAGTTTCGGATTTTTTTATGGTTATAAACAAAAAATAGTTACTTATGAACAATTATTTGTAATAACTCAATGACAATGTTTTTTTAATTTTTGTTACTTTCGCATTATGGAAAATTTCAAAAATATTAAACCTGTGAAGGTTGATAAAACCACTATAATAAGCCTTGAAAAAGGAAAATTGCAACCGCAGGTTCTCGATTTAGAAGAGGCTGTGCTTGGTGCCATGATGATTGATAAAAAAGGGGTGGATGATGTAATTGACATTTTACAGCCTGATGCTTTTTATAAAGAGGCACACAAACATATTTTTGAGGCTATCGTTCAGCTGTTTACAGAAACACAGCCTATTGACTTATTAACAGTTTCTGCCCAACTCAAGAAAAATGCGAAATTAGAATTGGCAGGAGGGGATTTTTACTTAATTCAGCTTACGCAAAAGATATCGTCTTCTGCACACATTGAATTTCATTCCAGAATTATTCTTCAAAAATTCATTCAACGCAGTTTGATTCGCATATCTACTGAAATTATTGAAGATTCTTACGATGAAACAACGGATGTTTTTGATTTATTAGATCGAGCCGAATCCAAATTATACGAAATAACTCAAGGAAATATAAAGCGGAGTTCTGAAACCGCCCAGAGTTTAGTTTTACAAGCCAAAAAAAGAATAGAAGAAATAGCCGGTCAAGAAGGATTGAGTGGTGTAGCGACTGGTTTTGATAAATTAGATAAGATTACTTCGGGTTGGCAACCAAGTGATTTAATTATTATTGCAGCGAGACCAGCAATGGGTAAGACCGCATTTGTATTATCCATGGCAAGAAATATGGCCATTGACTTCGGAATGCCTGTTGCCTTATTTTCTCTGGAGATGGCATCGGTTCAGTTGATCACCCGTTTGATTTCTTCCGAAACAGGTTTGTCTTCGGAGAAATTGCGTACCGGAAAACTGGAAAAACACGAATGGGAGCAATTGAGTACCAAAGTTAAAAATTTAGAAAAAGCCCCATTGTATATTGATGACACACCTTCATTATCTATTTTTGACTTAAGAGCAAAAGCGAGACGTTTGGTTTCTCAACATGGTATTCGAATTATAATTGTTGATTATTTGCAATTGATGACGGCCGGTGGAAACGGTAAAGGAGGAGGAAACAGAGAGCAGGAGATTTCCACGATTTCCCGAAACTTAAAAGCATTGGCGAAGGAATTAAATGTTCCTGTAATTGCACTTTCTCAATTGTCGCGTGCGGTTGAAACGCGTGGTTCCAGTAAAAGACCTTTGCTTTCTGACCTTCGGGAATCGGGTGCGATTGAGCAAGATGCTGATATTGTATCGTTTCTATACCGACCTGAATATTACAAAATTGACGAGTGGGATGATGATGAAGCTTCACCAACTGCAGGTCAGGCGGAAATAATGATAGCAAAACACCGTAATGGTAGTATTGAAAACGTTCGTTTGAAGTTTATTGGGCATCTGGGTAAATTTGATAATCTGGAAGATTACAGTGGAGGGTATGATGACTTACCATCGAGTATGAATCAAGATGACAATCCTTTTATTACTAAAAACCTGCCATCGGCTAATGAAGCTTTTGGAAGTAACTTGAATGACCCGGACGATGACAGTGATGTACCGTTCTAAAATGTAAATTAAAATCCGCTATAGCGGATTTTAATTTATGATTTTCATCGCCTAAAAACTGTTATCTTTGAAATAAAAACGGTAATGTCTTTCAAGAAGTCACTCTATATATTTTTAATTTTTATTTCCTTTTCGGCGAAGGCTTCTTTTATTTTGTTGCCAATGGATGAAACCACACAACAAAATCATTTGAAGGCTTATGGAATTACCTATTGGTGTTTGGATAAAAATTACAAGGCAAGTTGGTTGCTCAATTATCGTGGAGGTTCTTTTTTACTGCCAGATGCCGAAGAAATACGTAAAGAATGTAAGATTCGGGGGGTGAGTTTTGAAATCCTTTCGGATAGTGAAGAAGGTAGAATATTAGATGAAATTTCGAGTCCTTCACAAAATATGGAAACGGTAATATTAGAAAAAGCACCAAAAGTGGCGGTTTACACACCCAAAGGAAAACAACCTTGGGATGATGCGGTCACACTCGTTTTGACTTATGCCGAAATTCCTTTTACACCTATTTATGATGAAGAAGTTTTAAGTGATCAATTATTACTTTATGATTGGTTACACTTGCATCATGAAGATTTTACGGGGCAATACGGTAAATTTTATGGAGCCTACAAAAATGCGCCTTGGTACATCGAACAAAAGAAAGATGCCGAAGTATTGGCAACTAAATTAGGCTATTCCAAAGTGTCACAGGAAAAGGGAGCTGTAGCCAAAAAAATCAGGGACTTTGTGATTGGCGGCGGATTTATGTTTGCGATGTGTTCCGCAACGGATAGTTTTGATATTGCTTTGGCAGCAGATGGTGTGGATATTTGTGAAGCTATGTTTGACGGTGACGCCAGCGAAGCCAATTATCAATCGAAGATGAATTATAATAATTCGTTTGTTTTCAAAGATTTTATTTTAGAAAGAAGACCGGAGCAATATGAATTTTCGGATATTGATATGACTTCGAAAAGAAGGATTCTAATGGATAAAGATTATTTTACCTTAATGGAATTTTCGGCAAAATGGGATCCAATTCCAAGTATGTTGTGTCAAAATCATACGCAATTGGTCAAAGGATTCATGGGACAGACGACTTCTTTTGATGCATCGCTTATAAAATCCAATATTTTGGTGATGGGAACTTGTGAGCAGAACGGGGAAGCAAGGTACATTCATGGTGAAAAAGGAAAAGGAATGTTTACTTTTTATGGCGGTCACGATCCCGAAGATTTTCAGCATCAGGTGGGAGATGCTCCCACAGTTCTTGATTTACATCCTAATTCTCCGGGCTATCGCTTGATTTTGAATAATGTGTTGTTTCCTGCAGCCAAGAAGAAAAAACAAAAGACTTAATAAAAAACAGAAAGCCAATCGATACCGATTGGCTTTCTGTTTTTTAGCCCTGATGGGAGTGGCATCCTTTCCTTGCCTTCTTTAGGCAAGGAAAGATATAAGGGACAGCAGGAATTAGCTCCTAAAAAAATTAAACGCTTCCGTGTTCGTTTTCTTTATCTAAATATTCCTGTACAATATCGATAGCATTAGTAACCACATCACTTAATGCGGTAATAAAGCTTCCTTCTTCGGCGCAATTGATGGCGTGTTTTATTGCTTCGGTTTCTTTAGGAATAATTTCATAAGTAACTATTTTGCCGGAATTTTTAATTCCTTCGAGTATTAAATCAATAATTTCCTCTTCGGTTCTTCCTCTCAGGTATTTTTCTTGTCGAATGATAATGTGGTCGAACATTCGGGCTGCTATAAAAGCACATTCTTTAATATCTTCATCGCGACGGTCTCCGACCCCTGCAATAATTCCAATTTTCTTGGTCGCATCGACACTTTGCAAATATTCTTCCACACCCTTGTAACCGGATGGATTATGAGCAAAATCAATCAATACTTTGAATTTTTTGAATTCAAAAATATTCATACGTCCCGGAGTTTGTGCCGCACTTGGAATAAAAGTCTGCAAGGACAAACTAATATCTTCGGTTTTAAAGCCCCACAAATAACTCGCTAAAGTTGCCGCTAGCACATTGGCAATCATGAATTTTGCTTTTCCGCCCAACGTTAAAGGAACGTGAGTGGCGCGTTCGATTCGAATTTTCCATTCGCCTTTTTTGATGGTTATAAACCCGTTTTCATATACGGCAACCGTTTTTCCTTCGGCGCAAAGTTTTTTAATGAAATCACCGTCTTCACTCAAACTGAAATAAGCTACATTACAATTAAGATCCTGCCCTATTTTTATACAATGTTCATCGTCTCCATTCAAAACGGCCCAACCGTCTTTCTTGATGCTTTTCACAACTGTTGCTTTAACTCGGGCTAAATCCTCAAGAGAATGGATATCACTTAAACCCAAATGGTCTTCCTGGATATTGGTAATAATTCCAATATCGCAACGGCTGAAACCTAAACCGGATCGAAGGATTCCTCCTCGAGCCGTTTCTAAAACTGCAAATTCCACCGTTGGATCTCTCAAAACATATTCGGCACTTAGCGGTCCGGTAGTATCGCCTTTTTCCATCATGTGATTTTGAATATAAATCCCATCCGATGTGGTGAATCCTACTTTGAAACCATTATTTTTTACAATATGTGCCAAAAGTCGGGTAGTTGTGGTTTTACCATTGGTTCCCGTAACCGCAATTATAGGAATGCGAAAGGATTTTCCTGGGGGATATAACATGTCGATAACCGGAGAAGCTACGTTTCTAGGCAATCCTTCAGAAGGAGCAAGATGCATTCTAAAACCGGGAGCCGCATTGACTTCCAAGATTACACCACCATTTTCTTTTAAAGGTTGCGTTAAATTCTCCGCCATAATATCTACACCACAAACGTCGAGTCCAATTACTCTTGAAATTCTTTCGGCAAGAAAGATGTTTTCTGGGTGCATCATATCGGTAACATCTACAGAAGTTCCGCCGGTGCTTAAATTGGCTGTGGATTTTAGAAATACGATTTCACCAATTCTCGGAATGGTTTCTAAAGTATACCCTAATTTTTCTAATAAATCTTCGGTATCTCTGTCGACATCAATTTGGGTTAAAACATTTTCATGGCCATACCCTCTTCTAGGATCTTGATTAGTAGTGTCAATTAATTGTTGAATGGTGTCTTTTCCATTTCCTATTACGTGAGCAGGAACACGTTTTGCGGCAGCAACTAATTTATTGTCTATTACTAATATTCTAAAGTCGAAACCGGTAATGAACTTTTCTACAATAACACGTTTGCCATATTCTTGTGCGAATACTAAACCTGAAACCGCATCTTCCCAATTGGTAACATTAATGGAAGCCCCTTTTCCATGATTTCCATCTAAAGGTTTTAATACGATAGGGTAACCAATTTTTTTAATGGTTTCAGCTAAACTTTCTTCGTCAGTACAAATGCTTCCGTTCGCAACTGGAATCGAAGCCATGTCCAACATTTTTTTAGTAAGCTCTTTGTTACACGCTATATCTACAGCAATACTGCTGGTTTTACAGGTAATTGTTGCTTGAAAACGCATTTGATTAATTCCGTACCCTAGTTGAACTAAGGAATTTGTTCCCAGTCTTATCCAGGGAATATTTCTGGAAACAGCTTCTTCTACAATACTTCCTGTACTTGGCCCTAATCGAACGCGCTCGCGGATTTCACGCATTTTTTGTAAGTCGGCATTCAAATCGTAATCCGTTCCGGCGATTAACGCTTCGGCAATTGCAACAGAAGATTCTGCGGCAAAAAGACCAACATTTTCTTCGGTATAACTAAAGACTACATTATAAGTTCCTGGAGTTTTTGTTTCTCTGGTTCTTCCAAAACCGGTTTCCATTCCTGCCAAAGATTGGATTTCAAGTGCGATATGTTCAATTACATGTCCCATCCAAGTGCCGCGTTCCACTCTGGAAAAAAAACCGCCACGACAACCTTCAGAACAGCGGTGTTCAATCATTGTAGGAAACATAGCTTCAATGCGTTCTCGAAATCCTTCAATTTTATTAGTTGGAAATTGTTCCATTTCCTCCAAATCCAATCGCATTTGGATTAATTTTTTTCTTTGGATACTCCAAATATTAGGTCCACGAAGGGCTTGTACTTTAATTATTTTCATAAAACGGAAATGTTATTTTTTGAACTGAAAAATGGATGTGTAATGAGTTGATTTTAAATTTGATAGATTCTAACTTTAAAAAAAAGGCAGGTATTGTGATAGTGTTTTTTTAGAAAAAGTACAGAATGCAACTAAATTAGCTTTTTTAAAATAGGAATCAAAATTTATTTCTTTAAAAATAAACAATAATTATTCCGTTTGTTATAATTTAAAAAAAAGTGATAGTTCACTGGCTTTTTTTATCTTTTTGGCTATTTTTACAAAATGAATATACTAGGAAAACTAATAATAATAGGAGGTGCGGTCGATAAAGGAAGTTTTACTGAAACCGATTTAGATAAAAATGCAACTAGCAATTTAAACTTTTTTGAAACTGGGATTTTAAAAAGGATATTAGACGAATCAAAACACAAAGAAAATTCCCGAATAGAAGTTATTACAACTGCCTCCGTAATTCCAAAAGAAATTGGTCCAGAATATGTTAAAGCATTTGAGTATTTGAATGCCAAAAATGTGGATATACTTACTATAGAAAGACGGGAACAAGCTGCTGATGAAACCGTTTTAGCTCGATTAAAAGCTGCCGATATCGTTATGTTTACCGGAGGTGATCAATTGCGATTGACTTCCATTCTTGGTGGAACACCGTTTCATGACATATTATTGGATAAATACCATAATGAAGAATTTATTTATGCTGGAACTTCTGCAGGAGCTGCGGCAGCTTCTAATAATATGATTTATCAAGGGAGTAGCTCTGAAGCTTTATTGAAAGGGGAAGTGAAAATTTCTAGCGGATTGGGTTTAATAGACGGTGTTATAATCGATACGCATTTTGTACAACGTGGCAGAATTGGAAGGCTTTTTCAAGCGGTTGTTGGTAATCCTAGAGTACTGGGAATAGGACTTGGTGAAGATACGGGGTTGTTGATTACAAATAATGTCCAAATGGAAGCCATTGGATCCGGATTGGTTATTTTAGTTGATGGTCGGGAAATAAAAGACACCAATTTGACGAAAGTAGAATTAGGACAGCCGATATCAATTTCACATTTAGTGACACATGTCATGAGTAAATTTGACACCTATAATCTAGAAACGCATTTGATGCATATAGAATCTTCACATTACTTATAATTCAAATTTTGGGTATTGGTTTTAGGCTTTAGTCCAAATATGCAATATCCAATACCAAACACCCATAATATGAAATTAATCATACACGGCGGTTTTTTCTCGGAATCATCTACCAATCACGAAACAAAAGTTGCCAAGCAAAACGCGCTGGAACGAATTGTAAAAGATTCCTATTCATTTTTAAAAACACATTCAGCATTAGAAACAGTGGTTTATGCCGTGTCTCTTTTGGAAGATGATGAATTGTTTAATGCAGGGATTGGTTCCCAAATACAAAGTGACGGAAAAATCAGAATGAGCGCTGCAATTATGGATGGTGAAACCCAGAAAATGAGTGGTGTTATCAATATCGAAGAAGTGAAAAATCCTGTTGAGGTTGCCCAAATGTTGATGCAATATGATGACAGAGTCCTTGGAGGAAGTGGAGCAATTAATTTTGCGCGACAACACGGTTTTGAATCTTTTTCAACCGAAATTCCACAGCGAAGGGCTGAATATGAAGCGAAACTGAAAGCATTTGGAACCGGAACGGTGGGTTGTGTGGCTTTGGATCAAAACCGGAAAATTGCAGTAGCTACTTCAACAGGTGGTAAAGGTTTTGAAATTCCGGGACGTATTTCTGATTCGGCAACTGTAGCAGGAAATTATGCCAATGCATTTTGTGGTGTGAGTTTGACTGGAGTAGGTGAGGATATTGTAAGTAATGCAACTGCTGCTAAAATTGTCACTCGGGTTACTGACGGCTTTACATTACAAGAAGCCTTTGCTAAAACGTTCAACGAATTAAAACCTTATGATGGTTTTGCCGGTGCAATTGCAATTGATAAGGAAGGAAATGTTTTTCATCAGGATTCTCATCCCAGTATGGTTTTTGCTAGTTTTGACGGAGATAATTTCGAAGTTTTCGATTAATATCAATTCAAAGAAAATTCAAACCAAATTGGAATATGATCGGATATTACACGGGCTTGTTTTAGTGAATTAAAATTTTTGTAAAAAGGAATAACTCCCGAATCTATAGTATTGATTTTCGAAGTTTTGAAATACATATTGTCAAATTCTGATGCGAGGCATTTATCATTTTTACATTCTTGTTTCAGCGACGTTTTTTGGTCAACCAAAATAGACTGATACCCCATTTTCTTCAAAGGATTAAAAACCGTGTGCGATTGCGGACAATTAAAATCCCCTGCAAAAATCAAATTCAGCGTAGGATATTCCTCAGGTAAAAATTTGAAATATTTAATCTCGGTTTCCGGTTGTTTATTTTTGGTTATGGCATGATAATTAGCCACTGTAAACTGTTTGTTCTCATATTGAAACGTGCAGAAATACGGTTCCCTGTCGATTTCTAAATGGTATTTTTTCTCAAGCCAGGCTTTACCTATTTTCTTTAACTTGGCAGTTTTCCAAATAAAAGCATAGCGTTCGGTTTTATGGGCACTCCCGCTGGTAGGATCGCTAATGACATAATCCCATTTCATTCCTTTTCTATTAAGTTCATCCGCTAATCTTGCCACTGCTTGCGCTCCTCCAAAACCCGCGACAACTTCTTGAATGGCAATGATGTCATACTCTTTTAGTGATTTTGCAAGATAATTGATGGTTTGTTCCGATTTTGATTTACCGAAATTTTCCATATTCCAGGAAAGGAGTTTGGTTTGGGAAAAAGCAATGGAGGAAATAAGGAAAAATAGTAGAAAAAATAAAGGTTTCATCAGGAGAAAAATATATGGAATGTAAAATATTGGTGTTAGCCAAAATAGTGTTTTTATTTAAAATCTAGTGATTTAAAGCTTGATAAATTTAAGAAGTATATATCTCAATCAGAAATTAATTTTGTCAGCCAATGATTTGAGTTAATCAATTATTTAAGGGTTTTCACATTCTTATTATACAAATTCTACAGACTTAATAAATGATATAAAGAGCTCTAATAAATAGAATTGTGAATTGTGCTGAAAAGAATAAATTAAAATTATAAAAAAATAAAGGTTTCATAAGTTTGGATTTTTATTTGGTCTCCAAATTTATCTTTATTAAAAATAGTTTCTTTGTGGCAAAACTTATTTTAGATAAAAAAATAGTGTTTTAAAGCTTATGCTTGAAAAGATAGATAGTATAACAAAAAAGATTACCCTAATAAAATTTCAAATTCGTATTATTATTCGATAGAAATGCTATGAGATAATTTGCTTTATTTTATAGCTTTTCTATTGATGATTTCATCGTCATATTTATAATTATAAGTATTGTAGTAAATTCGTTGTTGTTGTTTTTCTTTTTTTGGAGAACATGGTAAGAGCGTAATGAGAATGATAAGTCCTATTAGATAAATTTTTTTCATTTGGGGTTTAATATTGGATATTTTGGTGCAACAAGTATTTACTAGTTTCATCTGAATTTTCATTACTTTTTCTATTTCCTGATTTGTCAATAACTTCTTTTTTTAGTTAAATTACCCTTGACTAATTTTTATAATGTGTGATATATTCGTTAGTGTAATTTGAATAATCATCAACTCGTTTGGTCCATCTATTATGATTGAATTCTCCTTTTTTGATATTTCATTTAATATAGTATCTGTTTTTATCATGACTTGATGGTTTTTGATGAAATAGGAATTTACTTTTATTAAACAAAATTAGCCGATATGAATATTACATACTTACGCAAAACCGTAAAGCAGTAATAAATATAAATGAAGATTTAAACTTAATCTGAATTAATTTTTCTAAATCGATTCATAGAAACTAACGACAATTATATCTTAATCCAGTTACTCGCAATCCAGTCTAATAATTCTTCTCGGGAAACTTGATCTTCTAAAATAGAGTGTTGTAAAAAAACTTCTACTTTTTGAAAGCTTGCTTTTGTTTGAGGAACTTTATATTTTGCTAAAAACTGATTGCAGAAATGAACAACTTCGAATTCTGCTGTTTTATCTATATAAACTACATTGTAATTTTCAGGATTATTCAGATCAATCATTTGTGAATATCCTGTAAATGCTAAATCGTTACTGGTAAAATTGGCCATTTTTATAGTTTTAAAGTTGAACAAGGTAAACTTAATCCTAATAAAAATTTATTCTTTACGGGAAATCGTAAAAGGGGCAATTATTTTGAAAAAATTAAAAATATTCAACTACAATGATTCGTAATTAACAATTGAATCAAATTAAAGGGAGTAATAATTGAATTTTAAAACTATGTAATTTTTTCTAGTTCCTTAAAGAGTACTGTGCAGAAGATTATACCAAACCTAAATCTTTGGTTATGGAAATAAGATGCACATTGTTACTGGCCTTGAAGTATAATTTGAGTCTATTAATTCGCTTCTCTATGCTACTGCTGCCATTTGGAGTAACTCCGGTTTTTTTGAATTCTAATGCTATTTCATCTAAAATTAATCCTTTAGATAAAAATTTCAAAAGAGAAATGTCATAGGCTTCAATTTCCAAGATTGATTTGTCTTTTAATAGATGGGATATTTCAGGAGAAATGATTTTCTCATCACTGTAAAATATGTTTTTAATAGCATTTTTAAGTTGAGGAATACTATTACGTCCCTTAGAGACGTAGGCATTGATTCCAGAATTATTAAAAAGGGATTTTATTCTAAAAGATTTGTCTTCAATAGAAAATACTATTGTTTTAATATTGGGCTGTACTTTTTTTACAGCGTCAATTAATTCCTCGCCTGTAGAGAACCTATTTTTTCGATGGTCAGGTTTAAATGATAAATCGCTTATCAATAAATCAAAAGGTACCTCGTCATGAAGTGCTTTTTTTATTTTCAAAAAAGCATCATCACAGTATTTTGCATGGTGAATTTCTACAACAAAAAGTTCCTCAAGTATTTGAACAACTGTCAGACTTATACTGTCTAAATCTTCGGCAACTAAAACTTTATGGAACATAAGAGTATGATTAAATTGGAAAAATAATATTTACTTTGAATCCTTTATTAATTTAGTTTCAAAAGTAGTTGTTGCTTTTATAGATTGAATACGGTTTTCCACATTCAAGAGTCCATTTCTTGAATTTTTTTCGTTTAATGTAGCTCCAATGCCATTATCAGTGTAATCTATTTGTAATTTATTTTCATTTTTTTAAATGTTAATTTTACTAAACTACAGAGAATTTGCTTTTTCATTTTGACAAGTTAAGACTATAACTATGTTGGAAGCATAAAACTTACTTTGAATCCTCTGTTGGATTTAGTATCAAATATAATTATTCCTTTTAAAGCTTGGATACGATTAACTACATTATGTAATCCATTTTTTAATTTTTTTTCTTCAAATGCCGCTCCAATACCATTATCAGTATAGTAGATTTTTAATTTATTATCATTTTTTTTGAAAGTTATTACCACTAAAGTGCTTTGACTGTGCTTTTTCATGTTGACGAGTAATTCTTGAAGTACGCGATAAACGGTGATTTTTTTATTGTCTTCTAACGAAGTCCAATTAATTGTATCTATTCCATTAGTCAATATATTCACTTCATTGTTATTAAAACTTGACATCATTTCTTTTATGCGGGGTAGAAAGAGTGGTCCTACTTCTACAATACTATTTTCTTTGGAAATATTCCGAGTTCTGGAATAAATTGTATCTAGATTGGTAAGTAATATTTCTTTATTCTGTGCAGTGGATAAATCTTGTGTTTCAGCAAAAGCCATGGTATGGTATACATCATTAGCCAACTCATCATGAAGTTTTTTTGCAATTCGAATCTCGGTAGTATAGGAAGCTTTTATTTTTTCTCTTTTGTTGTTAGCAATAAGAAAATTAGATATTAAAATACTTGTCAAAATAATAATTCCAATACCTAGATATAAGTAGAAATTTCTGTTTTGTTGTTGTTCTAGTTGAAGTACTTTTTGGGCTTTTAGTTTTATATTTTCGTCTTTTTCTTTGCTAGAATCGTATTTTATTTTAGCAAATTGATTCTTAGACTTTAGCCTTACTTTGTTAATGCTGTCATTTATTTTAAAATATAGCAAGGAATATTTTTTAGATTTATTTCCTCTAGTATTTTTTATTATTGATTTTAAACATTGCAGACGGTCATCAACAGCGTTTAATTTAGTTGCTTTTTTGTATCCAATTAGAGCATATTTATTAGATAAAGTGGAATTTCTCGTTCTGTAATATTCTGATAAATTGTAATAACTTGAGATTAAACCCCAGTTATCTTTTATTTGCGTTCTTATTTTTAACCCTTTATTTAAATAGAATAATGCTTTTGAACTTCCAGATTTTTCATAGGTGCGTCCCAGATTATCATTTATTCGGGCAAATGTTTTAGCATTATCTATGATCTCTTTTTTTAAGATCAAAGGTAAGAGAGTTTGTATTGCTTTTTGATAATCACCTTTTTCAGTGTAAGCGATACTAATGTTATTCTTAATGTCAGCTTTTATGACTTCATCTGTTTTAGAATTTATTGCTTTTTTGTAATAATATATTGCATTGTCATTATCAAAAATGTTTAAAAAATTGTTTCCCAAACCCATGTATATATTGGTTTCTCCATATAGGTATTTTGAATTTTCTATAAGTGGGAAAGCCTCAATGCTGGTACTTTCACTACCGGAATAATCTCCTAGATTACGCTGTATTTGAGCTAACCAACTTAAGGAGTGAATGATTCTCGAAGTATCTTTTTTTAATTCAGAGGCGAATTTGGCTTTGTTGTAATAGTAGTAAGAACTATCAAATTCTTCGTTTTCATAGTGTTTGTGACCAATTGCTAAGAAACTATTAATCTCCGTAACATCGGTTTTTTTTTTGTAATTTTTTTGATTTTTTTTCTCACAAGATTGTGTAAAAAAAAGTGTAGTCAAGAATATAATATAAATCGGAAAATATAACTTTTTGAGTGTCATTAAACGAAATTACTAAAATTAATTTTAAAACAGAAGTTATCTGATTAGTATAATTTTAATTTTTAGAAGTATTTTAAACATGATTTAACAACAAAAAACCCCAATCTTTATTGAGGTTCTATATAAGTAAGTAATCTAAATTGAGTTGATAAAACGTTTATTTTACTTTATTAAGTACTGCTTTGAAAGCTTCAGGGTGATTCATCGCTAAATCTGCAAGAACTTTACGGTTCAATTCGATTCCGTTAGCTTTTACTTTACCCATGAATTGAGAATAAGACATTCCTTCCAATCTAGCTCCAGCGTTGATACGTTGAATCCATAATGCACGGAAATTTCTTTTGTTCACTTTTCTGTCACGGTAAGCGTAGCACATTGCTTTCTCTACCGCGTTCTTAGCAACTGTCCAAACGTTTTTACGTCTACCAAAGAAACCTTTGGCTTGCTTCATTATTTTTTTTCTTCTTGCTCTTTTAGCAACTGAATTTACCGCTCTTGGCATAATTTTATTGTTTTTTTGTAGCAGGCGTCCCGAATTAAATCAAGAGAACTTAAAAGCCATACTCCAAGGTTATTTTAAATTGTTTTAACCTAAAGAATTATATAATTCTTAATTGTTGTTTGATGCTTTTCATATCTGTTTTGTGAACTAGCGCAGAGTGTGTCAATGCTAATTTACGTTTTTTAGATTTTTTAGTCAAGATGTGACTTTTAAAAGCATGCTTTCTTTTAATCTTTCCAGAACCAGTAACTTTAAAACGTTTCTTGGCGCTAGATTTGGTTTTCATTTTAGGCATTTTTTCCTAGTGTTTTAATTTATTCTTACTTACTTATCTTCTCCTCCCCAGCCCTCCCCGAAAGGGAGGGAGCCGAGAAGTTATATGTATTTATCCCTTTTACAATTTACCTTATTTGGTTTTGCTCCCCTCCTTCGGAGGGGTTGAGGAGGATTTTATTTTTTCTTCTTAGGAGCAATGAACATAATCATTCTCTTTCCCTCCAGAACTGGCATCGCTTCCACTTTACCAAACTCTTCAAGATCTGTCGCTAATCTTAACAATAAGATTTGACCTTGGTCTTTATAGATTATCGAACGTCCTTTAAAGAAAACGAAAGCTTTCAATTTCGCTCCTTCTTTCAAGAATTTTTCCGCGTTCTTTCTCTTAAACTCATAGTCATGTTCATCAGTCTGTGGACCAAAACGGATTTCTTTCACAACAACTTGTGTAGATTTCGCTTTTAAGACTTTATCACGTTTCTTTTGTTCGTAAACAAATTTCTTGTAATCCATGATTTTGCAAACCGGTGGTTCTGCATTAGGAGAAATCTCAACCAAATCCAATTCAAATTGGTCGGCTAATCGTAGAGCTTCAGAAAGTTTAAAAACTCCTGGCTCAATGTTCTCTCCTACAAGTCTTACTTCTTGTACACCACGAATAAGACTGTTTATTCTGTGTGCATCTTTTTTTTCTACGCGAGGTTGGTAACCTCTGTTGCTTCTTATTGCTATGACTTTATAATTTAAGTTAAACTGTAAATACTTTTAATGTTTTATTGATCTCTTCGTTTACAATAGCAACAAATTCTTCTATTGTAACGCTGATATTTCCTTTTCCTTCCTGTCCATGACGACGAATAGAAATGGTGCCATTTTTCTCTTCTTCCTCGCCTACAATCAACATAAACGGGGTTTTTTGCATTTCGGCATCTCTAATTTTCTTGCCAATTGTCTCGTTTCTATTATCAACGAGGGCGCGAATTTCGTGATTTTCTAGCAAATCTAAAACTTTTTTCGCATATATTTCATATTTCTCACTCAAAGACAATATAATAGCTTGTTCTGGCATTAACCAAAGAGGGAAATTTCCTGCAGTATGTTCCAGTAAGATAGCGATAAATCGTTCCATTGATCCAAAAGGAGCTCTGTGAATCATCACCGGTCTGTGTAATTCGTTATCCGATCCTTTATAGGTCAAGTCAAAACGTTCCGGTAGGTTGTAATCCACCTGAATCGTCCCTAATTGCCATTGTCTTCCCAAAGCATCTTTTACCATGAAATCCAATTTTGGACCATAGAAAGCAGCTTCGCCATATTCTACTACAGTGTCTAGATTTTTGTCTTTAGCGGCATTGATAATCGCATTTTCCGCTTTTTCCCAATTTTCATCACTACCTATATATTTATCTCTATTCTCTTTATCTCTCAAAGAAATCTGAGCCGTAAAGTTTTCAAATCCTAATGAACCAAATACATACAGTACCAAGTCAATTACTTTTTTAAACTCTTCATCCAGTTGCTCGGGAGTACAAAAAATATGGGCATCATCTTGAGTAAATCCTCTTACGCGAGTCAGGCCATGCAATTCTCCACTTTGTTCGTATCTGTAAACGGTACCAAATTCAGCATAACGCTTCGGTAAATCTTTGTATGACCAAGGGCGTACATTATAAATTTCACAGTGATGAGGACAGTTCATAGGTTTCAATAAAAACTCTTCCCCTTCAGCAGGAGTGCTTATAGGTTGAAAGCTGTCAGCACCATACTTAGCATAATGCCCTGAAGTTACATACAGTTCTTTCTGACCAATATGTGGCGTAATCACTTGTTCGTATCCGCCTTTTTTCTGTGCTTTTTTCAAAAACTGTTCTAAACGGTCTCTCAAAGCAGCACCTTTCGGTAACCACAATGGTAAACCTGCACCTACTTTTTGTGAAAAAGCAAACAGCTCAAGTTCTTTACCCAGTTTTCTGTGGTCACGGCGTTTTGCTTCTTCCAGTAATTCTAGGTATTCAGTTAAATCCTTCTGTTTAGGAAATGAAGTTCCGTAAACACGAGTCAACTGTTTGTTTTTTTCGTCACCACGCCAGTAGGCCCCAGCAACACTCATAATCTTCATCGCTTTAATGATTCCAGTATTTGGAATATGACCACCGCGACATAAATCAGTAAACGTATCATGATCGCAAAACGTAATCGTTCCGTCCTCAAGATTGGTAATCAATTCTGTTTTGTAAACGTTGTCTTTGTATAATTCTAAAGCTTCAGCTTTAGTCACCGGACGTAATTTGAATTCATGCTTTCCTCTTGATATTTCAAGAACACGATCCTCAATTTTTTTAAAGTCAGCATCTGTAATTTTCTGATCTTCAAAATCTACATCATAATAAAACCCATTAGATATTGCTGGTCCAAGAGTTAATTTGATCCCTGGGTACAATTCCTCAAGAACCTGCGCCATCACGTGTGAAGTCGAATGCCAAAAAGCTTTCTTTCCATCCGCGTCATTCCAGGTGTATAATATAAGACTGCCGTCGGTCGTCAAAGGAGTTGTGGTTTCCACAGTTGTTCCGTCAAAAGAAGCCGAAATCACATTTCTGGCAAATCCTTCACTAATGCTTTTAGCAACATCCATAGGTGTTACCCCTGGAGCAAACTCTTTAACTGACCCGTCGGGCAAAGTAATCTTAATCATTGTTTATTATTTTAAGAATGCAAATATAGACGATTACAAAAATACATACAATATATATGTAAGGTTTGTTAGTATATAGCTGTAAAAACAAAATCGCACTCCTTATATATAGGTATAGGGGGAATGTTTTGTTTAGGAGCTATTTCCCGCTATCCGCTATATCTTTGTGTTTTTAAAGAAAAAACACAAAGGATGCCGCTTTTATCGGGGCTATAGTATCATGTTTTATCGACTTTGTCATTTCGACAAAGGATAAATCTCATTCATTGGTATTCATTTGTTATCCTATATATAGTACTGTAGCTTTCATATATATGCAGTAGTCACTACCTAAATATATAATGATTGTCACTAATCCTGTCTATTTAGTCACCCTTTCCTTTGGAGAGTCCCGAAGCATCGGGAGGGGAGAGGAAAACAGTTTCTTTTCAAGGTGCATGTTTCCAGTGATTTAAAGATTAAGTTAAGGAAACGTCAAAAAAAAGGTTTAAAAAAGCTTGTTAAAGCGAATAAAGGGACTACTTTTGCACCCGCAACAACGCATACGTTCTTTTACAAACTGGCAAGTAGTACGAATCAAACGGGAAAATTTATTTTCTAAAAAAGATTCAGAAAAGCTTGTGAGATTAGAAAACGGATGTTACATTTGCACCCCGCAAAACAAGCAAAGTTCCTTGATAGACTGATAAGAAAAAGAGAAGAAAACGGAGATAAAAAATTTCCAAAAAAAACTTCAAAATTTTCTTGCCGGTTAAGAAAAGAAGTTGCACTTTTGCACCCGCTTTGAGAAGCACTTTAAGGAGTGCGAACCAAGCGAAAAGAGGCTGAAATAAAATTCAGTTTAAATAAGCAGAACACGTTCCTAGACATATTGAATTGACAGCCGTTTTGAAAGAGATTTCAAAACAAAAGAATGAGAGTAATAGAATCGAAAGATTTGA
>NZ_JBLNKV010000005.1:0-390999 GCF_048158585.1 Flavobacterium galactosi
TGATACAACAGCACCGGCGTTCACCGGCAGCTATGCAACCGTTCCACTTGGATGTAACCCAACTTCAGCTGCTATCCTGGTAGCTCTTGATGGAGCGACAGCTACAGATGCCTGTGGCACACCAACGATCACCCAATCCGATGGAACAATCGTAATTGATGGTTGTTTGCGTTCCCAAACAAGAACTTTCACTGCAACAGATGCCTGTGGCAATAGTGCTACTACAACACGTACAGTGACTTGGACAGTTGATACAACAGCACCAACTCTTACTTGTCCAGCGGGTCAAACACTTGCATGTGGCACTATACCTGTTTTTGGTATTCCAACAATAAGTGATAGTTGCGATCCAAACCCAACTTTGAATGATTTGGGTATTACTACAACAAATAACGCGGACGGCTCAGTGACCTATACAAAAACCTGGACTGCTACTGACGCTTGTGGTAATACATCAATTTCATGCAGCCAAATTATTATAGTTACTGCATGTGAGGGATGTACCTTAGGATATTGGAAAAACCATACTGACAGATGGTGTTCCTCTTATTCTCCTTCAATGTTGTTTGGTGATGTGTTTGTAAATGCACCGTCTAATCTTGCTAATTTAACTTTATTGCAAGCTCTAAATTTAGGAGGCGGCGGTATTTATAATTTAGCTCGTCAAGGTGTAGCCGCTTTGTTGAATGTTTGTAGTGATGAAGTTGATTTTCCAGCACCTTATGGTAGCAATACTCAATCAGTAATTAATGCTGTTAATGCAGCGTATTTAGCTGGAGGAACTGAACCTGGAAAATTAGCAACTCAATTGGATATTCTTAATAATACGGGATGTCCATTGGGAGGAACTAGTGCCACTCATAAAGAAGTTGGTTTGAGCAATACGGCTGGTTTTACTGCTTATCCGGTTCCTTTTAAAGATAAGCTGACCATTAGATACGATTTTGATTACGTGTCTGATGTGGTTATTGATGTATATGATGCACAAGGGATTTCAGTACTTTCAAAAACAGATACCAATAGTTATTTGAACAAAGAAGTTTCGTTACACCTTCATTCATATAAAGGTCAGGAACAAGTTTATATTGTGAAAGTAACTACTGATCGAGGAAGCAGTGTGAAAAAAGTAATGACTTCTAAGTAGTTTTTTAGTAATCGTCTAGTCCAAAAATGGAACGGACTAGAATATAAAATAAAACCTCGAAAATGAAAATTTTCGAGGTTTTATTATTATTTGTTTATTTATGCAGGAATAAAATTAAAAATTAATACAATTTTAATTTAAAATACTGTTGTTTAGTTTTTTAAATGATTTATTTGTTGATTATGAGTGCTTTTTTTTAAATAGTTATTTTCTTAGTTTTACGATTTTTAATCGGATAAATTTGGTTTTTTATCTGATTTATTGTTTCTTCTTATTTAATGTTTTGACTCATTTATTAAACTTTGATTTAACAAAATTAGAATCAAATTCCAAGCTATTTTTTATAAAACGGCTTACAGGTTGATAAAAAGATTTTAACTATTGCTCCCCACAATACAATATCCTTTTGATGATGGTGTGCTTCATAAGATTGTTTATGAAGGTGTATTGCTATAGCAAGTTTTGACTCTCAAAATCGAAGCTTTCTGTTTTTCTTATTTTAACTTTTTAATTTAAAAATTAGGTTTTTAAGTTTTTTTAAAGCCCCTTTTTGGTTAATGAAGGTTTGTTTATTCCCTCAAAAAAAATATTCTTTTGATGATGGATTTCTTCATATTTTTTTATGAAGTTGTATTTTTTTATAATTTTTTTCATCCCCAGTCTGCTAGTTTCCTGCTTTTAACAAGTATGGTATTAAAACTTTATTATCATGAAAAAAAATTCACTTCTGACGTTTTTCGAAGTTTTATCAGGCAAAATTAGTTCTTGCTATTTATCGAAAAACATAATTTCTGCATTAAGTTTTTTTATATCTAATTTCTCTTATTTTAGTCCTAAGTCACAAAATAAGAACCTTGCAAGCGGGTATTCCCAAAACAACGTTTCACAATCAGGATATAAGGGAATGTTTCTTTATTTAAGAAACATAGTTATTTTTTTATCAGTAAGTTTCTTTGGTTTTACAACTGTAACTGCACAAACTTTTCCAGGTTTAAGTTCTTGTACATCAAAAGATTTGGAACTAATTAGTGTCACATTGCCAGCTCCTGTTACTGATCCATGCAATTGTACAGGTACCAGAAAACTGATTTTAGGCATTAGAAATAAAACGGGCTCAACTAGAACCTCTTTTGCCTTCTGGGGTACTTTGATTAGACGAAATGCTAATGGTGATCCCGTTGATGCTAGTGGTAATGTGATTGCTCCAGAACAACCGATAGGGGTGAAAATTTTTGCTTGTGCCTCTAATATCAAAAAATCAAGCGATAATTTTTTGCCAGCTACATACGGAACCACAGATATAGCGATTGCTTGCAATCAATCATTGGAAATTGTTGATCTATATTTAGCATGGACTTCGGCTTCTCCTGGAGAAACCTGCGATGTTCTGTTTAACAACCCGTCAACTATTAATCCTAAATGCGGAACATTACCTTTTATTCCAATTGGTGTTGGTGTAGATGCAACCTTCGCAATTACTAGTGCAACCTGTACTGCAGGAGGTTCAATTACTGTATCTCCGTCCGGAGGTAAGGCTCCCTATGTGATCTCTATAGATGGCTCTGGTTTTACGAGTGCAACAACATATTCAAATTTAGTAGCAGGTAGCCACAGTTTTATCATCAAAGATGCGAATCAATGCTCTACAACTAAAACCAGAACAGTGGGGTCATCTTCAGCCCCAACAGTAAGTGCAGGAAGTCCTTTTATTAAGACCTGTATTTCGAATCCGAATGGAATAGCAATCGGTGAAACAAATGATCCAACAGCAACCTATTCATGGAGTCCAACAAGCGGCTTGAGTTCTTCAACAGTGAGTAATCCAACAGCAAATCCGACGTCAACAACAACCTATACTGTTACAAAAACCATTATGGCTAATGGCTGTTCAGCACAGGCAAGCGTAATAGTAACTGTAGACAAAGACGCTCCAACGGCAAGTGCAGGAGGTGATGTAACAATAAACTGTACTACTCCAACTACAACCTTACATGCGACAGGAGGAGTTTCTTACTCATGGTCACCGGCAGCGGGATTGAGTGCGACAGATATTGCTAATCCAACAGCTACACCAACAAGTACAACAACCTATACTGTAACGGTAACAGGAGCAAATGGGTGTACAGCCACAGATAGTGTAGTTGTAACTGTAGACAAAGACGTTCCAACGGCAGGGGCAGGAGGTGATGTAACAATAAACTGTACTACTCCAACTACAACCTTACATGCGACAGGAGGAGTTTCTTATTCATGGTCACCGTCAGCAGGATTGAGTGCAACAAATATTGCTAATCCAACAGCTACACCAACAAGTACAACAACCTATACTGTAACGGTAACAGGAATAAATGGATGTACAGCTACAGATAGTGTAGTTGTAACTGTAGACAAAGATGTTCCAACGGCAGGTGCAGGAGGTGATGTAACAATAAACTGTACTACTCCAACTACAACCTTACATGCGACAGGAGGAGTTTCTTATTCATGGTCACCGGCAGCGGGATTGAGTGCAACAAATATTGCTGATCCAACAGCTAAACCAACAAGTACAACAACCTATACTGTAACGGTAACAGGAGCGAATGGATGTACAGCTACAGATAGTGTACTTGTAACGGTAGACAAAGCAGCTCCAACAGCAGGAGCAGGAGGCGATGTAACAATAAACTGTAACACTCCAAATACAACCTTACATGCGACGGGAGGCATTTCTTATTCATGGACGCCGGTAGCGGGATTGAGTGCAACAAATATTGCTAATCCGACAGCTACACCAACAAGTACAACAACCTATACTGTAACGGTAACAGGAGCGAATGGATGTACAGCTACAGATGATGTAGTTGTAACGGTAGACAAAGCAGCTCCGACGGCAGCCGCAGGAGGCGATGTAACAATAAACTGTATCACCCCAAGTACAACATTAAATGCGACATTAAATGCGACAGGAGGGGTTTCTTATTCATGGTCACCGGTAGCGGGATTGAGTGCAACAAATATTGCTAATCCAACAGCCACGCCAACAGCTACAACAACCTACACTGTAACGGTAACAGGAGTAAATGGATGTACAGCCACAGATAGTGTAGTTGTAACAGTTGATAAAGCATCACAACCAGCTCCAACTGTTTGCGTAGTGCAACCGTCTCTTTGTGGACCAACAACAGGATCGGTTACCATTCTTAGTCCACTAGGTACTGATTATGAATATAGTATTGATAATGGTGTAAATTGGAAGGCAGGTACTTTATTTTCTCCTTTAGCTCCGGGCTCAGTAACGGGTATAAAAGTTAAAAAACTAAGTTCTGGCTGTATCTCAGATGCTGCAAATTGCGATAACTCAAATTGTGCAGCACCATCTCCAGCTAAAATTACCAATCCAGATACTAAAACTACAGAAACAATTGTTCCCGTAGAAACAACTCTAACCGCTAAAACCACCAACGTAGGTTTTGACGCGTATCCTGTTCCTTTCAAAGACCAACTCACCATCAAATATAAATTTGATTATGTGTCTGATGTGAAAATTGAGGTGTTTAATGCACAGGGTATTTCGGTACTTTCTAAAATGGATACCAATAGTTATTTGAACAAAGAAATTGCGCTAGACCTCAAATTAAATAGAGGAAAAGAGCAGGTGTATATTGTAAAAGTGACTACTGATCGTGGAAGCAGTGTGAAAAAAGTAATGTCTTCCAGATAATTTTAAAAACTAATTTTAACTGAAAAGCATCCTTAATCGGATGCTTTTTTTTGTTTACTGATTCTAACCTACAAAAATTAAAAAGTGATTTTATTTAATTTTAAATAGCCAATATGCAATTTATCTTCTTTTAAATCAGTTTCAGATTTTGTGATTTTCAATGTATATTGTTCTTTAAATTGCTTGTCTACTATATCAGATACATTATAAAAATCATCCACATCGATTCCGTATTTCTCATCAATATGGGAAGTGGCTCCTTTGAAACCACAATGTTTATAAAAAGTGGTTTTTTTGGCATTTTTGGATGCTAATCCTAAACTTTTGGCAACAGAAAGCATTTTATAATGGTATTCTTCAAATTCATTTTCTTTGTAACCACCCAGATTAATAAAAAATAATTTTTCGGAAGCGGTATTTTCGACTAGATCTTTGGGAATGATTTCAATCGAATAATTATTGACTACAGCAACTTCTCTCCAGGCATCAATATGAAGTTTTCCTTTGGCTTCAGGCCAAAAAAATTTCATCTGTGGAATCAAATTTTTCAAGGAATTTCCAATTCCGAAAAAAATATCGTGTTGTTCTGTAAACCTTCCTATCGGCTTACAGCCCAGCATTAGCATGTAAAGTTTTAGTTGTTTTTCCATTTTAAAAGCTATATTTTTTTTCGAAAATAAAGTTTGGCACAATTCATGAATATAGAAAATAAAATTAACCATTTAAATTTTAAAAACATGAAAAAGATATTTACCCTTTTAGCCATTGTAGGATTATTTAGTTTACAAAGTTGTACCGTAAACGATGGACCTATTGTAGATAACACGACTAGTGAAGTATTTGAAGTTAATGCTTCGTTTACTTCAACGAATGATTACAGTAAATTAATCACGTTTAATTATCCGATTTATTCTTCGGATGTAGTATTAGTATACCGATTATCCGGTACTTCACAAGGTAATGACGTATGGAAATTATTGCCTGAAACTCATTATTTTAGTGACGGAACATTAGATTTTGGCTATGATCAAGATTATACTACAAGAGATGTAAATGTATTTATGATTGGTAATAATTTGCAAACGGTTTCTACAGACTTTAGATTGAATCAGGTCTTAAGAATTGTGATTGTACCAGCAGGTTATGCCACTTCAATCAATAAAAATAGTTTTGAAGCGGTTATGTCGACTTTAAAATTAAATGAAAGTCAAATTCAAAAAATTCAAATGTAATTTTAGAGTTATAAGTAAAAAAGGAAATCGTAAGATTTCCTTTTTTTATGCTTTTATTTTTACGATTGCAGATTAACTATTTTCTTCAGCAACTTCTTCTTTTCCCAGTTTTATAGATACAATAATTCCGGTCAATAGCGAAATGGCTATAAAAGCTAATGATACCCATTCTGGGATTTCGATAAAATCGTGAAGTAACATTTTGAGTCCCACAAAAGTTAAAATAGCAATAAGGCTATATTCTAAATGGGCAAATTTTTCTAACATATTGGCCAAAAAGAAATACATGGAACGCAAGCCTAATATGGCAAAAATATTCGAGCTAAAAACTAAGAAAGGATCGTTTGTAATAGCCAAAATTGCAGGAACGCTATCAAGTGCAAAGATAACATCCATAACTTCAATAATTACCAATGCAACAAAAAGTGGTGTTGCGGCAGTAATATGTCGTCTTTTTACAAAGAAATGTTCTTCATCGATATGACTAGTGATCGGCATAATTTTTCGTAACGTTTTGTATACAAAAGATTTTTTGGGTTCAAATTTCTCATCTTCACGGGTAAACAGCATTCGCATTGCAGTATAAATCAGGAATATACCAAAAATATAGGTTGTCCACGAAAATTTATTGATAAGTAAAACTCCAAAATAAATCATTAGACCTCTAAAAACAATAGCACCAAGAATTCCCCAAAACAAAACGCGATGCTGGTATTTTCGCGGTATTTTAAAAGAAGAAAAAATAATAGCAATTACAAATATATTGTCTACGCTTAAAGATAATTCTATTAAATATCCGGTAATGAATTTTATTGATGCTGCGGCTGGTTTCAATCCATCCGGATTCGAAATATAATTATTGCCATATAACCAATAGATAACTCCGGAAAATAAAAAAGATAAAGTTACCCATATAGCAGTCCATTTACCAGCTTCTTTGGAACTAATAATATGTGGTGTTTTATTAAAAACACCTAAATCGAGTGCAAGAAATAGTAAGATGGCAGCTAAAAATAAAATCCAGACAATCATATATAAAGTTGTTAATTATACGTTTGGTAAAGATACTTTTTGATTTTTTAAATTTGAACCTTATTTAAAATAAAGTTGTGGTTGGGAATATATATTCCTGTCTAATCCTAAAAAAAAAAGTGCCTTCACAAATGAAGGCACTTTTTTTTATAAACAAATCAAGTTTAGAAAATAGATTCTTATACTAAAACAGAATCTTCAATTAAAACAGATTTTACAGTTTTTACAATTCTAGCAGCAATTTTGTATGGATCACCGTTAGATGCTGGTCTTCTGTCTTCCAACCATCCTTTCCATCCTTTTTGAACAGTAATTAATGGGATTCTGATTGAAGCTCCTCTATCAGAAACTCCATAAGAGAAATCATGGATAGAAGCAGTTTCGTGCTTACCTGTTAAACGTTGGTCATTATAAGCTCCGTAAACAGCAATGTGTTCTGCAGTTACAGGTCTGAATGCCTCACATATTTTTTCGTAAACTTCTTGAGAACCACATGTTCTTAATATTTCATTAGAGAAATTAGCATGCATTCCAGATCCATTCCAATCGGTATCTCCTAATGGTTTTGGGTGGTAATCAATATAGTAACCGTATTTCTCAGTTAAACGATCTAGTAAATATCTGGCAATCCATATTTCGTCACCTGCTTTTTTAGCGCCTTGAGCGAATAATTGAAATTCCCATTGACCACAAGCAACTTCTTGATTGATACCTTCAAAGTTAATTCCGGCAGCGATACATAAATCAGCGTGCTCTTCTACTAAACCTCTTCCGTGTGTGTTTTTACCACCTACTGAACAGTAGTACATCCCTTGTGGTGCAGGGTATCCTCCAATTGGAAATCCTAAAGGCAATAAAGTTTTAGTATCCATAATAAAATATTCTTGTTCGAAACCAAACCAGAAATCACCATCATCATCAATAGTAGCTCTACCGTTAGAAGAGTGAGCAGTACCATCAGCATTCATAACTTCTGTCATTACCAAGTATCCATTGATACGTGTAGGATCTGGATAAATAGCAACAGGTACTAATAAACAATCAGATGAACCACCTTCTGCTTGTTTTGTAGATGAACCATCAAAAGACCAGTTTCCTATTTCTTCTAATGTTCCTTTAAAATTTTCGTGTTCTTCAACTTTAGTTTTACTTCTTAAGTTTTGAGTTGGTTCGTATCCATCTAACCAAATGTATTCTAACTTTATTTTAGCCATAATAATATAAATTTATTTTCTTTTTGATAATTTTCTTTTGCAAATATAAATTAATTTGTCGATGTCGTAAAATCAGGGGGTAATTTTTATCTAACGAGGTATAATTTTTAGCATTACTTCATTTTTTTAGGGGTATATTTAAAAAAACGCAATTTTAATTAGCTATAAAAATTAAATTCACAATGCTAGTTTTTTAGTCATTAATAAATAGTTAAGATTTTTATTACTTCAAAAGTGAAATGGCTAATTTTTTTAATTTTAATTCTATGTTAAAAAAGAAAGTTAAGATATGTTAATGAGAGGATTAAAATATTACAGGAATGAATTATATTTGTATGTATTTTAAATCACGATTAATATTTAAATTTATAAATTATGTCAACACTACGTTTTCAAGCTTTGAGAGAAGCTTCAACCAGAAAGCCAGTTCAATTTGAAGAGACTGATAGAAAATCAACTATTTTTGGTGCAAATGTGTTTAATGAAAGGGCAATGAAGCAATATTTGACTTCGGATGCTTTCAAAGGAGTGCAAGGTGCCGTTCAACACGGAACTAAAATAGACAGGAAATTAGCTGATTATATAGCAATGGGAATGAAAGAGTGGGCTTTGTCAAAAGGGGTTACTCATTATACTCATTGGTTTCAACCTCTTACAGGAACAACTGCTGAAAAACATGATGCTTTTTTTGAAACATCTTATGACGGTAGCGATCCGGTAGAAAAATTTGGTGGAGCACAATTAGTACAACAAGAACCAGACGCTTCCAGTTTCCCAAATGGTGGAATCAGAAACACATTTGAAGCAAGAGGATATACAGCTTGGGATCCAACTTCTCCAGCATTTATTTATGGAACTACTTTATGTATTCCTACGGTTTTCATTTCTTACACAGGAGAAGCATTAGATAATAAAATTCCATTATTGAGAGCTTTATCTGCAATGGATGAGGCGGCTACAGAAGTATGTAAGTATTTTGATAAAAATGTAAAGAAAGTTACTGCAACTCTGGGATGGGAACAAGAATATTTCTTGATTGATAAATCGTTAGCAGATTCTCGTCCTGATCTTTTGATGACAGGAAGAACTTTGCTTGGACATACCTCTGCAAAAGGGCAACAATTAGACGATCATTATTTTGGTTCAATTCCAACACGTGCGTTAACATACATGAGGGATTTAGAGCAAGAATGTATGTTGTTAGGAATTCCGGTTAAAACACGTCATAATGAAGTGGCTCCAAATCAATTTGAATTGGCACCTATTTTTGAAGAGACTAACTTAGCAGTTGACCACAACTGTTTATTAATGGATGTAATGCAAAAAGTGGCTGAACGTCATGATTTGAAAGTATTATTCCATGAAAAACCGTTCAAAGGAGTTAATGGTTCCGGAAAACACAACAACTGGTCATTAGCAACTGATACTGGAGTAAACTTGTTGAGTCCAAGTAAAACGCCTATGAGCAATTTACAGTTCTTGACTTTCTTTATTAATACTATAAAAGCGGTAAATGATTATGAATCATTATTAAGAGGTGCAATTGCAACGGCAAGTAATGACCATAGATTAGGTGCAAATGAAGCACCACCGGCAATTATTTCTGTATTTATTGGAGAGCAATTAACCAAAGTTTTAGCTGAATTAGAAGGGGTAACTACCGGGAAATTATCTCCAGAAGAGAAAACAGATTTAAAATTAAATGTAGTAGGTAAAATTCCAGATGTGCTTTTGGATAATACGGATAGAAATAGAACCTCACCATTTGCGTTCACAGGAAATAAATTTGAGTTTAGAGCAGTAGGATCTTCAGCAAACTGTGCTAATGCAATGACGACTTTGAATACTATTGTTGCTAAACAATTGAAAGATTTTAAAATTGAAGTTGATGCTTTGATTGAATCTAAAGACATGAAGAAAGACGATGCCATCTTCAATGTTTTGAGAGAGTATATTAAAGTTTCCAAAAAAATTCTTTTTGAAGGAGATGGTTACAGTGATGAATGGGAAATCGAAGCAGGGAAAAGAGGTTTGAGTAACTTTAAAACTACTCCTGAAGCATTGAAAGCGAGAGCTTCTAAACAAGCTTTAGATTTGTTTTCTGAAATGGGTATCATGAACCACATTGAAGTGGAAGCGCGTTACGAAATTGAATTGGAAGAATACACTAAGAAAATTCAAATTGAAGGAAGAGTTTTAGGTGATATTTCTACAAATCACGTTATTCCAACTGCAATCCGTTACCAAAATACGTTGATTGAAAATGTTAAAGGGTTGAAAGATATTTTTGGAGCTGAGTTTGAAACAATTGCCAAAGAGCAAATTATATTAATCAAAGATATTTCAAGACATATTGAAGGAATCAATTCTAAAGTAGTTGAAATGACTAACGAAAGAAAGAAAGCAAATGTAATGACTGATGCTCAAGAAATGGCTGAGGCCTATTGTAATAACGTAAAGCCTTATTTTGAAGTTATCCGTGAACATTGTGATAAACTGGAGTTGTTGGTAGACAATGAACTTTGGACATTGACTAAATATAGAGAATTGTTGTTTACAAAATAATGACAAACACTAATTCATAAAAATGCCTATCCGTTTTGGATAGGCATTTTTTAAAAAAAAGTTGAATTTTACTAAACTGTTTGTTCTGCAGTTGTTGGGTCAATGGTAGCGAATACTTGACTTATGGAATTTGCTGGAAATCCACCTGCCTTTGCATGTTCCCGAATCATATCCTCGTTGGGAGCGATATAGGTACAATAGATTTTGTCGGCGGTGACTTGGCTGTTGACCCATTGGATTTGTGGTCCCATTTTACCCAGTACTCCACAAGAAGTTTGTGAAATGGTTCTTAACTGATCGGCAGTGAGTTTACCTGCACCGGGAATTTCTCTTTCAATTACATATTTAGGCATAATGTTGTGTTTTTTAGTTTCCTACTCTTATGGCTTTTCGGTAAGGGCCCCGTTTTTTTATGTGGTCGCTGGTTTCCACTTTTTTGAGTTTAATTTTAGGTTAAAGTTTCTTAAACTTTTAAATGGGTTTAGCTATAAATTTTAATTAAAATCAATCCAAATTTAGTAGCATGCTCATTGTGATAAACAGGATTTGTTTACAGATTATTTTTTGTATTTGTTTTATAAAGTACTAGTAAACAAAATAGTATGACAAATTTAATGAAATAAATCCACATTCGATTTATAGATTATAGATTTAACGAAACACTTGAAAACCCAATAGGCAAAACCCAAAAAAATAATTATCTTTGCCGCAAAACACATCTGCCCAAAAGCAGGTTACACAACTAGACTACATGAGTTCAGATACTTCAAAAAGATATGCGCTTCGCGGTGTTTCGGCATCCAAAGAGGATGTGCATAACGCCATAAAAAACATCGATAAAGGATTGTTTCCTCAAGCATTTTGTAAAATTGTCCCTGATTATTTAACCCAAGACGAAGACTATTGCCTGATTATGCATGCGGACGGAGCGGGAACTAAATCTTCTCTGGCATATATGTATTGGAAGGAAACAGGAGATATTTCTGTTTGGAAAGGTATTGCCCAAGATGCATTGATTATGAATATCGATGATTTATTGTGTGTAGGAGCAACGGATAATATTTTACTTTCATCCACCATTGGAAGAAATAAAAATCTTATTCCTGCCGAAGTAATTTCAGCAATCATCAATGGAACCGAAGAATTAATCAAAGAACTGGATTCTTTTGGCGTGACCATTCATTCCACAGGAGGTGAAACGGCTGACGTAGGGGATATCGTTCGAACTATTATCGTAGATTCTACCGTAACGGCTCGTATGAAACGTTCTAAAGTAATTGACAATGCTAATATTAAAGCGGGTGATGTAATTGTAGGTATGGCTTCTTTTGGTCAGGCTACTTACGAAAAAAGCTATAATGGCGGAATGGGAAGCAACGGATTAACATCGGCGCGTCATGATGTTTTCGGGAAATATTTGGCAACCAAATATCCGGAGAGTTTTGATGCTGCAGTTCCTGAAGAATTAATCTATTCCGGACAAGTAAAATTGACCGATGCTGTTGAAAATTCGCCAATCGATGCAGGTCAATTAGTGCTTTCGCCAACCAGAACCTATGCGCCTATTATCAAGAAAATTTTAGACAAATATACTGCTGATGAAATTCACGGAATGGTGCATTGCAGTGGAGGAGCGCAAACCAAAATTTTACATTTTGTACAAAATCTACACATTATAAAAGACAATTTATTTCCAGTTCCTCCATTATTTCAGTTGATACAAGAACAATCCAAAACCGATTGGAAAGAAATGTACCAAGTATTCAATTGTGGACACCGCATGGAAGTATATGTTCCCGAAGCTATTGCCCAAGACATTATCGCGATTTCAAAATCGTTTAATGTTGATGCACAAATCGTAGGTAGAGTAGAAGCAGCCGAGACTAAAAAACTGACTATTACCAGCGAGTACGGAACTTTTGAATATTAAAAAATAAAGCAACACGACATGTACGAATTACTTTTTTGGAGATATCAGGATGGCATTTATCTAAACCATCACTTGGTTTACGAAGCCATTATTGAGGAACAAGAAGTAATAGGTCTCGAAGAGCTTCCTGTAACAGTCATCCTCAATAGGATCAATAAACTGTTCTCTCAATGGGAAAAAGTAGATGACAACAGTTGGAAAAATAACAAAGGGAAAGGTGCTTTTCAAATAAAAACTACTCCTCAAAGCATTCAAATCGATTGCTACGGCACCGAAGGGAAAATTATGAATCAATTGGTAGATGCCTTGGCAGAGTTCAATTGTCCACTGTACGATCCCCAAGTTCCAGAGCGTTACGATGAAATGAGTGAGTAGCATTTTTAGAAGCTATCCCGAAGGCTCGGGACAGCTAACTGTTTCAAGTCCGCGCATAAAATACTATTTTTCTAAGTCATAAAAGGAGCTTCCGTTGGTTGCTCTTTTATAACAAGAAAAATTAGTGTTTTATACTGTGGGCTTTTCTCTTTTATCTGGGCTAAGACATCAGCGATTATCTATGAAAAGGGGGATATTATTCCATTTATGAATTCAAAAGGGTCTCTCTTAAATGAATTTATATTCCTTATATGTTTAAAAAATCGTACTAGATGTATACCAATTGGTATTGTCTTTTTTTTATAAATTAGCAAAAAAAAGAATCATGTCTATTTCTCAATTCCCTCAAAATACAATCCTCGAAGACGAATCAATTTTACTGCGTCCTTTACAGGAAACGGATGTTGAAAATTTATTGGAAATATCCCTCAACGAACCCGAAACCTGGGAATATTCCTTAGTGCGGGCAAACGGTAAAGAAAATCTGGAAAACTACATCAAAATAGCCTTAAAAGCGAAAGAAAATAAAACCGAATTCCCCTTTATAGTTTTCGATAAAAAGTCTGGAAAATATGCTGGAAGTACTCGTTTTTACGATATTAATTTGGAGTTCAAAACCTTGCAATTGGGCTACACTTGGTACGGAAAAGATTTCCGGGGCACCGGACTAAACAAACGCTGTAAATTTTTGCTGTTGCAATTTGCTTTCGAAACCCTTGAAATGGAACGCGTAGAATTTCGCGCAGACAATAACAACCAGCGAAGTATTGCTGCCATGAAAAGTATAGGATGTACAGTAGAAGGCGTTATGCGAAATCACATGCCCACTTTAGGGAGTGACGTACGCAGAGACAGTATTATTTTGAGTATTCTCAGCAATGAATGGTTCGATAGCGTGAAAGAAAACTTGAAGAATAAATTATAATAAAATCTAAATTTCAGGTTTTAAATACTGGGACTTTTATTATGATCATCGCAATAGTATCTGGAATAGTATTTGGAATGTTTTTTACTGGGGTTTTTAATTTCATCCATAACGATTAGTACAGATATACTAATAATTGAAGAAAAGAAACACCAAACCGAAACGATATAATCTACATACAAAATGGTTGTGATGATATAGGAAATTATGATGGTAATGCTTAAAATCCACATTTTTTTGATTTCTGAGAATAGTGGTGGAGCAACAGTTGCAATGATATAAAGTAGGTCTCCATAAGAGCTAAAGACTATTGGATAACCTTGTAGGTAGGAGATATGGCGTCCAATAATTTTGGCTTCAACTGGATAATTGATCAAACAATACCCAAGATATAAAGCTACTGATAAGCCTATCACTACCAGTACCCACTGAAAAAGAACGTTCTCCTCTTCTTTTTTGAGTTTCAACGAGGCAAAAGGAATCCATAAAGGCCATACCACTTGAGCAAAAAACAAAAAGGTATAGGTTGAGACTTGTTGCAATGGGGCGAAATAAGGTTTGGTCAATGCTAACCATAAAAAGCCCTCAGAAATCTGTTGCACACAAAAAATAATCGGGATACAGGCAAAATAAATTTGGGAAGGTTTTTTCACTTTTTTTAGTACCGCAACACTTATCGCTGCAAGAACAATACCCGCTGTAAAACTGGTAGTAGCTGAAAAATACATAGGATTTAGTTTATAAATGAATTATGACTTTTGATGTGCCGTTACGCACGGAATATTGGTAGAAAACAATAACCAATATGTATTTCGCGTACCTATGATTATAGTACGTTGACAAATTTTGAACCCAATTAATACTACCAATATTCAGTATCTAACGGCACAAAAAAAACAGACTTTCAACCCTTGATTTGTATTGTTAATTTTAAGTTCATTTTATTAATTACCACACCCACCATGGCGCTTGCAGGACTTCGGCATAAACAACCAAATCGAAAATTGCATGCGTTATAATAACAGGCACGATGCTTTTTGAATAATGCTTTAAAAACCCCAGTACGATATAAGCCGCAAAAGACCATTTAAAAAAAGCTACAATATTTTGTTGATGTATTGCAACAGGCGAAAGGAATAGACAAGCTTTGTAAGATGCATGCACAAATGCGGCAAATACAACGGCAAAATCCGTATTTAACTTGCTTATTTGACCTTGTATGAAACCACGAAAAACTAATTCTTCGATGGCAGCAACACTTACTGCCACTAACACGAATGGTCTGATTTCTACAGGTAGAATAGGCATTCCTAAATGGTCTCTGTAATAAATTGCTGCTATAATACCAAGTTCAAGACCAATAACAATTTGTATAAGCATTTTTAGAGAGAAAAGATTCTTAAATAAAAGCCTAAATGTTACTGAAGGAGAATTGATATCACGGCTTATGATAAAAGCGACCATTACCAAAGGAATAAAAGCTACTGCTTTAAATGGAAAAGGGTAGGTGATTAAATAGGCAAACACCATAATTTCAGCACTGCTAATTACTGCATCTAGGACTCCTTTTTTGGTTCGTCTAGGTATCGCTTTTATTTGTTCAGGATGGTTCATTTTTTCTCCTTTTTAAATGATTTTTTTAATAATTTCCTTGGAAAAACTAAACTGAATAAAAATACTGCGGGTACTAGCAAAAGCAACCAGCCTGACCCCATACACGCACCTTTTTGAGTAATTAGAACTTCATGATTTTTTTCATTGGAAGGAAATTGAACATAACTGTAATTTTCTGAAAAGTTTATGACGTGGCCTTTACCAAAAAAATTTACGAAAGTAAAACGTTGCTCTCCTTTAAATTGATACGTAACCCAAAACAATAGCGCAAATAGTAATGCCACGAGTACAATGGATATCCAGCTAATCGGTTTTGGTTTATTACTTACACTGTCTTGAAAGGTTTCCATAACGTAGTGGTTTTGGTTAGAAACATAGAAAACGAATCCTATACGCTTATTGTCTTTATGTCATTACTGTAAACGGATTAAAATGAAACAGGGGTATTGAAAATGGAAATGCTTAAAATGATTCCTAAAATGCAATGAGGAGTTACACCCATCATTTTTTAAACAATTGATTTAACCTGTAAGTTAGTTTTGAATTGATATTCCTGTCTAACTTGTAAAAAATAATAAGATTTTGGGGATAGTAGGATTCTAAAATAGGAATTCCTTCATAAGAGCTAAATTAAAAATAAATTTTGATTCTAGCAACTGAAAATCAGTATATTATAAAAATAAAATTTATAAAGTGCGTTTTTTAATAAACCTCATTTAAAATTACTTAAACGAGCTTGATTTAAATGCTATTTAATTTCCTGTAAATAAAGGAATTTTGCACGTTCTAAATCTATGGTTTTGCCCAAAGGGATTTCCAAGAAATAATCCAATTGCCATTTTTGGGTTTTCTGTGCCTGTTTGTTCGTTGTGATGTCCCAAGGAGGATACACTCGAATGGCGCGTTTCCCTTCTTTCAAATTAGTTGTAAGGATTCCTTGTTGATTAAGCACTGATTTAGGAAATACGAATTGACCAAAATAATCCCCGCTTTGAGTATTGATAATAAATAAATCGATGTTATCTGAAACGTGAAAAGGTTGTATAGGTCCTTTTGCCAGTCTTTTCCATAACGTAACAAATTGACCCACTTTTGTCGGAGTGGTTTTGGCCACGCGAAATAGTATTTTTAGTGCATTCAGTTCAAATTGATACGCGCCATAATCCTCACTTTCTTTTTCCGGCACCGAGTTGGTAGGTTGAAAACCACAGGGATCAAACACAAGGATTTTGGTTTTTAGAAGGATATTAGGTATTGGGAGCATTAATTTATTTTATGAGTGTAGTACTTTGTCAACTGCTTTGTTTATTTTTTTACGATTTTTCGGAATTCTTTTTTATATGGATTAATACTCTATCGTGAATTTTATGAATTATTAAATCGCTCCATTTTTGCCAATAAAAGGCAGGTTTTATATTGTGATAATACCAAGTTGTTCCTTCAAGTAAAGTCTTTCCGTTCTTTAATTCGGTTAATTTAAATTGACCTTTTTTAGATACAAAATAATCGTGTAAATGTGGTGCGTCGATATTCCAAAAACTCAATTCTTTCATTGGTGCAGGTTGTTCAAGAACATCAAATTTCAATAATATTCCTTCGTCCCAAACGGTTACTGGTTCAACGAAACTTCCAGTCGTAAAATTGCAATGTCTTACAGAACCAATCCCGCTTCCAACAATTTTAGCGTTCATTGGATAGGCAATTCCAGTTTTAAATATAAATTCGGTTGGTTCGTCTAACTGTGGAAATTCAATTACGTTTTTCCAAACTTCCATAGGTTTAGCATGTATTATAATCGATGTTGTTACCGAAGTCAATTCTGGTTTGATTTTATTTTCTACAAATGAAGTTAACGGAATAATTCCAATTAGAATTAATAAAATTGATGGAGTAGAAGCTGATAGTTTTTGCAATAAACTATATCCTGTCAAACTTCCAATCCAAGTTAATAAAATACCTAATGGTGCTACCATTGCAATACAAATTAATCCTTCAATTGCAAATACAATCAAAGCAAGCGTACAAATTGCAAGTGCTGTATATCCAATCCAAATCGCTTCACTTCTTGTTATTTTGTTTTTGTAACCATAAAGTAATGTCGAACAAAATCCAATTAAAAACGGTGTTAGTATAAAAAGTGCAATTCCATATTCACCAATTCCATAAATTCCCCAAAGCGATAAAATTCCAGAAATTAGGACTGTAATTATTATTGAAACCCATTTGCGTTTGGGTTCATTTAAATGAACTAGTTTATTAAAAATTTTCATATGCTCTTAACTTAATGACATTGCGTTCGCGCTGGCTGGGAAATATTCTCGACTGTTATAATTCTCGAATCTTTGCAATCATCTATGGTTGAATTATAATCCATAATAAATTCATTCCTTGCTACTAACGTTTTAGGGCTTGGCGTACTAGCGGTATTATAACACTACCTTTGATACGAAGCTCTTCACCCGCCATTACGTCAAACCCTTGTTACCGGCAGTGTTTATTGTATGTCGTCAGTTTCTTTCGTAGTAAAGAATTAAAATGCCACTGTCGCAAGTAATTGAGTTTTTAAGTTTCAACGGTTGCCAATTTTCTAACTGTTCAAATGCCGAAACACCTTTCCCGATTGCGATTGGGTTTACAAAAAAATGAAACTCATCAATAAGTCCGTCTTTAATCAACGATGAAACAAAGGAACTACCGCCATATACAATAATGTCTTTGCCATCTTGGTTTTTCAATCTGTTGATTTCATCTTTTAGGTTGCCTTTTGCAAGTTCGGTTTTGTCCCAAATGGATTTGTCAAGCGTTTTTGTAAACACAACCTTTTTTGTATTTACAATTCGTGTTGCGAAATCATACATTGGGTCGTCTGGTTTTGTAAAAGTGTCTTGCCAAAACGGAATATAGTCAACCGCCAATTTTCTGCCAATAAGTATTGTGTCTGATGTGTCAAGCAAGTCAACAACATATTGCTTAATTCCGTCCAAGTCCCAAGTCACCCATTGCTGTTCGTCATTTGGTCCTGCGGAGTTAAACCCGTCAAGCGTAACTTGCATTTGTAGTTTCAGTTTTCTCATTTGCTCTTTTACTAGCGTTTGTTAATAGTTATAGTTGTGATAGATGATTGCCCGTCTGTGATGATTTTTTCTAAAAGTCTGCGAAGGACTTTTCGCCCGCCAAATGTTGATAGAAGCACTTCCGTTGCAATTTATGTCAAAGTTTAATAAAAGTCCGTCAGTGGACAGTTCTCCGATGACTTTACAAACTGTCGTTATTTTGCTGCCGTCTAAGATTGCCTGCAACTTGTGTATATCAGCCACAAAGTGGCTACAATACACCCAAATTAGGTTGGCTTTGTGCCATAAAATGGCTTTTTGTTGTTTTGTAAATTTATAAAAAAAACATTGCAAATTATCGAAAGCACTTTTTATTTGCTGAATGCTTTTTTGAATTTACATAGAACTGTTTTAGTTGTTTTTACCGCTGTTTTGCGTGAGGGATAGCAGTGAAAATCCTTTTATGAAGCACAGCGGAATAAAAGATTGCAACGGATAGCCCGACCCGTTTTTTCAGCGGGTCACGCCCAAATTGTTACTTTTGGAATGTTGATTTGAGTTTTTGTACGACTAATTTTTAAATAAAAAAGGTAGTGGACTTTGCGAAAAACTTTGCGAACTTTGCGGTCAAACAAAAAACCATGAAAATAAATCCAAAAAACGGAATTGACAAGCTCATTTTCGGAATGAAGCAAAGTGACGTAACCGCTATTTACGGTAAACCAGACAGGAATTACAAGGACGAAGATGATAATGTGATTTTTGCTTACAATAAACTTAAAATGCGTTTGACTTTCTATGTGGAGGAAGATTTCAAATTAGGTTATATTGTGGCTTCGAGCCCGGAACTGGATTTGTTTGGAAATAAAGTGATCAATAGAAAAATTAGTGACGTCAAAAAAGATTTGGCTGCCAAAGGAATCACTAAATTCACTCAGGAAGAATTCGACACGTTCGAAAACTATTTCAATGAGGAAAACTGGATTATTTTTCAAACGGAATTTGATGAGGTGGTAAAATTTGAGATTGGTGCGATTATCAATCAAAAAGATGAATTTGACTGGAAATTTGGAAAGAAATAATAGTATAAGATTTATAACCTATAGATGTTCTGCGATTAAAAACTTAAATGAACTTAAATGACTTATATGTTTTAAAATCTAATCCTATAAGGAATTTAAGTTCATGTAAGACTTGAGTGAAATTTAAAATAGTAGCCCATAAAAAACCCGACAGGTTATTAAACTTGTCGGGTTTGTTTATTATATGCTTTTGAGAATTACTGTT
Source organism: Flavobacterium galactosi (assembly GCF_048158585.1). Lineage (NCBI taxonomy): Bacteria > Pseudomonadati > Bacteroidota > Flavobacteriia > Flavobacteriales > Flavobacteriaceae > Flavobacterium > Flavobacterium galactosi. The sequence continues at coordinate 20,075 of NZ_JBLNKV010000005.1, forward strand.
TTGGAGCCGGTTGTTTTTCAAATACTTCCAATTCGAAAACAAGATTTGCATTTGGCGGAATCACACCTCCAGCACCTCTTTCACCATAGGCTAAATTTGATGGGATGAATACCACCGCTTTGTCTCCAAAAGACAATAGGTTCAATCCTTCTAAAAATCCAGGAATCATTCCGTCTTTTTTACCTGCTTCAAAAGGGAAGGCTTGGTATCCGTTTTGAGCGGCTCTGTTCGCATCGTATTTTCCGTAAGCTTTGCTTACGTCTTCATAACTGCTGTCAAATAAGGTTCCGTCCTCAAAATAACCGGCATAATGAAAATAGAAAGTCGTTCCGTCTGCAGGTTTTACACCGCTTCCTTTTTGGATTATTTTATAGGCTAAACCTGAAGCTGTAGTAGTTGCAGTAGTTTTATTCGCTTTTAAATCAGCTACTTTAGCAATGATAACGCTACCGTATTTTTCAAAATACGCTTTTTTCTCTTCAGCTTGAATTGCGGCTTGCTTTTTTTGGTTTTCAGTATCAATTAAAGCTTGTTTCTTAGCGTCATCTGCTTTATTGCCATAATAGTCTGCGAATACTTTTGGTGCATTAAACTGTTTTGCTAAAGCTCCTTTTCTTACAATGGTAATTTTCTTAATGATATCATCTTGAGCAATCAAGTTGACAACGTTCATCCCTTGCGTTACATGACCAAAAATAGTGTGTTTCCCGTTTAACCAAGGCGTGTCTTTGTGCGTGATAAAGAATTGGCTTCCATTAGTAGTTGGACCTGAATTGGCCATAGCCAAAATTCCGCCTTTGTCAAATTTCAAATCGGTAAACTCATCTTTGAACGCAAAACCTGGGCCACCAGAACCGTTTCCGGATGGATCACCACCTTGAATCATGAAATCTTTAATAACACGGTGGAATTTTAACCCATCAAAAAATGGTTTTCCTTTTAGTTTTTCATCGGCTATAAAATCATTTTTTCCTTCGGAAAGTGCTATAAAGTTAGCTACGGTAACCGGTGTTTTTTTGTATTCTAACTGAACGGTAATGTCTCCTTTGCTAGTGGCAATAGTGGCGAAAATCCCTTCGACAGCTACGGGAGTTTTTTTTACAGCAGCTTTCACTGCTGTTACCGGTTTTTTGGCAGGAACTGGTTTCTTAGTTTGAGAATGTACAGTTAACATTCCTAAGAATAGTAAAATTAGAATTTTAAATTTCATTTGATAATAATTTAAGGTCTGACTTTTTTAGTTATTGTTGCATTAATTCAATTTCAAAAATAATATTGGCATTTGGCGGAATAACTCCACCTGCTCCAGCTTCTCCATAAGCTAATTTCGACGGTATGAAGAGGATGGCTTTGTCACCAAAAGATAATTTATCTAGTCCTTCAATGAATCCAGGAATCATGCCATCTTTTTTTCCTGCTTGAAAAGGAATGGGTTGGTAGCCGTTTTGGGCTGCTCTGTTTTCATCGTATTTTCCAAAAGTTTGAGCAACACTTTCTATACTTGCGTCAAAAAGTTCACCGTCTTCCAGGAAACCAGCGTAATGAATGAAAAGATTAGCGCCATTAGCTGGTTTTTTTCCACCACTTTTCTTCGTTATTACGTATTCTAGTCCAGTTGGTGTTTTTGTTGCTTTGGCTTTTAATGCAGCAAAATAGGCTACTTTTTGGTCACGGACTGCTTTGTATTTTTGGTCGTAAACTTTTTTATTTTCGGCTTCAATTGCCAATTTTTTCTTTTGGTTTTGAGATTCTACAGAGAAATAATCGCTAAATGTTTTTACTGCATCAAACTTTTTCGCCGCTTCACCATTTCTGATGATGGTGACTTTGTTAATGAAGTCATTTTGCTCAATCTTGTTCACTACATCCATTCCTTTTTCTACTACATGACCAAAAATGGTGTGTTTACCATCTAGCCAAGGTGTAGCAAGATGCGTAATGAAAAACTGGCTGCTGTTCGTTGCCGGACCGTTATTGGCCATAGCCAAAACACCGCCTTTGTCAAATCTTAAATCAGTAAACTCGTCTTTAAATTTATACCCGGTATCTCCAGATCCTGTTCCTAATGGATCTCCAGTTTGTATCATGAATTCTTTAATTACTCTGTGGAATTTCAAACCATCAAAAAAGGGTCTGTTTTTAAGATTTTCATTGGTGACAAATTCATTTTTCCCTTCCGCCAAAGTCACATAGTTGGCCACTGTGATAGGTGCTTTTTCGAAATCTAATTTTACAATAATTTCTCCTTTATTGGTTTCAATTTTGGCATATAAACCATCAGGAAGATTGTTATGCTCTTCTTTACAAGAATAAAATGAGGCAATTACCAGGAATACGAGTAGGAAACTTTTTTTCATTTCTAAATTAATTTTTTATTGTGTTATAGTATCTTGTGATTTGATTTCAGTGGTAACTTCCGGTTTCACAACTGGTGAAGGAGCTGTAGGTTTTACTGCATTTTTCTTTCTATACGCAGCTTCCGACATGAAATCGTGTAAAGTTACGGTGCAAAGTAAAGGCTGGTTTGTACCAATTTTTTTATTGTCGCCATGATAACCATAACCCATATGTGAGGTAAAAAGAAAATTAACTTTCTCTTTTTTATGCATCAATTTTATACCGTCCCTCAATCCCATCATGATATTTTGTTTGTCAACATAATATACTTGTGGTCTTAATTCTAATTCGGAATAAATAATATTGCCTTTCAAATCTTTGAGTTCATAATCAAAAAATGCGACATCACCTTTTTTAGGTGTGAGCGTATCCAGGGTGTTTTTTATCGAATACGAATACCAATATCCTTTGGTTGAAGCGATAAATTTAGCTTTGGGATTTCTTTTGATTACAGCATTAATTTGTCCTTCCTCCCCGGCAATTAATTTTTTATTCCGCACTATCGATTTCTTCATGAAAGTTCCGGAAGCTTGAGAAATAGGTTTGCGAGCTTCTTGATGTTGTTTACAACTGGAAACTAATACGAACAAAAAGAATACAACTGCGATTAATTTGCTGTTTTTCATGTGTTATATGGTTAGTTTTGTTACTAAATCCTCAAATTTATTTATGGTTTCCTGCATCGATACTTCTGATTTACCTCCAGCGGCATTGCGATGTCCGCCACCGTTAAAATAATCTCTTGCAAATTGATTGACATCAAAATCACCTTGGGAACGGAATGAAATCTTAATTATTTTTTCTTCTTTATTTTCGATGAAAATTGCCGTAAAAAGAATTCCTTTAATGCTTAATCCGTAATTTACTATGCCTTCGGTATCCCCTTTTACGTAATCAAAAGAGTTTAATTCGTCTTGTGTAAGGGTGGTATACGCGGTTTTGTACTGTGTTAACACTTTCATGTTTTGAAGTGCTCTTCCCAGTAATTGCAAGCGTCCAAAAGAACTGTTGTCAAATAATAAATTCGGAATCTCCGTATTTTCGACCCCTAAATCAATTAATTCTGCCACAATTCTATGGGTGTCTCCAGTTGTTTTTGGAAAACGAAAAGAACCTGAATCGGTTAGAATTCCGGTGTAAATGCAAGTGCCGATAGTTTTGTCGATAGCTTCTTTTTTTCCAAGGAAACAAATGAAGTTGTATAACATTTCGCAAGTGGAACCAAATGAAGTATCTGAATAGGTATAGGTAGCGTAATCATCCGGTTTTTGATGGTGATCAATCATTATAAATGGTGCTTTGAGCGTAGCTAAAATAGTTTCCATTTCGCCTGTGCGGTGCAAAGCATTAAAATCTAATGTGAAAATTAGTTCCGCTTCTTCAAGAATTTTGGTGCAGTTGGCTTTGTCTTTCTCGTATATTTTAACCGTTTCTGATCCGGGTATCCAAGCTAAAAAATCAGGAAATTCATTTGGAGAAACCACAACAGGATGATGGTTATTTTTTAATAAAAAATGATATAATCCTAACGTAGAACCCATAGCATCGCCATCAGGGCCTCGGTGTGGAATTATGGCAATTTTTTTTGGAGTTGATAATAACAACTGTATCGCTTGAATGTCTTGTATTTTCATAGTTTGCGAAATTACATTTTTTTAATGTAATGTTGAAATCATTTGTAGAATTAACAAACTTTTACAATGTTACAAAAGTTCCATGGCTGTACTTTTTACTTTTTGGTACAAACGGTATTTTGCGCCTTTTACAATTTGCGCTTTGTAAATTCCAACAGAACCGGAACTAAAGTAAGCGATTATGCAAGCAATACCAATGAAAATACCACTTTCTATCCCAAAAAGTTCCATTCCCATAACTGTACAAGCAATAGGAGTGTGGGTTGCTCCCGAGAAAACGGCAACGAATCCCATTCCTGCCAAAAGTGCAATAGGTAAAGGAACTAGTAGTGATAAAGCACTTCCTAAGGTGGCACCAACAAAAAATAACGGTGTTACTTCGCCACCTTTGAATCCTGCGCCTAGCGTAAATCCTGTAAATAGTATTTTTAGAAGAAAATCGTAGGAAGTATTTGGATTCGAAAATGCATCAACAATCATGGGAATTCCTAAACCGATGTATTTTGTAGTTCCAATAAAATAAATTGCTAAAGCAAGAATTATTCCTCCTATAAAAGGACGAAGCGGAGGAAAGGATATTGTTTTCGAAAATAAACCGCCCCAAAGGTGTGTGCTTCGGGAGAATAACATGGCGGCTAAACCAAAAAAGATACTCGCAAGAATCACCCAAAGTAAGTTGGTTAAATTTATTTCGGGAATGATTGGAATATTATAATGGGTGTGTTTTACTTGCCAGAATTCAACGGTGAAATAAGCAACGTAAGCGGTTATAAAAGACAACGGAATACTTTTGAAACTGATTTTACTGAAATATAAGACTTCCAAAGCAAAAAGTGATCCAGCTAAAGGTGTTCCAAAAACCGATGCAAAACCGGCACTGATTCCCAGAATGATTGTTGTTTTTCTACCAGCATTATCAAGTTTGAAAAGTTTAGTGAATTGATCTGAAATTGCACCTCCCATTTGTACAGCCGTGCCTTCACGGCCTGCGGAACCTCCAAAAAGATGCGTTATTAAGGTGCCAATAAGAACCAACGGCGCCATTTTTAAAGGAATTATTTTCTGTGGATTTTCGTATTCTTCCAGTAATAAATTATTGCCTTTTACAACATCATTTCCCCAATAATGATAGCTCAACCCTATGATGAGACCGCCTATTGGCAAAAGCCAAATGAGCCAGTTATTGTGTTCTCTATAGTGTGTAACCCATTCCAGTGCCACTAAAAAAAACGCTGAAGCTGATCCAGAAAAAATGCCTGTCAAAGCACAAATAAAAATCCATTTGACTGTGACAAGCATTATTTTTTTAGCGTTTTCTAAATTCATTATTAAACGATCAGATTTTTTTGCTAAAGTATTACAATCCTTCCTGAACTAAAGGTTTTTCAGGAGCAATGGCTGTAAATTCGATTTCAACCAAATATTCCGGTGCAACTAATTGGTTAATTCCGTAAAAACCAGTCGTAGGTTTTATGTCTTTAAAGAATTTGGCATGAGCCGTAGCCACTGCTTCAAATGTAGCTACATCAGTAGTAAATATACGGGTGCGAATCACATCTTTCATACCTACATTCAGGTCTTCAAGTACTTTTTCTACTCGCTCTAAAATATTAAGAGTTTGTGCGTGCGCATCGTCTGCTTTTACTTTTTCACCATCAATTATAGCTACTGTTCCTGATACTTCAATGATATTTCCAATACGTACTGCGCGACAATATCCCATTTTATCTTCCCATGGTGAGCCTGTCAATATGTTTTCTCTTTTCATTTTGTTTGTTTTTTAACTGATTTTTAAAATATTAGAACCTAATTTAATTTTTGGTATATTTTTTGCAATTTAGAAAAAAATGAGAAATAAAAAAACACTAATTTTTATTAAAAAGTTCAATTTCGAGAAATCAATTTTGGAAATCTTATGATTTAAAATGTAATAAAATTAGAAATTGAATGTTATTAAAGAAAGTGAAATCACGTCATTTTGCGTTTACTCAAGATTGATTTTTATTTTTAAAATTATATAAGAACTGATAAGTTAATTTAAAAAGTTATGAAAAGAATTCTATTTTTAATTATTGTTATAGGTATGTCATTAAGCGGATATGCACAGAATGAATTTGACTCAAAATTTAAAGCAATACCCCCTAAAAATATAAAACCGAAAATTAAAAAAGCAATTCCGCCAAAGGCAGAATTACCAAAAATTACTGCTCCAAAAGGGATAAAAAAACAAGATATCCCCCTTGATGTGCCAAAAGTTAATTTTATAAATCCTGAAAAAGTTACTAAAAAAGCAGAAAATTTAGAGGCGGTTACTTATAAGAAAAATCAAAATTTAGGAAATTTCAAAACGGGGTCTCTTACAGCTAAAGTAAGATATCGTGATGCCGCTTATGTTGATGGGGATAAGATTAGAGTATATTTAAATGATAAGGTTATAGAATACGAGGTCGTTTTGGATGGCGATTTTAAAGGTTTCGAGATAAAATTAGAAAAAGGGATTAATAAGATTGATTTTGAGGCGTTGAACGAAGGTTTTGCACCTCCTAATACAGCAGAATTTGAAGTGTATGATGATAAAGGAAAAATTATTTCTGCTAGTCAATGGAATCTTGGGATAGATTATAAAGCAACCTTAATTTTAATGAAAGAATAGGAATGTTCTTTTTTTAATTCGATAAATAAATAAAATTAATTTGTACTATTTTTGTTGTTTTGCACTATGTTTTTTAGTTTTAAATTTTTAATAAATATTGATTTATCAGTATTCACCTTGATATGAAACAAATTCTTTTTTTTATAATAATCAGTATTGGTATTTCTTCAAAAAGCTATAGTCAGATTGAATTTGGTAAAAAGTTTAAAGCAATTCCCCCTATAAATAAAAGTCCAAAGTTTAAAAAAGAAGTTCCGCCTGAAACGAATATACCGCCAACGTACACTCCAAATGTTTTTAAAAGTCCTGCAATTAAAACTCCTAGTTCCGTATTAAAAATTGGAGAAACAACTAGCGGCATAAACATGACTCCAAAAAATGATTTTGCTAATCCAGGAGATGTTTACAGGGATAAAATGGAAAAGGATTTAGGAAAAACATTAGTGAGAGAAGGTTTGAAAGAAGATTCAAGACTATTGGTTAAAATTGACGTCAGTTTTGGTGAGATTAGAACGAAATCTGATTTTTTTGCGATTAAATACCGAGATTTTGGACAAATTGACGGGGATTTAGCCAAAGCGACTATGAATGGAGGTATTGTCCAAGAACGATTATTAATGAAAGGAAATTATCAAGAATTTAAAATATACCTTAAAGCAGGAATAAATACATTTGAGATAGAAGCGTTAAATAGAGGCGCGTTAGGCGGGAATACCGCTGAATTTCAAATTTATGATGACAAAGGAATACTTATAAAGTCGGATTATTGGGAAAATTGGGATGCAGGAGTAAAAGGGAAGCTTGTGATTGTTAAAGAATAAAAAATGAAAACTGCTGATTTGTTAAAACGGATCAGCAGTAACTTTAAATTTCATATCGGATTTTACAGTAATGTCTCTGGTTATGGATTCTTTAATAACTGCTTTAGCTCTTATTTTATACGAGGAAGCTTTGATGTATTTGTCTAATTTTTGAGCCGTACAAGTTAGATTTAAAGTGTTTGCAGTGGAATTAATATCATCTAAATACGCTAATTCTATTTCGTCATTAGCATCTGTTGAAATATAGAGATGAATCGATTTTAAAAAACTGAATGTTTTGTCAACAGGATCAGTTATCGTCAATTTTAATTCACTCAATTTTACATCTTTTACTAAATCAGCTTTCGTATTGTTGTTTTGAAATTCAGCACTTGAATTTGTAGTAACATCTGGAGTGATTATTTCAGTTGCTAGGTTGAGAGGAAATCCACTGGCTATTTTAAAAGAGGTTTGGGTAGCTACATTAAAAGTGAATAAGTTATCGACAACACTACAGGAAACGATAAAAAGGGCAAAAAAGGTACTTGCTGCGTATATTTTAATTTTCATTGTTTTTAATTTTTATGTATTCATTATATAAAGATAACTCAAAATAGCAACGTATATTTCATGCGTACTTAAATTAGTATTCGTTTTTATTTTAGAAATCATTCATTTTGTCAAAAAAAGACAGTTTTTGAAGTGTAAATAAATAGGATAAATAGCCTATTGAAAAAAAAACAGATATTTTTCAAAATTCAATTTTTCAATTCAAAATATAAAAAGTATTTTTGCGCATGCAACACAACGTACTTATTTTAGATTTCGGATCGCAATATACTCAACTTATTGCGCGTAGAGTTCGCGAATTAAATATATTCTGCGAAATCTTCCCTTACAATCATTTTCCGAGTGATTTATCATCTTATAAAGCAGTAATTCTTGGAGGTAGCCCTTTCTCTGTTAGAGGAGAGGATGCACCACATCCTGATTTATCTCAAATTAGAGGAAAACTTCCTATGCTAGCCGTTTGCTACGGAGCACAATATTTATCCCATTTTAGCGGGGGTGAAGTAGCGGCTTCAAACACTAGAGAATATGGTAGAGCTAATTTGTCTTTTATAAAAGAGAATGAAGTTTTCTTTGAAGGTGTTTCTGAAAACAGTCAGGTTTGGATGAGTCATAGCGATAGTATTAAAGCTTTACCAACAAACGGAGTAAAATTGGCAAGTACACATGATGTCGAATTTGCGGCTTATAAAATTGAAGGCGAAACAACCTATGCAATTCAGTACCATCCAGAGGTTTTTCACTCTACGGATGGATCAAAAATGCTGGAAAATTTTTTAGTAAAAATTGCTGAAGTTCCTCAAAATTTCACGCCAAACGCTTTTGTTAGCGAAATGGTAGCGGAATTAAAAGAGAAATTACAAGACGATAAAGTAGTTCTTGGTCTTTCGGGTGGAGTAGATTCTACTGTAGCGGCAGTTTTATTGCACCAGGCTATTGGTAAAAACCTATACTGTATTTTTGTAAATAACGGGTTGCTTCGTAAAAACGAATTCCAAAATGTATTAGACCAATACAAAGGAATGGGTTTAAACGTAAAAGGAGTAGATTCAGGAGATCGTTTCTTATCTGAATTAGCAGGTGTGAGTGATCCGGAAACCAAACGTAAAATTATTGGACGTGTATTTATCGAAGTTTTTGATGATGAATCACACCTTATAGAAGATGTAAAATGGTTGGCGCAAGGAACCATTTATCCTGATGTTATTGAATCAGTTTCAGTAAAAGGACCTTCAGCTACTATTAAATCACACCATAATGTAGGAGGTTTACCTGATTACATGAAATTAAAAATTGTAGAACCACTTCGCATGCTTTTCAAAGATGAAGTGCGTAGAGTAGGAGCTTCATTAGGAATTGATCCAGAATTATTAGGCAGACATCCTTTCCCTGGACCTGGATTGTCAATCAGAATTTTAGGAGATATCACGCCAGAGAAAGTTAGAATTTTGCAAGAAGTAGATTTTGTTTTTATCGAAGGATTGAAATCTTGGGGATTATACGACAAAGTTTGGCAAGCCGGAGCTATTTTACTTCCTGTAAATAGTGTAGGTGTAATGGGTGATGAACGTACGTATGAAAAAGTAATAGCACTTCGTGCTGTTGAATCTACTGATGGTATGACGGCTGACTGGGTACATTTACCGTATGAATTCCTGATGAAAATATCTAATGATATTATCAATAAAGTAAAAGGAGTGAATAGAGTGGTTTATGATATTAGTTCAAAACCGCCAGCAACTATTGAGTGGGAATAAGATTAAATTTTTGTTAATGCCTTCTCGGAATATCATTATTTTTAATGTTCTTTATATAAACGGTATCAAGTTTTGCAATAAAATTTGATACCGTTCCGTTATTAATGATTTGAATAATTTTATAAATAAAATGATGAAATATTTTTTTGCGATTTGTATTACTGCTTTGTTGTTTAATTTGAATGTTTTTTCACAAGAAAAAAATAGTACCCATAAAGTAGAAAAAGGAGAAACGATAAGTCAAATTGCAATAAAGTACAACGTTACTCCTTATGATATTTATCAATTAAATCCAGATGCGCAAAGTGGATTAAAACCAAATAGTATTTTGTTGATTCCCAAAAGTGGAGCAAAACAAAAGACTACAGTCCCAGCTAAATCAATGGTGAAAACTACAACTCATGAAGTAGCACCGAAAGAAACGTTGTACGGTATTGAAAAAAAATACGGCATTTCAGATGAAGATTTAAAGAAAGCCAATCCAAGTTTAGAAAAAGAAGGATTGAAAATTGGACAAATCCTGACTATTCCAAAAAGTAGCCCGAAGATAGCTGTTGCTGCTGTAATTCAGGAAAAAGTAGTTTATCACGAGGTACTTCCAAAGGAGACTAAATATTCCATTGCCAAAAAATATGGAATTACTATTCAAGAATTAGAGAAAAAAAATCCTGAAATTGTTTCTAATTTACCTGTTGGTTATAAATTAATCATCAAGGGAAATGCTCCAAAAGTAGAGAAAACAATCCCAGTTGTCGAAACCAAGAAAGAAATTGCAAAACCAAATCCTGTAAAGGCTGTAAAAGCTGTCAGTTATTTAAATTATGAAGTGAAACCAAAAGAGACACTTTATAGTTTGTCAAAAATGTTTGGGATGACTCAGGAAGAATTAATCACTCTAAATCCTGCTTTGTCTCAAGGTGTTGTAGAAGGAATGATTTTGAAAGTTCCGGGAACAATTGCGATTCCAGTTGTTGAATCCAAAAAAGAATACGCAGTTTTGTCAAAGAAAATGGGAGGTATCGACAGAAAGAAACTGGTGTTGCTTTTGCCATTTAACATGCCAAAAATTGAAGGAGATACTGTTAATTCAACGGCTATGCGTTTGAAAAAAGACAAGTTTCTGAATATGACTTTAGATTTTTATGCGGGAGCTTTGATGGCTATAGATTCGGCAAAACAAATAGGGCTTTCTTTGGATGTGAAAATCTATGATTCGCAGGAAACTAAAAATACTTCGAATGTTGCTTCCTTAATTCAAGAAAATAATCTTCAAGAGGCAGATGCAATAATTGGACCGTTCTATCAAAGTAATGTTGAAAAAACTGCTGAATTATTGAATGCGAACCAAGTTCCTGTTATTTCTCCTTTGTCAAAAGATTTAGGAAATTCGTTTAGTAATATTTATCAAACAATCCCAACTGCTGTAGCGGTTAAAAATGCCATGTTCGATTATATGAGAGCAAAAGGCGGAAATATGATTGCTGTAGTAGATAAGAAAAAGGAATCAATGATTCAGTTTATTAAGGAAAATCATAAAGATGTAAAATTTTCTGTTCTTACTGAAAATGGAGGTTTATCCCCTGAGAATTTAAAAAGTTTATTTGTGAAAGACAAAATGAACTATGTGGTGATGGAAACAGGGAATACGGGGATGATAAAATCAACAATGGCAACCATGATGGGTGCTTTGGCAGCTTATAAAGTGCAGCTTGTTATATTAGAACCTAACGAAACATTAGATACCGATGAAATTAATTTTGTGAATCTGACCAAATTGAAATTGATGTATCCTTCTGTTACTCGTGAAAATGAATCTCCGGAAGCCTTAATTTTCGAAAAAGAGTTTAAAAAGAAAAATAAAATTTCCCCCAGTGCTTTTGCAACCCGTGGTTTTGACATTACATTTGACACCATGATGCGATTAACACAAGGTAAAACGTATCAGGAAACTACTGATGCGATGGCGACTGAGCAGGTTGATAATAAATTTGAATATTATAAAAAAGAAGGCGGTGGATTTACCAATAAAGGTGTTTATATCTTATACTATGACACCGATTTAATCATAAAAGAAGCAAACTAATGACATCAAAAGTAACCTATTTAGGCGATTTAAGAACTTCATCGATACATGTGCAATCCGGAACTGAAATCGTATCAGATGCTCCGGTAGATAATAATGGAAAAGGCGAAGCTTTTTCACCAACTGATACCGTTGCGAATGCTTTGGCAAGTTGTATGATGACGGTTATGGGAATAAAAGCCCGCGATATTGAAGTGGATTTGAAAGGATCTACTGCAGAAGTAACTAAAGTTATGAATGCCGAGCCAAGACGAATTGGTACAATAGAAATAACTTTTGAGATGGTAGGAACAGCCGATCAAAAGAATAAAACAATCCTGGAGAGAACTGCGATGACGTGCCCTGTTTTTCTAAGTTTAAATACCGAAATCGAGAAACGAATTACTTTCAACTGGAAGTAATCTGGTAGCAGATTCAGGCAATAGTTTTTAGTTTATAGATGGAACTTTAAACATAAACTTTAAACTAGGAACTTACTTTGGAACAAAACCAAAAACAACTTGTCAAACTCGCTCATACTAAAATGCCTTTTGGCAAATATGAAGGCAGATATCTTATTGATTTACCGGAATATTATGTGGTTTGGTATAGCAATAAAGGGTTTCCAAAAGGAGAATTAGGACAGCAATTGCAATTGATTTATGAATTAAAACTCAATGGATTGGAAGAGTTAATTCGGAATATTAAAAAGCGATATCCAAAACCGCTTTAATTTGTGAATTAGGAAAAAGCTAATTTGAAAATAGGAGTATTATTGAATTGTCAAATTTTCAAATTATCTCATTTTCAAATTAGCTTTTTCTCGATTTATAATTGTATTTTTGCCACGTTTTTTACACAACTACATTACAAACAACAACAGAATGAATCAAACGAAATATATTTTTGTTACAGGCGGTGTGACTTCTTCTTTAGGAAAAGGAATTATAGCGGCATCTTTGGCAAAATTATTACAAGCAAGAGGATACAGAACTACTATCCAAAAATTCGACCCGTATATCAATGTTGATCCAGGTACTTTAAATCCATATGAACATGGGGAATGTTATGTTACCGATGATGGTGCAGAAACAGATTTGGATTTAGGTCATTACGAGCGTTTTTTGAATGTTCCTACTTCTCAGGCGAATAATGTTACTACAGGAAGGATTTATCTTTCGGTTATTGAAAAAGAAAGAAGAGGAGAGTTTCTTGGTAAAACAGTTCAGGTTGTTCCTCATATCACCAATGAAATTAAAGATAGAATGCAATTACTTGGTAAATCAGGTGATTATGATATTGTTATTACCGAAATTGGTGGTACAGTAGGAGATATCGAATCTTTACCATATATCGAATCGGTTCGTCAATTAGTATGGGAATTAGGGGAACACAACGGTTTAGTAATTCATTTGACATTAGTTCCTTATTTGGCTGCTGCCGGGGAATTGAAAACAAAACCAACGCAGCACTCTGTTAAAACGTTGATGGAAAGCGGTATAAAAGCGGATATTTTAGTTTGTAGAACAGAGCATGAAATTTCGGAAGAATTACGAAATAAACTGGCTTTATTTTGTAATGTAAAACGAGAAGCCGTTATCCAGTCTATTGATGCTGCAACTATTTATGAAGTGCCCAATTTAATGTTGGAAGAAGGACTTGATATTGTGGCTTTAAAGAAATTGGATTTGCCTAAAAAAGCGGCTCCGGATTTAAAGAACTGGAATACTTTTTTACGCAGATTAAAAAATCCTAAGCATACTATAAACATTGGTTTGATTGGAAAATATGTAGAAATGCAGGATTGTTACAAATCTATTTTGGAAGCTTTCATTCATGCAGGCGCTACTAATGAAACCAAAGTAAATGTTATTTCAATCCATTCCGAATATATCGATGCAGATAATGTAGACGTGAAATTAGCTGGATTAGACGGAATTCTTGTCGCACCAGGTTTTGGAGAAAGAGGAATTGAAGGAAAAATTGAAACTGTTCGTTATGCCCGTGAAAATAAAGTTCCATTTTTCGGAATTTGTTTGGGTATGCAAATGGCTATTATTGAATATTCAAGAAACATTCTTGGACTTTCAGAAGCTAATTCTACTGAAATGAATGACAAAACGCTTCATCCGGTAGTGAATTTGATGGAAGAGCAAAAAACAATTACTGACAAAGGGGGAACCATGCGTCTAGGTGCTTGGAAATGCGATTTGAAACCAGATACTTTGGCGTATAAAATATACGGTAAATCAACTATTTCTGAACGTCATCGTCATCGTTACGAATACAATAGTGAGTATGTGGATCAATTGGAAAAAGCAGGATTAGTAGCTTCGGGGATTAACCCGGATACTGGTTTGGTTGAGGTTATAGAAATAGAGGACCATCCATTTTTTATTGGGGTTCAATATCATCCTGAATATAAAAGTACGGTAGCAAACCCACATCCTATTTTTGTGAATTTTGTTGCAGCGGCTGTTCAGGCAAAGAAAAAATAGTATTTAGTTTTTAGAATTCGTGTTTCATCACGGTATTCGTAAAGCGTACTTTAAACATTAAACTTTTTTTAAATATAATAATGGAAGAAAAAAAATTTGACCTCAATTCGATTATAGGTTTTGTATTGATTTTTGGTATTTTGATTTGGATAATGTATCAAAATCAACCTTCTGAGAAAGAACTTGCAGCTGAAAAAGCCAAGAAAGAATTGGTGATCAAAGAAGCTAAAACTAAAGAAGCAAGCACCAAAACGATTGCACCGGCAACTGTTGGTGGCGTTGTGGCAGGAGATTCTACACAATTGGCACAATTGGAAAAAATATTAGGAAACTTTGCTTATTCCGCTACACTTCCTACAGCCAAAGAAGGTTTTACAACAATCGAAAACGAATTTGTAAAATTGAGAGTTGCTAATAAAGGGGGGTATATTGTTGAAGCTACTTTGAAAAATTTCGAAAAATTTAAAAAAGGTTCTGGACAATTAGTAGAATTGATTAAAGACAATAATGCCGATTTGAATCTGCAATTGCTTACCAGTGATAACCGTACTTTAAATACAAAAGACTTGTTTTTTGAACCAACACTAACAAAAGTAGGATCGGATCAGATGCTGTCTATGAAACTGAAAGCGGGTGCAAATGAGTTTTTAGAATACAAGTATATATTGAAACCAAACGATTTTATGGTTGGTTTTGATATTCGTTCACAAGGATTGAATAAAGTTTTGAATACTGCTAAACCTTTGGATTTAGAATGGAATTTAAAAACCTACAGAACAGAAAAAAGCATTGCTTACGAAGATCGTTATACACTGCTTAACTATGAGTATGGAGATGAGAAATTCAACAATGTAGGAGACGGAAATGATAAAGAAGAAACACCGGAGAATGTCAAATTTATTGCTTTCAAACAGCATTTTTTCAGTACTATATTATTGACTGATACTCCGTTTGCTAAATCTTCATTGAAATCTAATAAATTAGTTGTGGATGAAAAGGTTGATACCACCTATATTAAGCAGTTTAAAGCAAACGTGCCTTTAGCATTTACAAATGGTGAAGTAGATTATAAAATGAGCTGGTATTTTGGACCATCGGATTATAAAACATTAAAAGGATACGATAAAAATTTAGAAAAAATTATCCCTTTAGGTTGGGGGATTTTTGGATGGATTAACAAATTTATTTTTATTCCATTATTCGGATTTTTAAGTTCTTACATCGCTTATGGAATTGCGATAATTATTTTTACCATTATTGTTAAAATTGCGATGTCGCCTATTACTTATAAATCATTTTTGTCACAAGCCAAAATGAAAGTGTTGCGACCTGAGATTACTGAATTGGGAGAAAAATTCAAAAAAGATCCAATGAAGAAGCAGCAGGAAACGATGAAATTATACAATAAAGCTGGGGTGAACCCAATGGCAGGATGTATTCCAGCCTTAATTCAGCTTCCTTTTATGTACGCTTCGTTTCAATTTTTTCCATCCGCTTTCGAGCTAAGACAAAAAGGCTTCCTTTGGGCTGATGATTTGTCTTCATTTGACTCTATTTATAAATTGCCTTTCCATATCCCATTGTATGGGGACCATATTAGTTTGTTTCCAATATTGGCTGCAATAGCGATTTTCTTTTATATGAAAATGACTTCTGGAGATCAACAAATGGCGGCTCCGCAACAAGAAGGAATGCCTGATATGGCAAAAATGATGAAATATATGATTTATATTTCGCCAATTATGATGTTGATTTTCTTCAATAGTTATGGTGCCGGATTGAGTTTGTATAACTTTATTTCCAACTTGATTACGATAGGAATTATGTTTGTGATTAAAAACTACATTGTGGACAGTGATAAAATTCACGCTCAAATACAAGAGAATAAATTGAAAGAGCCTAAAAAACAAGGTAAATTCCAGAAAAAACTTCAAGAAGTTATGGAACAGGCCGAAGCTCAAAAAGCAAAAGACAAAAAGAAATAAAAAATTAAAAAATCTCGATATATTTCGAGATTTTTTTTGTTTAGAAAATACTTTAAGCCATCTGAATTCGTTACTATTAAAAGGTATTTAATATGAAAGCATTTTATAAAAAAGGGATATTTGTTTTGATTTTTTTGAATGTGTTTTGTCTTCAGGCGCAAACAGATTTTAATAAATTAGATCAAAACGGTAAGAAGCATGGTGTATGGAAAGGGTTGTATGAAGAATCTAAACGGCCGCGATACGAAGGAACTTTCGCGCATGGGAAAGAAACGGGAGTTTTTAATTTTTATGATGATACCAAAGCAAAATCAATAATAGCCACAAGAGAATTCAATCCTAATGACAATTCTGCCCACACTATTTTTTACGACCAGGCTAAGAATAAAGTTAGCGAGGGTAAAGTAGTCAACAAATTATTTGAAGGACAATGGAAGTATTATCATCAAGCTTCAAAAATTGTAATGACTATTGAAAATTATGCAAATGGAAAGTTAGAAGGTTTGCGAACTGTTTTTTATCCGAGTGGTAAAATTGCTGAAGAAATCAGTTATAAAAATAACTTGAAAAACGGCATTTATAAAAAATATACCGAAAAAGGGATTGTGCTTGAAGAATCCATTTTCAAGAATAACGAATACAATGGTTTGGCAATTTTCAAAGATACTGACGGAAATGTAGTTTCAAAAGGAGCATTTGTAAATGGCAAAAAAACAGGGATTTGGCAATTTTTCGAAAAAGGGAAAAAAGTAAAAGACGTAAATATGAACTTTCCTGAAAACGTTACTAAATCAAAAAAATAAATAAAAAAAATAAAATAAAAGAGCTTGTAAAACCGTTATTAAGAATTAAATTTAAGGCAAAAAAATAAATGCCTTGTTTTGCAAAATGAAAACATCACTTATGGTAAACATCTACCCGTTTTTTGGTAGTTTTAGGAAACGGTGTTGTGTTATAAATTGTTTCGCGACACTCTAAGAATAAAAATAGAACCAATATTTAAGAACAATAAAATGAGAAACGTAATTTTCGTTTTAACATTGATTGGAATGTTATTTTTCAGCAATAAAATTTCACCAAAAAACACTAAAAATAATCCTTCTGTTATTGCCGCATCAGGAGATTCAATTGAAGAAAAACTCTTGAGTCGAGCTGCTATCATTAAGAAATTCATTGCCAATAATCCAAACTATAATAAGGAAATAGTTTTTCTGATTGATATGAAAATCAGCTCTGGAAAAAACAGATTCTTTGTTTATGACTTAAAAAATAATGTAATAATGGACCAAGGTTTGGTGGCGCACGGGATTGGTTCTGAAACGCAAACGGAAGGCCAAATGCTGTTTAGCAATGAGGCTAATTCCCTTTGCACTTCATTAGGCAAATACTATATCGGATCCAGCTATAATGGAAAATTTGGCAAATCCTATAAATTGTTCGGATTGGATCAAACTAATAACAATGCTCTTTCGAGAAATATCGTTATCCATAAATATGCTAAAGTGCCTCGTGAAGAGCAGGAAACACCAATTTGTAAAAGTTTTGGCTGTCCTATGATAAATGGGGAATTTTATGCAAGAATTGAAAAACTGATTGATGATTCGAAAAGTAAAATCCTTTTAGATATTTATTATTAAAACTGGCAAGCATCAATTATCATTATATCTTCTTTCTTTAACTACATTTTATTGGATTAAGTTGTCTAAATTTTGATGGCTCTCCTTTTCTATCAATTTTGTTGAATTCGGGTTTTTTCTCTGATATGGGCATGATTATTTTGTAGTCATTATAGTTTCGTTGATTTTAGCGCCTAAACACATTATTCTATTTCTTTATCTTATTGTAAATATTTGTAACTTTGCACCCTTGTGAAATTATAATTATTTGAAAATGAAGCGTGTTGTTGTAGGACTTTCTGGAGGTGTAGATTCGAGTGTTGCTGCTTATTTATTGCAAGAACAAGGCTATGAAGTCATAGGTCTTTTTATGAAAAATTGGCATGATGATTCGGTTACTATTTCTAATGAATGTCCCTGGCTGGAAGACAGTAACGATGCATTGCTTGTTGCCGAGAAGTTAGGGATTCCTTTTCAAACCGTAGATTTAAGCGAAGAATACAAAGAGAAAATCGTTGATTATATGTTCAACGAATATGAAAAAGGACGAACTCCAAATCCTGATGTACTTTGTAATCGCGAAATAAAATTTGATGTTTTTATGAAAATTGCTTTAAGTCTTGGAGCCGATTATGTGGCAACAGGACATTACTGTCAAAAAAGTGAAATTGAAGTCAATGGTGAAACCGTTTATCAATTGAAAGCTGGTGCCGATACCAACAAAGATCAATCCTATTTTCTTTGTCAGTTGTCACAAGAGCAATTGGCAAAATCTTTATTCCCAATTGGAGAATTGACCAAACCGGAAGTTCGGGAAATTGCTGCCCAAATGGATTTGATTACTGCCGAAAAGAAAGATTCTCAAGGGTTGTGTTTTATTGGGAAAGTACGTTTGCCAGAGTTTTTACAACAAAAATTGCAGCCTAAAGATGGCCTTATTATTCAAATTGATAAAAATGATTCGGTTTACAATTCTGAAAAACAAGAAGGTCTAACTCTGGAAGAGGATTTAGCTTTCGATGCAAGAAAACTTCCATATACTCCAGAAATGGGAAAAAAAGTGGGGAAACATCAAGGGGCTCATTATTTTACCATTGGACAAAGAAAAGGATTGAATGTAGGCGGAACAACGGATCCATTATTTATCATCGCTACAAATGTGGCAACCAATACAATTTATACCGGATTAACCAGTCAACATCCGGGATTATTCAAGAAAGCATTGCAAATAGAAAAATCTGAAGTGCATTGGATTCGTAAAGATTTGGCTTTGGCCAATGGCGAAACCATGGACGTTATGGCCAGAATCCGTTATAGACAGCCTTTGCAAAAAGCCACCTTACATCAATTTGAAAACGGCATGTTTGTAGCTTTTCAAGAACCACAATCCGCAATTACCGAAGGACAGTTTGTTGCTTGGTATTTAGAAGAAGAATTAGTTGGTTCGGGAGTAATTTCTTAGTTTAGTACTTTAATTTATAAAAAGACTGAAAAATGGTGCTTTATCGGAACTTTAAATGCCGTGAAATAATTCTTTTGGAACTTAAGTCATAGATTTTATTGGGGTTTTTATGACTTAAAGAAATAATATTATTATGATAAAAATATATTTACTTCTTTTTTTATTCATTTCTTCCGTTGGCTTTTCTCAAGAAGATGCTTGGGTATATTTCAATGCCAAACCCAATTCTCAATCCTATTTAAGTTCGCCTTTAAAAATGCTTTCCCAAAGAGCTTTGGACAGAAGAATCAATCAGAATTTAGTTTTAGATTTTAAAGATGTTCCTGTTGAATCAACATACATCAGTCAAGTAAAAGCCGTTGCAGGAATTACTGTTATGGCAAAATCCAAATGGTTGAATGCGATTCATGTTCGGGGTGCACAAGGAATTATAAATTCTTTAAAGACCTTTCCTTTTGTTAGTAAAGTTGATTTTGCGGATAAATCACTGAATCTAACTGGAAAAATCGCAAAGTTGTCCAAAATAAAAAAGGTAGCTAAAAACAAGAAAACCAAAATTGATTATGCTTACGGAACCTCAGCAAATCAAATCCAGATGCTTAACGGACAAGTACTGCATCAACAGAATTATACTGGCTCCGGAAAAATAATAGCCGTTCTAGATGCTGGTTTTCTGGGTGTAAATACAGCCCAACCTTTTCAACGATTAAGAGATAATAACCGAATTTTAGGAGGGTATAATTTTGTTTTAAGAAGTCCGGATTTTTACACTGGAGCTTCGCACGGAACATCAGTACTTTCGGCAATGGGCGGTTACAAAGAAAATTCGTTAGTGGGAACAGCACCAGATGCTTCCTATTATTTATTTATTACAGAAGATGATACCTCCGAAAACCCTGTTGAAGAATCTCTTTGGGTGGAAGCAGCGGAAAAAGTAGATAGTTTGGGAGTTGATATTATAAACACTTCTCTAGGATATTTTGAATACGATAAGAGTACTTACAGTCATACTTACAGTGAAATGAATGGTGTTACAACTTTTATATCGCGTGGTGCTGAAATTGCGTTTAGTAGAGGTATGATTGTGGTGGCTTCAGCCGGAAATTCAGGAGGAACAGCTGACCCCCATGTTGGAGTTCCTGCAGATGCTGTTTCGGTTATTGCTGTAGGTGCAGTAAATTCTACCGAAGTTTTGACTTCGTTCAGTTCAGTAGGTCCTTCGTCTGACGGTAGAATAAAACCGGATGTGATGGCACAAGGACAATCTGATGTTTTGTCTGATGCATTTGGAAATATCATAGCCGCAAATGGAACCTCCTTTTCCAGTCCTATTATGGCAGGAATGATTGCTTGTTTATGGCAAGCAAATCCTAATAAAACCAATTCCGAAATAAGACAGTTGGTATTAAAATCAGCGGATCGATTTGCGACACCCAATAATCAATATGGTTATGGTATTCCAGATTTTAATTTAGCGGTGAGCAACGGGTTATCATTAAACACTTTTTCGAAAGATGATTTTATAATCTATCCAAATCCGGCAATTGATTTTATTACAATTTCATTACCAGTTGGATTAGATAGAGCAATGGTTAGTATTTATTCTATTTCAGGTCAAAAAGTACTTGATAAAGAAATCACAATTGAATCGGCCAGTATTTCATTGAAAGCATTGAGTAAAGGGATTTACATATACAAAGTAGAATCAAAATCTTTTTATAAAAGCGGAAAAATAATAAAACAATAACAGCATCAAATAGCGCATGAATAAAATCACGGAGCTTTTCAAAATTAAATATCCAATTATTCAAGGAGGAATGATTTGGAATAGCGGTTATAAATTAGCGAGTGCGGTTAGTAATGCCGGAGGTTTAGGATTAATAGGAGCGGGTTCCATGTATCCTGAAGTCTTGCGGGAACACATTCAAAAATGTAAAAAAGCCACTTCAAAACCTTTTGGAGTAAATGTCCCGATGTTGTATCCCAACATGGAAGAAATCATGAAAATTATTGTTGATGAAGGAGTGAAAATCGTTTTTACATCAGCTGGAAATCCGAAAATATGGACTTCTCATTTGAAAGAAAATGGCATAACGGTAGTGCATGTGGTCAGTAGTTCTGTTTTTGCATTGAAAGCTCAGGATGCAGGTGTTGACGCCATAGTTGCCGAAGGATTTGAAGCCGGAGGACACAACGGAAGAGAGGAAACCACTACGTTTACTTTAATTCCAATGGTTAAAGAAAAAATTAATATTCCGTTGATCGCTGCCGGAGGTATTGCTACTGGTCGTGGGATGCTTGCCGCTATGGTATTAGGAGCAGACGGAGTTCAGGTAGGAAGCAGATTTGCTGCTTCGGAGGAATCGTCAGCACATGAAAATTTTAAGGAAACAATTGTAAATGTTAAAGAAGGCGATACGCAATTGACTTTGAAAGAACTCGCTCCTGTTCGATTGATTAAAAATAAATTTTATCAGGATGTTCAGCATTTATATGAAAAGTGCGCAACAAAAGAAGATTTAATCAGTTTGTTAGGAAGAGCGAGAGCAAAACTCGGAATGTTTGAGGGAGATTTAATCGAAGGAGAATTAGAAATAGGTCAAGTCGCAGGATTAATTCACGAGATAAAACCAGCGGGAGCAATCGTTGAAGAAATGATAGCTGATTTTGAAAAGGCTATAAGAGAAGTAATGAATTTTGATTTTTAAATAATGACAAAGAAAAAAATATTTATAATGTTGCTTTTTATGGTCTTAGGACTGCAATATTCCTATAGCCAAAACTATAAGTTTAAAACTTCAGGTTTAAGTGTTTTAGAAAAAAAGGAAAATGGGAAATGGGGAAAATGGTCTGATTTGGATTTGGTCAATATTTTAGTCACATTGGACACTAATAAAGACAGAATTGTAATTTATTCCCAAGTTATTCAATTGTTTGAAATTATAGATTATCAAGCCACTGAAGAGAATGAGACCGATATAGTTTATTCTTTCACTTGTAAAGACAATAATGGAGATGACTGTACACTTTCAATCATTACCCGAAAAAAACAAGACAATAGAAAACAATTGTACATCAATTATGATGACAGAATTGTAGTTTATAATATTTTCAATATGTAAATAAAAAATCTGCTTTATAGAGTGCCCCAAAAAATTAGACACTATTTGGGGCACTCTATAAAGCAGATTTTTTTATGCCGTTATGTTACATGAGGGATGGTAGTGAAAAGCCCACAGCCTGACAAAGGAAGAGCGAGGACTTGTAACGTATAGCCCGACCCATTTTTTCAATTGGTCACGCCCTAAATTTTCTCAATATCTTTTATAAATTCATCATACTCCCTATAGAATAATTCCAGAGCATTCATTTTCTCCTGATAGAAATCAAAAATTTCATCCCAATAATTGCGATTGCTAACGCCGACCCCTAGTTTTTCAACCCAAATGCGACTGATGGTTTTGCCATTTTCCAGAGTATAGTCTTTTTCGAAAACTAAATTTTTAATGAATTCGTCTTCCAGAATGTTTTTTAATGCTTCTATTTTTTCAAAATAGGCAATTCGTTTTTCATCATTGCGATGCTCAATATCTATTAAAACTTGTGCTTTTTTATTATCTACATAAAACTTGAAAGAGAAATCTTTGATTTTGGTATCATATAGAACCCATTTTCGGGGGTGTTTTTCTGCGAATGCGACCCAGAATTCTCGTTTTAATTTTTGAGTTTCTTCTTTGCTGTACATTTTTATTTATTTGAATTTGATTTTAGAAAATTTGCTAAACGTTATTTTCTAAACTATATTTATAAGATCTTTTGGTAGGCAAAAATAGACTTTGATTATGGATTTTCAAGATTTTTTAAAATATGTTCCCAATTTTGCTCAAGCAAAGCTTCCAGCAATTGAAGCGCACATTAAAATGGCGCCCCTAAAGCGAATAGATGCTTTGAAGAATGGAATGTTTGATGATAAAAAATCAAGAAAAGCCGCAGTGATGATGTTGTTTTATCCTAAAAATGGAAGAACACATTTGGTGTTAATTGTGAGAAGCTCTTATGATGGGACCCATTCTTCCCAAATCGCATTTCCTGGAGGAAAATTTGAGCCGGAAGATACCGTTTTTGCAAATACGGCTTTACGGGAAACCCATGAGGAAATAGGAATTCCTCCGAGAGACATAGAAATCATCAAGCCTTTTACAGCATTGTATATCCCGCCCAGTAATTTTATGGTGCATCCTTTTTTAGGAATTAGCAGAGCCGAAATCAGTTTTATTCCTGATTCTAATGAAGTGGCAAATATAATTGAATTGCCTTTGTCAGTTTTTTTGAGTGATGAAATAATTATTAGTGCTGAAATGGTAACTTCCTATGCCGGTAAAATTACAGTTCCGGCTTTCAAAATAGAGGAACACATTGTTTGGGGTGCAACAGCTATGATGTTGAGCGAATTGAAAGAAGTTTTGAAAGAGGTTTTAGGTTGAAAGATTCGCCTTCCCAGGATTGAAAAAATGAATTTATTCAATGATTTTTAAAAGGTTTACTGAGAGGCAGTAAAAGGAACTATAAAAATAATTTTCGTACGTTTGTAATCCAGATTAACAAAAAAAAGACACAGTTTTATGGTATTGTTTAAGAGAAATCCTTTTGGGCACATATTATTTATAAAAAAATGGTTGATCCGAATCTTCGGAGCCATCACGCACAGACGTTACAGAGGATTTAATGAATTACAAATTGAAGGTTCTGAAATTATCAGAAATTTACCGGATACCAACGTATTATTTATTTCCAATCACCAAACCTATTTTGCCGATGTTGTGGCTATGTTTCATGTCTTTAATGCCAGTTTAAGCGGTCGGGAAGATACGATTAAAAACGTATGTTACCTCTGGCAGCCCAAAATG
Organism: Flavobacterium galactosi; assembly: GCF_048158585.1. Lineage (NCBI taxonomy): Bacteria > Pseudomonadati > Bacteroidota > Flavobacteriia > Flavobacteriales > Flavobacteriaceae > Flavobacterium > Flavobacterium galactosi. The sequence goes on from NZ_JBLNKV010000005.1 coordinate 44,416, forward strand.
AATATTTATTATGTCGCTGCCAAAGAAACCATGCAAGCAGGTTTATTACCAAGAATTATGGCGTATGCAGGAGCAATTTCGGTAGAGAGAACCTGGAGGGCTAAGGGAGTTGATGTTCAAGATAAGAAAAATATAAATCCAGATGATACTGAAAATATCAAAATAGCGCTAAAAGATGGCTGGGTCATCACTTTTCCGCAGGGAACTACAAAATCGTTCAAACCAGTTCGAAAAGGAACGGCTCATATTATCAAACAACACAGACCCATTGTTATTCCTATTGTTATTGATGGTTTCCGGCGTTCGTTTGATAAAAAAGGATTACGCATGAAAAAGAAAGGAATCCTGCAGTCCTTTATCATCAAAGAACCTTTGGATATTGATTACGATACCGATACAATTGATGAAATCGTTGAAAAAGTAGAATATGCTATTGAACAACATCCTTCGTTTTTAAAAGTTATTCCAGCCGAAATAATTAAAGAACAGGAAGAGTTGAACAAAACCCGTCGTTGGGAATATTAATAAAATAAAAAAGAGTTCATTGCGGACTCTTTTTTAGAATTACAAATCTATTTTTTTTAATTCTTTATAATTAGCGTACAATTTTCTTAATAAGATTCCATACAATAACCTGTAAAACAACCAGAATATCCCAAAAAACACAGCGATAGTCAAAATTAGAATGCCTATCGTGAGAGCCATAATTTTTCCGTCGTTGGCAATTTTATCCTTCAAAATACTTACATCAGGATTGTAAGAAAAGGCAATCACAAAACCAATAATTAGGCTAAAAACAATCATCGCAAGATTATACCAAACATAATATTGGACTGTTTTTCGGGTTTTTAGAATGTCTTTCATCAACTGTTTTGTGGAAGCAGTCGTCGAAATCAAGATGTAGTTTTTATAAAATAAATAAATAAAAACCAATATCACGCCATAGTTAAAAATGGTCAACACCTCAAAATATTGGATTAATTCATCGTGCTTGATCTTTTTTAAATAATCATCCGAATTAAAAACAACACTAATTGAGGTCCACAATAAAACTTCCAAAATACTGATAATCAAAATCCATCTCACTATCGAAGATGATTTTTTATGAATCATTTTATAAATCTCGATTTCCGAAACTTGTTCAAAAGAATTATCCTTCTGCCAATCTTTTTTTAATAAATCCAGCTCTTTCATACTCCTAATGGATTTAATATTTTTTTTAATTTCCCCTTTATTCTATTCATTTTCACTCGGGCATTCACTTCACTAATTCCTAATGTCTCGGCTATTTCAGTATAATCTTTATCTTCAAGATACATAAAAACCAACGCCTTTTCAATATCATTCAGCTGATAAACCGCTTTATACAGGAGCTTTATCTGTTCTTCTTCCTCATAATTATACTCTACATCTTTCAAAAAATGTTGCCGCCCTTCAAACTCAATGGTACTTATGGATCGCTTGGTTTTTCGGTATAAAGTGATGGCAGTATTCAAAGCCACCCGATACGCCCAAGTCGAAAATTTGCTGTCACCCCTAAATTTTGGAAACGCTTTCCAGAGCTGAATCGTGATTTCCTGAAACAAATCCTTGTGTGCATCATCGCCATTAGTATACAACCTACAAATTTTGTGGATTATATTCTGATTTTCCTGCAACTGCTTTACAAAAGAATGTTCTAAATTATCACTCATACATACGTTAGTAATCCAAAGATAGATTTTGTTACAAAGTAGCCTTTTTTTTCTGGAAGCACAAATTTTAGAATCCATGATAATGAGTCGTCCCGATGGCAATGGAAATCCTTTCCAGTCCTGAAAAAAAATCAGGACTGGAAAGGATTTCCATTGCCATCGGGGCTAATTGACATGTTTAGATTTCTAAAGAACTTTTTCCAAAAACAAAAATTTTGATAATAATTCATAGAATTCAAGGTTGAAAAACGTTGTATCTTTGAGTACCAACAATTCAGAACTTTTTTAAATATGAATATCCCTAATTCAGCTTTACCCAGAATAGTCATCATAGGTGGAGGTTTTGCAGGACTTGCGCTGGCCAGAAAACTAAAAAATAAAGACGTCCAAGTGGTTCTTTTAGACAAACACAACTACCATACTTTTCAACCCCTATTGTATCAAGTGGCTACTGGCGGACTGGAAGCGGGTTCCATTGCGTATCCTATCCGGAAAGTGATTCAGGAATACGATGATTTCTATTTTAGACTGACAAATGTAGAAGAAATAGATACTGAAAATCAAAAAATTAAAGCAGAAATAGGGGAGTTATCCTATGATTACCTAGTCATAGCAACAGGTTCCAAAACCAATTATTTTGGCAATAAAGAAATAGAGCGCAACAGTATGTCCATGAAAACCATACCGCAATCGCTTAATATCCGCAGTCTTATTCTTGAAAATTTCGAACAAGCCGTTTTAACCACCGATAATGCCGAACAAAATAGCCTTATTAATTTTGTACTCGTGGGTGGCGGACCAACAGGAGTAGAACTGGCTGGCGCTTTGGCCGAAATGAAAAAAGCCATTTTACAAAAAGATTATCCTGATCTTGATATTGCAAAAATGGAAATCAATCTCATTCAAAGTGGCGACCGAATTCTCAATACCATGAGCGAGGATTCCTCACAAGCCGCCGAAAAATTCCTCACAAGTTTGGGTGTGAAAATCTGGAAAAACGTCCGCGTTACTAATTATGACGGACGAACGATTCTCACCAATTCAGATTTGACATTTGAAACCGCCACGGTGATATGGACTGCGGGCGTGCAAGGTGCTACAGTTGCCGGATTGGATGCTGAATCTTTGGTCGAAAAAGTAGAGCGTATTCGAGTAAACGAATACAATCAAGTAGTAGGTTACGACAATATTTTTGCCGTGGGCGATATTGCATCTATGGAAACCGAAGCATATCCGCAAGGACATCCCATGATGGCGCAACCCGCCATGCAACAAGGGAAACTGTTAGGAGAAAACATAATTAAATTAATTAGGAAACAACCCATGGAAGCTTTTGAATACAATGACAAAGGCGCTATGGCAACCATAGGAAGAAATAAAGCGGTAGTCGATTTGCCAAAATACCATTTCAGTGGCGTTTTTGCCTGGTTTGTCTGGATGTTTGTGCATTTATTCTCCTTAATTGGATTCAAAAACAAAGCGGTAGTTTTCTTGAATTGGGTGTACAACTACATTCGTTTTGACCGAGAAGGAAGATTGATTATTCGACCATACAAAAAGAAAAGTTTCACGACTTTTACGAGTGATGAAGTGTAAAAAAATCGATTTTGGAGGTAATTCTAAATTCTTATATATCAAATTAAAAATGGTTAAAATTATTGCAACTTTCTTCTTTATATTATTTGTTAGCTTTAATTGCTATTCGCAAAATAGTTATGTATTTGTAGGTTCTTATAATTCGGATAAAAATAAAGAGGGAATATATGTATTTCAATTGGATACTTTAACTGGTAATTTAAAGAAAATTACAACTGTCAAAAATATACTAAACCCTTCCTATTTAACAGTATCTCCAAATGGAAAATATGTTTTTGCGTGCACAGAAACAAGAACACCAAATGCAGGAAGTGTCAGTAGTTTTGAATTCAAACCTAAAAACAAGATGCTAACATTTATTAACAGTCAAAAAAGCGGTGGTGAAAACCCCGTATATCTATCGGTTCATAAAAATGGAAAATGGCTTGTAAATGCTAACTATACTCAAGGAAGTGTTTCTGTTTACCCAATAACTGCAGCTGGTAAAATAAATCCAATTGTTCAAAATTTTTCCTATTCAGAAGGCAGTATTAACAAAGAAAGGCAAGAGCGCTCCCACGTTCATTCGGCGGTCTTTTCCCCGAATTATGATTTTATATTTTTGCCCGATTTAGGTGCCGATAAAATTAGAAGTTATCGATTTGATTCTGCTAAAGAGCAACCACTTTCAGAAAATCAATATCCTTTTACGCAAGCCACATTAGGAAGCGGACCAAGACATTTTACATTCCATCCTGACGGTAAATTTGCTTATTGCGTTGAAGAAATCAGTGGGACCATAAGTGTTTATGCCTATGGGAATGGAAAATTAGATCCAATTCAAAGAATTAATACCCATACTGATGCATTAAAAGAAGGGTTTAGTAGTGGAGATATTCACATTTCACCTGATGGACGTTTTCTATATGCTTCTAATCGTGGGGAAGAAAATAATATTGCAATATTTTCTATAGAAAGCAATGGTACTTTAAAAACAGTAGGGTATCAATCTACTTTTGGTAAAACTCCACGGATATTTACTATTGATTCTACAGGAAAGTTCTTGATAGCAGCGAATCAAACAAGTGGTAATGTAGTCGTTTTTAAACGAAATTTAGTTACGGGTCTGTTGAAAAAATCGGGAACTGAAATAAACGTAGAAAATGCTTCTTGTGTGCAAATTAAACACTATCGTAATTAGCGATTAAAACTTTAAAATTAAACAATAAAAAGTTGTGCTAGCATTCTTACAGGCATGATAATCAGTACTTTTTTTCAATGTAAAATCATTCTTACAATGTGCTGATTTTTAGTATTTTAACAAAAATATAGCTTTTATAAGTAATTGATAATCAGGTATTTGTGTTTTTTATATTTTAACATATTATTGACATTGTTTTTCGAATAAAATTTAAATTAATTTTATAAAAATAAACAAAGTTATAATTAATGAAAAATGTAATCCTTTCCAATTTTCATCCCATTTTGGTGGGAAAATTAATAGATCAAACAAAGCTCAATCAGTACACAAAATTTCTCTATTACTATTTTCAAAATCACCCACAATCGGGCATTTCAGGAAATAATAGTGTAGAGCCAGTAAGTTTTGAGTCTATATCTGAGCATGTAGATAAGTATTCGGTTTCTTCAGAAAGTATCAATAGCAGACAAATTTTGATTTTTGAAAACGTGGAGAATTTTATTGAAAATGAAATGGATATTACTTTGCCTTCTGAATACCATTTACCTGTTGGTTTTGAAGTTAAACCCGGAAATATTTCTGGACCTAAAATAGAGGTTCGGATGGAATGGTTTAAAAGAAAAATGGGATATGTTTTTGATGAATTTTATTCAAATACAATTTCAAGCCCTGAAAATTTAATTCATGTTACTTGTTCCGGTTATTCCTCTCCCAGTGTTGCTCAGGAAGCCGTTATTGAAAGAGATTGGGAAACGGTTCAAGTTACTCATTCCTATCATATGGGATGTTACGGTGCTTTTCCAGCAATTCGTACCGGAAGAAGTTTGCTGTGCTCTAGCGAAACTAAAGGTAGAGTAGATATAGTTCACACGGAATTATTATCAGCCCATTTAAATCTAGTTGAATTTTCCAATTCAAATACCATGATTTGCTCTCTTTTTGCAGATGGTTTCATTGGGTATTCCTTATTTGATGAAGAATCGTTTATGCAAGATGATTCCTTTCCTGAGAAAAAAGGATTACGAATTGTAGCGGCTCATGAGGTAATTATTCCAGATTCATTAGAGGATATGTCTTGGGATTTAGGTGAATATAATTTTTTAATGACGCTATCTAAACGGGTTCCCGTTTTTATTCGTAAAAATATCAAACCTTTTTTGACTGCACTTTGCAAAAAAGGGGGTGTAGATCTTGAAGAACAGAAAGCCAATATGCATTTTGCAATACATCCTGGCGGACCAAAAATCATTGATTATGTCATAGATGCCGTTGGATTGTCTAAAGATCAGGCGATTTGGTCTTATGAAATATTACGCCGTCTGGGAAATATGTCTTCGGCAACGATTCCACATATTTTTAATGAAATTGTAAATGATCCCAACATAAAATCAGGAACAAAAGTTGTTGCAATGGCATTTGGACCAGGACTTACAGCTACAGGATTATTGCTTGAAAAAATATAATTCAGATAAAAACTTATAAAAGAAATAGGCTATAAGCGGTTCACGTTTATAGTCGATTGTCTTTTTTGTAATAATTTACCATCAAATTCACAAATTTACTATATCCTTCCATGCCATCTTTTTGCTGATTTAATTTAAGAAAATTGTCATAAAAAGCATGAAAACCAGTTTCTATTGGGGTTTCATATTGCTTCCAGAAATGGTCACTTTCTTTATAGTTTTTCAAAATTCCCGGATGAACAGTTTTTAGCAATTGTTTAAATACTTTTTCATTTCGAACTTGCCAGTTACTTAAGCAATAGCGCAAAGCCATGCTGTATCCAGAATATTGAAAGTATAAATTGTTGTTTTTTACTGAGGCTAAAAATCCAATAAAATTACATTCGCTTTCACTGGCATAGCCCATTTGATGCGCCATTTCGTGATTGGTTGTCATTGGAAAACTATACATCGGTCCAAGATAATTTACTTGTGCTTCATTAGTAAATGGATTCAAATAGCCGCCAAAACCCATGTAAGCCAAAGGTAAACTGAGAATCGATTTCTTTGTGCTTAAATAATTGTAAGTAAAATAGGAATATTGATTGGATAAGTTTTTATAACCATTCATGTTCATTTCAAAAACCTGTTCTTGTGAATAAGGGAAGACCACTTTTAAACTATCGTTTTTTGTAATCTGACCTTGAACAGCATTTGTTTTAGTGATTAATTTTTTGGTGAAAGCCAATAAGTCTGCATCTGAATATTCTTTTTGGAGTGCCATTTTCTCAAAAAGTGGCTGGCGGTGATAATTGAAAGCCCAAAGAATATGAAACAAAAAATAAAAAACGGAAACAAAACTTAAAATAGACAGAATGTTGTTTTTCCATACTTGTTTCCAGGATTTTCGTTTCTTCCAAAACCAGATTACAATAAGTGAAATTACAATGAAATAAATGAAATCACCCACAGAAAAAGGAATTGTGCCAAAAACAATTCTCGAAAATGTAGAAATAATAGGATATAAGCCATTGCTGTAAAATTGCTCGACATATTCTGGAAAAAAAGGAATAATCTGCAAAAACAGTATTTGTACTAAAAGAAAGAAGGAAAGAAAATATTTTGGTTTCACTGGATGAACTTTGAATATGTAAAGATAATTACAATATCAATTAGTATCGAAAAGAATTTAAACTTTGTAACTTTGTGGCTTGTAAATGTTAAACCTCAAACAAAAATAAATGAGTCAAGAAATAAGAAATCTGGAACCTAAAGTACTTTGGAACAAGTTTGCTGATTTAAACGCGGTACCTCGTCCTTCTAAAAAAGAAGAGCGTGTGATTGAGTTTATGAAAAATTTCGGAAACAGTCTGGGATTGGAAACTTTTGAAGATGAAATCAGGAATGTAATTATTCGCAAACCGGCTACTCCAGGAATGGAAAACCTTAAAGCGATTGTGCTTCAAGGCCATTTGGATATGGTGCATCAAAAAAATGCCGATACTGTTTTTGATTTTGATACACAAGGGATAGACATGTATGTGGATGGAGACTGGGTTCGCGCGCGAGGAACAACTCTAGGTGCTGATAACGGTCTTGGAGTTGCCGCAATTATGGCAATCTTGGAAAGTAAAGATATCCCACATCCTGCTATTGAAGCCTTGTTTACCATTGATGAAGAAACTGGAATGACTGGCGCTTTAAATCTAAAGGGAGGTATTCTTCAAGGTCAAATACTTTTGAATATGGACACAGAAGAGGATGATGAAATTGACATTGGGTGCGCTGGAGGAATTGATGTAACTGCTACAAGAAGTTATCATGAAGAAGAAGTTCCGGAAGGGTCTGTTGGACATATTATCACTGTAAAAGGATTGAAGGGCGGGCATTCAGGTATGGATATCCATAAAGGTTTGGGTAATGCCAATAAAATAATGAACCGTTTGTTATTTGATGCTTTTGAAAACTTCGGTTTGCAAGTAGTGGAAATCAATGGAGGAAGTTTACGTAACGCTATTCCAAGAGAAAGTGTTGCTACAGTAATTATTTCCGAAATGTTTGACGAAGCTTATATTTTTGATATGCAAGAAATCATTAATGATATCAAAAATGAATTTAAAACTACGGAACCAAACTTAACTATCGAAATCGTGAAATGCGATTTGCCGAAAAAAGTAATGGATTTAGGTGTTCAGGAAGGAATTATCAGAGCGATTTATGCAGCGCATAATGGAGTGTATCGCATGAGTGCTGATATGGAAAATCTGGTGGAGACTTCTAATAATATTGCCAGAGTAATCATCAAAGAAGGTGAAATTTCAATAGGATGTTTGACTCGTTCTTCTGTAGAAACGTCTAAATATGATTTGGCTAATTCTTTGCGTTCCGCTTTCGAATTGGTAGGCTGTGAAGTAGAACTTTCAGGTTCTTATCCGGGCTGGACTCCAAATGTAAATTCGGAGATTCTAGATCTTTTGGTTGCCATTTACGAAAAACAAAATAACGAGAAACCAAAAGTTGTTGCTTGTCACGCAGGATTAGAATGCGGAATTTTGGGAACTAATTATCCTGACATGGATATGATTTCTTTTGGACCGACGATTCACGGAGCGCATTCGCCAGATGAAAGAGCGAGTATTTCTTCTTCTCAGAAATTTTGGAAATTTGTTTTGGAAATTTTAGCCAATATTCCGGTTAAATAATATTGAATTTCAATAAAATACAAAACCCTCGTTTAGTAATACACGAGGGTTTGTTTTTATAAAAGAATTAGTCTCTTTTAGGACTGTTTTTCTTATCTCTTTTTTCTTCTTTCTTTTCTTTTGCCGTTTTTAAAGGTTCTTTTTTCAAAGTTTTCTTTGCGTCTTGACTTTTTGCCATGATGTAGGTATTTAAATTTTGTTTTTAATTTTGATGTAAGTAAATGTATATAATATTTTGATTTGTTTTAAATATTATTTCAAAAAATCCCCGTCGATGATTAGTAATTCCACTCCATTAGTGGCAATAGAGCGATGAGAGCTTAAATCATCAGAAACCACATAAGTCATTCCTTTATACAGATTTGTCTGTTCACCATTCTCCATTTCGCTAATAAAATTTCCTTCGATGCAATGTACAATATGTCCTTTTTGGCACCAATGATCTGCTAAATAACCTTCAGAATAAATAACTTTCCGAATTCGGAGTCCTCCCAATTGGAAAGTTTGCCAATAAGCGGTTCCTGTTTCCCCTCTATGTTCTGTTCTTTCTATTTTGTCCCAATTAATGCATTGGAAAGGTATGTCGGACATTGATTTTGTTGTATTAATTAAATTGTGGCTAAAACTCAAATTTAAGTATTTTAGAAGTAAAAATCCCCAACTGCTTTCGTAATTGAGGATTGGAATTGTCTTTAGATTAAACCTGTAGACGTTATGTTATTTTTTCTTCAGAATTTTATATTCTTCATAACAGCCACTTATGGCATCCATAATTTGTAAATCATTTGCCGTTTGTATAAATGCTTCCGAGTAATTACAGCGTTGCAAAATTTCGGCTAATTCATTTTTATCCACACCAAGAAGTACAGATATGGTTTCTCTGTCGAATTTAGATTCGAGTAGATTTCGAACCGTATCATCCTTTTTCATTTCTTTTAGCTTTTTGAGTTCCTTTGGGTTTTTACCAAAGAAATTATAAAGCATATCCGCTGGGTTAAAGATAGAGCCAAGTACTCTTCCAAAGGCATTTGGAGAATATTCACCTGCTTCGTACCCTTGTGTTAATCCTGAAATGCTATAACGGTAGTTTTCTTTTGTAGGAATTAATTTTGAATCAACTTCCAGATAACCCGTTAAATTGAAAGGTCTGATGACTACTTCCTCTAATGCGATTGCTTTTTCGGTAAGTTGAATTTTCGTGCTTTTATTTTTTATCCAGTCATTTGTAACCCGAACTCTTAAAGATTGGAAGCCTAAGATAGTAAAATGTAAAGTATCGTTTGGTTGTACATCAATTTCGAAATACCCTCTAGAATCGGTAGTTGCGCCTCTTACTTTGTTGATGTTGATGATATTTACATTAGACAAAGGCAGCTTAGAATTGTTGTTGATAATAATACCATTAACTCTTTGGGAATGTTCTATAACTTGCGCAAAAGCGGTTGCAGATAGTACTAAAAAAAAGAAAACTACAAAATATTTCATAAACTCATTTAAAACTTTAAAAGTAATAAAAGAGGATTAAATATTTTGTAGTTTCTCTATATAATTATAAGAAAATTAACTAAATGTTAGTCTCTTCTTGGTCTTCTTGGTCTTGGTGAATCACCAAAGCTTTCAGAACGTCTAGGCGCTCTATCAGATGCACCTTCAGTTCTAGGTCTGTCAGATGAAAAACCATCTTCTCTTCTTGGAGCAGCACTTCTAGAATCGCTTCTTCCGCCAAATCCACCTTCTCTAGGAGCTGAATTTCTGTCGCTTCTAAATCCGCCACCGCCAGAACCTTCTCTTCTTGGAGCAAAACTACCTTCTCTTCTTGGAGCTGAACTTCTTCCGCCTCCAAAACTTCCACCAGAACTTCTTCCGTTATGATCACGTCTTCCGCCACCATCATTTTTAGAAATTTCAACATTGATTCTACGTCCTTCTAATTGTACGTTGTTCAATACTTCCATTACTTTATCAGTATGTTCCGGATCAGTGTTAAAGAAAGAGAAACCTTCTTTTACGTCTACTTTGAAAACGTCATCACGACCTAAGTCTAATGTTTCTTTCAAGTAATCTTTCAATGACATCCAATCAAAGTTATCTCTAGAACCGATGTTCACAAAATATCTCGTTGCACCACCATTGTTATTTTCTCTTGGAGCACCATCTCTATCATCACGCTCACGTCTTTCAGAACCTGAAGCTTGATTAGAAATATCTCTGGTTTTCTTGTAATAATTGATAAAACGGTTAAATTCAACCGATACCATTTTCTTGATTAATTCCTCTTTCGATAAACCTTCAAGAACGCTGTTAATTGCAGGAAGATAGTTGTCAATTTCGTGATCAACTTCTGTATCTTTAATTTTATTAGCTAAGTGTAACAATTGGATTTCGCAGATTTCAATTCCAGAAGGGATTGTTTTCTCTTCGAATTTTTGTTTGATGATTCTTTCAATTGAAGAAATCTTACGCAACTCACTTTTAGTTACGATTACAATAGAAGTTCCTAATTTACCAGCACGACCAGTACGACCTGAACGGTGGTTATAAGTTTCAATTTCATCAGGTAATTGATAATTCACTACGTGAGTAATGCTATCAACGTCAATTCCACGTGCAGCAACATCAGTAGCTACAAGCATTTGGATTTGTCTTCCTCTAAAAGATTTCATTACACCATCACGTTGCGCTTGAGATAAATCTCCGTGCAATGCGGCAGCGCTGTATCCGTCTTCAACAAGTTTTTCAGCAACAGCTTGCGTATCTCTTTTGGTACGACAAAAAACTACTGAGAAAATGTCTGGATTAGCATCTGCTAAACGTTTCAAAGCTTCGTAACGATCACGTGCATTTACAAGGTAAAATTCGTGAGAAACGGTAGCCGAACCTGAATTTTTAGCTCCAACTGTAATTTCAATAGGATCTTTCATGAATTGTTTTCCAATTCTAGCCACTTCTGCAGGCATTGTAGCCGAGAATAACCATGTGCTTTTTTCGTCTGGCGTAGTAGAAAGGATGTTTACGATATCTTCGTAGAAACCCATGTTCAACATTTCGTCAGCTTCGTCAAGTATACAATAGTTGATTTGAGATATATTTACCAAACCTCTATTAATCATGTCTTGCATTCTTCCTGGAGTTGCCACAATAATTTGTGCGCCTCTCTTTATGTCTCTCGCCTGATCTGTTATGCTAGCTCCACCGTAAACTGCTACCACATTGATACCTTTTTCGTATTTAGAGTAGTTTTTAATTTCGTTGGTAATCTGCAAACAAAGTTCGCGTGTTGGAGATAAAATTAATGCTTGTGTATTCCTGTTGTTGGCATCAATTTTCTGAATAACTGGAAAACCAAAAGCTGCCGTTTTCCCTGTCCCTGTCTGAGCCAACGCAACCATATCTGTGTCTTTTTCCAATAATAGGGGAATCGCTTTCTCCTGTACTTCGGTCGGATTTTCAAATCCTAGATCTAAAATCGCCTTCAGTAACGATTCACTCAATCCTAATTGTTCAAATTTATTCATATGTATTTTTAAAATAGGGTGCAAAATTACTGTTTATAATTCATATAAACTAATGCTATTTTAAGATTTAATGATTTATTGTAATTTGATTATCAGAAAGTTATCTTTTTTATTTGTGAAACGTGGGTTTTGATTTGAAAAATCAGTGTGAGATTACGATCCAAATTCGAATATATTGTTATAAAAATGTTGTATTAAAAACATTTATTTATTTCCCTTCAAGAAATCAATTAGTTGTAGTGTTGCTTTTCCTCTGTGACTGATTTTATTTTTTATGTCCAATGATAATTGTGCAAAAGTTTTCTGATATTCTTCAGGTTTAAAAATAGGGTCGTACCCAAATCCTTGATTACCTGTCTTTTCTAAAGTAATTTCGCCCCGGGCGATTCCTGTAAAAAGATGTTGTTTTCCGTTTAAATTCAAAGCAATCACTGTTCTGAATTGTGCCTTTCTATTATTTTTATCTGATAAAGCCTCTAATAATTTATCCATATTATCATCGGCATTGCGCTGTTCTCCTGCATATCGTGCTGAAAAAACTCCAGGTTCTCCGTTCAAAGAATCCACTTCAAGTCCGGTGTCATCAGCAAAGCAGTCGTAACCATAGTTGCGGGTAACATAATTTGCTTTTAAGATAGCATTACCTTCAATGATTTCTGCTGTTTCAGGAATTTCTTCATGACAACCAATACTTTCTAAACTTAGAATTTTGATTGAATCGGGAAGCATACTTTGTATTTCCAGAATTTTATTTTTGTTATTGGAAGCGAAAACGAGTTGCATTTTATTGGTTTTAATTTAATCCTCCAAAGATACATTTTTTATATTTTTCATTATGATAATGTCAATAACGGCACGAACTGCTCATAGATAATAGGAATTCACATGTTGTTTTAATGTATTTAAAATCAATAAGTTAAATAATGGTTAAAGTGTCTTTTTTTAATAATTTAAACTGATAATAATTATATCTTTGAGTGTGGTTTTGATTAATCACTTGTGTAAAACCATCTGAAAAGAGAAGCTTATTCAAATAGTCATTTCATGCCTAACGGTATGACCTGATAAATGGTAAATCAAAATCTACAATCGGAGGCCCTTTAAAAGGCCTCCTTTTTTTGTGAAGTATTGTGATTTAAATTTATAAAGGATCGATCGGGTTTATAGGGTTTTATTTTGTATAATGTGTTAAAATTTAAACAGTTAATGATTAGTTAAAATGAGTTATTAGAGTAGTTTGAACCGAAATTTGTCTTATCTTTGGGTATGGTTTTGATTTGTTCTTGAATATGGCCATCTGCAAAGAGTAGCGTATTTGATAGTTAGTTGTACCGAAAGATATAAGTTGATAATAACAAATCAAAGTCTGAATTAGAGGCCCTTTAAAAAGGCCTCTTTTTTTATGGTTACTTACCAAGATTGGTTTTTGACGGGTGGAAATTTTATTTTAAATAGTGTTTTTAAAATTCTAAAATCACGATGTTAATTAAGCGTTAAAGTGTTTTATTAGAGTAGTTTGAACTGAAATTTGTCTTATCTTTGGGTATGGTTTTGATTTGTTCTTGAATATGGCCATCTGCAAAGAGTAGCGTATTTGATAGTTAGTTGTACCGAAAGATATAAGTTGATAATAACAAATCAAAGTCTGAATTAGAGGCCCTTTAAAAAGGCCTCTTTTTTTATAATTATTTGTCAAGATGGGTTTTTGACGTGTAGAAATTTTATTTTAAATATTGGTTTTTAAAAATTCTAAAATCACAGCGTTAATTAAGAGTTAAAGTGTTTTATTAGAATGGTTTGAAACTAAATTTGCGTTATCTTTGATTATGGTTTTGATTTGTTCTTGAATATGGCCATCTGCAAAGAGTAGCGTATTTGATAGTTAGTTGTACCGAAAGATACAAGCTGATAATAACAAATCAAAGTCTGAATTAGAGGCCCTTTAAAAAGGCCTCTTTTTTTGTGGTTATTTACCAAGATCGGTTTTTGACGGGTGGAAATTCTATTTTTAAATAATGGTTTTTAAAATTCTAAAATGACGGCGTTAATTAAGCGTTAAAATGTTTTAGTAGAATGGTTTGAAACTAAATTTGCCTTATCTTTGAGTATGATTTTGCTTTGTTCTTGAATATGGCCATTTGCAAAGAGTAGCGTATTTGATAGTTAGTTGTACCGAAAGGTATGAACTGATAATAACAAACCAAGGTCTAAATTGGAGGCCTGTAAAAAGGCCTCTTTTTTATGGCTATATGCCAAAAATAGTAGTTTTTTAGTTTGTCTGTTTTTCTAATGTATTTTATTTGAAACAACTTTTATTAAAATTTCCTAAACTAATTTTAAGGAATAGTAATTTTTTAATAACTGGGTTTTAGCTTTATAAAATGACACGTTAACGATTAGTTAAAGTGCTGATTTTCATCTATTATGGTGAAAGTAAATTGTATCTTTGAGTGTGGTTTTGATTAATTACTTGAATGTATCAATCTTGCAATAAGATATGATAATTCAATAGTCAGCTATACAAGTTAAAGTATAAGTTAGATAATGGTAAATCAGAATCAATAACTGGAGGACTCTAAAGGTCCTCCTTTTTTTGTTGTAAACTTTTAGTGTTTCGAAACACTTTTTAAATTATCGGGGAAATACAAATCCGATAAATGAGCAAATTCATCTCCACGCATAAAAATGTTGATATCAACATCAGCAAAACTTTTTTTACCAGCTGCAGCCAGAAGTTCATTAGCGGCGTGTAAGGTGTTTTTATGAAAATAAAAAACCCGTTCCGATTTATCAGTCACAACCAATCCTTTGATTAACATTTTGTCTTGTGTAGCAACTCCGGTAGGACATGTGTTATTGTTGCATCGCAAGGCTTGAATGCACCCCAACGAAAACATGAATCCACGTGCACTATTGCAAATATCAGCACCAAGCGCTACAGCTTTAAGAATGGAATAGCCTGCTATGATTTTACCACTACAAATAACTCGTATCTTGTCTCGGATGCCAAAACGCACTAATGTTTTATTTACAAAAATAAGTGCGGGTTCAAATGGCATTCCTACGCCATCTGCAAATTCAAGTGGCGCAGCACCAGTCCCGCCTTCGGCACCATCAACGGTGATGAAATCAGGAAAACAATTTTGAGTAATCATTTCTTGGCAAATCATTTCGAATTCGCTGGTTTCGCCAATGCACAATTTAAAACCAATTGGTTTCCCATTGGACAGTAAACGTAATTTTGCAATAAATTCTATTAACCCTTTTGTATCTGAAAATGCAGCATGGCCGGGTGGAGAAAGTACCGTTGTATGTGGTTGTACACCTCTAATTTTAGCTATTTCTAAGTAAATTTGTCTCCGTTAAAACCACCTCTATCATTGCGAAAGCCAAAATATCCTGTTCCTATTTGCCAAGTTATGTCCCCACCTTGTTGATGAAATTCGGTTAAACCACCTTCTCCTGTATTGTGATAGAATTTCCCTTTTAGCGCTCCTTTGTTAAGAGCCATGATGGCATTTTCGCTCAGAGAACCAAAGCTCATTGCTGAAATGTTTAATAAAGAAGCGGAATAGGGCTGCGTACAATCCGATCCGCCAACTAAAACTCGAGGTAGTTTTTCATTTACTGTTGCGGGGAAAATAGAATGTTTAATACCTTCGTAACTAGATTGATTTAAATTTAATTGTGTCCCAAAAGGCGTCGTAGAGTCAATGTTTTTTGCTCTTTGATAAGCCAAAGTTCGCTGGTTTCTTGAAAATGGTTTCCCATCGGTGGAACGTTCGATAAAATATTGTTGAATTTCGGGCGCTATCATTTCAAATAAATATCTAAAATAGCCCAATACAGGAAAATTTCTTAAAATGGTGTGTTTATGTTGCATGCTATTGGCTAAGCCTACAGTTAACAGTGTTGTTATAAGAATTATGAAGGATAGGCCTGTATTAAAATAGTAATAGGTAATGGAAGTAATGATAAGTGCAGTAATTCCTAAAACGAAAATTTTTTGTCTCATAGTGAAAGTTATTTCAGCTATTAATTTACTAAGACTATTGAAAATTTTGTACTTTAAATGCTATTATTTGAAATGAATTGTTTTATTTCACAAAACAGAAAAACGCAATTAAAAAAGAGTAGTTAGAAAACTAAAGAGTTCTTTTTTACGTATGTTTTTTTGTCTAATTGTAATTTATTAAACATGGGTCAGAAAAAATACGTTCGACTTTCTATTACTTTGAAATTATTGTTTTTCATGTTATTTTTCGTAAATACTTACTCACAATATGTTTTTAGAAGC
The DNA here is from genome assembly GCF_048158585.1 of Flavobacterium galactosi. Classification (NCBI taxonomy): domain Bacteria; kingdom Pseudomonadati; phylum Bacteroidota; class Flavobacteriia; order Flavobacteriales; family Flavobacteriaceae; genus Flavobacterium; species Flavobacterium galactosi. The sequence goes on from NZ_JBLNKV010000005.1 coordinate 60,842, forward strand.
AATGCAATTCCTGAAGAGATTTCCCTATATAACTTTACTACAATTGCAGATGTTGGCCAAAGAAATTTAGATATCCAATTTGTAATTGCAAATTATAATTCATTAAGCCCTAAAAAGCTTAAGACGGAAAGTGATGACTTAGGCTTTACACAAAATAATTTTTGGGCAAAAACCGAACTGGAAAACCCTACAGATTTATCCTTAAAATATTACTTAGAGACTGCTAGACCAATTACAGATTTAGTAGAATTATATATTTTTGATGTTGCTTCAAAAAAAATTACCAAAGCCGTTAGTGGTGACAACATGCAATATTCTGTACGTAGTTTTGATAATCGTAAAACTATTTTTAAAATTGAAATAGCACCAAAATCCAGCTTGATATTATTTTTACATTTAAAAAGCGATGGTGAAGTAATAAAAATGCCAATAAAGCTGTATTCCTCAGAAAATTTTATAAAAACAGTTTCAGAAGAGCAATTGTTTTTTGGTATTTTTTATGGAATTTTGACAATTGTTTCCATTATTTACTTTTTTTTCTATTTTGCTTTACGCGAAAAAACATTTTTGTATTATAGCTTATATGTTATTTTTATTGGCTTAATGCAATTTTCGTTAGACGGTTATTTTTATGAATTGGTTACACCGCAGGGTGGGTGGTTTTCACTTCATGCCGTATTGTTTTTTGCGATGGTAGCCGGTTTCTTATTGGGTAAATACAGCGAAGTTTTCTTAAACATCAAAAAGTATAATAAAACGATTTACATTCTATTCAATATCGTTTATTTTTTAGCTTTCGTGTTAATTTTCTGTATCCTTTTTGTCCCAGCAGCTTTGGCAATAAGTTATCCTTTGGCAAACGTGCTTGGGTTACTGATCCTCATCTTGATCATTTCCTCTGTGATTTATCTGTATTACAAAAACAAGTATGTTGATGGTTTTTTTACTATTGGTATTTTCTTTTTAATTCTTGGATTTGGAATATTTATTCTCAATAATTTTGGTCAAGTTCCTAATTCATTTTTGACTCAAAACAGTTCTAAATTAGGAACCGGTTTGGAAGTAATTTTCCTTTCACTTTCAATGGCAAACCTGATTAGGAATCTTAAAAATGAAAAAAATGAACTGAATCGTCTTGCTTTAGTTCGTTCGGAAGAGATGAATGATTTAAAATCTTATTTTTTATCGAATATTAGCCACGAATTGCGAACGCCACTGAACGCCATTATGAATTTAATTGATTCTATTTCTAATGAAGTTCAGGATGAAAAAATTAGAAAAAATTGTCAAATTATAAAATATTCCTCCCATAGCTTATTGAGTTCCGTCAATGATATTTTGGATTTTTCTAAAATTGAAAAAGGGGAATTAAGACTTGAAAATAATCAATTTGATCCGGTGCAGGTTTTAGAACATTTGAAGAATAATGCAATTAATATCGCTAAAGATAAAGGGTTAGGGTTTCAGTTTTCAAAATCGGACACTATTCCTGATTTTTTAATTGGTGATGTGACCCGATTGGTGCAGGTTGTGAATAATGTCTTGAATAATGCCATTAAATTTACGGCCACCGGTTTTGTAAAATTTACTATCGACAGCGAGTTGAAAACCAACAATAAGGCCAGTTTGATTTTGACTATTTCGGATTCTGGTATCGGAATTTCAAAAGATAAAATGGACCGTATCTTTGATTCTTTTTCTCAAAATAATATCGATAATAAGCGAAAATTTGGCGGACTTGGATTAGGACTTTACATTGTTAAGACTTTGGTCGATATGCAAAACGGAACTATTGTAATGGATAGTAAAATCAATGAGGGAACGACTTGCGTTTTTACAATTGATTTTGATGTATCAACAGAACAGAAAAAGGTTGAAGCTCCTGTTAAAACTGTTATTGATGATTTGGATGGAAAATCGATTTTAGTAGTTGAAGACAATCCGATCAATCAAATGGTCATAAAAATGATTACCAAGAAATGGTTAAATACGACTGTTGTTTATGCTAATAATGGACAAGAAGCATTGGATGCATTTAAAACCAATCAATTTGATATTGTTTTAATGGATCTTCAAATGCCAGTTATGGATGGCTACGAAGCCACAATTGCAATTAGAAATGGAGATGCCGGGGCACATAATAGCGAAATTCCAATCATTGCAGTAACTGCTGATGTAATGGAAACCACAAAAGAGCGCGTTAAGGAAATAGGGATGAATGATTATTTGTCTAAACCCATTAAGAAAGAAACATTATATGAGGCGGTTAAAAAGTTAGTTTAACTAAAACGCAATCGAACATAAACATGTTTGATTCCTTTTTTATCGGAATCTCTTTCATCGATTTCTAAAATATCAGTTAATGATTTAAGCATGGGAGTTAATTTTGCGAAGCCATAATTTCTTGGGTCAAATTCGGGTTTTTTCTTGACGATGAGGTTTCCTACATCTCCAAGAAAAGCCCAGCCACTGTCATCCGCAATGTCTTCGATGGTTGATTCTATTAATTCGATAGTTTGTAGATCGACTTTGTTTAAGCTTTTTGGGGTAGCTTTTTTTGCATCTGAGGCCGTTCGTTTTGGTAATTTCTTTTTGATGGCACCATCCAGAACTTCAATATAAATAAATCGGTCGCAGGCCACAATAAATGAATTGGGCGTTTTTTGTTCCCCAATTCCAATGACTTTCATGCCGGATTCTCTCAATCGGATTGCTAAACGTGTAAAATCAGAATCACTGGAAACGATACAAAAACCATCCACTTTGTCCGAATACAACAGGTCCATGGCGTCAATAATCATCGCTGAATCCGAAGAATTTTTACCTACTGTGTAACTGTATTGTTGAATCGGCGTTATCGCATGTTCCAATAAAACACTTTTCCAGCCTCCGGCATTTGGTTTGGTCCAATCGGCATAAATACGTTTGGTGGTTGGTGTGCCAAACTTGGCTATTTCCTCCATCATTCCTTTTACATTACTATACGGAACGTTGTCAGCATCAATGAGAACGGCAAGTTTTAATTCTTTTGTATCTTCGGACATAAATTTCTAATGTTGAAATATTTATCCAAATATACAAAGTTTATCATCGGAATCGTTTTTTTTAGCCCTGATCGAAACGGCATCCTTTTATGCCGATTTTTCTTCAGCACAAAAGATATAGTGTAGAGCAGGAAATAGCTCCTGATAGTCATCAAGATAAACCCTGAAAAATAAATTTACTTTCAATACCATTATAAAATTTAAATAATTATTTTTGCAACTTCTTAAAATTAAAATTATTACTTAATATATTATGGTAAAAGATTTATTCGAAAGGATTCAAAACAATAAAGGGCCATTAGGGAAATGGGCTTCACAAGCAGAAGGATATTTTGTATTTCCAAAATTAGAAGGAGATTTAGGCCCAAGAATGAAATTTCAAGGAAAAGAGGTTTTGAACTGGAGTTTGAATGACTATTTAGGTCTTGCAAATCACCCTGAAGTGCGTAAAGCAGATGCGGATGCAGCGTTAGAATATGGTGCAGCTGCTCCAATGGGTGCTCGTATGATGTCAGGCCACACTAAATATCACGAACAATTAGAGAATGAATTGGCTGCTTTTGTAATGAAAGAATCTTCTTATTTGTTGAATTTTGGGTACCAAGGAATGGTTTCTATCATTGATGCTTTGGTGACTAGAAATGACGTTATTGTGTATGATGTAGATGGACACGCTTGTATTATTGATGGTGTTCGTTTGCATAGCGGAAAACGTTTTACTTACAAGCACAACGACATTGAAAGTATGGAGAAAAACCTGCAACGTGCCACAAAATTAGCTGCTGAACAAGGAGGAGGAATCCTTTTTATTACTGAAGGTGTTTTTGGGATGCGTGGGCAACAAGGAAAGTTGAAAGAGATTGTAGAAATGAAAAAGAAATATAATTTCCGTCTTTTAGTTGATGATGCTCACGGTTTTGGTACACTTGGTAAAACAGGTGCTGGAGCCGGCGAGGAGCAAGGTTGTCAGGATGGAATTGATGTTTATTTCTCAACTTTTGCCAAATCAATGGCAAATATTGGTGCTTTTGTAGCTGCCGATAAAGATATTATCGATTATTTAAAATACAATTTGCGTTCTCAAATGTTTGCGAAAGCATTGCCAATGATTCAAACTATTGGTTCTTTGAAACGTTTGCAATTGTTGCGTGACAACCCAGGATTGAAAGACAAATTATGGGAAAATGTAAATGCTTTGCAAGGTGGTTTGAGAAGTAAAGGATTTAATATTGGTGATACCAATACTTGTGTTACACCAGTTTACTTGGAAGGAAGTGTGCCAGAAGCGATGGTGATGGTGAATGACTTAAGAGAGAATTATGGTATTTTCTTGTCAATAGTAATTTATCCGGTAATTCCAAAAGGAATGATTTTATTACGCGTTATTCCTACTGCACCTCACACTTTGTCAGATATTGACGAAACACTAACTGCTTTTGAAGCAATCCGTGAAAAATTAGAAAACGGAACCTATAAAGAAATTGCATCACGTACTAAAGTTGATTTGGACGCTTAATTTCGTGTTTTAGTTTTATATAAAAAATCCATCAGTCTAACTGATGGATTTTTTTTGGAATGAATTTAGCTATGAATTTGTACATTTATAAAACTAAAATGGAAATTTATGAAAAAAGTAATTGTATTAGGAATCGTTTTTATGAGCCTTCTAGTTTCTTGTAAAAAAGAAAGAGAAAAGAAAGAAGCTCCGGCTGAATTAGAAAAAATAGTTATTGAAGAACCCGTAACCGAAGAATGTTACCGTACAATTTTAAAAAAGGATACGATTTCAATGACTTTGAATATAAAAGGAGATCAATTGACTTCAGGGAAATTGAGTTATAATTTCTACGAGAAGGACAAAAGCTTTGGAACATTAGTTGGAAAAATAAAAGGAGATACACTTTTTGCGGATTATGCATTCATGTCAGAAGGTGTTGCTACGGTTCGCCAAGTTGCTTTCTTGAAAAAAGGGAATACGTATGTTGAAGGTTTTGGGAATGTAGTGGATGATAATAAAGGAAAAGTAACTTTTAAGGATGCAAAACAATTAAAATTTGACGGGAATATAGTTTTGTCAAAAGTGGATTGTAAAATGTGATTTTTGTTATAAAAAGCAACCATCTATAATTAGAAAATCCATCAGCTACGGCTGATGGATTTTTTAGTTATAATTTAATTGCTACAAATTCTTTAAAAAAGTACATCTGCGTTTATGAACTATAGGATCAAAATGTTTCCACAAATTGTGAATAGCAATATTGTTTGCTAATTCAGGAGTTCTAAAACAATTAAGAACTCCTTTTTCTTTGAACGTTTCGTAATATTCTTTAAAAATGATTGCTGTTACTGCTTTGTTTTGGTATTCCGGCAGAACACCAATAAGATAGAAAAGTACATCTTTGCTTTGTTTTCTGGCTTTCAATAAATGAAGAAATCCAAATGGAAATAATTTTCCTTTTGATTTTTGCAATGCTTCCGAAAATGAAGGCATCACAATGCTAAAAGCAACAATATTATGGTCTTTGTCTTCCACAAATTTGATGAATTCAGGATTGATGAAACTGATGTATTTTTTCTTGAAATATTCTTTTTGTGTGTCTGAAATGGCTACAAAAGAGGATAAAGACGCGTACGATTTATTGAATAAATCAAACATTTTATCAACGTGGGGCATTACTTCTTTGGTAGTCTTGAAATTAAGCGGACTTAATTGGTATCGTCTTTTGACCAAATCATTCGCTTTTTCAAAAAATTCCGGTTTTACGTTTGCAAAAGGAAATTTACTTTCTATGTATTCTTTCTCTTTAACATAACCTAATTGCTCAAAATGGGTAGCGTAATACGAATGATTGTACCACGTAATCATGGTTCCCATTTCATCAAAACCTTCTGTTAGAATACCTACTTTATCTAAATTTGAAAATCCCATAGGACCTTCAACGTGTTCTAAATTATTTTTTCGACCTAATTCATTGACTTTTTCTAAAAGTGCTTTCGTCACTTCAATATCATCAATGACATCAAACCAACCAAATCGAACTTTCTTTTTTTGCTGATCATTCACTTCACTCCAATTGATTATAGCAGCGATTCGGCCTACAATTTCATTGTTTTTGTAAGCAACATAAAAATAGGCTTCGGCATTTTCGAAAGCAGGATTTTTCGTCTTATCAAATGATTCCAGTTCATCTGCGATGATTGGTGGAACCCAGTTTTTATTGTTTTTGTATAATGAAAAAGGAAATTTTATATAATCTGTTAATTCACTTTTTGTTTTAGCTTCTTTTATTGTAATCATTATTGTTTTGGCTTGTAATTTCTATCCTTTTTTTGTTTTTTTTGCTCTTTTCTTAGCTTTTTTATCGGAATCGTTATTGTCTAAATTAATTCGGACTTCATTATAATTAGCATCATAGCGCCAGGAAAAACCTACTCCTCCATAAAGAACAGAAGGAGTATCTTTGAAATTAGTGCTTATTGAAGCATCAATTTGCATGTCTTTGTTTAATAAATAAGCAGCACCTCCACGAACAATTGCGTCACTATAAAAATCACTTTTAAAGCCTTGGTTTTCTACAAAACCTGACCATTTATCATTGAATCCTTTTGTTAAGGTTAATACGTAACCGTAACTAGGATAGTCAGTTGTTATGTAATCGGCAATGATATTGGTAACAAAAACCCATGTTCCGTCTCCTAAATGGTTTTGTGTAATCAACATGATTTTTGGAGATATGCTGGATTCAGGAGAAAAAGAATATGGATTATCCGCCATGGTGAAATTAGCCCCTGCAAATACGGAAACAGCAGGAATTAATTGATGCCAATTGAAAGCGCGATTGGCTTTCCAACTGTAAACATTTACCTTTTTTTCGTAATTTTTAAATGGATCGTAAATTAGATATTTGGCTCCTAAAACGGTTTGCTTTAGCGCTGATCTATTAGAGTTATTGAATAATGTAGTGAATTTCTCGTTTTGGTATTGCAAATCGGCTATCAATTCTAATTTTTCCATGAACAATCCCCATCTTAATGTAGCATCAATCCCAAAACCATTGGCGTCATAATTTAATAAATTATGTTTTTGTTTAATTCCATAAATGCCTGTTTCTATTTGAATTACTGATTTTCCAACTGCAAAAGCGGACATGGTTTCACCTGGTCTATTAGAGTTGATTTGATCCGTATGCTGTCCATAATGAATACACGGAATCATAAAAATGGCTACTGCAAATAAGGTTTTGAATTTGAACATATTATTTTTTTTGGGTTAAAAAGTAATAACGCTTTTCAAATGTACTATATTTTATTATTTATTTAAGAATGATATTTTAATTTTGAACGTTGGATTTATTAATTTTGAAAAAAAATATACGTTTATGCAAACTGCTTCATTTTCCGGTTTTATAAAAGCACTTTTTTATATGGTTGCTTTCTATTACATTTTTAAATTTTTGGCGAAGTTATTCTTGCCTTTATTAGTTAAAAAAGTAGTGGAGAAAGCAGGGCAAAATTTTCAACAACAGCAACAAAATGCGCAGGATAATTCTTGGAATAAAACACAAAGCAAAGACGAAGTGATTTACAATGCTGCGAATGCCAAAAATCCTCGTGAAACCAAAAAAGTAGGAGAATATGTTGATTACGAAGAAATAGATTAAATTTGCCGTAAAAAACGCAGCTCTCATACTTTAAACCAAACTTTCAAAAATTGAAAATAATAAATAAGTTCTATCCGCACGCGCTAGCCATACTCGGTTTTGTACTAATATCTCTAATCTATTTTTATCCTGTATTACAAGGAAAACAAATTTTCCAATCGGATATTGCCCAATATACGGGAATGGCCAAAGAGCAAAACGATTTTAGAGCCTCAAATCACGTGGAACCTTATTGGACAAATTCAGCTTTTGGGGGAATGCCGACCTACCAATTAGGTGCAAAATATCCACACGATTATATTGGGATGATTGATGATGCTTTAAGGTTTTTACCGCGTCCCGCTGATTATTTATTTCTGTATTTCCTTGGTTTTTATGGGTTAATGTTAGTTTTAAAAATCGATCCTTTGAAAGCCTTTTTTGGTGCACTGGCTTTTGGTTTTTCCACTTATTTGATCATTATACTTGGAGTTGGACATAATGCAAAAGCGCATGCTATTGCTTATATGCCACTGGTTATTGCCGGTTTTATTTTAGTATTTCGAAAAAAATACATTTTAGGTGGTTTGCTGACAATGTTTGCCACAGCATTAGAAATTAATGCCAACCACTTCCAAATGACCTATTATTTGTTGATTTTCTTAATGATACTTTCTGGTTATTTTATTTATCAGGCTGTGAAAGAAAAGGAATATAAATCACTGTTATATTCGTTTGGAGTTCTGGCGGTGGCCGGGATATTTGCTTTGGGTGCTAATGCAACTAATTTATTGGCTACAGCCGAATATGCGGATTTTAGTACTCGGGGAAAAAGTGAATTAACCTTTAATCCTGACGGGTCAAAAATGACCAGTAATAGTGCCATGACTCGGGATTATATTACAGAATACAGTTACGGAATCGCCGAAAGCTTCAATCTTATTGCTCCTAGACTTTTTGGTGGTTCTAATAATGAAGCTTTGGGGACGGATAGTAAGATGTATGATTTTATGATTGGTAAAGGGGTACAAGAGGCTCAGGCTAAAGATTTTGTTTCTGGAATGCCAACATATTGGGGCGACCAGCCTATTGTAGCTGCGCCAGCTTATATTGGTGCCATCGTTTTCTTTTTAGGAATTTTGGCTTTGTTTGTTGATGAACGAAAAATTAAATATGTATTTCTCTCGGGAGCCATTGTGGCATTAATACTTTCTTGGGGTAAAAATTTACCTGCTTTGACTGATTTTTTTATTGATCATGTTCCAATGTACAATAAGTTTAGAGCAGTTTCTTCCATACAGGTGATTTTAGAATTATGTTTCCCAGTTTTAGCGATAATGGGATTACAGTCCTTTTTTAAATTAGAAAAAGAGAATGCAAAGCTGCAGCAGAAATCCTTATTAGAAGCAGGAACTTTTAGTTTGGGAGTCATTGTGATTTTGTTTTTGTGTAAAAGTTTGTTCAGCTTTTCTGGTGGGAATGATAGTTACTATTTAGAAAATTACGGACCAGATTTTGTAAGTGCGCTTAAGGAAGACCGAATGAGTTTGTACAGTGCGGATTTATTGCGTTCTGGTTTCTTTATTTTACTTTCAGCAGGTGTTTTATGGTTGTTTATAAAAAATAAATTGGCTCAAAATACAGCAATAATCTTGGTAGGACTTCTTATGATTTTCGACTTGTTTTTTGTCGATAAAAAATATGTTTCGAGTAAAGATTTTGTGAGTGGAAGAGAAGTAGAAGTGCCATTTCAGGAAACACCTGCGGATGCACAGATTCTAAAAGATACAACAAACTACAGAGTTTTTGAAGTAAGCGGTAATTTATCAAGCGCCCGAACTTCTTATTTCCATAAATCTATTGGGGGGTATAATGCGGTTAAACCTCGAAGAATGCAACAGTTATTTGATTACCAAATTGCCAAAAACAATATGGAAATCCTTAATATGTTGGACGTAAAATATGTAATTCAAACGGATAAAGAAGGAAAAGAATTTGCAACTTCGAATCCTAATGCCAACGGAAATGCTTGGTTTGTGAATAAAATAAAATTTGTTCAAACGGCTGATCAAGAAATGAAAGCATTGGATAGTTTGGATTCTAAAAATGTCGCCGTTGTAAATCAAAAAGAATTTGAAATTAAAAATAAGGTTTTCGCCAAAGACAGTTCGGCTGCAATAATTTTGGATTCCTACAAACCGAACCATTTAAAATACAGTTCGAGTAATGGGAATGAAGGTTTGGCCGTTTTCTCCGAAATCTATTACGGAAAAGGCTGGAATGCTTATATAGATGGCAAATTGACTCCTCACATAAGAGCCGATTATACACTACGAGCTCTTGTTATACCTGCGGGGAAACATACTATAGAATTCAAGTTTGAGCCACAAGTCATTAAAACAGGAAGTACAATTACACTCTTTAGTTCAATAGGGATGTTGTTGCTGTTAATTGGAGGGATTTATTTCGAAAGAAAAAAAGGATTTAAGGCTATTAATTAACTATTTAAGATTCTAGAATTTAAATTACCATTAACCTTAATCCTTGAACTTGGAATCAAAGAAACTATTAATAATTACCTACTATTGGCCACCGGCTGGCGGACCTGGCGTTCAACGCTGGCTCAAGTTTGTGAAATATCTACCGGATTTTGGAATTCAACCCATTGTGTATATTCCCGAGAATCCAACATATCCAATTGTTGATAAAAATCTAGTAAATGAAGTTTCGGGCAAAGCAATTATTCTGAAACATAAAATTTTTGAACCGTATCAATTAGCTTCGTTTTTTTCGAAAAACAAAACGAAAAAAATCAGTTCGGGAATTATTCCAAATAAAAAGAAACAAAGCTTTCTTGATAAAACCTTTCTTTGGATCAGGGGCAATCTTTTTATTCCGGATGCTCGTGTTTTTTGGGTAAAACCATCGGTTTCTTATTTAGAAAAATATATTCTAGAAAATAATATTGACACGATTGTAACTTCGGGACCGCCACACAGTTTGCATCTCATTGGATTAGAATTAAAACAAAAATTAGATCTAAAATGGTTTGCTGATTTCAGAGATCCTTGGACTACGATTGGGTATCATAAATCCTTGCGATTATCTGATTATGCAGCCAAGAAACACAAAACATTAGAACATCAGGTTTTGAATTCCGCTGATACAATTATTGTAACCAGTAAAACTACTAAAACTGAATTTCAAGCCATTACAAATAAGCCTATTGTGGTTATAACGAATGGATACGATACTGAAAATGTCGAAAAACAAACATTGGACACGAAATTTAGCTTGGCTCACATTGGTTCTTTTCTTTCGGAAAGAAATCCTTTGATGCTATGGGAATGCTTTGTTGAATTACTAGATGAAATTCCGGATTTCAAATCACATTTAGACATAAAATTAATTGGCGCAGTAAGTCAGGAAGTATTGGAAACCTTAACTCAATTTGGCTTAAATCCGTATTTGAATAATTTGGGCTATGTTTCCCATGCGGAAGCGATTGCCCATCAAAGAAAATCACAGGTTTTATTGCTTATCGAAATTGATTCCGAGGATACCAAAAGTATTATTCCGGGGAAATTATTCGAATATATGGTTTCTAACAGACCCATTATAGCGATTGGACCAAACGGTTCTGATTTTGCCGAAATCATAACAGAAACGAATACAGGAGTGTTTTTTGATTATTCCGAGAAAGTGAAGCTGAAAAGCGTAATTTTGGACTTTTATAATCAGTTTTTGATAGGAAAATTACAATCGAATGGAGTAGGTTTACAACATTATTCCAGAAAAAACCTTACCAAAGAATTAGCACAATTGATTAATTCAGACACACAGAACCTCTAACTTCTAACCTCAATAATGGGAATAGTATTAAATCAGTCTTTAAAAAATACGATAATAACCTATATTGGTTTTGGAATTGGTGGTATAAATACCATTTATTTGTATCCTGTTTTTCTTGGAGCAACTTTTTATGGTTTGACTAATTACGTGACTTCTTGTGCTAATGTGATTATGCCATTGTTTGCCATTGGAATGCAAAATACATTGGTAAAATTTTATTCTCAATATAAAACTGAAGAAGAAAAATCTCGGTTTTTATCCTTTACGGTTTTATTTCCTTTTCTGTTAATAGTTCCAATGTTATTAATTGGACTTTTCTTTTATGATGAGATTTTATTCTTTTTATCAAAAAAGAATGCAATTGTCAAAAATTATATTTGGTTGATACCATTTATTGGATTGTGTATGGCATATTTCGAAATTTTTTATGCTTGGTTGCGCGTACACATGCATTCTGTTTTTGGAAATTTTATTAAGGAAGTAGGTTTGCGGTTGTTTTCGTTATTTCTATTAATTGGAGTTTATTATAATTGGCTTAGCGTTGAAGGGTTTGTATATGCGACAGCAGGATTGTATTTTTTGGCTTTTTTGGTAACTATGTTTTATGCATTTAGTATCCAAAAACCCACTTTTCAGTTTACAATTCCAGAAAATACAAAAGAAATACTGACGTATACTTTTTATATTATTTTGTCCGGTAGTGTTGCTAATTTACTTTTGGATGGGGATAAAATGATTCTTAATCAATATATGCATATCGAGAATATTGCCTTTTATTCTGTTGCGACTTATATTGCGTTAGTGATATCTGTTCCAAGTCGTGCGATGCATCAAATCGTTTATCCTATTACTGCACGATTAATGCATGAAAACAAACATGATGAGCTAAATGATCTCTATAAAAAAACCTCGATTAATCTACAAGTTGTAGGCGGGTTGGTTATGTTGGGTATTTTTGTCAATATCAATCAGTTGTATGAAATGGTTCCGAAGGCTTATAGCGGAGGTATTTTGGTTGTTTTTATGATTGGAATCTCTAAATATTTCGATTTGATTTTAGGGAATAATAACGCAATTATTTTCAACACAAAATATTATAAAACGGTTTTGTTTTTAGGTGTCGCATTAGTAATTTTAACCATAGTCCTGAATATGATTTTTATTCCTATTTATGGTATTATGGGTTCTGCTTTTGCCACTTTATTATCGATAACATTATATAGCCTTGCCAAATTGATTTTTGTGGTTAAGCGTTTGGATTTATATCCTTTTACAAGTCAAACATTGTATTCTATAGCAATTACGTTTGTGTTGTTCTTGCTGTTTTATTTCTGGCAGTTTTCTTTTCATCCGATAATCAGTATTGGATTAAAATCTACTTTGGTGACCATTTTATATGTTTATATCAACTATAAATTTGTTATTTCTACCGAAATAAATCAAGTAATGAATAATGTGTTGAAAAAGTTTAGAAAGTAGCTTTAAAATAATTTTCATTGTTTCAAATAGTTGTAGCCAATTGCTAAAAACGTGTTATGACTTTTTTGTAATCTTTCCCACATTTAGATTTAATTTTATATAAAAAAAAGACAGTCTATAAGGACTTTGATTTAATTACAACAAACCACGTTGGTATTAAAAATCGCTTAAATTAAAGCTTTTTTATCCTAACAATATTTCTTTATAGTAATTGACTAAAAATAGTAACTGTAGGTTTTTATTTAATTTGTTGTTTTTTAGCTAATAAAGGATTTTGAATAGTGTGAATTATACAATATTTTTCAAGTATTATGTAATATTCAAAAGCCTTTTTAAAATATATTTGTACTCTGTTTTGGGTTTTAAACATAAAGATCAAATTGAAAAAAATATTAAAAAATCACTAAAAGTGGGTATTGTAGAGGCAAGGCATCGGCCTTATTTTTGCAAATGATATTTTTACAAAATATTTTTGAAAAAAACACTAAATAGCTAAAGTAATTTACCCCAATAATTATGCAAAGCAACCAATACATAAACGAAGAAAGCCTACAGAAATTTTCTACTATTATAGCTAATAAAATTAGTAATGGATTTGTTATTACTGAAAGAAATGATGCACTTCCATTTGCGGTCTTATCAAAAGATGCAAAAGCAGTAGATCACGGTTTTAATTTTTTACTTTGTTGTGTTACACTAGGTTTATGGTCCATAGCTTGGATTTATTTAACGTACGTGTCTTCCAGAGAAAAAAAAATATTAGTTGCCATCGATGAGGATGGAAATACATTTGAAGAAAAATGCTATTCTGAATAGATTTTTATAATTTATCCTTTAGGTATTTTCCAGTGATTGATTTTTTTATTTTTACTATTTCTTCAGGGGTTCCTACTGCTAATAATTTCCCTCCATTTTCCCCTCCTTCAGGGCCTAGATCAATAATCCAGTCAGCACATTTTATAAGATCCAGGTTGTGTTCGATTACAATTATCGAATGCCCTTTGTCTATCAAAGCATCAAATGAAGCCAATAGTTTCTTGATGTCATGAAAATGTAATCCTGTAGTAGGTTCATCAAAAACAAAAAGTGCTTTGTCTTTTGTGGCTCCTTTTACTAAGAACGAAGCAAGTTTTATACGTTGGGCTTCTCCACCCGAAAGTGTAGAAGATGATTGTCCTAATTGCACATATCCCAGTCCAACATCTTGCAGCGGTTGAAGTTTTTGAGTTATTTTAGCTTGCTTATGAGTAATAAAAAACGCAATTGCATCATCAATAGTCATCGTAAGAATATCGTTTATATTTTTGCCTTCAAAGGCAACTTCTAAAACTTCTTTTTTAAACCGTTTTCCGCTACAGGTTTCACAAGGCAATTGTACGTCAGCCATGAAAACCATTTCTACATTTATGGAACCTTCCCCTTTGCAGGTTTCGCATCTTCCGCCATCAACATTAAAAGAAAAATGTTTGGCCTGATATCCTCTTATTTTTGATAATTTTTCCTTGGAATACAATTCCCGAATATCGTCATATGCCTTAATATAAGTCACTGGATTAGAACGGGAACTTCTTCCAATTGGGTTTTGGTCTACGTATTCAATATGTTTGATTTGAGAAAATGAACCAGTCATTTCAGTAAATTGACCTGCTTTTTCACCTGTGTTTTCTAGCTTTTTTTGCATGGCAGGAAACAAAATTTTCTTTACCAATGTGCTTTTTCCACTTCCAGAAACACCTGTAATAACTGTCAATACATCCAAAGGAAAAGTGACATCAATATTTTGTAGGTTATTTTCTCTAGCTCCTTTTATTTCAATAAAATTCTTGAAAGATCTTCTTTTCTTTGGAACAGAAATTTCTAAATCGCCATTCAAATATTTTGCTGTAAGTGAAGTCGATTTCAGGATTTCATCATACGTACCTTGAGCAACTAAATTACCACCCAAAGTCCCTGCTTCAGGGCCAATGTCGATAATCATATCAGCCGCTTTCATGATGTCTTCGTCGTGTTCTACTACAATAACAGTATTACCTAAATCACGAAGCGACAGCAATACTTTTATCAATCGTTCTGTATCCTTTGGATGTAAACCAATGCTGGGTTCATCAAGAATATACATGGAACCCACTAAGCTGCTTCCCAATGAAGTTGCTAAATTGATACGTTGTGATTCACCGCCCGAAAGTGTTGCTGAATTTCTATTTAAAGTAAGATAATCTAAACCCACTTCAATTAAAAATGATAAGCGATTATTGATTTCTAACAATAGTCGTTTTGCAATTTGCTTTTCATAAACATCTAAATCAATGCTTTCAAAAAAGGTAACTAAATGCTTAATTGGTAAATCAACTAAATCAGAAACGGTTTTGTCATTAATTTTCACATAAGAAGCTTCTATTCGCAAGCGTTTTCCTTTACAGGAATAACATTTCGTTTTACCACGATAACGAGAAAGCATCACGCGGTTTTGAATCTTATAATTTTTTTCTTCTAATTCCTTAAAGAAATCATTTAAGCCTTGGAAGTAGTTGTTTCCATTCCAAATCAATTCTTTTTGATCTTCAGATAATTGGTAAAAAGGTTTATGGATTGGAAAGTCAAATTTATAGGCGTTGTTTACTAATTGGTCCCGAAACCAGCTCATACTTTCGCCTCTCCACGGGAAAATAGCGTTTTCAAATACTGATAAAGTTGTGTTAGGAACCACTAATTCGGCATCAATTCCTATTATATTTCCGTACCCTTCACATACAGGACAGGCTCCATAAGGATTGTTGAAACTGAATAAATGAACGTTTGGTTCCAAGAAAGTAATACCGTCCAGTTCGAAATTATTTGAATAAGAAAATGTTTTATCCGAATTTAATTCCTGTAAAAAACAAATTCCCTTGCCTTCAAAAAAAGCGGTTTGAACCGCATCCGCCAGTCTATTGTAGAATTCTTCTTCTCCCGAAGTTTCGGGATTGACAACAATTCGATCGATGATGAGTTTTATGTCTTTATTGTCTAAAGAATGTTGGTCGATTTCATCTAAACGGACCATTTCATCATTAACCAGAATCCTGGCAAAACCTTGTTGTAAAAGTACTTTTAGTTTGTCTTCCAGTTTTCGACCCTCTTCTAGATGAACAGGAGCAAGGAGTAACCATTTGCTGTCAATATCAAAACTTTTTACATCGGTAACTACATCGGTGACCGTGTTTTTTTTGACTTCTCGTCCTGAAATAGGAGAATAAGTTCTTCCAACTCGAGCAAATAATAATTTTATATAATCGTAAATTTCAGTTGAAGTTCCTACCGTAGAACGGGCATTTGTAGTATTTACTTTTTGTTCAATAGCAATTGCAGGAGCAATTCCTTTTATATATTCCACTTTTGGTTTGTCTAAACGGCCAAGAAATTGTCTTGCATATGAAGATAAGCTTTCTACATAGCGGCGTTGTCCTTCGGCATATAAAGTATCAAATGCAAGACTTGATTTTCCTGATCCGGAAAGTCCTGTGATAACAACTAATTTATTTCGAGGAATCGCAACATCTACATTTTTTAAGTTATGTACTTGTGCGCCTTTGATAATAATATTTTTCTTAGGATCTAATGTAGAAAGGTCAACTTGCATAAAAACAATTAATTTTTACAAAAGTAATCAATTTTCATTGGAGAAAAGAGGTTGAACAAATCACAAATTTTGGATTGTTAATGGAATGAAATCAGAAATACGGTTCTCCCAATTCTTTGTTGTTATTAAATTTCTTGTTAAATTGTTTTTTTAGTTGTGCTTTTTTAATTCTTAAAGCATAATAGTTTAAAAATAATATTTTTTTAAACTATTATTGCGTAAATTTATACCACCCGAATGTAAAATCTTAGCCTAAATCTTAACATTTTTATTCCTCAGATGTTAATTTTTATTAATTTTATTTGTTTGTTAAAATAATTATTTGCTAAATTTGACCATTACAATAACCCTAATTAATCACCAGCCTATAGTACAAAACTACTTTTTAGAGAAAACTCTCGATTTTAATTAAAAACTAAAAAGTATAACTATGGCTAGTACACAACTTCCAGACGCATTATTGGTTCAGGATTATGTTGCAGGTAATGAAGATGCCTTAGCATCATTAATCAAAAGACACGAATCAAAAATTTATGGGTTTATATATTCTAAAATCTCTGATAGAGATATTTCGAATGATATTTTTCAAGATACCTTTATTAAGGTAATAAGAACCTTAAAATCAAATTCTTATAATGAAGAAGGGAAGTTCTTACCATGGGTGATGAGAATCTCGCATAATCTTATTGTAGATCATTATCGAAAAACTAAAAAAATGCCCATGTTTAGAGAAACAGAGGAATTTTCTATTTTTTCAATAATGTCCGATGACTCTCTTACGATAGAAAACAAAATAATATCAGAACAAGTCGAAATGGATCTGAAAAAACTTATCGAAGAACTTCCAATAGATCAAAAAGAAGTTTTGGTGATGCGAATGTATCAGGATATGAGTTTTAAAGAAATTTCTGAAACAACTGGAGTCAGTATCAATACTGCTTTAGGTAGAATGCGTTATGCATTAATGAATTTAAGAAAAGTTATAGATAAGCATCAAATTGTTTTGACTAATTAACAATAAAACGAAACTTGCTCCGTTGTAATATAAAAACAAATTTATTACAATATGGCAAAAATTTACTCCAGAAAATCAAAAGTTACTAAGAGCATGAAGCCCGAGAAAGAAATCGTTTCTTTTTTATTGAATTATTCAAAAGCGTTAAGCATAATAAAAATAGAAGATAAAAGTTTCGAAATTATAGCTAATTAAAAAAAGTCAATTTAAGTATTGGATTTTATTGTATTGAAAAAATTCAAGGTTCTATTTTTAGGGTTTGAATAACCGGATTCTACTAGTTTTATTTTAAAATTAGTGGAATCTCCTATTTAGAGGATTTCTTTTTATTATAATATTCATCTAAAACTGATTTTTTTCCAATCGTTTTGGTGATAATATCTTTATCTAAATCCCAACCACGTGCGGGTGAATATTGCCGTCCATACCAAATGATTTGTAAGTGTAAATCATTCCATATTTCCTCCGGAAAAATGCGTTTAGCATCCTTCTCTGTTTGAACCACATTTTTTCCATTGGTCAAGTTCCAGCGGTACATTAATCGATGAATATGGGTGTCGACAGGAAAAGCTGGAACACCAAAAGCTTGAGACATCACTACGCTTGCGGTTTTATGTCCCACTGCCGGCAGTTCTTCTAAAAATTCAAAACTCTGTGGTACTTTCCCACCATGTTTATCAATTAAAATATGAGATAAACCGTGAATACCTTTCGATTTCATTGGCGATAAGCCACAAGGTCGTATGATTTCCTTAATTTCTTCTACTGACATTTTTATCATATCATACGGATTATCCGCTTTCGCAAAAAGCAAAGGGGTAATTTGATTCACGCGTACATCCGTACATTGTGCCGAAAGTAAAACTGCAATCAATAAAGTGTAAGGATCTTTATGGTCTAACGGAATAGGAATTGTAGGATATAATTCTTTTAACGTATTTATAACAAACGTTACACGTTCTTGTTTATTCATTATTCATTAAATTTGATTTGTAAAGAAAAACAATTTCAAACTCAATAGCAAAATTCAAATTCAATTCAAATAAATAAAATAAAAATATAAATAATGACAACATTAAAAAAAGGAGATAAAGCACCCAATTTTTCTGGTCTGGATCAAGACGGAAAAGTGCATCAATTAACTGATTATAAAGGAAAAAAGCTAGTCGTTTTCTTTTATCCAAAAGCTAATACACCTGGATGTACTGCCGAAGCTTGTGATTTAAGAGATAATTTTGAGCGTTTCAAAGCCAATGATTATGAGCTTCTGGGTGTAAGCGCTGATCCACAAAAAGCTCAGGCTAAATTTAAAGAAAAATATGATTTTCCTTTTCCATTATTGGCCGATGAAGATAAATCAGTAATCCAGGCCTTTGGAGTTTGGGGGCCGAAGAAGTTTATGGGAAAAGAATATGACGGGATTCACAGAACTACTTTCGTGATAGATGAAAACGGAATTATTGATGCCGTGATTTCTGATGTGAAAACTAAAGCGCATGCTGCTCAGATATTGAAATAATCTTAAAAATAAACATGAAGAAAGAGCCAAGAAATAAGACCATTTTAATCTCTTTTTCTTGGCTCTTTCTTCTTGACCTGTAAACTATTAATTGCTTTCTTTCAATAGTTTACTTGGGTCATACCCAAAAAGGTGATGTTCTTTTATAATTTCAGCAATACCGGAAGGTAGCATAGTTTCCCAACCTGGTTTTCCTTGACTGATCATGTTGAGTACTTCACGAGAGAATACCTCCAGAATATTAGGATCATAATCTACAATATCAACAACTTTGCCATTGAATTTGAAGAATTTGTACAATTCTTTCATTCTAGGATGTACTTTCAAATTGTCTGAAGTGATAATTTCACCATTTTCTCCCATCATTGGATACAAAAAGACTTTCATGTCTCGGTAAAATAATTTTCCAAAAGCTTCCAGAATTCCACCACTCAAATGACGGTAGTATTTTTCGTCAAAAATATCAACCAAATTATTTACACCCATTGCTAATCCCATTCGAGCTTTGGTATAATTGGCAAAATATTCCACCACTTTATAATATTCTTGAAAATTAGAAATCATTACCGTTTGTCCTAACGAACAAAGTAATTCGGCACGATCCATAAAATCTCTTTCGTCAATTTCACCATCTGAACGTAAATTCGAAAGGGTAATTTCAAAAATAACAAGTGTATTATCGACTTCTACTTTATTCTCATTCAGAAACATTTTTAATGATTTCTCATACATGTCCATGTTTACTTTTGTAACCGGACGAAAACTTCCTCTAAAGGCAAGAATGTTTTTTTTGTATAATATGGCTGCAGGAAGGATGTTCTTTCCATCGGGATTAAACATAACCGCATCAGTCATTCCATTTTTAACCAGCTGTAAACTCATCAAACGATTGTCTACCTCGGAAAAACGCGGTCCTGAGAAATTAATTGTGTCTATTTCTAGCTGATCTTTATCTAAATGATCGTATAAATATCGCAATAGACGTTTAGGATCGTTGTATTTATAATAAGCGCCGTAAATTAAATTTACACCGAGGATGCCAAGTGTTTCCTGTTGCAGTCGAACATCTGTTTCCTTAAAACGAATGTGAATGATGATTTCATTATAATCCTCATCGGGTTCAATTTGATAGCGAATACCTACCCAGCCATGTCCTTTAAATTGTTTGGCAAAATCGATGGTAGCTACTGTATTGGCATAGCTAAAAAACATTTTATTGGGATGTTTTTCCCTGCTCAATCGTTCTTCGATTAATTGCCCTTCAAAAGTGAGCATTTTTTTAAGTCGGCTTTCGGTAACGTAACGGCCGTCCTCTTCTATACCATACACGGCATCACTGAAATCTTTGTCATATGCTGACATCGCTTTTGCAATAGTACCGGAAGAACCACCTGATCTAAAAAAATGTCTTACAGTTTCTTGCCCAGCACCAATTTCTGCGAAAGTTCCGTAGATATTTTCATTCAAGTTGATACGAAGTGCTTTGTCTTTTACGGAAGGAATTTGCTCGATGACTTTGTCACCTTTTAATTTTATTTCAGTACCCATTTTATTTTAAATATGGCTAATATGTTACAAAGTTAATTAAATAGGTTTCTAATGAAAGATAATTAACCCTATTTTTGTAAAAAAATCTAATTGAATTGAAGGTATATTTTTTAGGCACTGGCACATCACAAGGTATTCCTATTATAGGAAGCAATCATCCCGTATGCAAAAGCACTGATTTTAAGGATAAAAGGCTTCGGGTTTCGGTTTGGGTCTCTTGGGAAAACCATTCATTCGTAATCGATTGCGGACCTGATTTTAGACAACAGATGCTTTCTTCCAATTGCCAAAAAGTGGATGGAATCCTATTTACTCATGAACATTCAGATCATACTGCCGGTTTAGATGATATTCGTCCGTTTAATTTTAAACAAGGCGAGATTCCAATTTATGCGCATCAAAGGGTTATTGATAATCTAAAAAAGCGTTTCGATTATGTTTTTGAAACCGTAAATAGATATCCCGGAGCACCATGTGTAGAAACAATTGAAGTGGTCAATAATCAACCCTTTTCTATTGGCGATAAAACGGCTATTCCTATAGATGTAATGCATGCGGGTCTTCAGGTTTTTGGGTATAGAATAGATGATTTTGCCTATTTGACCGATGTGAAAACAATTGAAGAAAGCGAAATAGAAAAGTTAACAGATCTAGAAGTATTGGTGATAAACGCTTTGCGTGAAGAATCTCATATTGCGCATTTTAATTTGCAGGAAGCGTTAGATTTTATAAATTTGGTCCAACCTAAAAAAGCCTATATTACTCACATCAGTCATATTCTTGGTTTTCATGAAGAAGTGCAAAAAAGACTTCCTGAGAACGTTTTTCTTGCATATGATAATTTAGAAATTACAATTTAATCAGTCTTAAAATGAAAAAATCATTATTACTTTATGCTTTTATTCTAGCTTTATTATTTAATGTTTACACCTATATGTTCTTGAGCAAAGAAGTAACTTTTGAACAAGATAGATACAAAAAGGTAACCACAAAGTTGAAAGATAGTTTGAATTCAGTTAAAAATAAATTAGTGGATGCCAACTATTTTTCTTTGGAAAAAAATGAAAATGCCCAAAATTATTTTGAATCTTCAAACTCAGGAAAGATAATTCAATATGAAAAATTAATTCCCTTTGTAACCGAGAAATTATTGGATTATAATTCAAATCCTAATGGAAATCCTTATGTAGGACAAGATAAAATTGGTACTAATAAGTTTATAATCAATAAAGTTAGAATCATAAATCATCGTTGGATTATTGCGGATTTTAGTGATGGCGAAATTTGGGGAGAAGTACTGTTGAAATACTTTGTCAATGATGACGACAGCATTACTTTTGAAGTGAATCAATCGTTATTGTATCAAAAATAAAGCTTTCTTTGTTTTAGTCGCAATATTAAGTGTTCATTGGGACTGAAAACTAAAAATTAATTTTCAAGAAGCCAATTCTTGAAATCATAAAAATTTTGTGGCGCTACACCATGCCCTACAGGATATTCCTTATAGGTTGATTTTATGCCCAATTTATCCAAAAAGGGTTTTGTTTTTCTGGCCCATTCGACAGGAATTACCTGATCTGCAGTTCCGTGAGAATGGAATATTTTAAGTTTTGTAAGATCGTTTCGTAAGTAATTTTCTTCCAAAATAGGTTCACTTACATAACCACTCAATGCAATGACTCTTTGCACTTTATCAGGATGCGATAACGCTATTGCATAACTTAAAATCGAGCCCTGGCTGAAGCCAACCAAAGTAACGCTTTTAGAATCAATCGGATAGGTTTCAATTAATTCATCAATAAATTGAGCGATTAAATCTCTTGAAACTTTTGCCTGTTCATGATCTGAAAATTTATTTTCATCAGCATCAAAATTGATAGCATACCAAGCATAAGCACCATATTGCATGTTATACGGAGCTCTTGCTGAAATGATGTAATATTCATCAGGAAGTTCAATTGCAAACGAAAATAAGTCTTCTTCGTTGCTGCCGTAACCGTGTAATAAAAGTAAAAGCGGATTTTTGTCTAATTTTATTTTGGGTTCTCTTATTTTATATTCTAAAGATAAATTCATTTGATTATGATATGTTTTTAAGCCATTTTTGGAAATAAGTACCTAATAAAGGAACTGGTTTTGTTTCGCCTTTTATAGCACTGGTAATACCATAGGACCATAAAACGAATACAAAAATCCACATGGGGGCAGAAATCATTAAGCTGTCAAAATTGCTGATAATTAGTCCCAAGGATATAAATGTTAAAGTAAGTCCTAATCCTTGACGGATGTGGAATGAAGCAAAAGTATTCTTGTCCTCGGAATTCATTGACATCGCTATAAATACGCCTATTCCTAAAATATAACTTGTAATTGCAGCAGTTTTTCCTGCTTCGGTAGTGTTATTCATATTTTTTACTTTTTCTCACTTTGGGTCTTTGTGAGATTTTTTATTTATGCTAAAATTAATTTTCCTTGATTCAGAATCCCGTAAACTTTTCCCTTTATTTCCGCTCCCAAGAAAGCGGAATTTTTTGATTTCGATAAAATGGATGATTTTGTAAAAATGCTTTTTGGTTCCGGGTTGAATAGGGTAATGTTAGCCTTTGAGCCTTCATTAATGGTTTGTATATCGATACCAAACCTAGATTTTCCGGATGTCAATTTCTCTATTACTGTTTCTAATGACAGTACTGTCATCAAAGCACCAAAAGCACTTTCTAGTCCAATTGTCCCATTTTTGGCCGTATCAAACTCCATTTTTTTATGTTCGATGTCAATCGGATTATGGTCGGATGTGATCATATCGATTGTTCCGTCTTTTATTCCTTTTAACAACGCTTTTCTATCGGTTTCTGTTCTCAGCGGTGGTGAAACTTTATATCTTGTATCGAATTCTTCCAGTTTTTCATCCGTTAAAACTAAATTATGGACTGCTACACTACACGTTACATTTAATCCATTAGCTTTCGCCTCTTTAATTAATTGAACTGATTTTTTAGTTGAAATAGCTGGAATGTGTAATTTTCCTCCAGTGTATTCTAACAGAAATAAATTTCGTGCGATTTGTAATTCTTCGGCAAGATTTGGAATTCCTTTCAAACCTAATCGGGTAGAAACAATCCCTTCATTAGCCACTCCATTTCCTTTTATGTTGCAATCTTGAGCAAATGCAATAACCAATCCGTCAAAATCCTGTATGTATTGTAAGGCTATTTTTAGCAAATTGGCATTGTCAATACTTTTATTATAATCTCCAAAAGCGATAGCGCCCGCTTTTTTCATATCGTATAATTCCGCCATGTCTTTTCCTTCACTTTGTTTAGTCAAAGCGCCTATCGGGAAAAGTTGTGTTGCAAATCCATGCGCTTTGTTTACCACAAAATTTA
Source organism: Flavobacterium galactosi (assembly GCF_048158585.1). NCBI lineage: Bacteria > Pseudomonadati > Bacteroidota > Flavobacteriia > Flavobacteriales > Flavobacteriaceae > Flavobacterium > Flavobacterium galactosi. The sequence continues at coordinate 84,944 of NZ_JBLNKV010000005.1, forward strand.
CTTGAGATTGATTGTCAATAATAGGGAAGGAGTTGGGTTGTAATGCAATTGCGGTAAAACCACTTTTAGCAGCTACATCAAGTCCGTTTGAAATAGTTTCTCTGTCTTCAAAGCCAGGTTCTCCAAGCGAAACACTACTGTCAAACCAGCCTTGGGAAACATGTAAATTATCCAGTTTTAGTTCGTCTGTTTTTTCTAAATTAGGAATAGAAGTTCCTATTTTTTTTATAAAACCATCAACAATTAAAATATCTACTGTCTTGTTATGAAAAGGACTTTTCGAATCGATAATTTTTGCTTCTCTGATGATTAATTTCATAGGTAGATAATATTTGTTTTTTAATAGAATATGGAATTCGCATAGTTGCATTAACTTTTACGACCAAATTACGGTCATGCTCATTTCATATTGATTTTTTAATTATTTGACCTTCGTTTTTTACTTTACGAATCGTATAATTACCATTTCAGTTATTAGAAATAACAGCGCAAAGATAAGAAACCATTTCCAAATTTGATTATCGGTTCTGTCAGTTTGTAAAGTGTCAAAAAACGATGTTATGGATTCCGTTATTTTATAATTAGAAAGGAGATTTTCATTGGCTGCAGCCAAATTACTTTCGGTTCTATTATAATTAAAACTGATGTTTTCTACCCACTCTTTTTTATTGTAAATACTGTAATTCCCAGCTTGTTCCGGATAATCATTGAAAATCATTTTCACTTTATTATTCAAAATTTGTTGAGTAGGAATAAATTGTTCGTCTGAGCCTTTAACTGTTAAAATATCGTCTTTGTTTAAAGAAACGTCTGTCAGATGGGGACTACTATTTCCTATTATTAAAGCACTTATGGCATTGTTTTGGTTGTTCATCGCCATTTTATAAAAGGTTGGTACAATCAATGGCGATTGTTGGAAGTTTGAATTTTCCGTATTGATTGGTGCTGAGAAAATGAAAACTGCAGCAACCGAATTGGCTAATGAAGTCAAGAAAATACTTTGGTCCTCATAGAATAAAGCGGCAGGACTTGAGCTGGATAAACCAAACGAACTTTTTGTCTTTGGATATTGAAAATTAGTGACTTTATTTTCGAAAACGGTATTGAATATAGGATGATTAAAATTGATTTTAGTAATCAGTTTTTCTTTGTTTTCCAAAGCTGTGAATTTTAGGTTTCCAAAACTCGTCAAAAATGAATTCAAATTAGCAACCGAAGCCCCTGCTGATGGAATTACAATTAAATTGCCACCTTTTTCCACAAAAGATTTTAAAGTGGTTTGGAGCGCTTGTGGAATTTCATCCAATTCATTTAAAACAATCGTATTTTGCTCTTCCAGTTTGTTGTAATCCAGCGACCCTAAAGTATAATTGTTGAAATTGAATTCTTCATTCGTATAAATTCGGGAAAGAAAGTTGCTTTTTTCTGGTTCGCCAATACTGATTACGTTCGTTTTCTTCGTTTTTGAAATGCTAAAAAATAAAGTGTTATCATAACCCAAACCATTATCAACTAGCGATACATAACCATGAAAAGCCTGTTTTGGAATCGTAAAATTAAGCGTTTTTTTCTTTGGGTCTAATGCTACAATGGTCTTAGCAATAAGTTTGTTGTTATTATATAAAGAGATAGGAATGGGATTGAAATCTTCGCCATAACCGGATAATTGGACACTGATTTCATAAAAAGTATCGAGTGTTTTATTGATGAAAACGCTGTCAATGGAAACGTTGTTTTTTTGTTCCGCTTTCGGGATTATGAATTGCGGAGGATTAGTTACGTCACTATTTTTTAATTGCTTTTCATCAAGTCCTATGGCATCCGTAATGACAACAATTTCTTTTTTAAACGCCGATTTATGCGCTTTTATTTTTGCCATTATACTAGTAAGTTGAAATGGCGTAGCACTGTATTTAAGATTTTGTAAAGAACTTCGAACCGACTTTATATCCGTATTCCAATAATTTTCAGAATTGGTAAGCAAAGAAAAATTTACATTTTCCGGAGTGTCTTCCAATAATTCCTGAACGGCTCGTTTTAGCAATTCCCCTTTTTTGCCTTTGGCTTGCATACTGAAGGAATTATCCAAGATGATATACAATTCATTAGTGGCGTTTTTGATGTCTTTTGAATCGAAAAAAGGTTGCGTAAATGCTACAATAATACAAGTGAGTACTAATAAACGACAGATGAGAAGCAACCATTTTTTGATTTTGGAGCTTTTTCTGGTTTGTATCGACAATGCTTTTAAGAAACGAACATTAGTGAAATATTCTTTTTTGAAACGGCGTAATTGAAATAAATGAACCAAAATTGGTACAATCAATAAGAATAGAAAGTATAAAATTTCGGGATGTTTAAAGTGCATTTTGATTTCAAGTTTACTTCATTGGATTCTATTTTCAATGGAGTTCATTGAATTTGATTATTCAAAAATACAAATTAGTTGACAGTTTTGTTTGAAGTTGGTATGATTTTTCAAAGGAATAAACAATTGGCATTGATTATAAAATATTTATGTATTTTAGCTTTTCAATAAAATTTAAAAACATGAAAAATTCGTATGTTGTTCTTCTTTCAATTTTCATTTTAACAAGCGTGCAAGCACAAAAAAACAAATTCAATTTGCTAATTGGAACTTATACCAACAGCTGTGAAAGTAAAGGAATTTACACCTATGATTTTGATTCAAATACTGGAGGTTTTAATCTTAAAAATACTACTGATAATGTTATAAACCCAAGTTATTTGACCGTTTCCAAAAATAATAATTATGTTTATTCAGTAAATGAAAATGGAGCTGAAAGTACGGTAAGCTCTTTTGGTTATAATCCTTCAAGTGGAAAATTAAATTTAATCAACAAACAAAGTTCCAAAGGAGCTGATCCTTGTTATATTATTAATGATGATAAAAATGTAATTGTTGCCAATTATTCGGGTGGAAATATTTCAGTTTTCGGTAAAAATAGCGACGGAAGTATTACTGAAGCTAAGCAAGTAGTGCAACACTATGGAAAAGGAATTAATGTACAAAGACAGGAACGTCCGCACGTGCACATGGTTTATTTTTCTCCGGATAAAAAATTTATTTTGTCTAATGATTTGGGGAATGATAAAGTGTATTCGTACCAATACAATCCGAATGCTACAACTGAAATTTTGAAAATTAAAGATAGTATTTCAGTTAAATCAGGGAGTGGACCAAGACATTTAACGTTTAGTAATGACGGAAAATTTGTTTATTTACTGCAAGAATTAGACGGAGCGCTAACGGTTTTCAGTTATTCAAACGGAATATTAAAAAAAATAGACGAAACTACCATTTTAGCCAAAGATTTTAAAGGAACTTTCAGTTCTGCGGACATTCATATTTCGCATGACGGAAAATTTTTATATGCTACAAATAGGGGTGAAGCGAATACGATTTCAACTTTTAAAATTCTAAAAAACGGGAAATTACTATCGAAAGGACAAACGAGTACTTTGGGAAAAGGACCTAGAAATTTTGCTATTGATCCCACAGGTAAATTTCTTTTGGTAGCGCATCAATATTCGAATGATGTAGTTGTTTTTAAAAGAAACATAACTACGGGATCGCTTACTGATACTGGAAAAAGAATAGCTTTGTGTTCTCCGGTTTGTTTGGTTTTTACAAAGAATTAAACTTAAAAATGCAAAAAAAAGGCTAAAAACGAGTCTCATTTTTAGCCTTTTAAATTTTTATTTATTCTTGTCTTTTCTCTTTTTATCTCTGGTTTTTAGCATATTTCTATTCACAGAGCCGTGTGTTTTTTTCTTGGTTACACCTGGTCCACCTAAATTGACTTTCTTATTCTTTTTACTTTTCTCTTGAAAAGCTCCATCACCTTCAAGTTTTTGTTTTTTCATCATAAACTTAATCGGCTGTCTGTCTTTTTCAGGTTCGATTAGTTTCGATGAAACTTCTACTGTTTCGGGGAAAGGTTCCGTTGCTAATTCCATATTCATCAGTACTTCTATTTCCACTTTGGATTCTTCTTCACGAGGGGCAATAAGACTGATTGCTGTTCCTGTTGCATCGGCACGACCAGTTCTACCAATTCGGTGCATATACAATTCTGGCATTTCAGGCATTTCAAAGTTGATAACATGAGTGATATTAGAAATATCCAAACCTCTTGCCATAATATCGGTGGTAATCAAACCACGTAAATTTCCTTCTTGAAAGGAAGCCATTGTACTTAAACGATAATTTTGAGATTTATTCGAGTGAATTACACCAAACTGACCTTCAAAATCCTCTTCGATACGTTCGTGAACCATATCCGAAATCTTCTTATTATTGACAAACACCAGAACACGACTCATGTCTTCGTTGTTTTGCAATAAGTGTTTCAGCAAGTTTATTTTGGTATTGAAATTTGGAACTTTATAGCTAATTTGCTTGATGTTTTCCAGTGGAGTTCCTGATGCCGAAAGTGTAACTTCTTCTGGATAATCAAAATAATCATTCAAAATAGCATCTACTTCATCGGTCATCGTTGCCGAAAATAGGATGTTTTGACGTTTTTTAGGCATCATGGCCAAAATGGATGTCAATTGAGTACGGAAACCTAAATTAAGCATTTCATCAAACTCATCGATTACCAGTTTTTGCATTTCTTCAAAACGAATCACATTATCTAGCGTTAAATCCATGATTCTTCCTGGAGTTCCCACTAGGATGTCACAACCTTTATAAACGGTTGTTTTTTGAGTATTAATGTTGACACCTCCAAAAATACCAACGGTACGAACTGACATGTATTTTGTCAATTTTTCTACTTCTTCCACGACTTGCACCACAAGCTCACGCGTAGGAACTAGAATCACTATTTTAGGGGTATGTCCTGGAGTAAATTTATATAGTTTCAATAAAGGTAATAAGTAGGCAAATGTTTTACCGGTACCGGTTTGTGCAATTCCCATCATATCTCTTCCTGACATTATTACAGAAAAAGTTTTTTCTTGAATAGGAGTAGGTGTTGTAAATCCTAAATCGTCTATTGCTTTTTGTACAGATTTAGGGAGATTGAATTGTTCGAAAGTACTCATTTGCTTAAATTTTGTGCAAAGATAGTCTTTTTGAAAGTAACGATATAATTCGTAAGAGAAGTCACTTGTATTTCGGGATTTAATTTATAAATCCAACTTTTATCAGTTTTTTTAATTCTTTCAATGAGAAAATCTACTGTTTTTATTTATAATTTCAACCGGCCTTCTCAAACCAAATATACTATGCACTAATGGCAGTTTTCATGGTATGTTCAAACATTTGTTTTCTGTCAAATATTCGTTTTACTCTAATCTTTAACTCATTTGGATTGAATGGTTTAGATACAAAATCATCAGCGCCAAGGTTGAACGCTTCCAATACTGTTCCTTCTTCTTCGCCCATTGAGGATACCACAATTACAGGTATATGGTTAAAATTTTCTTTTACAAAACTAATTACTTCTAATCCAGATTTAAAAGGGAGTATAATATCTGTAATCACCAAATCAGGATTCACTGAATTTAATTTTTCGATACCTTCGATACCGTCTTTGGCAATTGTCAATTCATATCCTTCTTTTCTCAGAATGAATTCCAGAATTTTTACCATTAAAATATCGTCTTCAATTACTAATATTTTTTTTATGTTATTCATCATTGGTGTGGTATTTTTATATTAGAGATAACTATTATTTGTTTTGTATTTTTTTTTCAAGTTGGTACTGTTTTTAATTAGCTTCTTTATTTTTTATTTCGAAAGCTGTAAAAGCTATTTTAACATTCTGCAATTATTTTACTTAAAATTTAATTGTTTGAAATAGAATAAAAATATTTCTCTATCAAAAGTAAGTAAATAAAATGTATTTCATCGACTAAATACATATTTAATCGATGAAATACATTTTATTTTTAATAAAAGAATTATTTTTCTTATAAAAAAAATATTTATCTGTAAGGGGATAGAATGCTTGGAAATGTAAGAATAGTTTTTTGCGTACTAAATCAAATCAGTCGATAGGAGTAAATGGGAAGATTTGTTATTTTTTTTCAGACCGATTTGTGATTGGATTTGCTATTTACTGGAGTGTCTTTTTAAATTTAAAATAACAAAAAAAAAGTAAGCTCAGGTTCCAAAATGACGGAAGCTTGTTTTTATACTTTCGCAGACCTAATAATTTGGATTTCTAATACTGCTTTTTTAGATATCAGAATGTCAGATTCAGTAGCTTTTAAGTTGAATTGTATAGATATAAACTCTAATAAACTAAAGTACTTTTAAGATATATTCTAGAATTTATATTGGAACATTAAGGCGAGTTCCAATTCGGTTTGTTTTAAATCTGGAGCATATTCTTGATTATTTAGTGTTAATTGAATACCGGTTATATAATGATCGTTAAATAATTTAAAATACCCCCCGCCAATGCGATAAGAATTTAGAGAAATCCTTTCTTCATATTGGCCTAAAGTTGATCTTTCATCTGGAGAAGATCCATAACCGGCGCTAAAAGATGCATAATCAAACCGTGTGTTGAAATAATATCTGGTGTTTATCGCGAAGGCTGGATAAAGATTGTTTTTGTCACTTTGTATATAGGATTTAAGATTAATCCAATACGAACCAACATATTTTCCAATTCCTATAACTGCAGTCGTAAATTCAGTATCTTGAGTTTTTACATATCGAATTCCCATATCAGCTTCCCATCCTTTTTTAAAGTTTTGAAAAAAAGAATAGCCGAGTTTTAATTTTGGAAAAACCGGATTTTCACTGTAAGCCATTCCGAGATAGGAATAATTATTTTTTCCAGTAAAAATATAGGATTCCGCCTCATATTGAACGCCATCAATAAGACTTTCTCCTGAAGCATATCTATTTGAATAATTAACTCTACCAATCAAAGAACCCCAATTGCGCTGTCTAATATATTGCAAGCTAGCTAAATGCCATGGGCCATAGCTTTTCCTGTTAAATGTTGTATAGCTATAATTGATTCCAATTCTTTCCGAATTATTTTTAGTGTCTAAGTTAAAAATACGTTGTCTTAATTCGGAATCATCAGGATATTGTAATTGTAAAATTTTTAAATAATCAGATTTTTTTTTGTCGTCATTTTGTGATTGGTAAACCGTCATTTTATTGTAACGAAAAGTCTTGTTTTCAGGATGTGTTTCGATTGCTTTGTCAATCAAAATTTCGGCCTCCCTGTATTTTTTTTCTTCTAGATCCATATTGATTAGATAAGAAAAAGCCTCTTCGTATTTTGGGTTTCTTTCAATTACATAATTATAATAAAATCGGGCACTATCGCTTTTTTGGGTTAATTGATAAATCCTTCCTGATAGCAAATAGAAATCCAAATAATCTGGCGCCAGTTTAATTCCTAATTGTGATTTCTTTAGAGCTAATTTGTAGTTTCTAGTTTTATACGCATCATGAAGGGCTTCTGTCAATAGACTGTCAGTATCAATTTTTTGTGCAAAAAGAGTATAGTTTGAGAGTGTTACTGAATATAGGAACACAATTAGTAGTGTTCTAATGATATTTTTTTTGATCATACTTTTAATTATTTTTTTTCAATATTAAAACCTTGTCTTTGCATGTTTCCCCATGCTTGTTCTTTTTGTCTAAAAAAATGATAATATCCTTTTAATGAGGCATACACGTTTACTGGGTGATAGAATATAGGTTCTATAATTGCAGTTAAAATGAGGATAAATATTTCTTTCATACTAGTATAATGCTTGTATAAAAGATCATCCAATAAAATAGATATTATCGTGATATTCAGATAAAAAAAATAAACTGCCAAAGTTAGGTATAAGAATGCTTCATAATTAACATTAAGAAATATAAAGGATAGTATTAAAACGATAACTCCAATTAGCTCTAAAATGGGAACCAAAAATTCAAAAGTAAAAAAATATGGAAAAATAAGAAAAGCAGTTCTTCCGTATTTTGGATTGAAAAAAACATCCTTATGTAGATTAAGTGTCTGAATTAGGCCTCTTGCCCATCGTACACGTTGTCGTATCAATATTTCTCTGGTTGCGGGCACTTCCGTCCAACACAAGGATTCTGGGATGTATTTTACTGCAAAATCAAGTTTTTTCTCATACATATATTTTCTCATTCGCGTGATAAGCTCCATATCCTCACCTAAAGATTTATGCCAATAGCCACCAGCTTCAACGGCTATTTCCTTGTCAAACATCCCTAAACCGCCTGAAACCAACAATAAACTATTTAATTGACTCCATGCCATTCTTCCAAAAAGAAAGGCTCGCACATATTCAAGTTCTTGAAATCTGGGATACCAGCCTTTTGGGAAATGAATTTTAACAAGGAAACCCTCTTTTACTTCACATGAATTTGAAATTCGGATACCCGCTCCCGTTGCAATGACTCTTCTTTCACTTTCTATAAAAGGCTTTGCTAATTTTATTATAGTATCATTTTTTAATATACAATCAACATCTGTACATAGGAATAAAGGGTATTTAGTTGAATTTATTCCGGCATTTGATGCGTCTGCTTTACTTTTTCCGTTTTCTTTATCAACAACCAAAAGTTTTGAATATATAGGATTAATTGATTTATAATGTCCTCTTACAGTTTTGGTTGGGATTTTTTCCTGATAATAAAAATCTATTTTAATTAATTCAAATTCCTTAATAAGTTTTTCTAAAGTATCATCAGTACTACCATCGTTGACCAATACAACTTCATATTTAGGGTAGTTTAAAGACATTAAGGATTTTACGTTAAAAACCACATTTGCGCCTTCATTAAATGCGGGAGCTACTACCGAAACTCCAGGAATATAATTCGATTTTAGAAGAACATCATCGTGAATAAAGTATTTTGCGTTAATATGTTTTTTTATAGCAAAATAAGATAGTATGGCCAATAGGATATAAAAAATAATATATGTTATTGAAAAAACAGCGACAAATAGTTCATAATCTTTTAATAGCTCTTTTAATATCATATCGAAGGGATTTTAACATGTTTTATCATTTTTATTATCTCTGGATTTTCAATAAATTTATTTTCAAAGTAAACCGAATTCATTTTTGAAAGACTATAAACAGCTTTCAGTTTGATATCAGAATCAATTGACTTTGTTAAAAGACCGGCGATGAATTGTTCTGATTCCTCGCTGCCTATTGAAGCCAATGTATTTAAAATTTCGATTTTATTTTTTTTGTCTTCTTTGTCAAATTGTTCAATCAGAATTTTTTCGGTATCAAGTATAAATAAGTGTCTTACAGCAACTATAACTTCGTGTCTTATTTTTTCATCTACGGATTTCAGATGATTTACAATGGCTTGAGTTTCGTTTGTATAATTATAATATGCCATTAATTTTATTCCTAATTTTACAATTGAAGGATTTTTTGATTGAATCCAATCTTTTAATTTTATAGGAATTGGTAGCTTTTTTTGATGAACTATATTCATCACATTTATTTCTCCTGCTAAAAAAATTGATTTAGGGTAATCTAATAAAAGATTTAAATTCTCAGGTTCCAATGAAATCAATGTTAAATAAGCACTTGAATTTAGGGTTCTGTTTTTATGATTTAAAAAAGGGATTACATAATTTTTTCCTTTATTGTATTCTAACGCTTCTAAATGATACATGCCAAGGCAAATCAAATATTTTTTTTTACTTTTTAAAAGCGAACGAGTGAGGTTGAATAAATCAAATTGCTCATAAATAAAATGCGAAGTATTTGTGATGTCACCTTTTAAGTTACGTTTTAAAAAAATAATTCTATTCAATATGATTTTTTTACACCATTTTTTTTTAAAAGGAATTTCTTTTTTAAAATCGTTAATTTTTGATGCTAGTTCAGCTTCGTCATAAGAGGAAAATACCAGAGAAGTCAAGAAATCATCAGCTTTAGTTTTGACTATGTTTATTTTAGGAACAGCTAAATGATACAAGAATCTGTTTAGGATGAGTATCGAAATTAATGTCAGAAAAAAAAGTATCAAAACAGATAAAATGATACTAATAAAATAGTGTTCCATTTCGTAGAAAGAGTTAAAATTTAGGATTTTGTACAACTAATCAAATTGTGTTTTTTAAGAAGCACTAAAAATAAAAAATAGAGATAACGGAATAATCAAGTCTGGTTTTATGTGTTTTATATTCATTTTAGCGATTTAGTTTAAAAAACACCAAATTTAGTCTGACATGATTGGTACTAATCTAATCTGAATAAGTAAGGTATTTTTTATCAAATAATTGAATTGGTTTTTGATAAAGATATTCATTCATTGCTAAATAAAAAGCTATTTTTTATTTTTTTAAAAGGAATAAATATAAAATGACTTAAATGATTGATAATAAGGAGCTACAGCTAGTTAAAATCCCTCAAAAACCCCTAATCCAAATAATGCAAAATCATATTTTACGGGGTCACTTGGATCAAATTTACGGAGTTTTAAATCCAATTCGGCTAATGCTTTTCCATCATTTTGTTTTCTTGTCAGTATTCCTAATTTTCGTGCTACATTACCAGAGTGCACATCCAAGGGACAGGATAATGAAGCAGGTGAAATACTTTTCCATATTCCTAAATCAACTCCTTTATTGTCTTGACGAATCATCCATCGGAGAAACATGACTAAGCAGTAATGAAGGGTTGCGTTAAATTAATTAATTATTTAGTTTAAATTTGTAATATGATAGATACGCAAAGAAATGGTTGAATTAAGTAAAGAAGAGTTAAAAGATTTTTTGGATGCCAAAGTACTTCAGTATAATACGATTGATTTTATAGAGCCAGACCCTATTAGTGTGCCTCATCGATATTCTTTAAAAGAAGATATTGAGATAGCTGGTTTTCTTGCTTCAACTATTGCATGGGGAAATAGAACGATGATTACAAAAAACGGGCATCGAATGATGGACTTACTAGGTGATTCACCGTATGATTTTGTAATGAATCATAATGATTATCAACTGGAGCGATTGGAAGGATTTGTACATCGAACGTTTAATTCTGTTGACTTTATCCATTTTATTAAAGCACTAAAATACATCTACAATAATAAAGGTGGATTGGAAGCTATCTTTGATTCTTATCAAACAAAAGATTCTTTACAACCAGCTATTTTTGAACTTCATAAAGCTTTTTTTGAAATTCCACATTTAGACAGAACTAGGAAACATGTGGCAAATCCAGCCAAAGGTTCCGTTTCTAAAAGAATTAATATGTATCTAAGGTGGATGATTAGACAAGATAATAATGGGGTAGACTTTGGTATTTGGAAAAATATAGCGCCGTCTAAATTATCATGTCCATTGGATGTCCATTCTGGAGATGTCGCACGTAAGCTTGGTTTACTGACTCGAAATCAAAATGATTCTAAAGCACTAAACGAGTTAGATTTAAGTTTAAGATTACTTGACCCAATCGACCCGGTAAAGTATGATTTTGCCTTATTCGGATTGGGGATTTTTGAAAGATTTTAATTTTTATACAGTATAACCTCGGAGTAATGAAAATGAAGATTTATTACTTTTAAATTTTTATAGATCTACTTGTTTTTACAGTTATTACTGTTTTATAAATACTGCTATATGTCGTTTATGTAGTTCTCATTACTCCTGCTATAGTTCGCAAAAAAGAAAAAAATTGCGAGGTTTAACAATTTTCTTTTATGATTATTTCCAAAGGCATGTAATACGTATTTTCAACATTTTCTTTGAGTATAATTTTTTTATATAAATATTCAACACCCAAATAACCTTGTTGTTCTGGTTTTTGATTGATTAAAAAATCAATAACTCCATCTTTTAGATATTTTACGTTTTCCTGTAGTAAATCGTAACCAACTAAAACAATGTGGTTTAGATTGTTTTTTTTTAAAAATTCAGCAACAATATAAGATCTTGAATTTGGAATAAAAATGGTGTTAATTCCTTCAAACATTTTTAGGTTGAGTTGTTTTTGACCGGAGTCTTTCAATGTGATTTCTGAAAATTTAAAGTTTGCGGATCCTTCACCTTCATGATCTTTAAAAAAAGAATAGAATCCCTTAATTCGTTGTAGGTATACGGAGGTGCTTTCTATTTCGCGAGTGATTTTTATTATCAGGACGTTATTTTCCATGGTGGAATTATAACATACGAGTCTTCCTGCGAGATATCCACTTTGGAATGCATCCTGACCTATATAGGCAAAACTGTCAACTTCTTTTATGTTAGAGTCAATCATGACGACGGGAAGATTTATCTTTTTACATTGATTCAAAAATAAAATCGATTCATCATGAAATATAGGTGCAAATAAGAGGCCATCATATTTTTTATCTACAATTTTGGAAGCTATTTTTTTGAAAGAAATCGAGTCGTATTTGTAGAAATAGTAATCTAAAGTAACTCCAAATTTTTCAAATTCTTCTTCTGCTCTTTCAATACCATTAACTGGGATTTTCCAATATTCAAGTCCCTCATTTTTAGGTAAGAAAATTGCAAATTTGAACTTTTTGTTAAAGGCGAGATTGCTGGCAAAAATATTTTTTTTATATCCATATTCCTTTATGATAGCATTAACTTTATCAATGTTTTCTTGTGAAACCTGACCTCGATTATGTATAATCCTGTCTACAGTCCCTTGAGAAACTGCAGCAAGCTGGGCAATTTTTTTAATTGTAATGATAATTGTTTAGTTTAAGGGTTATACTGAAATTTCACTTTGTAAAAGTGAACTCAAAAATAATGTTTTTTTTATGATTTGCAAAAGGCTCAATTGTAGAATAGGTAATCAAAAAAAATGATTCTTCTAATTATGACTAGTTTTTGATAGTGTGATTTATTTAACATAATTTGATAATTTATTTGCGTGATTGAAATTTTATTATATATTTGCCTAGTTCCGTGTACGTGCACGAATCGATTTTTACCTTCTTGATATCTATTTAAGAAAGAATATTTTTAAAAATATATTTACCGTCTTTTTTTCTGAAAAGTAAACAAATATATTAAAAAAAAACGTGTGCGAACACGTTTTAATTCTTTCTGTAGTTTTTTTATCATTATAGTTTTAAATACAGTTTAAATAATCGTTTTGCAGATCCAATAAAAAATTAAATATTAATGAGTAAGAAAGTTGTAACTCTAGGTGAAATTATGTTGAGATTGTCAACGCCAGATCATAAACGTTTTGTTCAATCTGAAACTTTTGACGCTACTTATGGCGGGGCAGAAGCTAATGTTGCAGCTGCTATGTGTAATTATGGATTAGAAGGCACTTTTATTACAAAAGTACCTGATAATGCAATTGGCCAATCGGCAATTAATCATCTGCGACGTTTTGGTGTAGATACCCAATTTATAGTTAAAGGAGGGAATCGTTTAGGAATTTATTTTTTGGAGCCGGGCGCTTCTTTACGAGCCTCTCAAGTTATTTATGACAGAGCAGGATCTTCCATCACTGATTTTAGTATAGCCGAGTTTGATATTGATGCCGTTTTAGAAGGTGCCCAATGGTTTCATACTAGTGGGATTACTCCAGCCTTGAGTGACCGGGCCGCCGCATTAACTGAAGCTGTTCTGAAAGCTGCAAAAGCAAAGGGAATTACTACCAGCATCGATATTAATTACAGAAAAAAAATATGGAGTAAGGATAAAGCGGCAAAGGTATTAGGGAGAATTTGCCAATATGTGGATGTTTGTATTGGAGCAGATACCACTTTGGGTATGGAACCGAAAGCAAACGATGTTATCGATGGTAGAATAACGATTGCCGGTTTTAAGGATATTTTCAAACAAATGAAAGAAACGTTTGGATTCAAATTTATAGCCACTTCATTACGAGAAAGCCACAGCGCGAGTGATAATACTTTTAGTGCTTTGGTTTATGATGGTACTGAATTTTATGAGACCAAAAAATATGATGTCAGAATTGTTGATCGTGTCGGTACAGGAGACTCTTTTGCCAGCGGTTTAATTTATGGCCTGGTAACGGGTATGTCAACACAGGATACTGCTGAGTTTGCGGTTGCTGCCAGCGTAATTAAACATACCATACCAGGGGATCTTAATCATGCTTCTTTAAATGAAGTGCTGGATTTAATGAAAGGTCAGGGAAGTGTTAGGGTTCAACGATAAAAAATGCCTGTATGATTATAGATACTTTAGAAAATGCTTCCAATTATTTTAATATAAATCCTTGTTTTAAGGGAGCCTTCGAATTTATCAAGGGCCATAGTGATCTTGAAAAAGCAGCAGCTGGTCCTGTTGGTACTTTTGAAAATTTAACGGCTTTCGTAGCAACATTCCAGAGCGTATCTAAAGAAACTGGTTTGTCGAAATTTGAATGTCATGATAAGAATATTGATATTCAGTACTGTATTAAAGGGAAAGAAAATTTTGGCTGGAAGCCCAGACAGAAATGTGTAATACCTAATGGCGATTATAATCCGGAAAAAGATGTACGATTTTTTAGTGACACACCTGATCTTTTTTTCGAATTAGCAAAAGGTCAATTTGTCATTTTTTTTCCAGAGGATGTTCACGCTCCCATGATTGGAGCCGGAGAAATTAAAAAATTAGTAATAAAAATTAAGATATAAACATAAGTAAATGAAAAATATCCAACAAGTAACAGATACCATTATTCAACAGGGAATATTGCCTTTGTATTTTAATACAGATGAAACAATAAGTGTTGAAGTGCTTAAAGCTATCTATAAAGCAGGAATAAAAGCGGTCGAATATACGCACAGAGGAGATTCAGCCTTAAATAATTTTAAAACACTTGTTAAATTAAGAAATTTAGAAATGCCTGGTTTGTTAATTGGTATTGGTACAATCAAAAATTTAAACCAAGCTAAAGAATATCTTCAAGCAGGAGCTGATTTTATAATAAGCCCAGGTTTTGTTCTCGAAATTGCAAGATATACACTAAGTAAAGATATTTTTTATGGGCCAGGTTGTATGACACCTTCGGATATAATTGCAGCTGAAAATGCTGGAATACGATTTATTAAATTATTTCCCGGGAACATACTTGGAATAGAATTTTTGAATAGTATCAAAGATATTTTTCCAAATCTTTTATTTATGCCTACAGGCGGAGTTGATGCTACTAAAAAGAGTATTGGAGCTTGGTATGAGGCAGGAGTTTGTGCTGTGGGTATGGGGAGTAAACTTATCAGTAAAACATTGATGGATCAAAAGGACTATCAATCTATCGAAAATAATACCACTGCAGTTTTGAGTTTAATTCAATCTATAAAAAATCAATAAATAATATAAACATGAATGATTTATTTAATTTAAAAGGAAAAGTCGCTTTAATAACCGGAGGCGCAGGGGTTTTAGGAGGTCACATGGGTGAAGTTTTGGCACAATCGGGTGTAATTACAGGGATAATGGGATTGTCCATGGCAGAAGCAGATCTTGTAGTGAATAAAATTAACGCTAATGGAGGACAAGCTTTTTCTGTAGTAGCCAATGTATTAGACAAGGATTCCCTTGAAGCTGTAAGAGATTTTATTATAGAAAAATACGGACGCCTTGATATTTTAATTAACGCTGCAGGAGGAAATATGCCAGGTGCTACTATTGCTCCAGACAAGGCGATTTATGATATGCTAACGGCAGATTTACAAAAGGTATTGAACCTAAATATTATTGGTACAATGTTACCAACACAAGTTTATTCAGAAGTTTTTGCTAAACAAAAACAAGGAGTAATTATCAATATATCTTCCGCTTCGGCACAACGTCCTTTGACTCGTGTAGTAGGCTATTCTGCATCAAAAGCTGCTGTCGATAATTTTACCAAATGGATGGCTGTTGAAATGGCTACTAAATTTGGAGAAGGAATACGTGTTAATGCCATTGCTCCGGGATTTTTTATTGGAGCACAAAATAGAGCGCTGTTATTAGAATCGGATGGTAGTTTGACAGCCAGAGGAGAGAAAATTATTGATCAGACTCCAATGCGACGATTCGGTATACCAGATGATTTGAGCGGAACTTTAATTTGGTTGTGTAGTGATGCTTCAAAATTTGTTACCGGTATCAGTGTCAATGTAGATGGTGGGTTTGGAGTATCAAGTATATAAATAAAGTAACTAATAATATATAAAAAATTTAAGCAAATGGAACAAACATGGAGATGGTACGGACCAAATGATACTGTGAAATTATCTGACGCTAGACAAGCCGGTGCAACCGGAATTGTTACTGCCTTACACCATATTAAAAATGGACAAGTGTGGGAAGTGGATGAAATCATGAAGAGAAAAAATGAAGTGGAAGCTGCAGGATTAACTTTTTCAGTTGTAGAAAGCATTCCAGTTCACGAGGATATCAAAAAACAATCGGGTGATTATTTGAAATATATAGAAAACTACAAGCAAAGTATTAAAAACTTAGCGGTATGTGGAATTAATATAGTTTGTTATAATTTTATGCCTGTTTTAGATTGGTCTAGAACCGATTTGTCTTATGAAATGCCAGACGGCTCTAAAGCCTTGCGTTTTGATATCAATGAATTTGCTGCTTTTGAATTGTTTATTTTAAAAAGACCTGGAGCAGAAACTACTTATTCTGAAGCGCAGCAAGTAAAAGCGAAAGCTACTTTTGAAAAGTTAACCGATGCGGATAAAGTAAAATTGCAACAAAACATTATTGCTGGTTTGCCAGGTGCAGAAGAATCTTATACTGTTGAAGATTTCTTAAAAGTACTACAAGGGTATGATGGTATTGATGCCAATAAATTGAAAGAAAATTTATATTATTTCTTGCGTGAAATCATTCCAGTAGCCGATAGTGTAGGCGTTTTAATGGCTATTCATCCTGATGATCCTCCATATCCAATTTTAGGTTTACCTCGTGTAGTAAGTACCGAAGCAGATTTAATACAATTACTAAATGCAATTGATTCACCGTCAAATGGATTTTGTATGTGTACGGGTTCTTACGGGGTTATTGCTAAAAATGATTTGCCAGGTATTATAGATCGTCATGGGAATAAAATGAATTTTATTCATCTTAGGAGTACCCAACGTGACGCAGAAGGGAATTTCTATGAAGCCAATCATTTAGAAGGTGATGTAGATATGTATGAAGTGGTAAAATCTATTCTAAAAAAACAAAAAGAAACGAAAAGAATCATTCCAATGCGACCAGATCATGGCCATCAGATGTTGGATGATTTAAATAAAAAAACAAATCCAGGTTATTCAGCAATTGGTCGTTTGAGAGGTCTTGCCGAGTTGCGAGGTCTAGAAATGGGAATTGAAAAAAGTCTATTTAATTAAAATAGTTATGTCTAAAAAACCATTTATTTCAGACGATTTTTTGTTAAATAGTCCGACAGCAATTACGCTTTATAAAGAGTATGCTAAAACGCAACCTATTTTAGACTTTCACAATCATTTGTCTCCAAAAGACATAGCCGAAGATCGCCAGTTTGAAAATATCACCCAGATGTGGATTGAAGGGGATCATTACAAATGGAGAGCTATGCGAGCAAACGGAATTGATGAAAAATACATTACAGGTGATGCTACTGATTTGAAGAAATTCAAAAAGTGGGCAGAAACAGTTCCATATACTTTAAGAAATCCTTTGTATCATTGGACACACATGGAGTTAAAAAATTATTTTGGAATTGAGGAACTTTTAAATGCCGAAAATGCGGAAACTATTTTTAATGCCTGTTCAGCTTTATTGCAGACTCCAAATTTTAGTGTCAAAAATTTATTGCGTAAAATGAATGTAAAAGTAGTAGGAACAACTGATGATCCCACAGATGATTTACGCTATCATAAAAAAATTCAGGACGATAAATTTGAGATAACGGTTGTGCCGACTTTTAGACCTGATAAAGCTGTTAATATTGAAAATAGAGCAGAATTTATTGGTTGGATTGATAAACTTGAAAAAAGTGTTGGCTATGTTATCAATAATTTTGAATCTTTTGTGAATGCTATTCAGTTTCGTCATGATTTCTTTCACGAAATGGGTTGTCGTGTTTCAGATCATGGGCATGGAACTTATTATGCCGAAGATTTTACAGCAGATGAGGTTGCTGCAATTTTTGATAAAGCAAGAGAAGGGAAAAAACTTAGTGATTTAGAAATAGACAAATACAAATCAGCAATGCTTATAAAATTAGCATTAATGAATAATGAAAAATCGTGGACACAACAGTTCCATGTGGGAGCTATTCGAAATAATAATAGTAGGATGAATCAGGAGCTGGGACCTGATAACGGTTTTGATTCTGTTGGATCTCCAAATACTGCCGAAAAAATGTCTCGATTTTTCGATACACTTAATCGGGCTAACGGATTGACAAAAACGATTGTTTACAATCTCAATTCGAGTGAAAGCGAGATGGTGGCAGCGATGGTGGCTAACTTCAATGAGGGGCCAATTCCTGGTAAAATGCAATATGGAGCTGCTTGGTGGTTTTTAGATCAAAAGCAAGGAATGGAAAATCAGTTGAATGTATTATCTAATTTTGGATTGCTGAGCAGATTTGTCGGAATGGTTACCGATTCAAGAAGTTTTATGTCTTTTTCTCGTCATGATTACTTCCGTCGAATAGTATGCAATGTACTTGGGGATGAAATGGAAAAAGGTTTACTTCCTGATAATATGGCTTTCATTGGTAAAATGGTTGAGAATATTTGTTTTAATAATGCTTTACACTATTTAAAAATAACCATAGATGAACACTAAAATTAAAAATTATCGCTGGACCATTTGTGGGCTCTTATTTTTTGCTACTACCGTCAATTATTTAGACAGACAAGTGCTCAGTTTATTGGCGCCTAGCTTATCAAAGGAATTCAATTGGTCCAATAGTGATTATGCTAATATTACCGCAGTATTTCAATTTATTTATGCAATATCCATGCTTTTTGCGGGTAGGATTATCGATAAATTAGGGACAAAATGGGGGTATATTTTAGCGATATCTATCTGGTCAATCGGAGCGATAATGCACGCGTATTCAATAGCTATCGGAAGTGTTTTTACGAATGTTTTGGCTTGGGTAGGAATTAGTGCAGTTCCAATATCAATTGCTGGTTTTATGGTGTCCAGAGCGGTTTTAGGTTTTGGTGAATCAGGAAATTTCCCGGCCGCAATTAAAGTCACTGCTGAATATTTTCCAAAAAAAGAACGTGCTTTGGCAACCGGTATATTCAATTCAGGTTCAAATGTTGGTGCTATATTAGCACCACTAACGGTTCCATGGATTGCTGTTCATTGGGGTTGGCAAAGTGCTTTTATCGCAGTTGGTGCAATAGGTTTTATATGGATTTTATTTTGGAATGCTTTATATGAAAAACCTGAAAATCAAAAGAAGTTGTCCAAAGAAGAATTTGATTATATAGCTAGCGAAAATGATCCTACTATTATTCAGATAATCGAAACAGAAGAGAAGGTTGCCTGGATTAAATTATTAGGGTACCGTCAGACCTGGGCCTTTGTAGTTGGGAAATTTTTGACAGATGGTGTTTGGTGGTTCTTTTTATTTTGGTTGCCAAAATATCTACAGGCAGAGTTTAACATGGTGGATACCGCTATCGTTTTACCTTTAGCGGTTTTATACAGTATGACAATGATTGGCAGTATTGGAGGAGGTTGGTTTCCTGTTTATTTTATTAATAAAGGTTTTACGCCTTATGACGGAAGAATGAAAGCGATGTTACTAATTGCAATAGTTCCGCTGGTGGTTTTATTGGCACAACCGTTCGGACATATTAGTTTTTGGATTCCGGTACTATTGATTGGTTTAGGAGCTTCAGCACATCAGGCATGGTCTGCTAACATTTTTACTACAGTATCTGATATGTTCCCTAAAAAAACTATAGGTTCTGTAGTGGGAATTGGAGGAATGGCAGGTGGGATAGGCGGGGTTCTTGTTACGAAGACAGCTGGTGCTTTAATTGATCATTTTGAGGCTTTAGGACAAATTAAGACGGGTTATACCATTGTATTTGTTTTTTGTGCAACGGCCTATTTATTAGCCTGGTCGATAATGAAGCTATTAGTTCCTAAATATGCTCCTATACAGGATTTGTAATGCTATATTCTGCTATGATTTCTTGACTGTGTCCAAAAGTTTAGAAAAATATATACTTAATTTTGACACTAATGAGCCCGATATTGCATCGGGCTCATTTCGTTTAAATTCAATGTTGTTTTTTCATTAGTACACTATTTGAGAGATGATTTATTTTCTGGTTTTGACGTTTTTATAGCGGTAAATTTCATGATATTCAATGATTCTGATTTTTACATTCCGCAGCAGTTTTCCATAACTACATCATCTAAACTATTTCCTTTTCGTGCTTTGTACTCATCCCTTTTTTTCAATAGCATTAGATAGTGTTTCATTTGATAGTGTGCCGTCCTTGTTCTGAGTGCAATAGTGGTATTATTTAAATAGTACTTTAAAAGATTTTTTTAGCCCTGTTGATTATTTGTTTAAAATTTAGTTTTCAGCTTCTTCATGACTTCTTATTTCACCCTTTTTATTTCCCTATTCTTATTTCCCCATTAAAGAAATCATTATAGGGAATAAATACAATTTATTACAGATACGTTAATAACCCATATAAGGTTTTTTAAAGCGGTCGCTTTGTATGGATTTTCGATTTTCAGTTTTGCCTTCTAATAGCTTTGTTTGTAATTCAAATATGCGCTGCCGGAATTTTTTTCCCCAGTGTTACTTTAAATGATTAAGGAACTTTTATACCGTATAGGAGGTGTGTCTTTTGTATTAGTTCTAGTATTATTAAATGTTTTTAATAAATAAAATCAGGTATAGCCTTGTTTTGACTTTTTTAAGATCATTCTTATCATTTTGATTTATTTAACGAAATAAAAGTGTCATTTTAAGAAATAGTTAAATTAATAGGTAATAGTGTATGTAATTATATTTAAAAAAACACATAATTAAATTTTATGTGTTTTTTTTGAGAATAATTATAAATTTTATTTTTTAATTAAAAAATAAGACTTATGTTTGCGCACACGGTATTGCTAAAATGCTTTTTTTTAAAAAAATTACGTGTGCCTACACGCAAAAGATTTAATAATTAGCATTAGTTAATAAAAATAATCAAAAAAATAAATTAATTTCTAACCAAAAAAAAATTATGAAAAAAACTATTTTGATGTGTCTCTTAGTTTTCTCTGCTGTTATTTATGGCCAATCTGAAAAAGTAAAAATTTCAGGTAAAATAGTAGATGAAAATAATCAACCACTACCCGGGGCCTCTATTCTTATTAAAGGTACCAATAATGGAGCGGCTACTGACTTTGAAGGGACGTATGCAATACAGGCTAATACAGGTGCTACATTAATATTTACTTTTATTGGTTACGATCAGAAAGAGATTGCAGTAGGTAATCAAACTACTATTGATGTAAAACTAACTCCCACTAATAACACTTTAAATGAAGTAGTTGTTGTAGGGTACGGTACACAGAAAAAGTCCGATGTGACGGGGTCTGTGACTTCTTTATCTAAAGAACGACTTTCTCAACTTCCTGTTACCAATGTGCTGCAATCAGTGCAAGGTGCCGTTGCCGGAGTGAATGTTATTCAGAGCTCTTCTGCTCCTGGAAGCGGAACTTCCGCTCAAATTCGAGGGGCGAGTTCTATCAGTGCTGCTACAGGTCCTTTTATTGTTTTGGATGGTATGCCATTTAGTACTACAGGTGGATCTTTGAACGATATTAATCCGAATGATATTGAATCATTGGAAATATTGAAAGATGCTTCGGCAGTTGCGATTTATGGAACCAGAGGGGCAAATGGTGTTATTTTGATTACTACTAAAAAAGGAAAAACAGGAAAACCTGTTATAAAATTCAACACGTATACCGGTATTGAAACGTTCTCTAATAGAATAAATCCTATGGGACCAGCTGAATATGTGCAAAAATATGCAGACTGGAAAACGCAGTCCGGATCAGCGGATAAGAATGTTTTACCAAATCTTTTTGAGCAACAAAACTATGCCAATGGGGTAGTTACCGATTGGATGGATCAGGTGGATCAGCTTGGGAAAATTCAAAATTATAATGTGAGTATTTCTGGAGGTAGTGAAAGTGTTAAGTACTATATTTCAGGGGATCTATTGGAGCAAAAAGGAGTTCTGAAAGGATATGACTTTCAACGTGGGAGTATTAGATCAAATATTAATGCCAAAATAGCACCTTATTTAGATGGTGGAGTAAATATATTTTTGACAAACAACAATTATGATGGGGGTCATACAAATTTAACTTTAGCGGGTAGAATGAGTCCTTATGGTTCTCTTTATGATGCAAATGGGAATTATGAAGTCTATCCAATGTTTGGAGAACTGGTATTCAGAAGCCCAATGGTCAGATTGAGTAGCCCGCGTAACGACAGAAATCAAAATATTACAGCGAATGCTTTTTTTGATTTAACCCCAGATTTTTTACCGGGATTTAAATACAAATTAAATGTAGGCTATACTTTGGTTCCGAGTCAGTTTCAAAGTTATTTAGGCAGAAGTACGGGGGATTTATTAGGTACCGCTTTGGTGTCAAATAGCGAGACCAGAAGTATGACCGTTGAGAATATATTTAATTATAACAAAAGCTGGAAAAATCACACTGTAGGGGTTACCGGACTTTACAGTGCACAACAAACGGATTTCTTTTCGTCGAGTACAACCGCTTCAGGATTTATTAATGATCAGTTGACTTTCAATAACCTTTCGACTGCATCATCTACGTCTGCAAGTTCTCAGGGATATAAGTCCAATCTTTTATCGCAAATGTTACGATTAAATTACTCTTATGCCAGTAAGTATCTATTTACCGCTACAGCAAGAAGAGATGGGTACTCCGCTTTTGGATCTAACTCTTCAAAATATGGTTTGTTTCCTTCGGTAGCGTTGGGTTGGAATATTTCGAAAGAAAAGTTTTTAGAAAATTCAGATGTTGTCACTAATTTGAAATTAAGAGCTTCTTATGGACTTTCAGGAAATCAGGCGATAAATCCAAACGTGACCTCATCCACTGCAAGTACTGTCAGATTGCCTTTCAATGGTGTCAGTACCGTAGGTGTTGTAGCTAATGTATTAGGTAATAAAGATCTTACATGGGAAAGTACCCTTGGAACCAATGTGGGGTTAGATTTTGAATTGTTCGACAAAAAAATTTCAGGAACTATTGATGGGTATAGCAATCATACTAAAGATTTATTGTTGTTGCGTGCAATACCGATTATAACGGGTTATAGCCAGGTATTACAAAATTTAGGAGAAGTGTCTAATAAAGGGTTGGAGATTTCGCTAAAAGCTACGGTTCTTAACCTAGGAAATTTTAGATGGGAGACCAGTGCGAATTTTGCGACTAATAAAAACAAAATTGTTGATTTATACGGAGATAAAAAAGATGACGTCGGTAATAGATGGTTCATAGGTAAGCCAATAGGTGTGGTGTATGATTACAAACAAGTAGGCGTATGGCAGGTAGGAGAAAATCCTGCAGGAGTAGATCCTACAGCTAAACCGGGAGATCTAAAATTTGCCGATACGGATGGAAGCGGAACTATTACTCCGAATGACCGAGTTGTTTTAGGTCAGACTGCTCCAAAATGGACAGGAGGGATTACCAATACGTTCCATTATAAAGATTTCCATTTAAATGTTTTCATTCAAACCGCACAAGGAATTAGTAAAAGCAATAACTTGTTGGATTACAGAGATTATGGAGGTAGACAAAATTTACCTGGAGGAATAGGATATTGGACAGCAGCAAATCAGAATAATTCAAGACCTGCACTTTCTTATACCAATACAAGAGATTATAATTATCCAAAAGATGCCAGCTATACAAGGTTAAAAGATGTAACTCTAAGTTATGTAGCCAATACCAAAGTACTTGATAAATTACATTTAGGAGGATTAACAATCTATATGAGCGGTAGAAACCTTGTCACCTGGACCAAATGGTTTGGATGGGATCCAGAGGCTGATTTTGATAAAGGATTAGCGAATGACACGAATAGTTATCCTTTGACTTCTGTCTTTACAATAGGTACCAATATCACTTTAAAATAAGTAATAACTTTTAATACTTTCAAAAAATGAAAAATAAAATATATATGGTTAGCCTTCTGATTGTAATGGGGGTTAGTTCTTGTCAGAATGATTATTTAGATGAAAAATTATATTCAAGTTATGATCCTACACAACTCAATGATGCGTTGGGATTAGATGCGGCCCTGGTTGGTTTGCAAAACCAATATTCAACCTGGCACACCTTTTTTAATTTAGCTAATGCGACAGGTCAGGGCTGGTTGGCCTGTTGGCAAATTGGTACTGATGTGGCCTATAATAAGTCTCCGGCTGACATGGACCCATGGGCTGTTCCTTTTACTGATTATGCGAATCTTACTTCTACGGATCCGGCAGTATTGTATGCATGGAAATGGGCCTATAAAATTATTAACAATGCAAATGCAATTATTGTAGCTACTGAGAATCCTGAAACGGTTTTGACTCAAGCTGCTAAAGATAAGATTGCGGCGGAGGCTAAGTTTTACAGAGGATTAGCTTATAATACGCTGGTAACTCTTTTTGGTAAAGTGCCGTTGATTACCGTTCCTGTTAGTGGAGCAAAGACTGATTTTGTAAGAGCAGATCTAGCAGAATTGAATAAGCTTATTGTAGATGATTTACTATTTGCTAAAACAAATTTACCTACTGTCAATAATGTTAGCGGTAATGTAAAAGGAAAAACGTATTCAAGAGCCCATTCAGCAATGGCTTCTCAGGTACTTGCCGAAGCCTATTTGAGAATGGGACAAAACAGTCTTGCAGAGGCAGCCTGCGATGCGATTATAAATAGCGGTGATTTCAGTTTGGTAAAACAAAGATACGGTGTAAAAGCAGGTCAGCCTGGTGATGCATTTGCCGATATGTTTATCTATGGTAACCAAAGGAGATCTCAAGGAAATAAAGAAGCAATCTGGGTTTTAGAGATTGAAAACCCATCGTCAGTAATAGGAGGTACTGGATCAAGTTTGCCTGTAGGCGCAGTGGATGAAATAGGATCTCCACAATACCGAAGAGTTTGGGGATCTCGCTATCATCAACAAAAAGGAATGTTGCTTTGTGATTCTTTGGGAGGAAGAGGAATCAGCAGGATTGCCTTGACGGATTGGGTATTGAACAGTCTTTATGCTCCAGGTGATATGAGAAATTCAAAGTACAACCTAAGAAGAAATTATTACTATAACGACCCTGCTTTTGCAAAGTTTGGACAAAAAGTAGATATCAATGATCCATCGGTTAATACCCAGCGATTTATTGTGCCTCAAACGAATAAGTGGAATGAATATAATCCAAGTGATCCTTTTGGACAGGCTATGATAAAAGATATCATTATCATGCGATTGGGAGAGACCTACCTGCTAAAAGCAGAAGCACAGTTTAAACAAGGAAAACTTATAGAATCAGCCTCAACTATCAATATTTTGAGAAGTCGTGCGAATGCCCTTCCCGTTATCGCTGCTGATATTACAATAGATTTTATTCTTGATGAAAGAGCAAGAGAACTTCTGGCTGAAGAAAATCGCAGGATGACTTTGATGCGTACGGGTCAACTTGTAAATAGAGTAGTGGGCAGAGGTCAAAAAATTACTGGAATTAAAGCCACTAATTTATTATTGCCTATTCCTAAAACGGAAATTGATTTGAATAAAGATGCCGTTTTAGACCAAAATACGGGATACTAAAAGTTATTTAATTAAAACGAAACAATTTGTTGTTTCGTTTTAATTATTAAAATCTAATACAATGATCAAAAAGAATATTTTTTCACTTGACAATAAAGTGATCGTGGTTACCGGAGGAACAGGTGTTTTGGGAAGTCATTTTGTAAATGCAATTGTTCAGGCTGGCGGTACTGTAATTATATTTGGATTGAATGAAGAAAGAGGAAATACTCAGGCGGAAGCAATACGTAAGAATGGAGGCGAAGCCTTATTTTTGGCAGTAAATGTTCTTGAAGAATCGCAATTAGAGGAAGCTAAAGAAAAAATCATTCGCAAATATGGTAAAATAGATGGTCTTGTCAATGGTGCAGGCGGTAATGTTCCGGAAGGAGTGTTAAGTCCGGAAGGGGATGTTTTCGATTTGAACATTGAAGGAATGAAAAAGGCTATGGAACTTAATTTATGGGGTACTATTTTACCGAATCAGGTTTTTGGTCCCAGTCTGGCTAAGACGGGAAATGGCGCTATTGTCAATATTTCGTCAGTAGCTTCTAAACGGGCACTAACCAGGGTTTTGGGATACAGCATGGGTAAAGCAGCTATCGATTACTATACGAAATGGTTTGCCGTTGAGATGGCCAACAGGTATCATGATTCCATAAGAATAAACGCTATTGCACCCGGTTTTTTTCTATCGGAGCAAAATCGTACCTTACTGACTAATCCGGACGGGTCTTATACCGATAGAGCGGATTCAATTTTAAGGCAAACACCCTTTAAGCGTTTTGGGAAACCCGAAGAATTATGCGGCGCTTTGGTATAGTTGTTAAGTGATGCCTCTAAATTTGTAACCGGAATGGATATTGGGGTTGATGGTGGATTTACTATAAACAGCGGTGTTTAAATAAAGAAGGAACAAGGATTAAATTAATACAAATTAAATTATTTATGAAAACTAAAATTTTATTAGTAGCGATTCTGTTTGCCTCGTTTACTAAGGCGATCGGTCAGGATTTTAAAACAGCTGAAACCAAAGATATTGCTTTATTTCCGCAACAAAATGAGTTCAGAAATAAAGAGAATATTTCAGGGATTTGGAAATTTCAGAAAGATTCACTCGATGTTGGAGAAGCACAAAATTGGAAGAATGGTTTGCCTAATACCCGTTCTATAGCTGTTCCGGGAAGCTGGAACGATCAGTTTACCGATAGTAGGGATTATTTAGGAACTGCCTGGTATGAGAAGGATGTATTTATACCAAGTTCTTGGAAAGGACAAAAAATTTATATTAGAATTGGTTCGGCTAACTATGCTTCTAAAGTGTATCTTAATGGAAAACCGGTAGGCGCACATGAAGGAGGGAATTTGCCTTTTGCTTTTGACATATCGGCACTTATAAATTGGAATGTAGCAAACAGAATAACGATTCAATTGGAGAACATATTAAAACCAACACGTGTTCCCACTGGAGGAGGTGTAGCCGGAGGAATGTTCAATAGTAATCCAAAAGCTAATTTTGACTTTTTCCCTTATGCGGGTTTACAGCGTGATGTATTATTATATAGCGTTCAGTCCGATGCTAATATTAAGGATATTACCGTACAAACAGGATTTGAAAACACTACTGGTTCTGTTAATGTAAAAGTAGATACAGAAGGAAAAGCGACTAAGGGTAAAGTTACTATTTCTGGAAATAACAAAGTATACGAATCAGAATTTGTTCTAAATGGTACTACTGCAAATGTACTTGTTAAAATTCCTGAAGTACGACTTTGGTCAACAGAAGATCCATTCCTTTATAAAGTTGCCGTTAGTATCAGTGATGCCAGTCGCGTTATCGACACTTATGAATTGGAGACCGGGGTACGAACCATTTCGACTAATGATAAACAAATACTTTTAAACGGAAAACCTGTATTTTTAAAAGGATTTGGCAAACATGAAGATTTTCCTGTTTTTGGAAGAGCTACGGCAAACCCGGTAATTATAAAAGATTATTCTTTATTGAAATGGGTAGGTGCTAACTCTTACAGAACCTCACATTATCCATACGATGAAGAATATATGAATATGGCCGATAGAGAAGGGATATTAATCATCAATGAAATTCCAGCTGTTGGTTTGTATTTCCACGGAGACAAAGAAGAATTAAGATTGAGACAAATTGCCTGTAAAAAGTACATCGAGGAACTGATTGCAAGAGATAAAAACCACCCATCAGTTGTGATGTGGAGTGTGGCTAATGAACCTACTCCAGAAGTGATGAATATGTCCCCTAAAGATGTGAAAAAAGCAGATCCACAATCAGTGATTTTGTTTAAAGAATTGCTTGACCTTGTAAAAAAATTAGATCCTACCAGACTAAAAGTACTTGTTGGAGTAATGGGGGGACCGGTAGAATGGCTGGCATTATCTGATGTAGTATGTATTAACCGTTATTGGGGTTGGTATACGAATCAGGGTGATATTAAAACCGGAGCTAAAATGCTTAGCGATGAATTAGATGATTTATATAGTAAATTAAAGAAACCAATAGTTATTACTGAGTTTGGAGCGGATACCTTTCCCGGAATGCATGCAGATCAGGCAGAGATGTTTACTGAAGAATATCAGGTACAGTTTATTAAGGCATATCTTGATGTAGCAGATACAAAAGATTTTGTGGCAGGGATGCATGTATGGGCTTTTGCTGATTTTAAAACAGGACAGTCGGTTATACGATTTGGAGGGATGAATTATAAAGGAGTGTTCACAAGGGACAGAAAACCAAAAATGGCAGCTCATTATTTAAGAGAAAGATGGACAAAAAAGCCGGAAGATAAAAAATAGCAAGGGTTACAAGTTTAAAAAACATCTTTTAAAATATGCGTTATAACTCTTAATATTATATTGGTTCTTCTGGTTTTTTTGTGAAAATAAAATCATTTTTATGCTTTTATAATGCATGCCCTTAAATTCCTAACATGCTTAAAAAAAGATACTACACTTAAAAATGTTTTACATCTTCTCCGGTAGAACCACTATATTAAAAATTGAATTTAAAACACTATTTTAGTTTTTTTAAGACTTTAATTTCATAAAACACGATTATGACTAATTATCACACAAACATTACAAGAATTTTATCATTTACTTTGGTTTCATTTGTCACTTTTGCTCAAAGTCCTGTGCAGCCAAAATTAGGAAACCAAGGGGTTCAAATCATCAAATCACAAGGGTTCGAATTTAAAGATTTGAATAAAAATGGTAAACTGGATCAATATGAAGATTGGCGATTACCAAATGAAACTAGGGTTAAAGATTTGATTTCTCAAATGACTTTGGAAGAAAAAATAGGTTTTATGCTAATCAGTACCACAAGAATGGAAGGTGATTACGCATTTCAGCAGGATGCTCCAAAAGTAGAAATAAAAAGTGGATTTAATGAAGAGGACTTGGTTCAAAACATTAATATGTTTTCCAAAAAACCATTACCAGTGCCAGTAATGTCAGCTGTTGGGACTACAAAGGCTGTAACGCAATATAATCTTAGGCATTTTATTCTTAGAGCTAATACTAACGCAAAAAACATGGCGGAATGGAGTAATAATCTGCAGAGACTATGTGAATCTTCAAGATTGGGAATTCCGGCTATAGTTGCTTCAAATCCAAGAAACCACATCACAGTGGATGCCTCTGTAGGGTTAAGCGTAGGAACCACAATTTTTTCAAAATGGCCGGGAGAATTGGGACTTGCCGCAATGCGAGATTTAGAATTGACAAGAGAATTTGCAGATATTGCGAGACAAGAATGGGCTGCAGTTGGTCTTCGTAAAGGATATATGTATATGGCTGATCTTGCTACAGAGCCACGCTGGCAAAGAGTGGAAGGAACCTTTGGTGAAAATGCTGATTTGGCAGCTTCAATGATACGAGAAATAACGTTAGGTTTTCAAAAGAATAAATTAGGAATTGGTTCTATAGCTTTGACGATAAAGCATTTTCCAGGAGGAGGTCCACAAGTAGATGGTCAAGATCCGCATTTTGTTTGGGGTCAGGATCAACATTATCCAGGGAATATGTTTGAATATCATTTAAAACCTTTTCAGGCTGCTATTGATGCGGGTACTTCTGCGATTATGCCCTATTATGCAAAACCTATCAATACAAAATATGAAGCGGTTGCTTTTGCCTATAATAAAGCTATTATTAATGATCTTTTAAGAGTTAAAATGGGCTTCAAGGGTATTATCAATTCTGATACAGGACCAATAGAAATGATGCCTTGGGGTGTTGAGAATTTAAGTGTTTTAGAACGGTATCAAAAAGCAATTGATTGTGGTGTAGATTTATTTTCAGGAACGGGAGATCCAACCTTATTGTTGGAGACTATTAAAAAGGGTATGGTCGCTGAATCGAGAATCAATCAATCAATAGAAAGGCTTTTGACCGAAAAATTTGAATTAGGTTTATTTGAAAATCCGTATGTTGATGTTTCTTATGCCGAAAAAATCGTTGGAAACAGTGAATTTCAGAAAAGAGGAGATTTAGCCTTTAGAAAATCTATAGTATTATTAAGAAATGATGCGAAATTACTGCCAATTAAAAAAGGTACTAAAGTATATCTAGAATCTTTATATAATAATAGTAAAACTAACACTCCCGTTTCAGCTAGTCTGTCTAATGAATTGGGTATTGAATTCGTCAAGGATAAAAAAGATGCCGATCTTGTTGTTTTAACGGTAACACCTAATGCAGGTGGTCTTTTTAGCAGTACTGGTGCCGAAATAAAATTACAATTATCAGATAATAAAATTGATGTCGCGTATATCAATGAAGTTACTTCCAGTAAACCTACAGTAGTAGTTATAAATTATTCCAATCCATGGGTGATTAATGAAATCGACACTAAAAATTTAAAAACGGTATTGGCTACTTTTGGAACTTCTTCAGATGCCTTATTAGATGTTTTAACGGGAAAATATAATCCAACCGGAAAAATGCCTTTTACTACTCCAAAATCTCGTCAGGCCGTATTGGATAATCAATCAGATGTTCCTGGATATTTAAAACCAGCTGGTTATGCATTGTTTAAGTTTAATGAAGGGTTAGAATACTCATTGGAAAATGAAAAATAAAAGGGATATCATCATTAATTAGGTTATGTTTATAAAAAGATTAAAATAAATGTTTGGTTTGGTTATTTATGTTTTGTTACTATAAAAGCGGTTTTTTAAGCCGCTTTTATTTTTTATGTTCATTCCTAATATATAGGAAATTAATTACGAAATAGTTTAATACACAAAAAATATATTTATCCAATTCATTTTCGTTATATGACATGACAGAATAATCAGAAAACTAGCGATTTCAATGTCTTCTTTTTGTGAAAAATAAATGAGGAATTTGAACTGGGTCGCTTTCTATGAATTCGAGTGTGTTGTATTGTACAACTTTTTCATCGAGGAAGGATTTTAATTCGGAATGATTCATAATAGAAATGCAAATGAGACGGATTTAAAAAAAATAAACAGATTTAAAATTAATTACTGCTTATAACTAATACAGGTAGCCAAGATAGCAGTGGAAATCCTTTTACTTTTTTCTTTAAAAAGTAAAAGATTGCAACGTATAGCTGGAAATAGCTCCTAATTACTAATCAATCCATCTACCATCACTAATTTTCTATCGGCCATATTCGCTAATTCTTCATTATGGGTAACAATCACAAAGGTTTGTCCCAATTCATCACGTAATTTAAAAAATAATTGGTGCAGGTTTTCAGCAGATGCAGTATCGAGATTTCCTGAAGGCTCATCGGCAAAAATGATTGCGGGTTTGTTGATTAAAGCTCTTGCAACAGCCACACGTTGCTGTTCCCCACCGGAAAGTTCATTAGGTTTGTGATTCATACGGTGCGAAAGACCAAGGTAGGTTAGGAGTTTTTCGGCTTCTATTTCTGTTTCTACTTTGGATTTATTGGCAATAAAAGCGGGAATGCAAACATTTTCTAACGCCGTAAATTCAGGTAATAATTGATGAAATTGGAATATAAAACCTAAATTTAAATTTCTGAATTTTGACAAGTTTTTGTCGTTCATGGTCAGGATATCTTCATCATTAATGCGCAATTCTATTCCGTTTTCAACTGTAGGTTTGTCTAAAGTTCCAAGAATTTGTAAAAGGGTTGTTTTCCCGGCACCTGAAGCACCCACGATAGAGACAATCTCTCCTTTTTGAATATGTAAATCAACTCCTTTCAACACATGCAGTTGATCGTAATATTTATGTAGATTTTTGACCTGTATCATTTTGAACTGTTTTCACAAAGAAACAAAGATTTTAATGATTATTAAATGGTTCCCATTAAATTTTCCCCTCACAAATTATAAATTTTAGTTAATAAGGAATAACCACTTTCAATTAATAGATTAAATTTGGTTTTAGATTATCGGTTAAAGTAGACTAAAATCAAATTTTTTTGTAAACGAAATAAACTAATAAATAGAAATGGAACAAGGAATGGAAGTTGCCACTTTTGCCGGTGGTTGTTTTTGGTGTACCGAAGCAATTTTTTTAGAATTGAATGGAGTGAAAACGGTGGTTTCGGGATATATAGGCGGAGATACAATTAATCCAACCTATAAGGACATTTGCAATGGTGACACCGGTCATGCAGAGGCAATTCAAATTACTTTTGATCCCAATAAAATAAGTTTTGGGGAATTGTTGGAAATATTTTTTGCAACGCATGATCCCACTACTTTGAACCGTCAAGGAAACGATATTGGGACACAGTACCGAAGCGAAATTTTTTATAATAATGACGATCAGAAAGATTTAGCTGAAGCGTATATTGCTTTGATGACTAGAGAAAATACGTTTGGGGAACCAATTGTTACCGTAGTTTCACCAGCTACATTATTTTATGAAGCCGAGGATTATCATCAGAATTATTACAATCAAAATAAATTGCAAGGATATTGCAGTTATGTAATTACGCCAAAAGTCGAAAAATTGAAGAAAATTTTCAAAGATAAGCTCAAAAATTAATTGGCATTAGATTTGTATAAACAATTCTAAAACAGCATAATGGAAAAAGTACAAATTGGTAAAACAGATAATAAAAGAAGAAATCTTTTTCTGGGGATAGTATTCGATGCAATAGGAATGTTATCGTTTACGGTTCCGTTTATTGGAGAATTCTCTGATGTGGTTTGGGCTCCCATTGCCGGTTATTTAATGACAACAATGTATAAAGGAACTGTTGGTAAAGTAGGTGGAGTAATTACTTTTCTGGAAGAAATTTTACCGTTTTCGGATATTATTCCCACATTTACGTTGACGTGGATTTATAATTATTGGATAAAAAACAAAAACACTTCATAATTGAGGCGTTTTTTTATTCTTTAAAAAGAAATCCTAATCCCATCCGTTTTAGCATCTTTTTTTCAAAAGCCCAAAAGAATTTGAACTGTCCAAAAACAAATCCTATTAAGACTAAAAGCACTTGGTATATTGGGAAAATCAATAATAATCGGACAGGAGTGAACCAATAGCCTAAATCTGATTTTGTAATTCCCAACCAAAAACAAAATGGTTTTGATAACCAAGCTGAAGCGGAACCTGTAATTGCAAAAACAATAAATATAATTGTGAGTTGGAAATTGGTTTCAATTCCCCAACGTTTTTTTAAATTGCTCATCTTTATTTATAATGATTACAAATATAGCAACATTATCGTGAGGGAACATTACCAAAGAGTTTTTGTTTGTAGGTGTTTTGAAAATAAACCATGTAATTATAAATCAAATAATTCACTTCATAGCCATAATCAATATTAGAATCATAGTTAATAGTCATTTCGTATAGATTGGGAGAATATCGTTGGGGTTGCAAAACACGGCTGTTCCATTCATTAATCCATATCTGATTTTTATTTTCTAAATAAGATTGAGAATAATAATTTCTTGGCAATGCCATTGAATACAGCCAAGTACTAAAACCCGGATCGATTATTATGACTTCATACTGGAGTTCCTCATTGGCAATTCTAACAGTGTCACTTTGAGTTGGAATTATTTTATCATTTTTCGAAAAAGTAGGTTTAGAAGTTTTACAACTAAAAAGGGAGACTAAAATAATTGCTAATATGTAAACGCTATTTTTCATGATGGAATATGAATTATAAAGTTACAAAAATAAATCCTTCCTGTTGTTTTTGTTCTAAAAATTTAATGGTCTATTGATTGTGATTAAAAAGATATATAATGAATCTGCCAAACAAAAAACTAAATTTCATAAAAAAGGGATTCATTAAACACTGTTAATGAATCCCTTTTACTATGTTAATACAAAAATACTAGCCTAATATGCTAATAATTTGTGAAGCTAATTCAGTACCAATTCTATCTTGAGCTTCTCCCGTTGCAGCTCCAATATGAGGAGTCATTGAGATTTTATGGTTCATCAAAATAGTCATTTCAGGAGTTGGTTCGTTTTCAAAAACATCCAATCCAGCGAACAATACTTTTCCGCTGTCTAATGCTTTTACTAAAGCAACTTCGTCAATAACCCCACCACGAGCACAGTTTACGATACCTACACCGTCTTTCATAATAGCTAATTCTTTCTCTCCAATAATGTAACCATCTTGAGCAGGAACGTGTAATGTTATGAAATCAGCTTCTTTGAATAAAGATTCCAATGATTGAGAAATGATAGTTGTTGTGATAGATTGACCGTCAAAAAATTCAACTTTAACGTCAACTTGTGGGATAAACATATCAGCAGCAATCACTTTCATGCCTAAACCTAATGCCATTTTAGCAGTAGCTTGACCAATACGTCCAATTCCTATAACTCCAAGCGTTTTTCCTCTTAATTCAATTCCGTTTGCATATGCTTTTTTCAAACCATCAAAGTTTGTATCTCCTTCAAGAGGCATATTTCTGTTAGAATCGTGTAAAAAACGTACACCAGAGAATAAATGTGCAAAAACTAATTCTGCAACTGATTCTGATGAAGAAGCAGGAGTATTGATTACGTGAATTCCTTTGCTTTTAGCATAGTCCACATCAATATTATCCATTCCTACACCACCACGACCAATAATTTTTAATCCTGGACAAGCATCAATAATATCTTTACGAACTTTGGTAGCACTACGCACCAAAACAACGCTTACATTGTTTTCATTTACAAAGTTAGCCACTTGTTCTTGCGCTACTTTTGTAGTTATAACTTCAAATCCACCTTTTTCTAAAGCTAGAATTCCACTTTTAGAAATTCCGTCATTGGCTAATACTTTCATTTTTTATGTCATTGCGAGGAACGAAGTAAATCTCACCCTCATATTTAATTTATTATTTTATTTTTCTGGAGCTATTTCCCGCTTTCCATTGCAATCTTTTATGTTTTTAAAGAAAAAACATAAAAGGATTTCCATTTCAATCGGGGCTAGAATTCCCAGTAAATCAACATTATTTTAATTTTAACTAATTTGGATATTTCTATTAAACAAATAACCAAATTAACGATTAAACTTTTGCTTCCAATTCTTTCATTACATCCACCAATACTTGAACACTTTCAATTGGTAAAGCATTGTACATAGAAGCTCTGTAACCACCTACTGAACGGTGTCCAGGTAATCCAGATATTCCTGCTGCTTTCCACATAGCATCAAATGTTTCTGCATGAGCAGCATCATTCAATAAGAAAGTGGCATTCATGTTAGAACGATCTTCAACAGCAGCAGCTCCTTTGAATAATGGGTTTCTGTCAATTTCTCCATAAAGTAAAGCTGCTTTAGCATTATTTATTTTTTCAATTGCAGCAACACCACCAAGGTTTTTTAACCATTGTAAAGTCAATAACGATGCGTAAACAGGGAAAACAGGTGGAGTATTATACATACTTTCTGCTTTGATATGTTTAGTATAATCCAACATGCTTGGGATTATTCTGCCATTTTTACCTAAAATTTCCTCTTTCACAACAACCAAAGTAGTTCCTGCCGGACCCATGTTTTTTTGAGCTCCTGCATAAATCAAATCAAATTTTGAAAAATCCAATTCTCTTGAAAATATATCAGAACTCATATCACATACAATTGGCATATCAAGTGACGGGAATTCCTTCATTTGTGTACCAAAAATAGTGTTGTTACTTGTGCAATGGAAATAATCAGCATCTGAAGGGACTATGTATCCTTTTGGAATATGACTGTAATTTTGTTCTTTTGATGAAGCGACAACAACAGTATCTCCAAAAAGTTTTGCTTCTTTTATAGCTGCTGTTGCCCAAGTTCCTGAATCAAGATAAGCAGATTTCCCACCTTCTTTCATCAAGTTATAAGGAGCCATAATAAATTCTAAACTAGCTCCGCCAGCAAGAAATAAAGCTTGGTATCCTTTGCCTTCAAGGCCTAAAAGTTCAATAACAAGAGCTCTTGCTTCATCCATAACGGCAACGAAGTCTTTGCTTCTGTGCGAAATTTCTAAAATGGATAAACCAGAATTATTGAAATTTAAAATAGCTTGTGCTGATTTTTCAAAAACTTCTTGTGGTAAAATACAAGGTCCTGCGCTGTAGTTGTGTTTTTTCATGGTGTAGTTTAAGTCCAAAAAATTAAAGTGCAAATTTCGGCAATAGGAGTTTAAAAAGCGTTAAATAATTCGAAAAAATTAAACAATTTTTGACTATATTGTTAACAAAAATGAAATAGTATCGATATTATCTGCGTAATTCCACAATTTGGGTCTTTGTGTTTGTCCAAAGTCAATACTGCTTTCTGTCAGATTATTACTTACAATACACTGAATTTGCTCGTTTTCAGATTGTAATCTTATTTGTAGATCATTGATGTCGTCATAAAATTCATAAAATACACTAGAAATAGGGGAGGCATGGCTTTTATCTTCTTTTATGGTTAAAAAACCATTGTCCAATAATTTAAAATTACTCATCAGGAAAACGGCCTTGTTGTAATCATAATTATTAGCATATTTTTCATAATGAATAACATCTTGATACTCAAATATGGCTTCAAAAAAACCATCAAAAATGTACCCTTTTGGAACAAAAATTTTAGAAACATTGCGGCATCCTAAACCAAAATATCGGAATATATCTTCACCTAAAGCGCTTAATTGTTCTTTGGTTTCTTTTCCATTCAAAACAGCAATTGAATTCCTGCTTTTTCGAATAATGGAAGGTTTGTTTTTAAAATAATATTCAAAATAACGAGCGGTATTATTACTTCCTGTTGCTATAACGGCATCAAAATTTTCTAATTTCCCCTCAACAAAAGTTATTTTATTAGCCAGCTCAGGGTCAATAGCTACAATGTATTTAGCTAGAAAAGGCAGTAAATGTTGGTCATTTGACGATGTTTTTACTAATACATTATGTCCTGTTATTAAAACTGATAAGAAATCATGAAAACCAACCAGCGGAATATTTCCGGCAAGAATTAAGGCAATGTTTTTAGGTTCGTTTATTTGAAAATCATAAGCAGAAAGCCATTGATTTAAATTCTCTTCAGTTAGTGCTTCTGCCCAAGATAGAATAGAAAAATAAACTTGTTCAGGCGTATACCATCCATTATGGGATTGTGATAGTTTTATTAAATCGATAAAATCATCAAAAAATAGATCGTTATGTAAAACAGTAGGATTGATAGAAGAATTATCCTCAGAAAATTGACTTAAAAACTTTCCTAATTCGATAAAACTTCGTTTTTTTTCGTTTTGTAACATAAGTAACTTGTATATGAATAGTTTTGATTGTAATTTTGCACAAAAATAAGCTATAATAAGTTATAAGTCAAAAGAGAAAAAATCTTAAATAATTTTATCTCAAAAGACATAGCTTTTAACTCATAAAAAGATAAAGATGGCAATTATAATAACAGATGAATGTATCAATTGTGGTGCTTGTGAACCAGAATGCCCAAATACTGCAATATATGAAGGTGCCGATGACTGGAGATATAAAGATGGAACAAAGCTTAAAGGGAAAGTAATTTTGCCTGATGGTACTGAAGTAGATTCAGATGAAGCTCAAACTCCAATTTCTGATGAAATTTACTACATTGTACCGGGAAAATGTACGGAATGTAAAGGTTTTCATGATGAACCACAATGTGCTGCAGTGTGTCCTGTAGACTGCTGTATTCCAGATGATAATCATGTTGAAACAGAGGAAATCCTGTTAAATAGACAAGCATTTTTGCATAATGAATAGCTTTACTTTAGAGCAAAAAAATCCTGAGTATTCGCTCAGGATTTTTTTTGCTTTAAATAATTTTACTTTTTGATTATAATATAAGTTTCAACATTTACTTTATCTGTTTTTTCATCATAAGATTCTAATACCAGATTTCCATTGGCATCAAAATAGCCATATGAAGTTTTATCTTTAGACTTGTAAATATAATTGTTGTTTGATGTTCTTCTTAAAATTGCCGCTTTTTGACTGTTTGGCAAATACAAGGTGTACCCACTTTTATTAGTGGTAAACTGGTATTTTTTACCATTTAAATTGTAATATGCAGAACGGTCGATATCAATTACTTTTGTAACACCGTCTGCGGTCACTGCAGTTGTTGCGGTTACCTGAACGGGAGATTCTTTTACTTCTTTATTTAAAACATTAGAATCAGCATCTTTTAATTCTATATTTTGAACTTCTTTAATTTCTTGAGTTTTGATTAATTGTTTTTCTCCCTCAGAATCTTTAACCTTAGTAACTGTTGTTTTAACTTCCGACTTTACGTTTTGATTTTGTGCTTGAATAGTTAGTGACAGTAAAAAAGCTGTCATCCCTAAGATTATAGTTTTCATGATATTTATTTTAAAAATTTATATATAACAAATCTACAATTAGTTGATTGTAAAATTGTTATAGAATTTCTTTAAAAAATTACATTATTCACATGAAAGCTCTAAGTGATTTACTAGGAATCTATTTTTTGTTTTTTTCTCGCCACAATTACATAGGTATCATAGGCATATGTTTTTCTGTCAATTGTTTTAATGATTTCAAAATTATTTAAATATAAAAACAATTGTATTTCATTTAAGGTAAATACACGAACAGTTGAAAAATCGTCAGCAATTATTTCTTTTTCATCATCTTTAAAAGTATAATATTGTGCGGTCCATTCCAGCATAAAATTATCTGAAAGAGTCGTTTTCCAGTTGCTGTTTCTGTAATATTTCATTCCTTCGAATGTTGCTTCGTGAATTATAACTTGGTTTTCTTTGGCAAAAGGAATAAAGCGATTGGCATCTATAAAGTCAAAAATGACAATTCCATCTTTATTTAGGTTTTTATAAATAGAATCAAAAGTACTGTTTACATCATCATTTGTTATTAAATAACTAGTGGAACGTCCTGTAATCAGTATTGAATCGACTGGTTTTTCCAATTCAAATTGTCTCATGTCTCCATGAATGAAAGTACAGTTCTTATTCCTTTCTTTGGCTATTGCAATCATGCTTAGGCTATAATCTAAACCAATATAATCTTGATTATTTTCCTGAAATCGTTTAGCTAGATTGCCTGTGCCACTACCAATTTCCAATATGGTTGTGCAATTATTTTCTTTAATTAAATTGTTGTAGAATTGATATTCCTCATCATAATCAATGAAGGTTTGGTACATAGCATCAAAAATTTCAGCCATTTTTCCGTCATATAGATGTGTCATAATGTTTATTTATATAAGTACTAAATTTAAGGAAAATAAATGAAATAAAAAAAGGACTACCTTTCGATAGCCCTTTTGGAATTATTCAGTAAGCGAATTAGAATTTATAGTTTAATGATAAATTAAACATAGTGCCTAATTGGCTAAAGTGTGATCCATCATAAGTTGTGTTTGCATAACGACCATTGAAAGTAATCAAATTGAATTGATTTTTAACTTGTGCAGGATCATTTAAAATTGCAGTTCCGGCTGCATTTTCAGCTACAAATTTCCATTCGGGTAAAACATTTAACAAATTATTTACATTTAGGGCTAGTGTTAATTTGTCTGTAGCAGAGAAATTAATTCCTAAATCAGTAACGATTTTTGGAATAAACTCCGTTTTTAAACTAGAAGCTAAACCGTCTTGGTCAAATGTGGTTTTTCCAAAATACGTGTTATTAAGTGAAAAATCAAATTTTCCAATTTTATAATTTGCTCCCAAAATCCATTTTGTGTCAGGTCTGGAAGTAAACATTAAAGATTCAAGTGTTTGTCCAAAATTATTGCTTTTTACAGGAGAGATTCTTTCATTTTGAAAAGTAATATTTCCAGATAAATTGAATCCTAATTTTCCTGTTCCTAACATAATATTACTATAATTAGCAACTACATCTAAACCTGATGTTCTAGAGTCAAATGAGTTTTCAAACCAAGCAACAGTACCAAATTGGGTATCTACTTTGTCTCCTAAAACGATTCTGTCTTCCACTTTAATATTGTAATAATCTATCGTAAAATTAAAATTTCTTGATGGTTTAGCACCTATTCCTATAGTTATGTTAGTTGATTTTTCAGCATCTAATGGATCAATTCCTAATTGACGTGCTTGTGGAGAAACATTGTTTATAATACCACTTACTTGAATTCCTTGTCCAGGAACGAATGAGTATTGTGATTTTTGAGTATAAATTTGGTGTAATGTAGGTGCTCTGAATCCAGTAGAAACAGATCCTCTTAATGTAATTTTATCGTCCAAGAATTTATATCTTGAGCTTATTTTCCATACAGTTGCATCGCCAAAATCGCTATAATCTTCATAACGAAGAGTACCGTTTAATAAGAAATTTTCAGTTACATTATAAGCAAGGTCAAAATATGCACCTAAATTGTAACGATTCCATTTTCCTGAATTTTCAGGTCTGTTACCCGCAAATGAATCTGCTCCAATTCCATCCCAAGATGCTTTGTCTCCTTCAGTAACTTCAAAAGTTTCTGTTCTGATTTCCGAACCAAAACCAATACTTACTTTATCCGATAATACTTTAGAGATATCTAAGTTACCTACAATATGGTTGAAAGAAGTTCCTCCTGGTTTAAATGCTATTGGGCTATTTTCTAAGTAAACATTATTTCCATCAGCATCTTGAATGTCAGATCTATTGAAAGAGTTTTCTACCGTATAAGTTTGCGTATTTCCACCTACAGTGATACTTGCATCAGTATTCCAATCGTTTTTTGTTGATTTATATCCTAATGTACCATTGTAGTCATTTAAATCTCCAGTAAATGTTGGTACATAGCCTAAATAAGAGGCTGGTGTTCCATTGCCAAAGAAATCTTTTAAGAACGGGTAATCAGATAAAGTTCTCCAATAAGGAGTTCTGTAGTTTGCAAAAGAGTTTACTTTTTTATAAACATAAGCTGCATTGTAATACATCTGAGAAGTTTCGCTTAATTCGCTTCCACCATTAACTAAGAATTTAGCGGCAGCAGTTTCTGGCGAACCATTAATGTTTCCAGCGTCTGGTTTTTTTGCAAGAAAAGCTTGAACATCAGATAAAGATGCTCCAAAATCTCCTGCATCACCAGCAGCATCAACATTACCCGGTCTGTTTGATAAATTTACTTTAGAGAAATCTACCGTATAATTTACATATCCTTTTTCTCCTACAGTTGTACCATTATTCATGCTTACTCCTAACATTTCACCATCACCTTCAGAAGTAATTCCACTCCTTACGGTAACAGATCCACCGTTTGTATTCTTTTTTAAGATAATATTCATAACCCCTGCAATAGCATCAGAACCATATTGAGCCGATGCACCATCACGAAGTATTTCTACTCTTTCGATAGCATCAGTAGGAATTGCAGAAATATCAGCACCTGTTTCACCACGTCCTGGAGACGTTTGTACATAAAGTAATGAACTTAGATTTTTACGTTTACCGTTGATAAGGATTAAGGTTCTACTTGGGCCCATGTTTCTAATTTCATAAGGGTCAAGTAATGAAGTCGCATCATTTACAGGTGTTTGAACTGTGTTAAAAGATGGGATTTTGTACTGTAATGCTTTGTCAAAAGTAGCTTGTCCAGTTGAAGCTAAGTCTTTTGAAGACAATACATCAATAGGAAGTGCTGTTGTTGTATTACTTCTAGGTGCAGTTCTTGTTCCAGTAACGACAACTTCCTCAAGGTTTTGTCCACCTTCCTCAGCTAAAACAATATTAATTGTTGTTCCTGTAGCTGCTTTTTCTACTTTGTTGTATCCTACATAGCTAAAAACTAAAGTAGCCCCTTCTTTAACTTTGATTTTGTAAGCTCCATCAATGTCCGTTGAGACTCCATTGTTTGTCCCTTTTTCGATAATATTAACACCTGGTAATCCAGCACCGGTATTGTCTTTTACTACTCCAGAAATTTCTTTTTGTGCAAAAAGAAACGTAACGTTTAATAGAAATAATAATAATGTAAACTTTTTCATAAATTGTTGGTTTTGGTTTTGTTTGAAATCGTTCGCAATATAATTTTTTTTTAACAAAAAATTAATATTTAGTTTGATTTTTTACAAATATTTAAGAAAGTTTTAATAACAATTAATAAAATTATCATACCAATAAATTGTTCTAAAGAATAGTATTGAATTGATAAAAAAGTAAAAACTTGAATGCAGATGCATAAATGTATTGATTATGCCATCAAACATTTATTAAATCTTATATTTGCAAACTTTTAAAGTGAATTATAAAACTTTTAGCAGGAGACTGTTATCTGTAAACAAAAATAGCTTGAGGAATGGCGGTGCCATATTTTCATTAAAAACAAATATTATCTACATATGAAAGCAGGAATTGTAGGATTACCGAATGTTGGAAAATCAACATTATTCAATTGTTTATCAAATGCAAAAGCGCAAAGTGCTAACTTTCCTTTTTGTACCATTGAACCAAATATAGGTGTTGTAAATGTTCCGGATTCCAGAATGGAAAAACTGGAAGAATTGGTGAAACCAGAACGCGTGCAAATGGCAACCGTAGATATCGTTGATATTGCAGGATTAGTAAAAGGAGCGAGTAAAGGAGAAGGTTTAGGAAATCAGTTTCTAGGAAACATTAGAGAATGTAATGCGATTATTCACGTTTTGCGTTGTTTTGATAATGATAACATTGTTCACGTTGACGGAAATGTAAATCCTATTCGTGACAAAGAAACGATTGATATCGAGTTACAATTGAAAGATCTTGAAAATGTTGAAAAACGTTTAGAAAAGGTAAAACGTGCCGCTAAAACTGGAAATAAAGAAGCGATCGTCGAAGAAGGATTGCTAAACAGAATTAGAGAAACTTTGCTTCAAGCGAAATCAGCGAGAACTATAACTCCACAAAACAATGATGAAGAAGTTTTGATGGAAGGTTTTCAATTGATTACAGCAAAACCAGTATTATACGTTTGTAATGTTGATGAAAATTCAGCAGTTAACGGAAATAAATATGTAGATCAAGTTCGTGAACTGGTTAAAGATGAGGATGCCGAAGTTATCGTGCTTTCTGTAGGTGCTGAGGCTGATATTACAGAATTGGAAAGCTATGAAGAGCGTCAGGTTTTCTTAGAAGACATGGGGTTACAAGAGCCAGGTGCATCTGTATTGATTCGTGCGGCTTACAAATTATTGAAACAACAAACCTATTTCACTGCAGGAGTTAAAGAAGTTCGTGCTTGGACTATAAATATTGGAGCAACTGCGCCTCAGGCTGCTGGAGTTATCCACACTGATTTTGAAAAAGGATTCATCCGCGCCGAAGTTATTGCATATGAAGATTTCGTTCATTACGGCTCAGAGGCAAAATGTAAAGAAGCAGGAAAATTCAAAGTAGAAGGAAAAGAATATATTGTAAAAGATGGCGATGTTATGCATTTTAGATTTAATGTGTAAATAGATTTAATGTATAATTGGATTTATTACTAAACAAAAAAACTATAAAATTACTTTTATAGTTTTTTTTTTGTTTGTAAGGAAAATTTTCGTTAATTTATATGAAATCAAACGTAAACTTCTAATCCTATGAAGCTTGAACAAATTGTCATTAATGATAAAAAAGATGCCGAAGTCGTTTTCTCTACTACTGGTTTTAATGCAAAAGAAGCAAATCTTGTTCTAGCTTTTGGTGAAAGGGTTTTTTTAGAAAAAGTATTGCCATATGAAAAGATAAAAGATTTATATCCCAAAGCACATATTGTTATTTGTTCTACTTCTGGGCAAATTTCGAACTCCAGTTTAATTGAAAACAATATTGTAGCTACAGCAATAGATTTTGAAAAAACAACTATAAAAGTTTCTGAAATTGATATTCTGAATAATTCGGATATTAAGGAATTAGGGGATATAATTAAAAAGGATTTTTTTAATGAAGACCTAAAATCAATACTTATTCTTTCTGAAGGTAGTTTTGTTAATGGGACTGAACTTATAAACGAATTGATAAAACAAACAAAAGAGACAATCCCTATTTTTGGAGGATTGGCTGGAGATGAATATAAATTCGAAAAAACCATTGTAGGTTTAAACAGTGATGCCTCTCAAGGTAAAATTGTTGCTGTTGGTTTTTATGGAGACGCTATTCATTTTGGTTTTAGTTCTAAAGGAGGTTGGAGTGATTTTGGTCCGGAAAGAGAAGTTACGCTTTCAGAAAAGAATGTGCTGTACAAAATAGGCGATAGGTTTGCACTAGATTTATATAAAGAATATCTTGGGAAATATGCCGAAGAATTGCCTGCTTCGTCATTATATTTCCCGCTTTCTATGAAAGAAAATATAAATGCTGCACCCATTGTAAGAACGATTTTGTCGATAGACGAGGAAAAAAAATCAATGACTTTTGCGGGTAATATTCCTCAAGGGTCTTTAGTCAGATTGATGAAAGGAAATTTGGATAAGCTCATAGATGCTTCCTACAATGCCGCTTTACAAATATTTTCGGAACAATCCACT
This sequence comes from Flavobacterium galactosi, assembly GCF_048158585.1. NCBI lineage: Bacteria > Pseudomonadati > Bacteroidota > Flavobacteriia > Flavobacteriales > Flavobacteriaceae > Flavobacterium > Flavobacterium galactosi. Next base: position 129,661 of record NZ_JBLNKV010000005.1, read on the forward strand.
AAACCGGAATTAGCATTATTAGTAAGTTGTGTAGGGCGAAAAGTTGTTCTTGGCAATAGAATCGAAGAAGAACTTGAAGTTGTAAAAGAGGTTTTTGGTGAAAATACGCTAGTTTGTGGTTTTTACTCTTATGGTGAGATCTCTCCAACGTTTAAAAAAGTAGCCTGTGAGCTGCATAATCAAACGATGACAATCGCAACCATTTATGAAGAAGTATAATGGAAATAGAAAATCTACATAGACAACTTAACAGGCAAATAAAAAAACATTTTACAGAAGATTTCATTGCGGATAATGAGGTTATCCAAAATTTTATTGAAGTTGTAAATCTATCGTACTTGAATTTTGAAAAAGATGCCGATTTATTTGAGCAATCTTCACGGTTAAACGATTTAGAGTATTATGAAATAAATCAAAAACTAAAATCAGAACTAGATAAAAAAGAAAACATACAGAACAAGTTAATTCAAGCTATAAAGCAATTAAACGACAATGAAATAAAACTTGGAAGCGAGGAAAGCCCTATTGATTTAATGCAAATTTTGCGTGATGAAATAGAATCCAAGAAAGAGTTTCAGGATCAATTGTATTTAGCAAAATCTAATGCTGAAAAAGCCAATGAAGCCAAGTCAGATTTTCTCTCTATCATGAGCCATGAAATTCGAACTCCTTTAAATGCAATCATTGGTTTGATTTACATTATGGAAAAAGAAAATACGTTAAATAGTTTTCAGGAAAATCTGGGGGTTTTAAAGTATTCAGCACAAAATCTATACATGCTTATAAACGATATTCTGGATTTTAATAAAATAGAAGCGGGGAAAATTGATCTTGAAAAAATTCCATTTGATTTTAAGGAGTTAGTTTTACATATCGAAAAGTCTTTAGAGATAAAAGCATCAGAAAACCTAAACAGGATTGAAATAATTATTGACGATGATTTTATTCAAAATGTAATTAGTGATCCTTTGAGAATTGGTCAAATCATTACAAATTTAGTTTCAAATGCTATAAAATTCACTAAAAATGGATTGATTCAAATTAAAATAAGCCAAATCCAACAAAAAGAGAATATTTCTATTTTTAAAGTTCAAATTATCGATAACGGAATTGGTATTGACATCGAAAAGTTTAAAACAATCTTTCAAAAATTTGAACAAGCACAAGCAAAAACAACAAGGCAATTTGGTGGAACGGGATTGGGTTTAGCAATAACAAAGAAACTACTGCATTTATTGAATTCAGATATCGAATTGCAAAGTGAAGTAGGAGTTGGTTCTAATTTTAGTTTTGTTTTGGAATTACCGATATTCTCAACAAATTTAGCATTAAAAAATAACATTGTCTATCATGATTATAAAGAAGAAAATCTAGACGGATTAAAAGTTCTTTTGGTTGAGGATAATTTGATAAATATCAAAATTGCTGAAAAAATACTCAAGCAATGGAATGTCAACGTAGATACTGCAGAGAATGGACTTATTGCCATTGAAAAATTTAAATTAAACGTTTATGATATTATTTTAATGGATTTATCAATGCCGGTAATGGACGGTTATGAAGCAACAGCAATCATAAGAAGTACGAATACATTGATTCCAATTGTTGCTTTGACTGCCTCTTCTTCTTTTAATTATCTTGAAAAAGCGATACAGATTGGTGTAAATGAATATATTATAAAGCCATTTAATCCAAAAGAGTTAAATATGAAATTGAGAAAATATTATAGGTGATTTATTTTAAGATCACCATCTGTCTGACAAATCTTTTAAATTTTATTACTTTAGTAAAAATAAATTAGTATGAAAATCATAGCCTTTGGCGGAAGCCCCAGTAAAAACTCTATCAATAAAAAACTAGCAACTTATGCAGCCCATCTCTTCGAAAATGCCGAAGTGGAGGTGTTGGATTTGAATGATTTTCAAATGCCTTTGTTTAGTGTTGATATCGAAAAAACAATTGGTCAGCATGAATTGGCAAAAGCATTTTTGGCTAAAATTGCCACAGCTGATATTTTAGTCGTTTCGCTTGCAGAAAATAATGGAAATTATTCTGCGGCTTTCAAAAATGTGTTTGACTGGTGTACCAGAATAACTGCTAAAGTTTTTCAGGAAAAACCAATGTTACTAATGGCAACTTCGCCTGGAGCCAAAGGAGGAGCGTCCGTTTTGGGAATAGCAAAAAACGCATTTCCTTTTTATGGTGGTAATATAAAAGCAACTTTTTCACTACCCAGTTTTGATGCTAATTTTGATGTTGTAAACGAGGAAATTTCCAATCCCGAATTGGATAGCCAATTGAGAGATATTGTTAAGAATTTTTAATTTTTTTAATCTTTTAATCTTTCAATCTTTCAATTGAAAATGTCAATATCATTCTTAATAACTTTGAAGGCTTGCTGTTTTAAATTTTATCGAATTACACTACATTAGCACAAAATCCACAAAATTCACAATGTCCGATCAAAATCAATATACCGAAGATAATATTCGGTCGCTCGACTGGAAAGAACATATTCGCATGCGTCCCGGAATGTATATTGGGAAACTGGGCGATGGTTCCTCTCCAGATGACGGTATTTACATTCTGCTAAAAGAAGTACTCGATAACTGTATCGATGAGTTCGTCATGGGTGCTGGTAAGACAATTGAGGTAACGATCAAAGACAAAACGGTTACTGTAAGGGATTATGGCCGTGGAATTCCATTAGGAAAAGTGATTGATGTAGTTTCCAAAATGAATACAGGTGGAAAATACGATTCTTTGGCATTTAAGAAATCTGTTGGTTTGAATGGAGTGGGGACAAAAGCCGTCAATGCTTTGTCTAATTATTTCCGTGTAGAATCCGTTCGGGACGAAAAACAAAAAGCGGCTGAATTCTCTGCTGGAAATCTAGTTCTTGAAGAAGATATTATAGATACAACCAAACGAAAAGGAACTAAAGTTACTTTTATTCCAGACGAAGCAATTTTTAAAAATTACAAATTCAGATATGAATATGTAATCAAAATGCTTAAAAACTATTGTTATTTGAACAATGGTTTGACTATTTTATTCAATGGCGAGAAATATTTCTCTGAAAATGGTCTGAAAGATTTATTGGAAGAAACCATTCATGCCGATGATTTGGAATATCCAATTATTCACCTAAAAGGAGAGGATATTGAGATTGCTTTGACGCACAGTAAAACCCAATACAGTGAAGAATACCATTCCTTTGTGAATGGACAAAATACCACACAAGGAGGAACACATTTAGCAGCGTATCGGGAAGCAATTGTAAAAACCATCAGAGAGTTTTATAATAAAAGTTTCGAAGCTTCAGATGTGCGTAAATCTATTGTAAGTGCGGTAAGTATTAAGGTTATGGAGCCCGTTTTTGAGTCGCAAACCAAAACTAAATTGGGATCGACTGATATGGGTTCAGAGCCAGGAATGCCATCAGTGCGTACTTTTATAAATGATTTTGTAAAAACGAAGTTAGATAATTATTTGCACAAAAATACAGCAACTGCTGATGCCTTACTTCGCAAAATTCTTCAAGCCGAAAGAGAGCGAAAAGAATTATCAGGTATTCGAAAATTAGCAACTGATCGTGCTAAAAAAGCAAATCTGCACAACAAGAAATTAAGGGATTGTAGAGCTCATCTTACGGATACCAAGAATCCTAAAAGACTGGAGAGTACGCTTTTTATCACTGAGGGAGATTCCGCTTCCGGGTCGATTACCAAATCGCGTGATGTGAATACTCAAGCGGTTTTTAGTTTGCGTGGTAAGCCTTTGAATTCCTACGGCATGAGCAAGAAAATTGTCTATGAAAATGAAGAATTCAACTTGTTGCAAGCAGCACTTGATATTGAAGACGGATTAGAAAAATTACGGTATAACAATATTGTAATTGCAACGGATGCCGATGTCGATGGAATGCACATTCGGTTATTGTTAATTTCTTTTTTCTTGCAGTTTTTTCCTGAATTAATAAAAGAAGGGCATTTATATATTTTACAAACACCACTTTTTAGAATCCGAAACAAGAAGGAAACGATTTATTGTTATTCGGAAGAAGAGCGAAAAGAAGCAATGGAAAAATTAAAACCAAAACCAGAAATCACACGATTTAAGGGATTGGGAGAAATCTCTCCAGATGAGTTCAAAAATTTTATTGGAGAAACCATTCGTCTAGACCCAATTATGATGGATAAAAACACTTCGATTGAGCAATTATTGTCTTTCTATATGGGTAAAAACACACCAGACAGACAGGAATTTATCATCAAGAATTTGAAGATCGAATTGGATGTTTTGGAAAAGGAGTAGTATAAATTAAAAAAAAAATATTCCAATATTATTATAGGATAAATAAATGAAAGACGAAGAAGACGATAACATAATTCCAGCAAACGAAGAAAATAATTCGGAGGATCATTCTACTGATGAAAATCAAGAAGAAAATGATTCGGATGAAATTATTGATGTAGATAAAAAATCTTTTGAAGGACAGCATTTTTACGAAAATGAAGAAGATGAAAATGATACCATTACCAAAGTTACAGGAATGTATAAGGAATGGTTTTTGGATTATGCATCGTATGTAATTCTGGAGCGTGCAGTTCCTGCGATTGAAGATGGTTTTAAACCGGTGCAACGTCGTATTATGCACTCTTTAAAAGAATTAGACGATGGTCGTTACAATAAAGTGGCTAATGTAGTAGGGCACACGATGCAGTATCACCCACACGGGGATCAGAGTATTGGTGATGCAATGGTGCAAATTGGTCAGAAAGAATTGTTGATTGATTGTCAAGGAAACTGGGGAAATATCCTAACTGGAGATGGAGCTGCGGCTTCTCGTTATATCGAAGCGCGTTTGTCTAAATTTGCTTTGGAAGTTTTATATTCTCCAAAGATTACTGACTGGGGCGTTTCTTACGATGGTCGTCGTGCGGAGCCCAATAATCTGCCTGTAAAATTTCCATTATTATTGGCTTCTGGAGCAGAAGGAATTGCTGTGGGTCTTTCGACGAAAGTCTTACCCCATAATTTCAATGAACTAATTGATTCGTCAATAAAAATTTTAAAAGGAAAACCATTTACGTTATATCCTGATTTTTTGACACAAGGTATTGCTGATGTGTCTAATTATAATGATGGACTGCGTGGTGGACGTGTACGTGTGCGTGCCAAAATCGCACAGCTAGACAAGAACACCTTGGTGATTACCCAAATTCCGTTTTCGACCAATACGACCACTTTGATTGACAGTATTTTGAAAGCGAATGATAAAGGGAAAATCAAAATCAAGAAAATTGAGGATAATACCGCTGCTGAGGTAGAGATATTAATTCACCTTTTTCCTGGGGTTTCGCCAGATAAAACGATTGATGCCTTGTTTGCTTTCACGGCTTGTGAAACTTCGGTAGCTCCTTTGGGATGTGTGATTGAGGATAACAAACCGCTGTTTATTGGGGTTTCGGATATGTTGAAAATTTCAACGAATAGGACTGTTCAGCTCTTAAAAAGCGAACTTGAAATCCAGTTAGGTGAATTGGAAGAACAATGGCATTTTCTTTCTTTGGAACGTATTTTTATTGAGAATAAAATCTATCGTGACATTGAAGAAGAAACTACTAGAGAAGGCGTAATCAGATCGGTTGATGATGGTTTGAAACCATATACGAAACATTTAAAACGTGCGGTTACCGAAGAAGATATTCTCCGTTTATTGGATATCCGAATCATGCGTATTTCTAAATTTGACAGCAATAAAGCACAGGACAAAATCGAGTCATTGGAAGGCGATATTGAACAAGTAAAACACAACTTAGAACATCTTATTGATTTTGCTATTGCTTACTTTACTAAGCTAAAAGAAAAATATGGAAAAGGACGGGAACGCCAAACGGAACTTCGTATTTTTGATGATATCGAAGCTACTAAAGTAGTTTTAAGAAATACCAAATTATACGTCAATAAGGAAGAAGGATTTGTAGGTACGAGTTTGAAAAAAGACGAATACGTTACCGATTGCTCCGATATTGATGATGTAATTGTATTCCTTCGTGATGGGAAAATGATGATTACCAAAGTAGATGCAAAAACCTTTGTGGGTAAGGATATTATTCACATTGCTATTTTTGACAAAAGCGACAAGCGTACGATTTATAATATGATTTACCGTGACGGAAAATCAGGTCCTTCGTACATAAAAAGATTCAATGTTTCTGGGGTAACGAGGGACAAAGCGTATGATTTAACCAATGAAACTGCGGGTTCTCAAGTAGTGTATTTCTCTTGTAATCCAAATGGCGAAGCTGAGGTGATTACAATACTATTGCGTCAGGTAGGAAGTGTCAAAAAACTGAAATTCGATATTGATTTCGCCAGTTTAGCCATAAAAGGACGTGCTTCCAAAGGGAATTTGGTCACCAAATATCCTATCAAGAAAATCGAACTAAAAGAGAAAGGGATTTCGACATTATTGCCACGAAAAGTTTGGTTTGACGATACTGTCCAGCGATTAAACGTCGATGGAAGAGGAGAACTATTGGGGGAATTCAGACCAAGTGATAAGATTCTAATCATATCACAATCCGGAAAAATAAAAGTAATTACACCTGAATTATCGACTCATTTTGATGAAGATATGGTAGTGTTGGAAAAATGGGTTCCTAAAAAACCAATTTCAGCCATCTATTATGATGGTGAAAAAGAACGGTATTACATCAAGCGTTTCTTGGTGGAAACCGAAAACAAAGAGGAAAGTTTTATCACGGAACATCCCAATTCGCATCTTGAAATCGTATCTACGGATTATCGTCCTCTAGCCGAATTAGTTTTTGCGAAAGTAAAAGGAGTCCAAAAAGAAAATATGACGGTGGATATTGAATCCTTTATTGCGTTAAAGGGATTTAAAGCTTTAGGGAATCAATTGACAACGGATAAGTTGAAACAAGTAAATTTATTGGAATCGTTGCCTTACGAAGCTCCCGAGGAAATCATCCCGGAAGAAATAGAAGTAAAAGGAGAAACTGACGCAGATGATACAGCTATTCAACTTGATGATGATGGTCAAATAACTTTATCTTTAGAATAAAAAAAGCTCCTAAATGAGCTTTTTTTATGGGTTTTCATCATTTTTTTGGTATTTTATTTGAACAACTGTTTTAAGGTGAGTTTCTTTTTATCTCTTAATTTGTTTAGAATTTTCAAAAAAGCAATAGCGGTAATATAGGCATCACCCATTGCGGTATGTCTGTCTTTTTTGGAGATGTCAAATTTGTCGGCAAGCTCGTCTAAACTATAGGTATCCTTGCGTTCCAATAAATGAGAAACTAACAGTGTTTTTTTATACAACACTGCAGTATCTAAAGTCTTGTTTGCTAATTTCGGTAATCCGTTTCTCTCCAGTGCCCTGTTAATCATAGTAATGTCAAATATAGTATGATGGGCAATTATGATGGAGTCTCCCAGAAAAATCAAAAACTGCTGTAAGGCTTGTAATTCGTTGGGACGATCTAGCACAAATTCTTTTAGGATTCCATGAATTTTTGCAGTTGTCTGATCGTAATGTTCTTGCTGAATGAAAACTTCAAAACTATCCTGAATGGGAATGGTATTGTTTTGCAGCACAATGGCTCCAATACAAAGTATTCGGTCATTTGTATAATCAAATCCGGTGGTCTCTGTATCCAAAACAACAAAACGCGTAGCATTAATGTCGGTTGACTGTTCCTCATCAGATGATTTTTCGGATTTGTTCCAAAGTTTAAATAAACCAGCTTTACTTTTTTCAAATATATTCATCATTATAATATGTTTGAAGCATTAAATCGGATGGTAATGATTTCTTGAAGTTCCTTAATGGTTTTAAAAGTCCTCTTAAGCTTAATCTTTTCTAATTTGGTTAGCGTTTCCAACGCAATAAACTGCCCGGAATCATGATGCAAAAGCCCTTGTTTGGTTCTGAATTTCAATAGTGCTTTGTAGGAATAGGAACAGGCTAAATACAATTCGCTGTTATGGGGTTCCAGTTCTGCCAATTTTTCAAAACGTTCGGGCGTATTGCTAATAGATTTCACGGAATGTGACAGAATCAACACTCTTGCAGCGTCAGTCAATGGCATTAAAGCGCGTCTTTTTATGTCAAAAAAATCTTTGTGGGCACCATCCTGTTCTACCAGAAGTTGCCTGAAAAATCCAGTAGGAGAGGGGCTTTGCAACGCACCACTTACTAAATGAATATAAAATACAGGATTGGCCTTTATATTTTTAAAAATAAAATCGGAAAGATTATTAACCAATTCACGATCTCCATAAGAGAGGCTATAGTCAAAAAAGATAAAGGACAACAATACTTCGTTTTTCCCCGGATTGGTAATCCAATGATGAACCAGACTTTCCCATTCACCAAGGCTCAAACACCATTTTGGATTAGAGGCCATCATTTCTGCCGGACAATAATCATAGCCAATGTCGAAAAGGCCTTTATTGACATGAGTCGCTAATTCTAAAAAATAACGTTTAGTTTGTTCTTTTAATTCTTCCGGGACATCCTCATAAACTAAGGCATTGTCTTGGTCAGTATGCAGCAATTGTTCACTTCTCCCTTGACTTCCTAATGCCAACCAGGCAAATTTTACAGGTGGAGGCGTTTTCATTTTTTTTAACGCTATTTCTATTATTTGCTTAATACAAACGTCATTTAATTCGGTTATTATTTTAGAAGTCAGTGTCATGGGGATATTTTGATCCAAATATCCTTGTAATAATTGCATTATATTGGCTCGTATCGGCTTTATCTGTTTGGCCTTTTTTGCTCTTTTTACCGCTTTTATCAAAACTGCAGGATTATTACCAAGTTCCACCATAACATCATGTTTGGATAGGATTCCAACAGCTTTGGAATTTGCCGTACCATCTTTGGTAAGACATAAATGGCTGATGTTACTTTTCATCATTGCCATTTGTGCCTGAGTAACGGTCATTTTCTTGGGATAGGTAATAACCGGAGAGGTCATTATCAGGTCGGCTGTTGTGGTGATTGGAAACTCTCCTGTCACTATTTTATTTCTTAAATCCTTATCTGTGATGATGCCAATGGGAAGCTTATCTTCTATGACAAGAATAGCACCCACATTTTTTTTGGTCATGATTTCGGCAATCTCTTTTGCTGTAGTGGTAGAAAAACAGGTTATTAGTTTTTTTGAATATTTTACAGGCTGTATGTCCAATAGGTTTTTATCAATGTCCAAAGTTTCACTCCCTATTATTTCACCATAAAGTTTTCCGCTATGGCTATTGGAATAAGGATTGCGCGTATTAGAGGCAAAACTTTCTATTAGAAAATTCCCTACGGCCCTGTTTTCTAATGCGTACGGTTTGAAAATGCTGATGGGTATGGCATAAAGGATAGTTTCTTCATGGGTTCGGGCCTCCATCTTATAGTTCTCATTAGCGATAAGTGGTCTCAATCCAAAAATATCGCCTTCATCACACATATCCAAAATGTCATTGTTCAGACTATTTTTAAGTGTCACCGCCCCTTTATGAACGACATAAAAACAGTTGTGCGTTTCTTCGTTTTCGGCAAACACTACGCTGTCTTTTTCTTTGTAAATGATAGATATTTGTTCCGAAAGAGTTTCGATATCTTTTTGATGTAAAAAGCTAAAAGGAGGGAAATTTTTTAAAAAGTCTGCAACTCTATGGGAGATTGTATTTTTCATGACGCTTTTTTGCACCGAAGTTAATTTATAAAACAAATATATAAAAGAAAAAAGACCAAATTAGAGTCTTTTTGTGTTCTGCTATTTCAAGGCGAGGCCTGTTCTCAGCATAAAAAAAGCTCCATTTCGGGAGCTTTTTCATGAAAAAATATTTTCTATTACTTTTTTTTCTTCATTTTCATATTCAATACTTCAACTAATAAAGAGAAAGTTATTGCAAAATATAAATATCCTTTTGGTACCGGTGTAACGTGGTTTCCAAAGATTAAGGAATTAGATAAATGCGCACTTTCAGTAAGTAGCATCATTCCGATTAAAATTAAAAAAGACAATCCCAGAATTTGAATTGACGGGTGTTTGTTGACGAAATTCCCTACAGGAACAGCAAATTGCATCATAATTAATACTGAAATAACCACAGCCGTAACCATGATATAAATAGCACCTTCAACACCATTTGTCATCCCTACCGCAGTAAGAATACTGTCAAATGAGAATACTAAATCGATCATAATGATTTGTAAAAGTACATTTTGAAATGATTTTGTAGCCGCTTTGCCTAATTCTTCTTCTTCATGTCCTTTTTCATCTACTTTCTCCCGAATCTCATTGGTACTTTTATAAATCAAGAATAATCCTCCTGAGAGTAAAATGATACTTTGACCAGTAATCCCTGCTGAAAACCAACTCAAATCGATATGAAACCAAGGTTCTTTCATTTGGATCAATAAATTAATTCCAAACAAGAGCCCAATTCTCATAAACATAGCAAGAAACATTCCTACTTTAGTAGCTTTTTTGCGTTGCTCAATGGGCAATTTTCCAGTGGCAATCGATATGAAAATAATGTTGTCGATTCCCAATACAATTTCCAAAAAGGTCAATGTTAATAAGGCAATCCAAGCATCGGGATTTAAAAATACTTCCATTTTATTTAGTTATGATTTGTAAGTTTTAATTTGAAATTATTAATCACCAATCTTGGTGACAGTTCCTTTTTGTTTCGTGTCAACGCCCATCATTCCAAATTCAAAGGTATAGGAATTTTTTGAGGTTGTCAAAATTTTCATGTCGATTGCCTTTTCTTCGGCCCTGTTTTTGGGATGTAATTTCTGCAAAATATACTCACAATCATTTACCCAGCGAATCGAAGCCGTATCCGTTTTTCCTTCAAATGTTTCAATTTCCAGACTGTCGTTTCGCTCAAAAACGGTTGTTTTTTTTACACCGTTGACTTTGTATTCAAATTTGAATTTTCCAGTTTTAAAGTCCTTGCAATTGCGTTCCACATTGTAGCATGACATTAGTACTAGTAATGGGAGGAGGAAGATTATTTTTTTCATATTTTTTTGGAGCTGTTTACTGCTTTACGTTTCAATCTTTTTTCGGTAAAACCGCAAAAGGATTTCTCCCGAAACTTCGGGACAATCAGGGCTAGTTATTCGATTTTAATATCATATTTATCTAAAAGTCCAATGATTCCTTGTGTGGAAAATTTGGCTTTTTTCATGGGATTGAATTCGGGATCAATTTTAAAATTGGTTGCTTTTGAAAAATCGGCTCCGGCCAATTGGGTATTGTTAAAAATAGCACCATCGAAATTGCTGTTGTCAAAAACAGAACTCGTAAGATTGGTCCCAACAAAACTTACCTCTCTCAACGAACAAGAATTGAATTTTGTCTTTGGCATTTTTTTATTCGCAAACGAAGAATAATCCAACACGCATTCCTGAAAATTGACATTAAACAAGAAATCGTCGCATTCCTCAAATTGAATCCCCAGCAATTTGCAGTTTTTAAATTGTATTCCTTTTAAGCTTGTTCCGGATAATTTGGTCATCGCCAAATTACAATCGATGAATTCACAATCCATGAAGCTACTATAGGAGAAGTCACTATTTGATAAATCACAGTTTTTAAAAACGCAATCTTCAAATTCTCGGTTGTTTACTTTCTTATCGGTGTAAACAATTTTTTCAAATGTTTTTTGAACGTGAATTAGGTTTTCCATTAGTCGTTAAATAAGCTTTTCATAATTGTTTTTAATCCCAAGTACATCAGAAACATGGCGGCAAGACAAGCAATAATTCCAATTGCTAAAACCAAATAATGCCACGCATTTTGTTGATTCATAAAAGCGTTATAAATCACGGACGGACCTATAAACAGCAACGGCAAAGCGCCTGCTAAATATTTAATTCCTTTGGATAATAGTTCTTTGTTGGTTGCCATTTTAAGTTATAAATTTGGAATTAAATTATGCTAAAAACGAAGTGTGATTGCTTCGTTCCTCGCAGTGACGTTTCGATTTAAAACTGTGACTGTTTCTAACCGTTATAATTATCAACTGCCTTCCGCACACTGCCGTGTTTTTTCAATAATTCAGCCGCTTTTTCATAGGAAACCGGAATTTCTCCCATAATCATTTTCACGCCGCGATCGACCAGTTTGCTATTGCTCAGTTGCATATCGACCATTTTGTTGCCTTTCACTTTCCCCAGTTGAATCATGGTAGCGGTGGTAATCATATTCAGTACCAGTTTTTGGGCTGTTCCTGCTTTCATACGGGAACTTCCGGTTACAAATTCTGGTCCCACAACTACTTCGATTGGGAATTTTGCGGTTTGCGAAAGCGGGCTTCCTGCATTGCAAGAAATACTTGCTGTAGTAATATGCTTTTCGTTACAAGCCTGTAATCCTCCAATAACATAAGGCGTTGTTCCTGAAGCGGCAATTCCTACAACAACATCATTCTCGTTTACATCGAAAGCTTTCAAATCAATCCAGGCTTGTGTGGCGTTGTCTTCGGCATTTTCTACAGCTCTACGGATTGCGGTATCGCCACCGGCAATAATTCCGATTACTAAATCGAAAGGGACTCCAAATGTTGGTGGACATTCCGAAGCATCCAGAATTCCCAAACGCCCCGAAGTTCCCGCGCCAATGTAAAATAATCGTCCGCCGAGTTTCATTTTGGCAACGATTTCGGTCACTAAACTTTCTATTTGTGGCAACGCTTTTTCTACGGTAAGCGGAACGGTTTTGTCTTCCTGATTGATATTAGAAAGCAATTCCTGAACCGACATTTTTTCTAAATGTTCGTATTTTGAGGATTGTTCGGTGGTTTTTGTAAAGGTCATAAATGATGTTGTTTTTGAAGGGGCAACTTGCGAGTTGTCCGTACATTTATTTTTCTGCGTGAGGGATAGCATCGGAAATCCTTTTTTACTCCTGGAGCGATAGCGAAGGGAGAAAAAAGATTGCAGCGTATAGCCCGACCCTTGTGGTCACGCCCAAATTATAAATTATATAAAATACGCCAAGGCAATCCCAAAAATAATCATTGAAACTTTGGCGATATTGAACTTATGTCCTTCGCTGGTTTCAAAAATAATGGTGGATGAAATATGAAATAAGATTCCTATTACTATGGCTGTGATTTCAGTATAATATATGTTTAAGATGGGCATATAATCAGACAAAAATGTGCCCAGCGGGGTCATAATTGCAAAAGTTGCCATGAAGAAAAGTATCGCTTTTTTATCCAGACTTGCATTGATGAAAAAGGTGGTCAAAATAATGGCAATTGGCAAATGATGAATGGCTATTCCCACCGCTAAATCATGGTGATGGCTTACTGGAAATCCTTCCAGAAAGGCGTGGATGCAAAGACTGATGAATAACAACCACGGGATTTGGGTCATTATTTCATGGCCGTGAACGTGACCGTGTTCGGCGCCTTTGGAGAAAAATTCCAATATGATCTGGAATAAGATTCCCAGCATGATAAAAATTCCAATTTTTGGATTAGCGCTTTCGTAGACTTCGGGTAATAAATGCATTACCGTTAAAGAAAGTAGAAAGGAGCCGCTAAAAGCCAATAAAAGCTTGAGGTTCGTTTTGTTTTTTGGTCTTAAAACCAAAGCGAAAATATATCCTATAAGTACGGAAAGTAAGGGTAAAAGATAATTCATGTTTTTTGTTAAATCGTTTATTTGTTTATTCGTTTAACCGTTTAATATGTTTGACGGTTTATTTATTCGATTAACCACATAACAATTAACCGATTAACCAACCAACTATTTGAAAATCATGATGAGTCGCTCACTATCTGTTTTGTGGAATTTTTTCAATTTGTAATCGCCAAAAATATCCAATAAGTAAATTCCGGCTTCTTCCATTAATTCTTCAAAATCCTTGAGTGTCAAAGCTTTTACTTTTTCGGTGAAATGAAATTTTTGACCTTTGTCCTCAAAATCAATTTCTTTGTAAATATGACCGTCTTTTAGATAACGTTTGATGTGAAAATCGATTTCTTCGACTGTTTTTGTTTCTTCAGGAACTAATGATTCGAAGACTTGGTTGACATTCATAAAATCAATCACGGCAAAACCATATTCCGAAAGGCTTTCTTTAATGGCTTTTAATGTGGTAAGATTGTCTTCGTCATTTTCGAAATAACCAAAACTGGTAAATAAGTTGAAAATGGCATCAAATTTCTCTTCAAAAGGTTCCCGCATGTCATGAACTTTGAAATGCAGCGTTTCATTAGTGTTTTTAGAAGCTTCGGCAATACTATTTTCAGATAAATCAGCACCAAGAACATTAAATCCCAATTGGTTCAAATAAATAGAATGACGGCCTTTGCCACACGCTAAATCCAATACTTTTGCTTTTTCAGGAAGATTTAAATAATGTGTAAGATTATCCATAAAAACCTGGGCTTCTCGGTAATTTCGTTCTTTGTAAAGAATGTGATAATAGGGAGAGTCAAACCAAGAGGTATACCAGTTTTCACTTGATTTTATTTGATTTTCAGTTGGTGGATTTTGTGCTGCAGACATTTATTCTTTTTCAATTAATTCGATTGATGCAAATTTAGTGTATTTTTGCACCGAATACTTGATTTTACAATGGAAAATAATTATAAAATGATTGCCAAAACCTTTTTTGGTTTTGAAGAAATATTAGCAAAAGAATTGCAAATGCTGGGCGCACAAAACGTGGAGCAAGGCGTAAGAATGGTGAGTTTTAAAGGAGATAAAGGTTTTATGTACAAAGCGAATTTGGCTTTGCGTACGGCTTTGAAAATTCTGAAACCTATTTATTTTTTCAAGGCAAATAATGAACAAGCTTTGTACAAAGGGATTTCAAGTATGAATTGGTCTAAATTACTGAATGCCAATCAGACTTTTGTCATTGATACCACGGTGCATTCGGAATACTTTAATCACTCGGAATTTGTTTCCCAAAAATGTAAGGATGCAATCGTAGATCAGTTCAGGGAAAGAACGGGGCAACGACCAAGTATTGATAAAGTGCATCCTGATTTGAGAATCAATATTCATATTGATAAAGACCAGGTTTCTGTAGCACTGGATACGTCCGGGAATTCATTGAACCAGCGTGGGTATCGTACCGCTACTAATATTGCTCCTATAAACGAGGTTTTGGCTGCAGGAATTCTATTGCTTTCCGGTTGGGACGGTCAAGGCGATTTCTTGGATCCAATGTGTGGTTCCGGAACATTCTTAGCCGAAGCGGCGATGATTGCCTGTAATATTCCGGCAAACATTAACCGTAAAGAATTTGCTTTCGAAAAATGGAACGATTGGGACAATGATTTGTTTGATAATATTTCAGACAGTTTATTGAAACGCGTTCGGGAGTTTCATTATACCATAAAAGGCTACGATAAAGCACCAAGTGCGGTTCAAAAAGCCAAAGACAATATCAAAAATGCCAATCTTGATGAGTATATTTCTATCGAGGAGCAGAACTTTTTTGATACGGAAAAAACATCAGAAGGGAAATTGCACATGGTTTTCAATCCGCCTTATGATGAGCGATTGGATATTCATATGGAAGAATTCTACAAAAGTATTGGCGATACCTTAAAGAAAAATTACCCGGGAACTAACGCTTGGTTTATCACGGCTAATCTGGAAGCTTTGAAATACGTTGGACTAAAACCTTCGAGAAAAATCAAACTTTTCAATGCTGGTTTAGAAGCGCGATTGGTTAAATACGAAATGTACGAAGGAAGCAAGAGAACCAAATTTCAGGTATCAGAAAGCGGAGATCAGGTGTCAGATTCAGATAATAATATATAAATTAAAACGCATAATTTATTATGACCAAATTACAAGTACGGGCATTTCTTTTCCAACTGGGTTGTTTTGCCATATTATTTACTTTATTTAGATATATCGTAGCACATTATACCAATTTAACAGGTTATTGGATTCCATTGACTGCTTTTGCAATTGGGACGCTTTTATCGCCAAAATTTCAAGCGGTGAAAACGAAGGATGGAGAAAAATTATTTATGAAATGGATTTTCATTAAAGGACTTCGGGTTATTGGATAGTTTTAATAAGTCTTAGAGTATATGTTTATTCATTACTCAAAACAAAAAAATATCGCAAAGAGAACTGTTGTTTTCTTTGCGATATTTTTTTATTCTGAATTATTTATTCTCTACTTTTTTAGGAACGATTGAAGCTATTTTTTTCTTGTAAAAAGGGATGAAATAGGTAACTGTGTAATTGAATCCTACCCCAAAAGTACCATTATAGGTTCTATTGAAACCAGGAATATATAGATTGTCAAAATTGTCTGGTTTTTTATTAGAAACCAATGCGTTCAAGCGAAGGCTGAAACCTACAAACACATTATCAAAAACTTTAGCTTTTACACCTGCCACGACTTCAATCCAGCTAGCGGTCAGTCCACTGTATTTAGCTCCGGATGTAATTGCCGGTACTTGGCCAAAATAAGGATTAGCATTATAGATTTTATAACTGTTCAATTGTTGACTAAAACTGCTCAAACCAAATCGCATTCCTATCGAAATAATATTTTCCATATCCAGCCAGTTTTCATAGCCATTGTAATCAAAACCTGCTTTTAGGTAAGTCCCTTTTGCTGTGGTATTCAATCGGTCGTCTTCAGTTGTTTTATTTTCGTTTCCAACTTCAGCTGCTAGGAAATATCTTTTTGTCAAACGATAATCGCCGACTAATTCTAAGCCTTTATAATTTTTATCATATAATGCACGCGTCAATTTGTATAAATCAACACCCACACGAAAACCATAACGATCTGTTTTTATAATGGTATCGTTCTTTATTTCGGATGAGTTTTTTTTAACTACAGGTTTTGGAGCTTCAGGAACGACTCCATCCATTTTTTTTCTTTGGATGGTGTCGGTGTCTTGTGCTTGCGCCAAAAAAAGAGACAACATGAGGCAAAAACTAAAAAAATATTTTAATGTGTGTGTCATTTTCGTTATCGATATTACTTTTTTCAACCGAGATGTATTTAATCCATTTTGTATCAGGAACCGCTGCATCAGTATGTGTGTAAGGGTTTGAAGTGTTTAACGTAAACAGCGTCTTAAAACCACAAGCTCTTGATACAAAAAAGTCAGCTCTGGTATAATCAAACCTTATATTGTCTGCGTTTACTAATGCTGGATTTGTATTTCCGGAATTTAAAATAAAACTATAGCTTGTTGTATCGTCGGTTGTTTTCAATGGAATTGAAATCGTGCTTCCGTTAGTCAGGTATTTAAAGTCATCAGTAGCACTGGCATTAAAAATAATTCCATCAGTCATTCCTGGACTAACTACTTTTAGATTTGTCACATTTTTCAAAACCGAAGGATTCAAGAAATCATAAAAACCAATGATTAAACGTGGCGTTGTAGGAGTATTTGCATCGCATATATCATCTTTCTCACAACTGGAGAGCGATAGCGCTAAAACGAATACCAATAAAATTATTTTTCTCATGTTTTTTTAATGAAGATTTTTGATTGCAGTTTATTAAAATCTGCAATCAAAAATCGTTAATCTTCACCGAGTTTTTGCGAATTAGCGAAGCAATAAAAAGCAATTATCTTTTTTCTAAAAGTACTACATTTTCAACGTGATGCGTTTGCGGAAACATATCCACAGGACGTACCCGAGTCACTTTGTATTTCTCGTCCATCAAAGCCAAATCACGCGCCTGTGTAGCCGAATTACAACTTACATAAACTACTTTTTCAGGAGCAATTTTCATAATTTGTTCGATTACATCTTTGTGCATTCCGTCTCTTGGTGGATCGGTGATAATCACATCAGGATGTCCGTGTTGAGCAATGAAACTATCGTTGAAAACAACTTTCATATCTCCTACAAAGAACTCGCAATTGCTGATTTCATTGCGTTTAGCATTTAATTTAGCATCTTTAATGGCTTCAGGAACACTTTCCACACCTATTACTTTTTTTGCTTTTTTCGAAACAAACTGTGCAATAGTTCCCGTTCCGGTATATAAATCATAAACGATTTCATTTCCAGTTAGTCCGGCAAAATCACGTGTTATTTTATACAGTTCGTATGCTTGGTCAGAATTGGTTTGGTAAAAAGATTTCGCATTAATGCTGAATTTTAACCCTTCCATCTCTTCCAAGATATAATCTCTTCCTTTGTATAATTTAATGTCAGTGTCGTATAAAGTATCGTTGGCTTTATTGTTCACCACGTATTGTAGCGAAGTAATTTGCGGAAATTTCTCGTAAAGATGGTCCAGAAGTAATTCTCTGTTGGCTTTGTCATTTTCAAAAAACTGAATCAAAACCATGATTTCACCGGTCGAAGCCGTACGCAACATCAAAGTTCTGAGCAATCCTTCGTGATCTCGCGGATTGAAGAAAGTCAAGCCATGTGTATTGGCAAAATCTCTCACTTCATTTCTAATCGCATTTGATGGATCTTCTTGCAAATGGCATTTGTTGATATCTAGGATTTTATCCCACATTTTTGGAATGTGAAAACCAAGTGCGTTTCTGTTTCCTAAATCTTCGGTGCTGTCAATTTCCTTTTCGGTTAACCAACGGCTGTTCGAAAACGAAAATTCCATTTTATTTCTGTAAAAAAACTGTTTTTCCGAACCAAGAATTGCTTCAAATTCCGGAAGTTCTATTTTTCCAATGCGTTGCAAATGATTTTTTACCTCATTTTGCTTGTAATACAACTGTTGGCTGTATTTCATATTCTGCCATTTACACCCCCCGCAAACACCAAAGTGGTCGCAAATAGGTTCTACTCGATGCTCTGAATATTCATGAAAATGAACTGCTTTTCCTTCGTAATAGGCCTTGCGCTTCTTGAAAGTCTGCACATCAACCACATCACCGGGAACCACATTCGGGATAAAAACTACTTTTCCGTCGGGAGCCTTTGCTACCGAAACGCCTTTTGCACCAGCATCAAGGACTTTTATTTGATGAAAGACAACTTTGTCTGTATTTTTCTTTGCCATAGCGCAAAAATAAGCGTTTGAATGGTTTTATAAATTCAAATTGGGAAATATTTTTAGTTTCAAGTGTTTTTATTTGAGCCAATTCCCGCTTTTCGCTACAAATCCTCGTTCCGCAAGCAGTATCAATGCGCCCGTAAAGGAGTATTTTGGATACCCTCTCCTTTGGGGAAGGGCTGGGGGTAAGGAGTAGCTCTTTACCGGTAAGCGTTCCAAAGCTTTGGAAACTGCAGATTTTTCACTATAATCGGGAGCAGTGGGAGTTGTGGGTAAGAATTGGATTTTGTTGTTAGCGACTGGCATATTTTGTCTTATCGCGATTTAATAAATGATAAAATGGTATTCAAAATTATTTGTTGTTGTTGCTCTCTGCTAATAGTAGCTTTATTGTCGCCTAATTGTGAGCCATAGTAACCAAATTGTGAATGATTAGCCCCTTCGATTAGGATATATTTAGTTGTTGCCGGTAATTTAGGTTTATTTAAGACAAGACTCTTTGCATCAGCAACTCCGTCATTAGAACCGTAAATTTTCATTATTGATATTGATGATTTAGAAAGGTCAAAGTCTCTGGGTTGTGTGGTTCCCAATAAAATTAATTTATCGATTAATGTAGGGTTTTCATAAACAAACTGAGAGGCCATCATACCGCCTTTTGAATGTCCTGCTAAAATATATTGCTTTGTGGTATCTTTGAAAAAGCCCATTTCTTTTGGCCTTTTATAGCCGTACGATGGAAGCCGCCAAGGCATTTTGATAATAATACTTTTATAACCATTATTAGCAATTTTTCTGCAAAGTGGGGTATATGCTTCTGGTTCTACTAAAGTACCCGGATAAAAGATAAATACTTTTTGATAACCCTTTTTTGGTGTAAATGAAATAAAGTCATTTGTATTCTTAACTTGAACAGTTGAATTGTTTTGAAAAATAGTAGTGTCAACTCCTTTAGTTTGGTATGAATTTCCTATCCAAATTAAAAAACACAATCCAGCAGTCGCCCAGATCAAACCGAATATTTTTATTTTTTGTTTCTTCATCATTCTAAAGGATGTTAAAATTTTATAATAGGCTGCTGCCGGAATGGTATTTCACAGCAGTTTAGAATATCTTTTAAAAGAAGTGAAACTGCTCCGAAACTCCATTTTTATTGTATTTATGGTTCCCATAACTTACTGTTGCAATTTTCAAATTTACACGTAAATAGTACACAAAAGCAAAGAAGTTTAAATCCTTGAATTATTGCTTTTGTTTAATTAATTCATAGTTAATTATCGTAGGCAGGTAGAAAAATAAATCAGCAGTGATTTTTCCAAGAATAATTCCCAGAAAATAATTTCCGGTTAGTATTGGCATCCAATACATGAAAAAAGGACGAATAAAGAAGAAATCCAAAATGGCAGGATAACCAAATTCCAATGCCAGATTTTTCACCAATAAAAGAGTTTCTTCTAAGGTAGTTTTTTGATTGAGTCGTTTATTCTCTTTAGCCAGTTTCCTGTATGACCTCACAATTATGATTCCGTAAAATGCAAAATACTCAGCAATTGTTATCAAATATGCCGTTGTCAAACCGCTAAGAATTCTGCTGAATTGGGAACTAAGCAACGCGGAACTTGTGGCAGCTAATTCTGCATATTTGTATCGGTCAAACCATTCTTTAAAATTCTCTTTATTAAACATGGGGCGTATTCATTTATATTAAAAAGGAGCAACCTAAAAGCTTCCGTCTGCTTCAGTAAGTCTACAAAATTAAGGGTTTTAGTTGCTAAAACCAACCTGAAAAATAGAAACCGGTCAGTTTGTGACTTTTAATAAGTAAATTGATTTATGTTTCAAAATTTAATTTTTTTTGAAAAAAATGATATTTAAGTAAAATTAATTGTACGAATTTTATACTCTCATTTTTAACGTATATATTTACAGTACTAACAAATACATTATTATATGGAATTGTATCGCAAATTATCAAAAATCAGTTTTCTTAAAAACAGCTATGCATACAAATTCCTTTTTGTTACGTTTATAGGTATTCATATTCCATTAATTGGATTACTTTTTTTTGTTGTATATGGAAAACAATCAGCTTCACCCCATTCGATAGTCCTTTTTACATTAATTATGACTTTGCTGGCTACAGGTATTACTTTGTGGGTATTGAAAAAATTAATAAAACCCATTGAAGTGGCCTCAAAAGCATTGGATAATTACAAGAACTCTAGGGTTGTTCCTGAACTGCCAACAGCCTTTAAGGACGAGGCAGGTTTGTTAATGGCAAATATTCAGGGTTCAATTACTGAAAACGAAAAATACATCAATGATAAGCAAGATTTAGTCTATTTGCTTTCGCATGATTTAAGAACTTTTGCTGGCAATTCCCTGGGATTAGCTAAACTTATTTTAGAATAAAATCCATCAGAATCTATTATAGAATATGTAGATTTGATTTGTCAATCGACCGATCAACAGTTTGTTTTCATTGAAACGTTTATCAAATTGATTAAGGATGAAGATGAAATTTCCAAAAAAGAAACAGATCCCAAAAATGTTCAAATCGCGTCAGTCTTATCCCGTGTAGGAGAACAAGTCGCACAAAAACTGGCTAGTAAAAAGATTAAACTGATTACAGTAATTGAAATTGAGGAAGCTCGTCTTAAAATAGAAGAAGATTTATTGATTCGGGTTTTAGTTAATTTAATTGATAATGCTATAAAATTCTCGCTTCCTGAAAGTGAAATAAAGGTTAGTGTTCATTTGAATAAAGGGCAATTGGCCTTTGTTGTTTCTGATTCCGGAATAGGTTTTGATCCAAAATATAAGGAAGAACTTTTTAAAAAATTTACCAATAGAAGCAGATTAGGAACGGCTAATGAACCTTCAACCGGAATAGGATTGTATTTGTGTAGAAAAATTGTCGAAAAATATCAGGGAAAACTTTTGGCTGAAAGTGGAGGAATTAATGAAGGAGCTACATTTTCATTTTTTTTTGAAAATGTAAATTGATTCCTGTTGAACTTTAAATATTCGTTAAAAAAATCACAGTTCTTAAAAATATATTTTTTAAAAGAACTAAATTTGAGAAAACTAAAAAAAACTATAATTATGAAAAGAAATGCAACTGCAGTCTGGATTGGTACACTTAAAGAAGGAGCCGGGAAACTGACAACACAAAGTAAAACTTTAGAAAATACACAATATTCGTTCAAATCGCGTTTTGAAGAAGGAGTAGGGACTAATCCTGAAGAGCTTGTTGCGGCAGCGCACTCCGGGTGTTTTACGATGCAACTATCTGCTTATATAACTGAAGGAGGTTTTGAAATTGAAAGTATCGAAACCAAATGTGATATTGATTTGGTAGAAGGGACGATTATAACGTCACACTTAACAGTAAATGCAAAAGTGAAAGGAATAACGGATGCAATTTTTCAAGAATTGGTTACAAAAGCGGAGAAAAATTGCCCTATTTCTAAACTATTGAACGCAGCAATTTCTACTACGGCTACATTAGTATAAAAATAAGAATTCATAAAAGGCTCGATTTAATTGTAAATCGAGCCTTTTATGTTACAGTTGGTTTCTTTATAAGAAAGTAATTTACACTTTTTCTGTCGTCTAATTATAGTTGTTTACTTCCTTTTTTTTGAAATACTTATACATCATTACCATTAATTCCTCTTTCTTTACAGGTTTTGAAATATAATCATTACATCCTGCTGTTATTGCCTTTTCTTTGTCACCTATTTGTGCATAGGCTGTTTGTGCAATAATAATTATATCTTTATTAAATTTCCGTATTTTTTTTGTGGCTTCATAACCGTCCATTACAGGCATTTGAATATCCATCAATACCAAATCGATGTCAGGATTATTATGACACATTTCAACCGCTCCAATTCCAGTTTTTGCCCTTAAAATTTCTTTACTAAATTTCTTTATTGTCTGTGTAAGTAGTCTCCCTGATATTTCGTCGTCTTCGACAATTAGTATTTTCAGGCTTTTAATTTGCCTTTCATCAACATGTACCAAATCAATAATTTTTACGGTCTTTTTTATTTCCTGTTCGCAATTGTAAGGAATTGTAAAATAAAATATGGAACCTTTTCCAATTTCGCTTTCTACCCAAATTTCTCCACCTAGCATTTCCACAAAAGCTTTTGAGATTGATAATCCCAATCCGGCTCCTTCATAATTTCGGGTTAGCGATTCACTGCCTTGTCTGAACCTTTCAAAAACGATTTCCAATTGTTCTTTCCGAATACCTGTGCCTGTATCCTTTACAAAAAACTCCAGTTCGTAAGGCTCAAAAAGATAGCCTGACATACCCGCTGCCCTTGGTTTGGCTGGCTTTAAGACATACCCAAATTCAATAGAACCGCTATGGGTAAATTTTATAGCATTTTTAACCAGATTGGTAAGAATGGCATAGATTTTCTCGCGGTCTGTTTTAATCAGGGTCTCTTTTGATGGTAATGAGTTTTTAAAGGAAAACTGCATGTTTTTAGCATCAATCTCTGGCTTAAAGAAAGTATGGATGTATTCAATTTGCTGGTTGATATTTGTTTCAGAAATTAAAATTTTCATTGATCCAGATTCTACCTTCGAAATATCAATAATATCGTTGATGATATTGAGCATACGATTACCACTTCTCTCTATAATGCCAATATACTCTTGCTGTTCTTCACCCGTTAAGCTAGGTTCTTTAAGCAATTCGGCGAAGCCAAGAATGCCGTTCATTGGTGTGCGGATTTCATGGCTCATATTAGAAAGGAATGCCGATTTTAGACGGTCGCTTTCTTCGGCTTTTTCTTTGGCGATTGTAAGTTCCTCTTCAATCCGCTTACGTTCGGTAATATCTTGAATGGTACCAATCATTTTTATTGGCTGATTTTCTTCATTATATAGAACTTCGCCTAATGTGTGAATCCAGCGTTCTTCTTTATCGTTATTTCTGATAATTTTATATTCTTTATCAAATTTGCATTGATGTGTAATTACTTCATTTCTAAAATAATCCACTATAATTTGTAACCATTCCGGATGAACAATCGAATACAAATCCTGTATTGATTTATTATAATTAGAATTAATCCCAAAAATAGCTTCTAAAATATCAGAACTTGTCCAAGTATCATTTTTAATATTTATAGTATAGGTACCAAGTCGTGCAATTGTTTGCGTTTCTTTTAAAAACATTTCGCTGTTCTTTAACATCTCTTCAGCCCGTTTGCGTTCGGTGATATTGCGTGTATGGGCGAGGTATACTACCTTACCGTGGTATTGTAAAGGCACGGCGCTGGTCTCTAGCCAGTTATGGCCGCCCTTAAGACCTACCAATTCAAATTCCATTTGTATTGATTCGCCGGCGATTACCCGTTTATGCATTTTTATAAAAGCACTGCGGTATTCTGTACTGATAAGACCAAAAATCTCTTGCCCAGCTACTTGTTCCATCGAGTCAGCCTCGATTATAGCCAACCCAGCCGGGTTCATCAATAACAATCGACCCTCTGCATCCACTATCTTGATGCATTCAGGCTCAGCTTCAATGATAGTTCGCAGGTGGTATTCGCTTTCGATGAGCTTAGTTTTAGATTGTATACGCTCGGTGATATCCCGTATTGCTCCATCGATGTGGTTTGGATTGCCATTTTTATCTAATATTAAGCGGGCGTTAATTGAAGCATGCTTTATTTTGCCGGTTTTTGTCTTAAGTTTTAATTCATAATCCTGGAGTTCTCCATTTTTCATTATTGCGTCAAGCAGGACATTCCTGTCATCAGGGTTATAATAGAGATTATGCACAGGGGTGCCTATGATTTCATCCCTAGTGAATTTAGAAAAATATTTAATTGATGGACTTATTTCGAGAATAATCCCTGCAAGGTCGGTTTGATAGAATACGTCTTGTATATTTTCGAAAATGGTGCGGTACTTTTTCTCGCTTTCTCTTAACTCATTTTCAGTGTGTCGGTGTTTTGTGTTGTCAGACTTAAGCATTTCATTCTTAGCATTTATTTTAAATAAGAAAAGGAATGCCAATAGCAATAACACTATTAACGCACCGGATTCAATTATTTTGAATAATAAGATAGTATCCCATGACTTTGCATTAAAATCCATTGCAAATACGGCAATAGTCTTTCCTGTAACTTCATCTTTTATAGGAATAAGCACACTTATCCATGTTCCCCATCTATCGGTAAGGGAACCTGTGACAAATTCTTTTCCATTGTCAAAAGGTAAGCTGTAAACCAAGTCAGCTTCCGAATATTCCTGTCCGGGAGGTGAATAATCTTTTGATTCAGCAGGTTCGGAATCTGCAATAAAGTATATTTTTCCATTTTGCCTAATATATATATATGCAAATCGCGCTTTGGGATTGACGCTAATTATTGCTTTCAAAGTATTTTTTATAGCTTTATACTGCGGGGTATCAATATCGCTTGGTTTTCCTTTAAGTGTTTTTAAATTCTCTTTTGGCAATGTTGTTCCAATGGATCTTGCAATTTGCAATACTTCGTCAGCCTGATCTTTTTTAAATTGTTTCCAGTTGTAAAGGAGATATAGTACACCTAAAAGTAGAATTAGGAATAACACTGTTTTTTGTAACGGTGCTTTTTTTAGTTTAATTTTTTTCATACACACCTAAGATTATCGTTGTTTGATTACACGGTCTGAGATGATTGTCTCGATTGCGTTATAAAGGATTGTATATGCAAATGAATTTTTAGCATTTCTACAAACATAGTAATTCTCCTTTCTAATGTAATGATAATTATTAACAAAACAGCACTTGTATTTCTTTAATACTTTGTTAACGAGCAAGAAAATATATTGAGATACAATATATTTCCATTGTCGGCTGAATAAATTGTTTTTTTTAAATTAATTGATTGATTACCGTTTTTTGAATCTACCTTATAACTTAACGGTAAATTCAAAAAAAAATTAGAGGAATAACGGATTTGTTTTTTAAGTATAGTTTACAAAAGTAGAAAAACCAAGCCTTTTCTATTATGTTAATTCTTATTAAATAACAATAGTACCAGAAATAAGACATTGCCATTAGCCTTTTCTCGTATAAAAGCATAAGACCTTTTCATTTGAGTTTTTACAGTATTTATAGATATATCGTAAGTTTCCGCAATTTCAGAATAACTAAGATCATTTATGACATGGGAAATAAAAATATTTCTTCTGGCTTCAGGAAGTAAATCTAAAAGCTTAAGTACTTTGATAATTTTGCTGTCGTCCGTTTTTTCAAGATTTATTGGATCTTCATATTCGGGAATGGATAAGTTGTTTTTTTCTACATCAATTCTTTTTATTTTTTCTAAATATTGAAGACTCAAATTTTTTACAGCTTTAGCCCCATAAGTCTTAAATGATGTGTTAATGACTGTGCTCTGCTCTTTATTCCAGAAATAAATAAAAAAATCTTGAACAATATCCTTTGCAGCTTCTCTATCCTTTGTTATTTGGAAAGAAACCAAGGATAAAAACACAAAGTGTTCTTTGTACAATTCCTCAAATTTTTTTATATCCTCATGAAATGACATTTCCTAATACTAATAAATTGATTTATATTATTGCATAGTTAATAAAAAAAAACATAAAAAAAAGCATTATACTAAAAAAAAATTAAAAGTACTGTCACCCTAAAATGATTTTTTCATAACATATATTTAACAAATAAGATTTTTTATGGACATCCCCCAAAATGTAATTAAGGTTCTTCGAGAAATAGGAGTTACAGGAAATATAGATAATAAAGAATTTGAGAAATTAGTTCCAGAGGAACAAGAACTGATCAATGATTTATACAAAAATGGATTGGTAAATGAAGCGTTACGGTTTATTGATTCAATGGATGTTGAAAAAAATTGGGAAGAATTAAAAAAGAATCTTGATCAACGTAGAAAACCGGTTGTGCTACTATGGAAAAATGTTTATAAATACGCAGCTATTTTTATTGGTGTTATTGGCATCTTTTTTCTTTTTCAACGTAAAGATGTTACTGAATCTAAAATTAAAAAGGACAGCAATCAGATAGAGCTTGTGTTGGATAATGGCGAAGTGCAAATTCTTAGCGCTAATGGAGAAAATCAAATTGTATCTAATAATGGTCAGGTAGTTGGTTCACAAAACGGTTCTGAAATAAAATACAGTTCAAACACTTCCATAGATAAGTTGGTGTATAATCAAATAAAGATTCCCTATGGCAAAACTTTTAATGTAAAATTGTCTGATGGAACGGTTGTGTATTTGAATTCAGGGAGTACCTTAAAATATCCGGTACAATTCATTAGAGGAATGAATAGGGAGGTTTTTCTAGACGGAGAAGCCTATTTTGATGTGAGTAAAGATAAATTACATCCTTTCATTGTAAATGCAAAGGCTATGAATGTAAAAGTTTTAGGGACAAAGTTCAATGTGTCGTCCTACAAAGACGATACAGAGATAAGTACAGTATTAGTAGAAGGTTCAGTTAGTTTATCCAATGATGCTAAACCAAATAAAAAAGCGCTCCTAATTCCAGGATATAAAGGAGTTTGGAATAAATCTAATCCAGGTATATCATTGGAAAAAGTGGACACGAAGCTTTATACGGATTGGATGAATGGGGAAGTTATTTTCAGGAAATCAACTTTCAATGAAATGATAAAAAAATTAGAACGAAGTTATAATGTTACTATTAAGAACAATAACAGAGCTTTAGATGCAGTGAAATTTAATGCATCCTTTAATAAAAATATAGAAACGATTGAGGAAGTAATGTCTTCATTAAGTAAGATACAACCGTTTACCTATGAAATAATTGGAAATCAAATAGTAATAACCAAATAAACTAATTAATGCCTATGGGATAAAGCGTAACTTTTTATAAATGAGTACACTTTAAATAAAAAAATCGGAAAATAGTTCAGTATTTCCCGATTTATAAAGTGGCTCAAACGACCTACGAAAATAAATCATTTAAAACTAAACAAAATTATGAAAAAAATAATTAAGAAGAACGTGGCACGTCCATATTTTCCTAAAATTAACCTAAAGATGAAACTTACTACCATTTTACTGTTAGTTTCGTTATTAAAAATCCAAGCCAGTACCTATTCACAAAACACAAAACTTACATTGAATGTTAAAGATGCAAGTGTTGGACAGATTTTTAATAAGATAGAAACAATCTCAGAATTCAGATTTCTATATGAAAGCGATAAGATTGATTTAGACCGCAAGATTACTTTGAATGTGGAGAAAAAAAACATATCCGAAGTTTTACAAATGCTATTTAAAGGAACCGATGTGGAATATAAAACAATCGATCGCCAAATTCTTTTAACCAAAAAAAAGAATGCCCTTTCTACAAATACGAAAGCTATAGTCGCTATCGTTAAAGATGAGCAGGCTTTGGAAGTTAGAGGAGTAGTGTCTGATAAAAATAACGTTCCACTCCCTGGAGTGAATGTATTTGTTAAGGGAAATACTGCCGGTACCCAAACCGATTTTGATGGTAAATACAGTATTAAAGTTGGGGACAGTAATGGTGTTTTAGTATTCTCGTACATTGGTTTCATTTCACAAGAAATTAGCATTAAAAATAGAGCAAGTCTAAATGTTACTTTGTTGGAAGATGTTGCCACATTGAATGAAGTGGTACTTATAGGCTATGGTACGGTAAAGAGAAAAGATTTGACAGGAGCTGTTTCATCTATTAAATCAGAAAAGATCGCTGAGATTCCTACAAACAATGCATTAGAAATTTTACAAGGAAGGATATCCGGTATGGATATGACCAAAAGTGATGGACAAGCTGGATCAGGTTTGAGTTTTACGTTGCGTGGGAATAGATCTTTGAGTGCTTCAAATGCTCCTCTGATTTTAGTGGACGGAATTCCTTATGGTTCAGCAGAAGGTATAAACCCATCGGATATAGCGTCAATTGACGTTCTGAAGGACGCCTCTTCCACTGCTATTTATGGAACTCGTGGAGCAAATGGTGTTATTTTAATTACTACAAAAAGTGGTAAAGCAGGTAAAACGAATGTCTCATTTAATACTTATTACGGGCAGCAAGATAATGCTGGTTTGGCTAATATTCAAACTGGCGATCAATATATTAAATTCAAAAGAGAGGCATTTAGAACACGAGGAATTACTAATGATGCTGTTATTTTTAACCCTGCAGAACTTGAGGCAATAAACAAAAAACAGTATGTGGACTGGATGAGGGAAATAATTAATACCGGTTCAGTAAAAAACTATGAACTAAATGCAAACGGAGGAAATGAAAAAACTACTTTCAGCATGTCTCTTGGATTATATAATGAAGAAGGTCTTTTTAAAAATGATAATTTACGTCGCTATAATTTATCTGTTGGAGGCAGTCATAAAATTTCAGATAATATTAAGATTGGTTCTAAGTTCTTTTTTACCAATCAGGAAAATAATCGCCGATATGACCCCCTTAATCAGGCAAATAAAATAAATCCTTTTGGAGATCCATATGATGATAATGGAAACATTATACTATATCCGGTAGCTGGACAAAGTTTTAATATCAGTCCATTAGTAGATGAAATCCCTGGAGGATATGTTAATAATTATACCGCAAGCAGAATATTTAATTCATCCTATTTAGAATGGAAAATAATCGATAACTTAAGATTCAAAAGTTCGGCTGGTTTAGATTTTCAAAATAGCCGAAGAGGTTATTATTATGGAACTAACACTATAATTAGAACCGGGAAAGATTCACAATCAGGAATTGAGAATTCCAGTCAAAAAAACTATACATGGGAAAACATACTTACCTATTCTAAAAATTTAGGGAATCATAATTTTGACATGCTTTTAGGAAATAGTGTAATTAGTAATACAACAGAAACATCAGAAGCTTATGGATTCAAACAAGCTTCAGAAACAACTACTTTTTATGATTTAGGATCCAACACAAGTTTATTAACAACGAATAGTGATCTTATTGAGAGCAGCCTAAGTTCTTATTTTGGACGTGTTAATTATAAATTTATGGGTCGTTATTTATTAACTGCAAGTTTGAGAGCTGATGGATCTTCTGTTTTGGCCGATGGACATAAATGGGGTTATTTTCCTTCCGCAGCCTTGGGAT
This sequence comes from Flavobacterium galactosi, assembly GCF_048158585.1. Classification (NCBI taxonomy): domain Bacteria; kingdom Pseudomonadati; phylum Bacteroidota; class Flavobacteriia; order Flavobacteriales; family Flavobacteriaceae; genus Flavobacterium; species Flavobacterium galactosi. The sequence goes on from NZ_JBLNKV010000005.1 coordinate 159,829, forward strand.
GGAGAATTAGTGATGAATCATTCATGAAAAAAAATACAGCGGTTTCTAATTTAATGTTTAGAATGAGCTACGGAATTTCGGGTAATAGTGCGATATCTCCATATCAAACATTGGGAGGTTTAGGGAAAGTTACTTATTCTTTTGGCGAAACAGCTGCTTTCGGTTATTATCCTAAAGATATTCAAAATCCTGACCTTTCTTGGGAAACTACTGCTACTACCAATTTTGGTCTTGACTTTGGTCTTTTCGAAAATAGAATCAGTGGTACTTTGAATTACTATATAAGTAAAACCAGTGATCTGTTATTACAGCGAGTTCTTCCGCAAACGTCTGGTTTTTCAAGTGTATTTGAGAATATAGGAAAGACGGAAAATAAAGGATTGGAAATAGAATTAAACACAGCCAATATTGTCAATAAAACTCCCGGAGGTTTTCAATGGTCATCTGGATTTAACTTTTCACAAAACAAGGAAAAAATCGTGGCTTTGTCAAGTGGTTCAGATAGAGATTTAGGAAATGGATGGATTGTAGGACAGCCTACACAAATATATTATGATTATCAAAAAATTGGTATTTGGCAATTAGGGGAAGAAACTCAGGCAGCTCAATTTGGACAAGTTCTAGGAGATATTAAAGTAAAAGACCAAAATAATGACGGGAAGATAACTGCAACTGACGACCGAGTTGTTGTAGGTACTCCGCGTCCAGATTTTAATTTTGGGTTGAGTAATGAACTTTCTTATAAAAATTTTAAATTATCTGTATTTTTACTAGGTAGAAAAGGACAGACGATAAGAAATGAAGCAAGTGGAAATTATAAAATTGATGGTAGAGAAAACGGGCCTGTAGTAGATTATTGGACTCCGGAAAACCCTACTAATTCACATCCGCGACCAGATATAAATAAGAATCAAAACAGTGCTTATATGAGTACATTATATTATGCGGATGGTTCCTTTGTGAAAATTAAAAATATAACCTTCGATTATACTTTAAAAGGTTCAAACATTGAAAAACTTAAAATCGAGAATATTAGATTTTATAGTTCTTTATTAAACTACTTTACTTTTAGTAAGTTAAAACCATATGATCCCGAAAGAGGAGGAAGTATATCATTTCCAATGACTAAGCAGTTGATTTTTGGAATGAACGTGAATTTTTAAAAATTTTATTTTGCCAAAGCTATCTTTTTTAATAGGTAACGGCTTGAGTTAATTTTTAATACAAAACAAATATTATTTAAACATAAACATAAATATTATGAAAAAAATAACTTTCATTCTAATGGCTGCCATGGTCATTGGTATGGTTTCCTGTCAAAAGGACTTTCTGGAAGAGACCAATAAAAGTGGCTTAACTGCCGATAGTTTTTATTCAACAACAACAGGTATAGAAGCATTGGTTAACAGTGCGTACACACCACTTCGTTTTTGGTACGGAAAAGAAGGCGGAGCAACATTATCTGAATTAGCAACTGATTTGTTTTTAAAAGGGGGTGATACTCATCATCCTGAAATTGGAGAGCAGAATTCAAGTTTCAATAGCCAAAGTCCTGTTGTAGAAGTATATTGGAGTCGCTTTTATGCAGCGATTAACTATTGTAATACCGCTATCGAAAAAATACCGGCATCACCATTATCTGAGGAACTCAAAAAAAGAAGATTAGGTGAGGTTTACTTTCTTAGAGCGATGTACAATTGGAAGATTGTTGAAATGTGGGGAGGGGTAGATTTATCTACCAAACCAACGGTGGGAGTTGTAACTACTTCTACCAGAACATCTGTTGAGGAATTTTACAAATTGATATTTTCAGATCTTGATTTAGCTATAACGAATCTTAATGGCTATACTGTCCCTGATGGAGGAAGAGTGACTAAACCTGCTGCCGAAGCGTTTAAAGCTCGGATGTTGCTTACAAGAGGGATGAATGCCGAAGCTTCTTTATTAGCAAAAAAAGTAATTAGTGATTATAACTTTAAATTGTTTAGTGATTATACTGCTTTATGGGATATCAATAACAGTGAAGGGTCCACTAATTCAGAAGTTATTTTCTATGTCAACTATTCAGCTAACAATCTATTGAATACTGCCGATGATTCATTTGACGGGAATAGTGCCGCGAACGCTTTTCGTCCAGAAGGTGGAAATCAATTGCATTTAATGTTTACGCCACGCTATGATTTTCATGCTGGAATGATATTGGATATTCCAAATAGTATTGGTTTTCAACGGTATGCTCCAACGAAACGTTATTTGCAATTATTCAATTCAGATATTGATCAAAGATATAAAGGGACTTTCAAAGAGGTTTGGAAACAAAATGGAGGAAACAAAGGAATTTATACGAATATGATAGCTGGAGATACAGCAGTTTACTGGAGTCACAAGGTTTTATCAAGTGCTTTCAAAGCAAGTAAGGCTACAAAATATGAATTGAAAGATATAAATGATCTTTACAAACCAGATCAATCTTTAGTTGATGTCAGGAATTTTATAGAAATGCACAAGCACAATAGTACTACTGACAGATCTGCAATCTTTGAATTTAGAAGTAAGCGAGATGCGTTTGTAATCAGGATAGCAGAAATGTATTTAATCGTTGGTGAAGCAGAAATGAAACTAAATCATGGAACGGATGCAGCAAGTTATATAAATATACTAAGAACTAAACGTGCGGTGCCAGGCAAAGAAAGTCTAATGCAGATTAGTGCATCGGATTTGAATATTGATTTTATTTTAGAGGAACGTGCCAGAGAACTTGGTGGTGAATTATTGCGTTGGTTTGATTTGAAGAGAACAGGGAAATTATTGGAATACGTTAAGGCATATAATCCAAATGCAGCAGCGAATATCCAAGAGAAACACTTGTTGCGACCAATACCACAATCGAATTTAGATAGAATAACCAATAAGGACGAATTTATTCAGAATACGGGTTGGTAGATTAAAATAAAAAATGCTAAAATCTAAGTTATGCTAATAAAATTTTGTGATTGCTATATTAGAATATCATCTCGATGGAATTCAAAACAATTTTTTTTTATCATGTGTGGTTTGTTAGTGGTTGATAGCGTTAGTTCTCAATCTTTAGGAGGTATCACGGCAATTCGTGATACCTCTTATGCTACTAATAGTGCGTATGAAAAAACTAAAGTTGACTATCCTTATATTAAGATTGTTAAGGAGTTTCGTTTTGAATCAGTTAAAGAGAAAAGGAATGTTACGTATTGTAAAGTTGGTGACAGAAAGTTAAAACTAGATGTTTTTTATAACATTGAAAAAGAGAAGCCGTTAAAAACTGCCATTATAATAATCCACGGAGGAGGTTGGAGATCGGGTAGCCGAACACAACATTATCCATTAGCCCAAAAACTAGCCCATTTAGGTTATGTCTGTTTTACACCAGAGTATCGGCTTTCGACTGAAGCGCTCTTTCCTGCCGCAATTTATGATGTAAAATCAGCCATCAGATGGGTAAGAAAAAATGCTTCAAAGTATACTATTGATGCAAACAGAATCACTATTTTAGGTTTTTCTGCTGGAGGGGAAATGGCTTCTTTTATGGGAACTACAGGAAATATGCCTTTATTCGAAGGGACAAATTGTACTACGGATATACAATCCTATGTAAATGCGGTGGTAGATATTGATGGGACTTTGTCTTTTGTTCATCCAGATGGTCGGGAAGGGGATGACAGTAAAAGAATTTCAGCGGGAACCCATTGGTTTGGATATTCTAAGAAAGAAAATCCTAAATTATGGGAAGCAGCATCACCTTTAAGTTATGTAAGTGCTAAAACACCTCCGACACTATTTATAAACAGTGCTGTGCCTTGGATGCATGCGGGCAGGGAAGATTATATCAAGGTGTTGACCGAGAATCAAATTTACTCGGAAGTTCACACATTTGAAGGAGCTCCGCATTCATTTTGTTTGTTTGATCCTTGGTTTGACCCTACGGTAAATTACATTAATGATTTTTTAAAAACAATTTTCAATTAATACTATTAGAGCAATGCTTAGAGCAAACATTTATAAGATTGTATGTCTTTTTTTATTTATTTCAAACAACATTTTTTCACAAACGGCTAATCCGGATAAGTATAAGTATGTTTTTACAGTTGCCAAAGATGGCAACGGTGATTATACCACTATTCAAGATGCGATAGATGCCATGCGGGTGTTTTCTTTGGCTCCCATTACTTTATACATTAAAGATGGTGTTTACAATGAGAAGATTGAGTTGTCTGCAAATAAAACGGATATCAGATTTATAGGGGAGAGTGTGGATAAAACAATTATCACCTTTGACGATTATTCGGGGAAAGGAAAATTGCAGACGTTTAATTCGTATACTACTAAGATATCAGGGAACAGATTTGTGGCTGAGAATATATCCTTCGTAAATTCAGCCGGACCAGTAGGACAGGCAGTAGCATTGTATGTAGATGCTGATGAAGCCGTTTTTAGAAACTGTAAATTTCTAGGAAACCAAGATACGGTATATTTGGGAGGTGAGAATTCAAAGCAATATTTTGTTAATTGTCATATTGAAGGTACGACCGATTTTATCTTTGGGCCCGCAACGGCAGTGTTTCAAAATTGTGAAATTTTATGTAAATCAAATTCATATATTACCGCTCCCAATACTACGAAGGGTAAGGAGTTTGGCTTTGTCTTCTTGGATTGTAAGGTTACCGTAGGAAATGAAGTTACTAAGGAATATTTAGGAAGACCTTGGCGAGCTTGGGCAAAATCTGTTTTTATTCGCTGTCATTTACCACAGCAAATCGCCCCTGAAGGTTGGGACAATTGGTCTAATGTAGAAAATGAAAGAACAGCCTACTTTGCCGAATATCAATCAAAAGGATTAGGAAAAAATCCGGAAGGAAGAGTAAAATGGTCACATCAGTTAAAAAAATCAGAGGCTAAAAGATATACGGTTAAGAATATACTAAGTCCAAAGTCTAAAAGGGGGACTGAATGGTATCTGAAATAGAATTGTAACAGTGTTAAATGTATTGAAAAAGGCTCGATTTATTGTGTAAATCGAGCCTTTTTTTATAAATAATATCAAAATGAAATTACCAAAGTTGATGCACTTCAGGTTTGATATAATGCTCATAAATTTCATTCATTGCTGCAGTTTTTTCATAGGTCAATTTTGGCAAATCGTAAACCGATAAATTGGACAATACGTGACTTTCGTTTGATGCGCCAGGAATAATACAACTCACTTCATCAAAACTCAAAATCCATTGCAAAGCAATAGGAGCCAGATTTGTTGCATCAGGAAATAAAGCTTTCAATTCTTCAACTGCTTTTAATCCCAATTCATAATTAATCCCGGAGAATGTTTCTCCTTTGTCAAAAGCGGCTCCATTTCTATTAAAATTACGATGATCTTGAGCGTCAAAAGTCGTTTTAGCATTAAATTTTCCTGTTAAAAGTCCGCTCGCAAGTGGAACTCTAGCAATGATGCCAACATCACGTTTTAGCGCTTCTTTGAAAAATAGTTCGGATGGACGCTGACGGAAAAGGTTAAAGATGATCTGAACCGTTGTTACATTTGGGAATTCAATGGCTTTTAATCCTTCTTCGACTTTTTCGACACTGACACCAAGATTTAAAATCTTTCCCTGTTCTTTCAAACGATCAAACATTTCAAAAATTTCCGGACGGTAAAATACTTCGGTTGGTGGACAGTGCAATTGGACTAAATCCAGTGTTTCCAATCCGGTTCTTCTCAGGCTGTCTTCTACGAATTTTTGCAGCACTTTAGGTTGATAGCCTTCATTTACATGCGGGTTGATGTGTCGTCCACATTTGGTAGCGACATAGATGCGTTCCGAACGGGAACGAACCACTCGGCCTACGGCACTTTCGCTCAATCCATTTTCGTAAACATCGGCGGTATCAATAAAATTCACGCCATTATCGATGGCAGTATTGATTAATTCGTCTGCGGTTTTATCATTAAAAGGAGAACCCCATTTTCCGCCTACTTGCCATGTGCCAAGTGATATTTCGGAGATTTCAAAATCTGTTTTACCAAGTCTGCGATAGTTCATTTTTGTGTTTTTTAAAGTGACAGTTTATTTTTCTAATAAAACTTTGGCTATTGCTTCTTCGGCAAGCGGAGCCATGACTTGATAGCCTGCTTTGTTGGGATGTACGCCATCATTAGAGTAGGAGGCCAACAGTCCTTTTCTTTCATCTACCATTGCCGAATAATAATCAAGATAAACAATGCCATTGGCGGCAGCGTAATTTTTTAATAGTTCATTTAAGGCTGTAATTTTTTCAGCAGGATTTTGATTGGGTTTCCAATGAAAATCAAAAGCGGGCAATACAGAACAAAGAATTACTTTAATCTGGTTTGCTTTTGCCAATTCGGCCATCGAAAAAATATTGTTTTTAATCATATCCAATGTAGCAGGGCCTGTATTGCCTGCAATGTCATTTATTCCGGCTAAAATCACCACTAAAACTGGTTTTAAAGCAACAACATCGGCTCTGAAGCGAACTAGCATCTGAGGCGTGGTTTGTCCGCTAATTCCTCGATTTATATACGGTTTCCCTGTAAAGTATTCCGAATTTACCGTTGCCCAAAATTCCGTAATGGAATCGCCCATAAATACAATCCTTTTTTGTCCTGCTGCTGCCGGTTTTAGATTCGTATTTTCGTTTTGGTATTTATTTAAATTTGGCCAGTCTTGTGCTTGTGCTTTTCCTCCCATAAATAGAATGCAGTAAATTAATGTTGTATTTTTAATTTAGAACCAAATTTGAAATTCATTAGCTTATAAATATAAAAAAAGGCTACTGGAAATATTGTAAAAAAGTAAGACAAATTTAAACTACATAAGAAATATAAGGACAGATAAGCCAAATAATTTAAACTAAAACTTAAATGATCTTCTATTTCTTATATGGTTAAAAAAGAAAACTATTTTAAGGTAAAATTTAAACCAAATAAGAAATATGAATAAACTAAAACTTAAATGATTTTACACAAAATCCAGTAGAATCACAAAAGAATCAGCCTTACTTTTATATCAAAAAGATACTGAAAACGAAGGCTGATTCATAATTTTTTAATCAAACAAATCCGAAGATAAATAACGATCTCCACGGTCACAAATAATGGCAACAATCACACCCGATTCTAAAGTATTGGCTATTTTTATGGCTGCTGCTACAGAACCTCCGCTGCTCATTCCTGCAAAAACGCCTTCTTCAAGAGCCAAACGTTTGGTCATATCGCGAGCTTCCTTTTCTGTTACTTCTATAATGGTATCAACTTTTGAAGCATCAAAAATTTTAGGTAAATATTCTTGAGGCCATTTTCTGATTCCTGGAATTTGAGAGCCATCACTTGGTTGTGCGCCTATAATTTGGATTGCCGGATTCTTCTCTTTCAAGTAAGTAGAAGTTCCTATAATAGTTCCCGTAGTTCCCATAGCGGAAATGAAATGCGTTACAGTTCCATCGGTATCATTCCAAATTTCTGGACCTGTCGTTTTATAATGCGCTTTCCAGTTGTCATCATTTGCAAACTGATTCAACATGATATAACCGCCATCGGCCACTTTTTTATCGGCATAATCTCTAGAACCAATTATTCCGGTTGCTGCAGGTGTTAAAATCACGGTCGCGCCATAAGCACGCATGGTTTGGGTGCGTTCTTTAGTAGAATCTTCTGGTAGAACCAATTCAATTTCGATATTAAATAGTTGGGCAATCATTGCCAAAGCAATTCCGGTATTTCCACTGGTCGCTTCAATGAGTTTGTCGCCTTTTTTGATATCGCCTCTTTCCAGTGCGGATTTAATCATATTGTAAGCCGCTCTGTCTTTTACACTGCCTCCGGGATTGTTTCCTTCGAGCTTTAATAAAAGTTTTACGTTTTTATTTTGTATCAAATTAACAGTTTCCACTAAAGGAGTATTTCCAATCAGGTCTAATAATTTTTGTGGCTTCATGCTAATTTATCTCTTTTATTTTTACTTCTGTAGTTGTGGTATTAAGTACAATAGATTTTTCAGGAATAGATTTGGTAACCCAAGCATTTCCTCCAATAATACTGTTTTTACCAATGACGGTTTCTCCGCCTAGAATTGTTGCATTGGCATAAATGCAAACATTTTTCTCCACGGTAGGATGTCTTTTTGCATTTTTCATGTCTTTGCTTACGCTTAATGCTCCTAAAGTAACTCCTTGGTAAATTTTTACGTGTTTTTCAATCACTGTTGTTTCTCCAATTACAATTCCGGTGGCGTGATCTATAAAGAAAGGCGACGCAATAGTTGCACCTGCGTGAATGTCTGTACCCGTAATGCGATGCGCATATTCGCTCATCAATCTGGAGAAAAGTAATAAGTCCAATAAATACAATTCATGGCTTAATCTATAAATGGCAATTGCGTAAAATCCTGGGTAAGCCAAATAAACTTCTTCAATACTGTTTGAAGCAGGATCATTTTCTAAAATGTATGCTGCGTCCTGATTCAGTTTTTCAAGAACCGATGGTAAGGTTTTAAGATATTTGTCCCAAATGGTATCGCATAATGAATGTGGTTTTTTACAGGCAATCGCTGAGATTTCTTTAAATAGTATTTCCAGTTCATCGATGCTTTCATTTAAAGGAGCATTGGCATCAAATAATGTATAGAATAGTTTCTCCGTAAAGGCTTCTGTTTTTGTCTTGATTCCGTAGTTAATGGAAAAATGACTCTTTAAAGCGCTAATATTTTTGATAATCAGATCTTTTGTCACGATTATTGGGTTTGAATTATTAATTTAAAAGGATAAAAGTAAGATGTTTTTTAGAAACAGTTGCAATAATGAAGCAAAGAAATTGGTAGATTGGATGAGAATGGAATGTTTTTTTTGATTGGTAACATTTTTGAACAAATTCTAAAAAAATATAACAAAACAGGAAGCCGTTTGGCATTTTTCTACCTGTTGGTTTGATTGTCTGTAAAAGGCTGAAATCTATTAAAGTCTCGCTTTTGGGTTTTTAGGAATGGTAAAAATAAAACTGCTGCCATTCTTTCCGTCAGATTCAATATAAATACTTCCCGATTTTCCTTCGATAATTTTTTTTACAATAGACAAGCCTATACCAGTACTTTCTTTAATATCTCGGGCTAATATGGTTTGAAAAACACCAAATACCTTTTCTTGGTATTTTTCAGGTATTCCCGGTCCATTGTCTTTTACGGTAAATTGATGAAAATCGGGTAATGAAATATAGCTACATTCAATTTTTCCAATAGGTTTGTCGTTATATTTCACCGCATTGCCTATCAAGTTGCTGAAAACCTGATGCATTAATATTTTTTCTGTACTAATAGTTGGGAAATTGTAGCCAATATTTATTTCATACCCTTCATTGGGAACAATAGTTTCAACTATTTCTTCCAACATTTTACGTAAGTCGACCTTTTCCGGTTCTATGTTTTTTGTTCCAATGCGGGAATATTCCAGAATACCATTAATTAAGTTTTCCATTCTTAGAATTCTACCTTGTAATAATTTGAAATTTGAATTTGTTTCGTCAGAAACAGTGGTTAAATCTTCAATAATCCATTCCGAAAGACTGTAAATTGCTCTTAATGGAGCCTTCAGATCATGAGAAACGATGTAAGCAAATTGATCTAATTCGTCATTTTTCTTTTTAAGTACTGATAATGCGGTATGTAATTTATTTTCTTCTAGTTTTCGATTAATAATGTCATAGTTAAGTATTTTATTCTTGTCCATTATTTTAAATAAAAATAAGGCAGTTATTAGAAGTAGTAATACTAACAGACCAGATTCCATTACTTCATATAGTAAAGCGTTATCCCATGATTTCGCATCAAAATCCATTCCATATACGGCAATAGTTTTACCGGTAGCTTCATCCTTTATGGGTATATAAGCACTGACCCAAGTTCCCCATCTGTCAGTAGAAGGTTCTGTGATTATATCATTTCCGTTATTGATGGCTTTAAAAGTTGGTCCGTCCGCTTCTGTATATTCTTGTCCGGGAGGAGAGTAGTCTTTAGAATTCTCAGGTTCTGAATCGACCATGAAGTATATTTTACCGTTTCTTTTTGTGTATAAATAGGCAAAGCTTGCTTTGGGATTAACACTGACTATAGCTTTTAGGCTATTTTTTAAAGTTTTGTACTCGGGTTTATTACTATCGGATGGTTTTATTTCAAGTGCTTTTAAAGCTTCTTTTGGTAAGGATACTTCAATAGATTTTGCGATTTGCAATACACTTTCAGTCCTGTTGTCTTTAAAACGAATCCAGGTAAAATAAAGATAAATGATGCCTAAAAGGAGAATTATAAAAAAGACAGTTTTTTGGAGTGGTATTTTTTTGAGGTTGATTTTTTTCATAAAGGCTGAAATCAAAATAGAGGCGAGTACATTTTTGTTTTTGATAGATAACTTCAAAGTAATTTATAGCCAAATTAATCGAAGTAGTCATATCTCAAAAATAATGATTTTTATGACTTAGTGAGAATTTAAATGGTTTAATTTATTGGCTGCTTTTTTTTAGAATTCAAAACCGATTTTTTGATTTGCGACTCTCTAATTTAGAAACAAAATCATCGCTTAAAAGTGTTTGTAAAAATAACCAACAATCATAAATAGTCCATTGATGATTGCTATTCCAATAATATATTTTTGATAATTATTTCGTTTGTCAATAAAATTTAAACCAACAATTGCCAGAAATAATACCGTTGTATAAATAGCTGGATACATCTTAAAAGCTGCTACAAAATTGCCTTGTAAAAGCAACAAAAAACCTCTTTGAAAACCACAGCCCAAACACTCTATTCCAAAGAGCGTTTTACTTAAACAGGGGAGCATGTATTTTTCTAAATCCAATGGTTTTTGTTTTTACAATTTTACGAAAAAATAACAAACGATTGAGATAATAAATTGATGCAATTTTAAATTCATTACTTTTGGAATCTGATACCTAAAGAGATGAAAAAGTTTTTAATTCCCATAATGATTATTGCAATCATTATAGCTTTATACGAGCAAGTAAAGGCAGATAAAAATGTATATGTAATGGTAGTGGCAGTTGTTATTTTCATGTTTGGAATGATGCAATTGAGTGCTAAGACACCGAGTAAAAATCAAGATAAAGATGATGAAAATGTTTAATAAGGGAGATAAAGTTTCAGTGCTTGATGAAGCCATGAACGGAGTAGTGTTGTCAGTCAAAGACAACCAAGTTACAATCGAAACAGAGGATGGATTTACGATGACATTTTTTGTCAATGAGTTGCTTAAAATAAACGATTCCAGTAATTTAATGGATTCTATCAGAAGAATTAATGTAGATGAAATTTCGAAGGAGAAAGAAATTCCAAAACCAAGAAGTTTTGTCAAAGAACGCAAAGATAAATACGAAATTTCAGCTCCGGAGTTTGATTTGCACATCGAGAAATTAGTTCCCAATAAACGCGGAATGTCCAATTATGATATTCTGACCTTGCAAACCGATACAGCAAAACGGCACATAGAATTTGCCATTCGCAATAGGATTCCAAAGATTGTTTTTATTCATGGTGTGGGCGAAGGAATCCTAAAAGCAGAGCTGGATTTTTTATTAGGGCGGTATGATAATATTGCTTTTCAAGAAGGGAATTATCAAAAATACGGTCAAGGTGCAACTGAAGTTTTTATTAAGCAAAGCGCCAAGTAATTCCTGTTTTAGATTTTTTAAAGCATAAAAAAAGCGTCGATTCTAAGCTATTTTCAGTTGAAAATTATCTTGAGAATCGACGCTTTTTGAGGGTAAAAATAAGCCTGATTTTAGGCTTGTAATTGCGTTTAATTTGTAGTTAAAAGTTCGCCATAAATGAAGCTGTCTCCAAGCTTGAAATCGTTAGTTCCTTTCTTCATTGTAACATTTTTAAGCACGATTACATGTTTAAATCCCGCACCCAAAGTGGTGGTGGTTACTTCAATAATTCCGCTCACATTTGACACTCCTGAGGCCGCAACCCACTCTTCGCTTACTGCTGGAGTTGTAGGAATTGTTGTGGCGCAGAAATAACTTGAAGTAAGTAAACCTGAAAATAATCGATACGTAAGTTTGTTAACTGTGGCACCTATAAGTCCGGTTCTTGGAGTATTTAGAGGCGTAGCTGAGCTGGTAATTAGAGTCGGATCGATGTCTAATATCAGTGCTTCACTACTGGTATAATTATAAATTTGTTTCGAAACGCTGCATTGTTCTACAGTTTGATCAAACAGAAATGGCAATGCAGTTGCTGTAGTGACATAGTCTCCAAAAGGAAATGTTTCATAAACCTGAGTACCGCTATTTTTTGCAAAAGTGATATTCTTGAAAACGATATTGTGATTGTAGCCCGTAATTCGGGTACTGTTATTCGTGGTATTTGTAGTTTTTACAGCAGTAGTAAATATTTGTATTTTACCATCAGTAGCAGTCCATTGATCCGTTACAATAGGGGTTGCCGGTGGGATAGTTTCGCAAATGTTAGCTGTTGATACTGTTCCGTTATAAAAACGATATATAACTCTATTGGCACTACCAATGTCTAATATGGTTGGTTCGCCCACAGTATTGGGTTCATTTGTAAAGGATGTTTGAGGAATTTCCAAAAGTAATGATTCCTTATCTTTCAGTTTATAGATGATATTATTGATAGCGCAACTTTGTGTAGTAATGTCTTCAAAATTAATGTCTTCTTGGGTTAAATTACCGTCATCACAAGCATTTAGTAACATTACTAAGGCTAATAAACTTACAATTCTTTTCATTTTTTATACTATTTGAAACAAAAATAGAATTTTTAATTTGTTCCAATTACATTCCTATTCAAAAACATAGAATTTAACAGGATATTAGGCTTTTAAATTTCTAATAATGGTTATTGAAGCTTTACTAAAAATGGAAGATTACGACAATTCAAAGCGAATAGAAATCATTACCTTTGCTTCAATTTATAGCATATATGAGACTTAACAAATATTATTTAGCTGCATTTTCTGCCTTTTTTGTATGGGGATTTTTTAGTTTAGCATTAAAACCGTTGCATAAATACCCGTCTTTGGATATTTTATTTTACCGCGTTTTTTTTAGTGTTATTACTATGTTATTGATTAATCTTTCGTTTCGAAGAAAAGTTTTAATAAAGAATTGGAATCAGTTTAAAAGTATGACTGTTAAACAGAAACGAAGTGTTATTGTGTTGACGCTGGGAGGCGGGACGTTTTTATCTTCAAACTGGTTTGTTTTTATCTACGTGATGAATCATGTTAGTGTGAAAGCAGCTTCGTTAGCCTATTTAATATGTCCCATTTTAACCACGATATTAGCTTTTTTTATATTGAAAGAAAAGCTGAGCAAATGGCAGTGGTTTGCAGTCATGATAAGTGCTTTTAGTTGTATTTTATTGTCTTTAAATCATTTTGAGGATATTTTCTACAGCCTTATCACAGCAGCAACTTATGCGATGTATTTAGTGAGCCAACGAAAGAATAGTGAATTGGATAAATTCCTGGTTTTGACTATTCAATTGGTTTTTACAGCCCTAATTCTCTTGCCTTTTTATCCCAATTATAGTGGAACTTTGCCTACAGAATCATTGTTTTATAGTTGTTTGATTGTAATTGTAGTCTTTTTTACGATTATTCCTCTATTTTTAAATTTGTATGCGCTAAAAGGAATTAATTCATCAGCAGTAGGGATTATGATCTATATAAATCCAATAATTGGATTTTTATTGGCCATATTCTATTACCACGAACAGGTAACTACTCTTCAATTGTTTTCCTATTTTCTGATTTTGGTTTCGATAGTTGTTTTTAATAAAAAATTAATTTTTTTCAGAAAATTGAAAGCCATACCATCAGAACTGGAAGCTTCAAAATAATTTTTATAATTTCAAAAAATGAAAAAAGTATATCTCGATAATGCTTCTACAACAGCAATTCGTCCGGAAGTTATTCAAGAAATGACCAAAGTTATGACCGAAGATTATGGAAATCCATCGTCAACGCATAGTTTTGGCCGTAATGCCAAAAGTATTTTAGAGCTTTCCAGAAAATCAATTGCAAAACAGTTGAATGGTACCGCGCAAGAAATAATTTTTGCTTCCTGTGGTACTGAAGCCAATAATTGGATTCTTCGTTCTGCCGTTAAAGATTTGAAAGTAGAGCGAATCATTACCAGCAAAATCGAGCATCACGCCGTTTTATATACAATTTTAGTTTTGCAAAGCGAATACGGTATTCAGGTTGATTACGTGGCTGTCAAGCCAAATGGCGAAATTGATATCACTGATTTAGTAGAACTGCTTTCTCAGGAAAAGAAAACGTTGGTAAGCTTGATGCATGTGAATAATGAAACTGGAACTGTTTTAGACTTGGATAGAGTAGGACTTATTTGCCAAGAACACAATGTCTTGTTTCATTCCGATACGGTACAGTCCGTTGGAAAAATAGCAATTGATTTACAAGCACTACCCATTAATTTTATTGTGGCAAGCGCTCATAAATTTCACGGTCCCAAAGGCGTTGGGTTTGCATTTATTCGAAAAAACTCCGGTTTACAACCCTTGTTTTTTGGTGGCGACCAGGAAAAAGGATTACGGGCAGGAACGGAAGCTTTGCATCAAATTGCGGGAATGGCAAAAGCACTGGAGCTTTCCTATACTAATTTAGAAACAGAAAGGAATCATATCTCTGAATTAAAAAATTACTTGATTGCCCAACTCGAAATTGAATTTCCAGCTTTTGTAATCAATGGAAGCGTTGATGGATTTTATAATATATTGAATGTTTTATTGCCTTTTTCAGAAGATAAAACAGCTATGATTTTATTCCATTTAGACATGAAAGGAATTGCAGTTTCCCGCGGAAGCGCCTGCCAAAGCGGAAGTATAAAACCCTCACATGTATTAGCGGAAATGCTTTCGAATGAAGATTTGAAGAAACCAAGTTTACGCATTTCTTTAAGTCATTATAACTCAAAAGAAGATATTCATTTGCTAATCGAAGCATTGAAAAGTATTTAAAAAGCATTTATAAATAGACAAATTACATACGTGCTGAATTTGTTTATTTGGAAGGCTTAATGTTATAATTTACCGTTTTTTTGCGTGAGTGATGGTAGAGGAGCTCTTTTTCTAGAGGCTTTTTTGCCTCTAGAAAAAAGCGGGAACGCACAGCACGACCCGAAGTTTTTACGCAGGGGCACGCCCAAATTAAGATGCTGTTGAATAGAAATAAGTCTTTTATAATTGTTGTTTTCAAAACAGAAATCCTAGAATAAAATTTGTTTATTCTAGGAATATTTTTCCATAATTAATCTCGCTTTAAAATAGCATAAGGTAGACTCCGCACCTTGATTGATGTTGATGTGTTTATCCTCCAATCCATCATAGGAAGCACCATTTTCAGGATTATACATGATTTGTTTCAGATGGTTATTCCCTAAAAACCAGATAAAAGCCAGTTTTAATTGGTCTTTGTACTTTTTATTTTTAGTTACTTCATAGAATAAATCCAAGGCAATAATTGTAGTGGCTACTTCAATAGGCTGCTCTCCGTAGAAAATCCTTTCATTTTCTTTCTTGAACCAACCTCTGTTTGAGATTACTTTTAACTGTCCTTTCATGAAATATTGAGAAAGGAGAAAATCAAATGTGATGGCTGCAATTTTTTTATATTTCAGTTTTCCAGTAACTAAATAACTGTACATCATGGCTTCCGGCAAAACGTTATTCGCATAGGTCATATAATCTTCATACCAGCACCAATTTTCTGCTGAATTAATGTTGTAATGACGCAAAAGTTCATCGGCAAATTTTTCTATATTCTGCTTTATAGGATCTTCTTTATAAGCTGAATAATAATGGTACAGTCCTTTCAAAGCATAGGCTATGGCTCTTGGGGATTTAATGTCGTCAATTCTTTTGATTGCTTTATTCCAACATTTTTCTGCCCGTAAAATCATTTCCGCAGGTACCGATTCTCTATGTGCAATTACGGTTCCTAAACTCCATAAAGCTCTCCCGTTTGCATCTTCAAGATTTACTTCTCCATTTTGTTTTGTTAATTGATGGTCGAAGTCTTTGTAATTATCAAACCAGCCATTGTTTCGTTGAATGCCTTCTATAAAGTTTAAATAGATATTTGCAAGCTTCAAGACATGTTTGTCAGGGAACACTTTGTTATATAGCACCATATTGATTAAAGCTCTGGCATTATCATCCAAAGTATAACCAGATTCAGGATCAGGCTGACTGAATTTTGAAAATTGAAGGATTCCAAAATCGGTGGTGAGTTTCTTAATATGGTCTAATTTTATTGGAGGAAAATTAAACTTTAAATCTTCTTCCCGATTCGTCAATTGGTCAAATAATAGCCGATATTGAATAGCAATATTCTCCCATGTTGTGGCATGTGCCAATGAAAATGCATTTTTGCCCATAGTAACCCGTTGCTCTTTGTTTTCGATAAGATACAAAATTGCTTTTTCGAATTCTTCTGGTTTATCAAATCCATTCAATAATATTCCGTTTCCATTTACAAGAGTTTCTACGGCATGTGGAATAGGCGTGGAAATAACGGCACAACCACAGCTCATTGCATAAGCAAAAGTGCCACTTACGGCCTGATTGGGGTCTTTAGAAGAAAACAAATAGATGTCTGATACCGTTAAATATTCCAGTAATTGCCACAATTGAAGATATTCATTGATAAAAATAACATTGTTTTCCAAACGGAGTTCATGGACAATACCAGTAAGGATATCCCGATATTTTTCCCCTTCGCAACAAATTATTTCAGGATGCGTTTTGCCAATTACTAAATAAATCACTTCAGGATGTTTCTTGACAATTTCCGGCAAAGCGTGTAATACGGTTTCGATGCCTTTGTTTTTACTGATTAAACCAAATGTTGACATTACTATTTTATTGGAGAAATCATATTTTTTTTTCAATTCCTCTTTTTGTTCCCATAATACAGTATGATTGCCATGCGGAATTACGATTGTTTTCATTTTAGGCAATTCGTAATCTCTAGTCAAAATAGCTTCTGAATTTTTGGTAAGCACAATAATTCTATCGGATAAATCAGCTATGGCATGAACAATTTTCTTTCTTTTTTCATCTGGGTTTGGGAGCACAGTATGAAAAACGGTGACAATTGGTTTGTTTAGCGCTAATATAAAAGAGAGAATATAATCGCCATAATCTCCTCTAAAAAGGCCAAATTCATGTTGAATACAAACTAAACCAATGTCATTTCGTTCGTTTATTTTCTCTGCAACGAGCCTATAATGCTCTAATGAATCAACAGGCAATATATAGGTTACTTCAGCATTATAGGAGAAGTTTTGGTCACTATTTTGCAAAGCACAAACCTCGACAGGAAGTGTTTCCCCAAAAACAATTTCCACAGCATTTACAATGTCATTAGAAAAAGTCGCTATGCCGCATTCTCTTGGCGAATAAGAACTTACAATTAGCATTTTTATTACTTTTTCAAATTTCATAGCGCTTTTTTTAAGGTTGCTTTCTTAATTCAAGTAGCAATTCGTTGATATTCATTTTAGCAACGGCAATATGTTTGTCAGCTGCACCATAGTATATATAAAGCTCATTCCCGAACACGGCATGACCGGTTGGGAATACGACATCGTTGTCTTCGCCTTCTATTTCCCATTGTTTGGTAGGAGAGAAGAGCGGATAGGGGAGTCTGGATATCTCCATTTCAGGTTTTTCTAAATGCAACAAGGCAGCCTTAGCATGATAGATTTTGCCCGTTGTTGTTTCGTGTACCCCATGATAAATTAGCAACCATCCATCAGGAGTTTCTATTGGTGGAACTCCAGCTCCAATGTAACTCATTTCGTAAGCATCTTTTGGATCTAAAACAATATGATCGGTTAAGTTCTTCAGATATTTTTCCCAAAAAGATAAAGTTAAATCTTTCCAGTTGTCAAATTTTACAATTTGAATACCCGGCCAAATTCTATGCAAAAGGACAAATCGTCCATTTATTTTCCTTGGAAACAATACCACATCTTTATCGCGTAGTATTCGGGTTTTATCGCTTTCGAGTCCTATTTGTGCAAAAAGATTAAAATATTCATGGTATTTTGGGTTTAGCTTACTCGCATTACACAAATTTACATGACTTTCATATTCTTGATAGTTAATTTGCGGCGTTATTATTCCCTGTTTTTCAAAATGAATCAAATCTTTTGAAGTAGCAAGGGCTCCTATAGCGTTGACACCGTCATAAGCAGTGTAAGTTATGTAATATGTACCTTCAATTTTTACAATTCTTGGGTCTTCAACTCCTTGTTTCTCATAATCAAAGTCCTTCGTAATGACAGGTTTTTCTGCTCTTTCAACTATTTTTATCGGGCCTTCTGTTCTGGCGTATCCAATGGTAGATAAATTTCCTTTCTGTACCGCTCTGTATAAAATATGTACTGTGTTTCCATCTTGATAAATACCAGGATTTAAAACTCCTGTATTTTCAAAAGTCATTTCAGTTGGGCTTAGTATAATACCAAGTTTTTCTATAGTAACCATGAGTTCATTTTTTGTAATTTCTTTATCCGATACGGATAAAATCTCCTATTTTTTCTGCTCTTTCAATTTTGCTTTTTCCTGTTTTTTAAAATAACCCCTAAATAAGAAATTGTGTCTCAAAGCTTTCATGTTTTCATTTAGCAGTGAACTGGCTTGGCTAATATTACTCATTGTAGAATCTATTTTTTGTACTAGTTTTGGATCATTCGAAAGGTAATTTAGGGCACCTTTTCCGTCTTTTATATTTGCAATTGTCGCGTTAAGATTGGTTACCATTTTATTTATATCTGTACTTGATTTATCTAAATTTTGGACTACAGTTTTAATATTATTAGCTACGGCCGTGTCTTTCAAAACACCTATTACATTCTCTTTATTGTCCAATGAAGAAATGAGTCTGTTTAATTTTGTTACGGACTCTGAAGTCCCTTTCCCTGTGATTTTTAAATAATGCACGGTTTCTTTCAGGTCTGTTGCCAAGATGGAATCTTTAATTAATAAACCTATAGTTCCTTTTCCTTCAGTGATTTCCTTTGTGATTTTAAGTAAATCAGCCGTAAGAAGTGCTGCGTTTTTATTGGTTACTCCAAGTGTATTGAGTAGGTCATCTGTGCGAATACGACTTAAGGATTGAATTTTATCTCCCGGTGCTACAGAAGCTTCTGTCCCTTTCCCCGGAATAATATTTATGATCATGTTTCCTACTAAACCATCTGAGCCTATAGTGGCAACAGCATTTTTTCTAATGTGACGAAAAATGGCATTATCAATGAGCATGTCTACTTTTATTGTAGAATCATTAATCATTTCTATTGCACGAACTGTCCCGACATTTATTCCGGAATAACGTACATTATTGCCTAACTGTAAACCACTCACGTTATTGAAAATTGCATTTAAATGATTGGTTTTTCCAAACATTTTTTGTTTGTCGCCAATGAAATAAACGGCAAGTATAAAAATTATTATCCCGATTATTACAAAAATTCCAAGGCGTATTTTTTGTGATGTCGTTTTTTCCATTTTTATTCTTATTTAAAAAAAGCTTGTACTTTAGGATCAGTTGAGATTGATAATTCCTCAAAACTGCCTTCGATATAATTGATACCATCGACCAATAAAATCATCCTGTTCGAAATCATTCGGGCGCAATCCACATCATGTGTGATGATAATTGCCGAAGTGTTGTATTTTTTTTGGATAGACATCATTAACAACAAAATTTCTTTGGCAGTTATAGGGTCTAACCCAGTAGTTGGTTCGTCATAAAGAATAATTTTAGGTTGGAGAATTAAAGTTCGTGCCAAGGCAATTCTTCGTTTCATTCCTCCCGAAAGTTCTTCAGGCATTAAATTAAGAGTATGAGCTAAACCTACGTTTTCCAAAGCCTCCATCACTAATGGTGTGGTGTCTTTTATTTTTCCAAATTTTTTTTTGTGACGGCGCAATGGGAATTCCAGATTTTCCCTAACAGTCATGGAATCATAAAGTGCACTTCCTTGAAAAAGAAAGCCAACTTCTGTTCGAAGTTCATCTAATTCTTCATGGTCTAGTTCACTAATCTCTTTTCCCATCACTACAATAGAGCCGCTGTCATGCTCTTCTAGTCCAATTAAGCATTTTATCATTACTGATTTTCCAGAACCGGATTTACCCATGATAACCAGATTTTCACCCTCGTACAAAACCATATGAAAACCATCCAAAACATGATTATCACCATAGCTTTTTTGTAAGTCTTTGATTTCTATAATAGGGTTTTTATTTTGTATTGTCGTACTCATAATCAGTTATAGATCATAAAAAATATCAGTAACAAAAACAGCAATAAAGTCAATAATAAAGAGTAACATAGAGGTGAAAACCACCGCAGAATTGGCCGCTAAGCCCACACCAGCAGTCCCTTTTTTACAATAATATCCCTTAAAACAGCCCACTAATCCTATGGCAAATCCAAAAAAGAAAGTTTTAATCGTTGCAGGTATTAAATCGCCAAATTCTAACGCATCAAAAACTTGATTGTAATACAATAAAAAAGACACATTTCCTTTGATGTTTTCCACCAAAAAGGAACCAAAAATTGCGATAGCATCTCCAAAAAAAACCAAAACAGGAAGCATAAAAGTGGTTGCTAATATGCGAGTAACCACTAAATATTTAAAAGGATTCGTTCCTGAAACTTCCATAGCATCAATTTGTTCCGTAACCCTCATCGAGCCTAATTCTGCACCAATACCGGAACCGATACGTCCGGCACAAATCAAAGCGGTAATTATAGGCCCAATTTCTCTAATAAGCGAAATACTCACCATAGATGGCATCCAGGAAACGGCACCAAATTCTTGTAAAGTAGGACGTGATTGCAATGTAAAAACCAGACCGATGATGAATCCCGTAACAGCAACAAGAAGCAAGGAACGGTTTCCCATATAATAGCATTGGCGAATAAATTCCCTGAATTCTGAAGGGTGCTTAAAAACTTCTTTAAAAAAACGACCTGCAAAATAGGAGAGTTCACCAATTTCAAGTAAAAAACCTTTGAATATTTCGATTATTTTAGAAAAATTATCCATAAGCGGATGAATTAATTTTTAACAGAAAAATGGCTACCCAAATATACGATTATTTCACTGATTTACAGTGCTTTTAGTTGTTGTTCGTCTGTTTTTTTGATGGTTTTATCGGGAAAAATAAATTTTAAGAAAAGGAAGGTGAAATTAGCCATTTATGGAGTGGTTCTTTCATTTATAAATTGGAATTTTATAAAAGGAAATACAGTGGGGAATTGAAATGGGAGGCAGGCGTGAATAGTACTAAATCCAGAAAAAATTGATTTTAGAAATATTCTTATATAATGAAATAGATGTTGGAAATATAGTATTTATAAAGTATTGAAAATCAAACTTATAGTTGTGATGAAAGTAGAATAGTATTCTAAGTAAGCTCCTTTATTTATACAAATCAACTTTCGTACAACCGCAATCTGTTTTTAATGGTGATTAATTCATTTTGCAAGTCTTCTATTTTTTGTAAAAGATTAAATACAACATCAATTCCTTCGATATTAACGTCTAATTCCTGATGCATCCGAATTATTTTTTCAATTTCGAAGATAGCGTCTGGATGAATATATTGTGTCTCTTCGATTGTTTTAATTTCGAGTAAACCCATCTCGCTGAGATTGTTAAAAAATGCCATTTCAACTTTGTAATGGGTACTTAATGTAGGTAAGGGGATGAGGTTTTCTATGTTCATGTCGTTCTTAACTTAGCAAGTTCCGTAAATAATTCTTTTTCTTTTTCAGTAAGGTTTCTGGGGATTTGTACCTGATAGGTAATGTATAAATCACCAAATTCTCCTTCTTTTTTATAAATAGGAAATCCTTTTCCTTTCAGTTTTATTTTAGTTCCGTTTTGGGTTCCTGGTTTTACCGTAAGCTTTACTTTTCCGTCAAATGTATCTGCGGTGATTTCTCCACCTAATATGGCGGTGTATAAATCTAAATCCACTGTGGAATATAAATTGTGTTTATCCAGTTTAAAATTAGTGTGGTTTTCAACAGTGAAGGTGATATACAAATCTCCTTTTGGTCCACCACCGGCGCCTTCTCCTCCAAGTCCGCTAATTTTTATTTGCTGACCATTCTCCACTCCGGCAGGAATAGTAATTCGGATGTTTTTGCCATTGATAGTTAAGGTTCGTTTGTGGGTGGTGTAAACTTCTTTTAGGTCTAGGTGCAATTCAGTACTGAAATCTTGTCCTTTATATTGGGCACTACGACCGCGACCGCCACCTCCTGATGCACGACCACCAAACATAGATTCAAAAAAATCTGAAAAATCACCACCGCCACTAAATCCTCCAAAACCATCTTGTTGTCCGCCTCTCGAATAGTGTCCTTGCTGTTTTGCTTGCTCATATTGCTCAGCATGTTGCCAGTTTTCACCATACTCATCATATTTTTTACGATTCTCAGCATGGCTCAAAACCTCATTGGCCTCATTTATTTCTTTGAATTTTCTTTCGGCTTCCTTATCGTTTGGATTTAAGTCGGGATGGTATTTTCGGGCCATTTTTCGATACGCCTTTTTAATATCGGCTTCCGTTGCTTTTTTATCCACTTCAAGGATTTTGTAATAGTCTATAAATGCCATTCTGGATTATTTTTATAATTATCATTGTTGTAATTATCAAATCTGTAACTAACAGTTTACAATTGATCTGTGAATTGTTTCTTCCGCATACGTTCTGTTAGGATGAATTTTTTCTATCAGGACCTAATTGGTATTATGAATATCGGTATTTCTGAATGCCGGATTACTTTTTCAGCGACACTGCCCATAATTAAATGTGAAAATCCTGTTCTGCCATGTGTGCCCAAAACAATTATATCTGCATCCCATTGTTTTGCCACATTCAAAATTACTTCATATGGGATTCCTTCTGCTACAAAAGTCCTAACTTTATAATCCTTAAATATGGTGTCAACAAGCATTTGTTGGTTTTTTTTGGTAGTCGTTTATTGAGATATCTGCAAATTCCTTAGGAGTGACAGCGCCTTCGGTTATAAGCATTGTTAAGTCAACAACGCTTAATATTGCAATTTCAGCATTTAGTTGAAGAGCAAGTTGAAAACCATTCATAGCAATTTTTTCTGAAGTGGGATCATTGACAACTGCGATTTTTTTTTTTTTTCATGTTCTCCATATCATTTTGATTAGGTTTTTACTTTAATCTAAATATCCAGAAGCGCAAAAAAACATCCTGTTAATGGATTATTTATACTATCAAATTTAATCAATTTTTTGTTGTTAAATAAGAATTAAGTATTTTATTATGAATGAAGTAGTCCTGAAAAAGTTACCGTTTTTCAGGACTGTTTGTCAGAAGGGAATTGTTTTTCTATAATTATTTTAACCTAAAGTATTGGCAAATTTTTTCACAATTGATTATAAAAAATTATTCCTTGATGAATTCACTATCAGCTTTAATTGTTACTTCATCACTAATCATCGGTGCAGGAAATTTTGGACCAATACCAAAATCAGAACGTTTTAGAATTCCGCTAAACTGAAATCCGGCTGTGATCGCTTTTGATTGCGGATTTACTATAGTTCCTCTATACGACATATTGAGAGTAACCGGCTTGGTAATTCCGTGTAGCGTGAGGTTGCCTATTAGTTTGTATTTACCTTTTTCTTTTCCGAATTTTTTTATGGAGGTACTTTTAAAAATCATTTTTGGATATTTTTCTACTTCAAAGAATTCAGCACTTCGTAAATGATTATCCCGTATTTCCACTTCGGTATTGATGGAGGCTACTTCAGTTGAAAGTTCAAAAGTGCCATCACTAAAATCAGTTTTGTTAGCTGTAGCGGTTATCTCAAATATTTTGAATAATCCGGCAATATCAGAAATGCCATGATGCACTGTGCTAAACGTTAGTTTTGAATGCATTGGATCTGCTTTCCATGTTGTTTGTGCCAATAGAAAAGTAGAAAAAAACAAGGTTACGATAATCACGGTTATTTTTTTCATGCCATATAAATTTTAAAGTTAATTTATTTAAAAAGCTCCCTTTGGAGCTTTTTTTAATTTTCAGGAGAAGTATGATTCCTTTCATATTGGTAATAATTCGTCTTCCATTGTTTTTAAATCTTGTTTCTTTTTTAAGTTAATCAGTATGGATTTGTAGCCTATAAATTCCGCGTCTTTTGGGTTTATTTGCAGTACAAAATTTATTTTTCCTAATAGATGTTCCAGATAATTCTTTTGATCAATCTCTTTGTATTCTCGGTGTTCCTCGAAACCAAATTTATTGATGTAATACATTACCTGTCTCAAATCATTACGTTTATGAAATGCGACTTGCGGTTTTTCATTAACCACAATTCCCGTAACAGTTTGGCGGCCGTTGGGCGTCATGAGTCTGGTTTTGGTTTTATTGATATGAAAATTTAATTTTTCGACGGTTTCAATTACTTTATGGAGTAGTTTTTTCTCGTCAAAGTCTCCGGAAAAACTCAAATCGTCTGCATAACGGGTGTATCTTATTTTGTGTTGGATGCAATAATCAGAAATCACCGCATCGGCTTCTTTGAAAATCAAATTCGAAAGACACGGACTCGTTGGCGCACCTTGTGGCAAACTTCCGTCACGGAGACATAATTTTGAAAGCAGTTTTGAAACCATTTTGGAATACCCCAATTCAAGAAATTCTTTTTCAACGGCATCAAAGCCAATGGATGGAAAGAAATGTTCTAAATCCAGCGTGAAAACTTTGGGTTGGTTTTTATGGAATCTAAGGTTTTCTAGGATAGTTACATTGGGTTTATACGCTTTCGCAAAAGGGCTAACAGGCACTTTATAAAGGATGTTTCTGAGAATCCAAATTTGGATTTCTTTCAAACTTGGAAGTGGCTCAGAAATAAGCCGTTTGCTGCCATTTTTTTTGGAAATCTCAAAATCCCGATAATAACGTTTTGGATAAAGAGCCGCTTTTTTTAAAAATTCTTTTTTGTATCCGACCAGAAGTGATAAATGGGTTGGATTATAAATTACAGGAATATCATGTGCAAATAAAACTTCAGCATAATCCAGACAGCGTTTAATATTCTGTTCTAAATAGCCTTTTTTATGGGCATCATGTGTAAAGGTCTCTTTGTATTGAATAAAATCCATAGGGTTTAAATCGTTAATGGAGTAGGGACTCTTTTGTCCCTAACTCCAATTAAGAATACCGGTTTAAAAGTTCGGAGCTCTGCGGAGAATCTTTTAAACCTGGTGCTTGAAAGAGCATTCAATTACAGAACAGTGACTCACGGCTCCGTCGCTAACCTAGGCTAACAAATTTATTTGAGAAATAATCTAGAAGAATAATTCATCCTGACTAGGAAGAAATAGTGTTTTTCGGTTTAATTTCGGGATTTTACTCTCGAAATCCTTTTGAATCCATTCCTCTTTTTTTTTAGTTTTTATTCGATGTGGTTCCATTTTTTTTAAATTCTAAATTTGTATTTTAAAAATTTATAAAATGCTTGTTTTTAATACTTTAAAGATGTTTAAAGTATACATAAAGTTACAAAAAATATTTAATTAACAGTACTGATACTGCTAATTTTTTTAACAGTATTTTATAGTACTAAAATATTTTTTTTATATTTTGAGTACAATTGCTATAGTATTTATGAATTATAGAAACGTTTATAGGGCGTATAAGTGACAATGAGTTCTATTATTCGGGTAATACCATACGATAGTAGGTTGATGAATTTCGTAAATATATTGGTTTTCATTTTCAGAGATTCCGGAGTTATTCTTTGGCACTGCTCAATAATTTCCTCGAGGTGCGTTTGATACATTTTAGAAAATTTAGCTGAATTTATTTCAACATTCATTTCGAGACTTCCGTACGAACTTAAATTATTCAGGTTAAAAGAACCTATAGTAGTCCAATATCCGTCAATAACCGCTGTTTTTCCGTGTAAAATAGATTTATCCCATTCGTACAATTCAATGTTATAATTAAGCAGTTTGCCATAAAGAAAACAAGTTGCGCGTCTGGTCAATGGAAGATCTGAAATTCCGGATAGAATTAATTTGATTTTCACCTTGTTTTTGGAAGCTTTTTTCAAGGCCTGAATGATTCGTATGCCAGGAAGGAAATAACTTCCTACTATAATTATTTCTTTTTTTGCATTCCGAATGGATTTAATATATGCATCACAAATTTCATTTTTTCTTTTTAACCAGTCATTCTGAATGATGCGTACCAAAGCATCTTCCTGAACATGAAATGGTGATTTTATTTCTTTGTTTTGAAAACGTCTTTTCTTATAATAAATAGCAATGCATTGTTTCTGAAGCGGTTCGGCAATTGTACCATTTAGTTGAACGGCATAGTCAAGCCAAGGCGCTTCCATTGGTGTGCCACAGTATTTATCAGCTATGTTAATCCCGCCAATTATAGCAATTTTTGCATCAGCAACAACTACTTTTCGGTGTAATCTTCGACCAAGATAAAAGGTATATGCTGAAAATAAAGGCGCAAAAAAGCGAATGTTAATCCCGCTTTGTCTCATTTCGGTTATAGTTTCAGAAGGAAATGACAAAGAGCCCAATCCATCCAAAAGGATATAAATTTTAACATGGCGCGAAGCTGCTTCTTTTAATACAGTAATAATTCTTCGTCCAGTTGTATCATCTTCAAAAAGATACATTTGGATGTGGATTTCAAATTGAGAATTACGGATAATAGATTCTAATCGAGAAAAATAATCTTCGCCACTGTAAACAAGCGCAAGGCTTTTAGGAGCAGTAAAGGCATTATTAATTTTCGTCATGGGCTTTATTTATTTTGACTTCATTGATTAAAATGAATTCCATAAGATTTTCTATATCCAAAGTTCCTGCTAGTTTATTATTTTCCATAACCAGTATTAATGTTGATTTATTCTGTTGTATCAGCTCAAAAACGTTTTCTAAAAGAGAATTACTGTCTAGAAAAATCAAATTTCGGTCCATGATATTATAAATGAATTCGTCATCTCCTTTTTTTGATAGTGCCATTATAATTTGGTCACGATTAAGTGTGCCAACAGCAATATCATTTTCAGTGATCAAAAAATTCTTGTTTTGGCTGTCAAGCAGAAGTTCGACTGCTTTTTTTACTTTTTCATTGGCATCAATCTTTTGATAATCTTTCATTAGGACATCATGAACTTTAAAACCTTTCAGTATGAATTTCGATTCGGTATAATCAGCTTCAATTTGAGCTCCTATAATAACAAATATACCTATAAAAATCAAAAAAGGGGAGGTAAAAAATCCCAAAAGAATAAAAACCAATGCTACTATTTGACCAATTCGCGCTGAGATTCTTGTGGCAACATGACGTTGTAATTTAAAAGATAATAGAGCCCGTAGAACTCTGCCGCCATCCATAGGAAAAGCTGGAATTAAATTGAAAACTGCCAGCCAAAAATTGACTAAAAAGAAATTGAGTAAAAAATTATGTGCATTTACGCCGTTGGCTAATTCAGCCATCAATTTTTCGGAAGTATCAGGAATAGTAATGAAAAATCCTGTTATAAATGCCAAGGTGATATTTACCAAAGGGCCAGCTAAAGCAACTATTAATTCTTCCAATGATTTTTCTGGTATTCGCTCTAATCGGGCTAAACCCCCAATGGGCAAAAGCGTGATGTCTTTGGTTACTATATTATAGTTTTTTGCCGCCAAAGCATGTCCCAGTTCGTGTAATAAAACAGTAACAAAAATGCATAAAATAAAGGCAACGGACCATATTATTTGGACCGTATTCTGACCTGCTTTGTAGTTAATGAAAATGATAAACAGAATAAGTAAACAGAAAGTCCAATGGATAAATATTCCGATACCTGCTACTTTTCCGAGTTTAAAGGATCCTTTCATTTTTTGAATTTTTACTACTATCAATCATAGTATGATTAGAAAAAAAATAGGCAAATAATAAAAATAAATAGTTCGTATTAGTTTAGCAATCAGTGCTAAACTGCAATCAGTTTATTTCATTTTCAGAAATACCAGTATATGCCCAGGCGTTTAAATTGGCAATTGTGGTATGGGCAATTCCCTCTAAAACCTCATTAGTTAAAAACCCCTGATGTCCGGTAATCATCACATTTGGAAAGGAGCGAAGTTTTAGAAACAAAGGATCATTTACTGGAGAATCAGTATGATCCTGAAAAAATATAGACTGGTCCTTTTCATAGACGTCTAAACCAACTGCTGCCAGCGTTTTGTTTTCTATAGCTTCTACTAAATCTTCGGTATTTACAATACTTCCATGAGCTGTATTAATAAAAATAATTCCTTTTTTCATTTGTGAAAAAATGTTTTTATTAAACAAATATTTCGTTGTTTCATCTAATTGAGAATGCACGGAAATTATATCTGAATTTTTACAAACCTCTTCCAGTGAAGTATAAGTGATTGGGATTTCATCCATCAGCTCCTTATTTTCTTGCCTGTCAAAGGCCAAAAGGCTACACCCAAAACCATGCATAATTCTCGCAAAAGCAGCGCCAATTTCCCCGGTTCCTATGATGCCAATTGTTTTTCCATGTAAATCAAAACCAACTAAATGATCCAAGCGATAATCACCAATTTGCATTAACGTCTGACCTAAAACAAGTTTCCTATTCAACGCCAATAATAGAGATACAGCAAGTTCGGCAACGGAATAAGGCGAATAAGTGGGGACGTTTGCCACTTTTATTGCTAAGGATTTAGCTCTTGCCAAATTAACATTATCGGAACCTGTGGTACGCAAGGCAATATACTTAACACCATGGATGTATAATTTTTCCAATACTGTTTCAGAAGCATCATCAGAGGTAAAAAGTGAGACAGCATCAAATCCTTTGGCGAAGTTTACCGTGTTTTTACTCAAAGATTTGCCCGTGAAAACCAATTCGTGATTTCCATGGGCTGCTTTTTTTAGGAAAGGTTTATCAAAACTAAATATGCTATATACTAATACTTTCATTTTCATTTTTTTATAATGTAAAATACTAATTTTGTTAAAATGGTGGTTTTTCCATAGTCTTGTTCCGGAATTTTTATTTCTAATTTTTTATTTAGAGCAACGATGAATTATAGCGTACCAAAGGAATCGATATTAAGTGTTTCCCGAATATTTTCATCAGGTTTCAGTTCCGGTAATTCCGTGTCAGGAGTAATACTTTTTAGCTATTGAAAAATAATAGTTCTAATTTCTTCTTCGGTTAT
This sequence comes from Flavobacterium galactosi, assembly GCF_048158585.1. NCBI lineage: Bacteria > Pseudomonadati > Bacteroidota > Flavobacteriia > Flavobacteriales > Flavobacteriaceae > Flavobacterium > Flavobacterium galactosi. The sequence goes on from NZ_JBLNKV010000005.1 coordinate 189,198, forward strand.
AACAATTCTGGATTTTGTAAATGTTTGTTTAAAGAAACTAAAAACCTGCTACCGGTCAATCCGTCTGTAGCACGGTGATCACCAGCCAACGTTACAGAAACACAGGACCTGATACCTATCATTTCGTTTTCGGCAAATGGCTGTTCCGAAATACTACCAAAACCGATAATGGCTACTTGCGGAGGATAAATTACACCAAAAACGGTATCAGCTCCACCATCGACTATACTCGTTAGGGTTATGGTAGAATCACTCAATTCTGAACTTTGTAATCTCAATGCTCGAGCTCTTGGAATAATATCATTTAAGGCATCCATGATTTCATCAATACTTTTTATATTGACATGATGAAGGGCTGGAACGATAATACCACCAGTGCGTAACGATACTACAAAACCAATATTAATATCTTTTTTAAGCTGTAAACCATTATCCCAAATAGCATTTAGATCAGGAAATTCAAGGAGCGATTTTGCTGTTGCTTTTATCAATAACGCAATAGGAAGCAACCGTTGTTTCTGACTGCGTTTACTATTCGCTACCTGCAACCATGCCAGTACATTTGTCATATCAATTCTTTTCTCCAGATAATAATGTGGAATTTCCCTGTTGGACTGACTCATAGCAGCCACAACTTCAGAACGAATTGCTTCAGCAATACTGCTCTGTTTTTCTGTTTCAATTGGTATTTCCTGAGTGTTTTCAATTTCATCTTTGGTAATGGTTTCATCAGGTTCAGTTCCTGTTATTTTCGAAAGGTCATTATCCTCTGAAATTTTTTCGACTAATGGAGCTGTTTTGATAGAAAGGTCTTCAACTTTCGGAGCATCAATTGATTCTATTATTTTTTCTTCTATCGATTGTAATGGTATCGATTCTATTATTTTTTCTTCTTTTTTTGTTTCCGATGTAACTTCGCGAGGATTTATTAATGCCATTACAGTTCCCACGGGGATTTTAGTACCTTCTTTAATAAGCAATTCTCCAATGGTTCCTTCTTCAAATATTTCAATTTCAATCAGTTCTTTCTGTGTTTCAACTTCGGCAATAATATCCCCATGCTTCACTGTATCTCCTGGTTTTTTTTTCCATTCGATCAATGTAGCGTCTTCCATATCCGCGCCCAAACTGGGCATTAAAAATTCAATCATGGCGTATCATTTTTTTAACTGTATTAACAATATTTTTTTTCTGAGGAATAGCAGCTTCTTCTGTGTGGGCACAGTAGGGAATAGGCACTTCAACACCGCACAATCGCTGTGCCGGAGCATCCAAATCATAAAATCCTTTTCTCCACGCATTTTCCACACTAATTACCTGATGCGTTTAAGCAGCCCAAGCCGAGAACGTTTTATCATCCAATGCTTTACGAAGACCTTGTTTCAATACCTCACGATAGGTGATTTTTATTTTACCGTTACCGTTTTCCACAGATTGAATAGATTGTTTTAGACGATAAATTGTTTGTTTTTCCAACGCTTAAGTGCAGGTAAAACATTTAAAGCCTTTTGAATCATGTAATTAGGGAGTTACTTTTTTTCCATATGAGCTTTTACGGCTTTTTCCATTTCTTCTAAATTCATTTGTGGATTTTTAAATTGGCTATCCTCATAACAATACTTGCAATAATCATTATTTTTAAGGCCGTTATTTTCCGTCCCTTTTGCTTCTTCTGTTGTCAATGGCATTCCGCAACTTTGACAAAAATGAGTATTTTCCATCTTGGTAATTTTAAATAGTTAGTTTTTTTTCATTTTGTTATTTCTAATTTATTTTTTCGATTAATCTAATGTTTTTAGGATTTTTGCTTTCTTAAAATGGACTGTGATCCGATTTTTATTTCAATTTTGCTTTTAAAGGCGGCAAATAAAGTTTCCGTTCCTTGGATGAATTATTTTCTAGGAGTACGGTTAACTACTTTTCTAAAGTTTTAACATTGGCAAAATATTTAAGGTTTTTTGAATCGAAGCTTCTTCTATAAATTTTAAAAAAGACAATACTTTCTCTGAAATATACTCGGTTGTATTGCTCGGTAAGACCATTTAATTCTCGGGCAATAGTGTCCCATGAAAAAGAAATTTTTACTTTTTACCATCTAAAAGTTGGCGCTCTATTTTATTTTTGATAGGAATCATAAAGCAAGAATTACTATTACTATTATAATTAATTTTATTGCGCTACAAAACCACCATCAACTGCCATGGCAAGTCCTGTTACAAAAGAGGCTTCATCAGAGCACATCCATATTACCGCGTTAGCTATTTCTTCTGGAAGACCAAAACGACCAATTGGTTCCAAGCCTGTGAACTGTTCTACAGCTTCTTTACTATTTCCGGTAAGCCGGTCAATCATTGGTGTTTGAATTACTCCGGGACAAACTGCATTTACTCGGATTCCGAGTTTAGAACATTCTAATGCCGCAGTTTTTGTTAATCCTACAACACCATGTTTGGATGCTACATAGGCAGGTAAACCTGAGAATCCAACGAGACCGGCTACAGATGAGCAATTGACAATCACACCTTTTCCTTGTTTCAGTATTTCAGGAATTTCGTATTTCATGCAGAGCCAAATTCCTTTTAGGTTTATTCCGATGGTTTTATCCCAGTTTTCCTCTGTACAATCCTGTGTCGGAGCAGACGTTCCTTCGATACCAGCGTTGTTATAGGCATAATCCAATCGGCCAAAAGTGGTAATGGTTTTCTCTACCATCGCTTTTACATCAGTGGATTTTGATACATCACATTTGATAAAAATAGCTTCTTCTCCCATTTCTTTGATGAGGTTCACCGTTTCATTGTTTTCTACCCAATCCACAACAGCTACTTTAGCTCCTTTTTTTGCGAAAGCAAGCGCAGTCGCTTTACCAATTCCTGATGAACCGCCAGTTACAATTGCTACCTTATTTTTGAATGTTGTTTCCATGCAAGAAGTATTACATTAGAATTTGTCTCTTTGTTTTCTTTTCGGCTTCCAAAATATTTTCAATTCCTTTTATCAAAGCATCAGGATTAAATGAAATGCTGTCGATACCTTCATTTACTAAAAATTTAGCAAATTGGGGGATGTCACTCGGTGCCTGTCCACATAATCCCACTTTTATTTCAAATCGTTTAGCGACCCGAATCGTTTCTTTAATCAAATATTTTATGGCTGGATTTTCTTCATCAAACAAATAACTTACTAATGCGGAATCACGGTCCAAACCTAATGTGAGTTGGGTTAAATCATTCGAACCAATAGAAAATCCGTCAAATAGTTTTGCAAATTCATCTGCCATTAATACATTACTTGGAATTTCAATCATTACATATACTTCCAGTCCGTTGATACCTTGCATTAATCCATTTTTAGCCATTTCATTAAGTACATTTTCTCCTTCCTCAACCGTTCTGCAAAAAGGAATCATCAGTTTTATATTATGGAGTCCCATTTTATTGCGTACTTTTTTCATGGCTTCACATTCCAAAGCAAAACCTTTTCGATAAAAATCACTGTAATAACGGGAAGCACCACGAAATCCTATCATAGGATTTTCTTCCTGAGGCTCATAATATTTTCCGCCAATGAGGTTGGCATATTCATTACTTTTAAAATCACTCATTCGTACAATTACGTCTTTTGGATAAAAAGCGGCGGCAACAATTGCTACAGCTTCGGCTAGTTTATCAATGAAATAATTTTTAGGGTCTTTATAGCCTTTGGTTAATGCGGCTATTTCTGCAACAATGTTAGCATCAGTTATTTTTTCGGGTTTACACAACGCCAAAGGATGGATTTTTATGGTATTTGAAATAGCAAATTCCATTCGCATTAAACCTACACCTTGGTTGGGATAATGACTTAATTCAAAAGCTCTTTCCGGGTCGGCGAGAATAAGCATAGGGTCTGTTTTTGGCATTCCAAGTTTGCTGAAATCCTGCTCCGTTATTTCCCATTTCAGCAATCCTTTGTATATATATCCTTCTTTACCTTCGGCACAGGAAACGGTAATTTCCTGACCATTTTTTAGTGCGGCTGTAGCATTGCCACAACCCACTACAGCGACCGTTCCCAATTCTCGTGCGACTATGGCGGCATGACTGGTGCGTCCGCCTTTGTTGGTAATAATCGCCGAAGCTCTTTTCATGATGGGATCCCAATCGGGATTAGTCAAATCAGTGACTATAATTTCCCCATCTTGCAATAAATGACCTTCTTGCGGACTATTTAAAATACGGACTTTTCCCGAAGCAATATTATCGCCAAGAGCAATTCCTTGAGTTAAAATTATGCCTTTTTCTTTGAGTTTATAGATTTCCCGAACTTGTTTATTTGCTTTTCCATGAACGGTTTCCGGTCGCGCCTGAACAATATAAAGTTGGTTGTTCAGTCCGTCTTTGGCCCATTCTATATCCATTGGTTTTCTATAATGTTTTTCAATTTTATAAGACCATTGGGCAAGCTGAATAACTTCTTTGTCGTTTAACGAAAACTGGTTTTGCTTTTCTAAGGAAGTGTCTTTATTAATAATTGTGTTTTCTGCGGATGAGCTGTTGGATTTATCCGCATAAATCATCGTAAATTCTTTTCTGCCACAGTGTCTTTTTAGAATAGGATCTAAATCTGTATTTTCTAAAGTAGGTTTAAAGACAATCCATTCATCCGGCGTAACAGTGCCTTGAACAATGTTTTCTCCTAATCCCCAAACGCTATTTATGATGATGGTGTTTTCGAATCCGCTATCGGGATCAATGGTAAAAGCCACGCCTGAAGCTGCTTTATCGCTTCGAACCATTTGCTGTATACCAACGGAAATGACAATGTCAAGTTTTGCAAAGCCCATATCGTGACGGTATTTTATGGCGCGGTCTGTGAATAAGGATACATAGCAACGGTGTACAGCATCTATTAACTGTGCTGTACCATTGATATTTAAAAACGATTGCATTTGTCCCGCAAAACTGGCTGTAGGTAAATCCTCTGAAGTTGCACTGCTTCGTACTGCCACATCAAGATTATTGATGCCGCATTGTTCACTAAGGGATTGGTAAGCAGCTTGTATTTCATCCCGAATTTCCTCTGGAATTGTTGCTGATAAAATAATATTTCTGGCTTTTTCTCCAATGGAAGAAAGATTAGAATACTGTTTTGTATCCAATGAAAATAATAAATCTCCAAGAGGCTTTTCCAGATTATTTGCTTTACGGAAGAGGCGATAGGCTGCTGCAGTAATTGCAAATCCATTAGGGATGTTGATACCTTTTGGATTAAGCTGATTGTACATTTCGCCAAGAGAGGCATTTTTACCGCCAACTTTACCAATGGCTTCAATACCAATTTGGTTAAAAAAAAGGATGTGTTTGTACTTTGCCATTTCGTATGTTTTTTGAATAGAAACTGACCATTAGTCTGTTAAAATAGTAACAATGGAAAAAATAGCTGAGGCGCACTTTTTTGGTTAATCAGATAGTAAATTTTTTAATTCAAAAGTAGGTTTGAAATTTACATAACTTTTTGAGGTTAAAAAAGAGGAAAGTAGGTATTCCTTCTTGTTGAAACCCATACTGTAAATTTAATCAATTAATTATTTTATTGGTGTAAAAAAAGATATTATTTTATTGGTATTTTAAATTAAGTAATTAAAATACAGTAGTTTGTGTTTTTATTTTGTTAAAAAATGGGAATAGAAACAAATTATTTTTTTAATAAAATAAAAAAATAATAACAGTAGTAAATGATAAATAATATATGAGAAAAACAGTTGTAATTATTTGGTAATATTAAGTTTTTGATAAATATTGATACTATAAAAATAAAATATTTTTGTAGTTATGACTATTAAATAAGTTAGAGGAGTAAGTAAGTAAAGCTATAAAATAGTTAGTTTAGAACTAAAAATTCTGTAATATTGTTATTAAAGAAAAAGCTCCCATTGATGAAAAAAAATCCGATACCGGAAAATGAAATAAAAAGACTAAAAGCACTGAAAGAGTATTCAATTATGGATTCTTTGCCGGAAAAGGAATATGATTCAATAACCCAGCTTGCCTCTTATATTTGTGAAACTCCCATAGCCTTAGTAAGTTTATTAGATGAAGACAGACAATGGTTTAAATCTACTGTTGGATTAGAGGTTACTGAAACCCCAAGAAGTGTCTCTTTTTGCCAATATGCAATTATGAGTGATGAAGTATATGAGGTCAATGATACAACTGAAAATGAGATATTTGCTGACAATCCTTTAGTGACAGGGGATACTAATTTTAGATTTTATGCCGGAGTACCACTTAAAGATGAAAATGGCTTTAATTTAGGCTCCCTTTGTGTTATCGATACAAAGCCTGGGGTATTGACTAATGAACAAAAAAATGCTTTAAAATTACTTGCCGATCAAGTAGTTTTATTATTGGATTTACGAAAAAAGAATGCGAATTTTATTAAATCTCAAAGGGAATTTCAGAATTTTATTGAACTTTCAAAGGATTTGGTTTGTATTGCTAACGTGGATGGTTTCTTTTATAAAGTTAATCCTGCTTTTACAGCTGTATTGGGGTTTTCTAAAGAAGAATTAGAAGGAAAACCATTTATTGATTTCATTCATCCGGAGGATTTAGATAAAACTTTTAAGGAAGTTGAAAAATTATCAAATGGACATAAGACTATCAGTTTTGAAAACAGGTACCGTTGTAGTAATGACGAATATGTTTTATTGACTTGGAATACTTCTCCGGATCCTGATACAGGAAACTTATATTGTATTGCACGGGATATAACAAAGGAGAAAGAAGCCGAGTTAAATTTAATAAATAGCAATAAATTATTAGATGAATCGCAAAGTATCGCTAAAATAGGAAGTTGGAAATTTGATTTAATGACCAATGATCTTATTTGGTCTAAAGGACATTATCAAATTTTTGATTTAGAGGAATTGCCTTCTGATGAACTATTTTTAGCGTACCGAAGCAAAATTCATCCCGATGATTTATCGGGTCTTGACAAAGCACTTGAAAAAATATTAACAACTGGAGCCGACTTACATTATAATCATAGACTCTTATTTTCTAACGGAAATTTAAAATATGTTGTAGCTATAGGGAAACCTTATAAAAATGAAAAAGGAGAGGTAGTTGGGGTTCAAGGTACTATTCAGGATATTACGGACAAAACATTAGCGGAACAAAAAATAGAAGAAAAAGCTAAAGAAATAAACGATATTAAATCTGCATTGGATGAAGCAGCAATCGTAGCCATTACGGACCAAAAAGGTGTTTTTTCTTATGTTAATGAAAATTTTTGCGCGGTTTCTAAATACTCTAAAGAAGAACTAATAGGACAAGATCAACAAATTATTAGTACTGGTTATCATACCATAGAATTTAGAAGAGACGTATTTGGGACAATTGCTAATGGAAATATTTGGAAAGGAGAAGTAATGAATAGAGCAAAAGATGGCTCTTTTTATTGGGAAAACACCACTATTGTTCCTTTTTTAAACGAAAAAGGAAAGCCTTATCAATATATAGCAATTAGCACTGATATCACTCAAGAAAAATTAGCAAAAGAGAATTTAAATAATGCCTTAGTTGATCTCGGAAAAAAGAATAAAGAACTTGATCAGTATGCATATATTGTCTCTCATGATCTTAAAGCACCGTTAAGAGCTATTAATAATCTTTCGGAGTGGATTGTTGAAGATATGCCTGAAATGCCCGATGAAGTTAGCGCTAATTTTGAATTATTACGGGGTCGTATACAGCGGATGGAAAACCTGATTAATGGCGTTTTGGAATATTCCCGTATTGGACGAACCGAAATCGAAAAAGAAACAACTGATTTAAAAAAGATGTTGGATCAGATTATTGATTCTGTTGTCCCTATTGAAGGATTCGAAGTTTCCATGGTGGATACTATCCCTGTTATTGAAACAGAAAGGATACTTTTACAACAGGTTTTTAGCAATTTGATTAGCAATTCAGTCAAATATAATGATAAACCCATTGGTAAAATAGAATGTTTATATGAAATATTGCCTGATTTTCATCAGTTCACCATAAAAGATAATGGTCCCGGTATTGCAGAAGAATATCATAAAAAAGTATTTGAAGTTTTTCAAACCATTGAAGCGCGTGATAAAAAAGAAAGTACAGGTATTGGTTTGTCTATTGTTAAAAAAATAATTGAAGAAAAAGGAGGCTCTATTTATATAGAATCTGAAAATGATAATGGAACAAGTTTTATTTTTACACTTCCTAAATAAATGAATATGACAGTATCAGAAAAAAAATGTCAAGAGGAATTAGTCGCCCTTAAAAAGGAATTTGAAGAGTTTGTTTATATTGTCTCGCACGATATAAAAACGCCAATGCGAGCCATTTCAAATTTGACAACTTGGATTGAAGAAGATTTAGGAACTAATGTAGACAATGCTATTTTAGACAACTTTAGATTACTGAAAAATAGGGTGGAGCGTCTTGAAAAAATGATGAATGCTTTACTTGAACTTTCTCGTATTAATAGTAGTGAAATGGAGTTGTATGAAGTAAATATTCCTAAATTAGTCAATGATTGTATTAAAATGTTAGCCGATAAATCAAATGTCGAATTTCATTTTACGTATCATTTAAAAAACGAAAACACGGTCACTTTGGGTAAGAAATTGCAAAAAGTACTGTTCAATTTACTCGATAATGCTGTTCGATTTCATGATAAAGAGAAAAAGAATGTTTTTATTGAAATAATCGAAAATAAAACAGATTATGAAATAAAAGTAAGCGATGATGGTCCAGGAATACCGGAAGAAGTAAGAGATAAAATTTTCTCAATTTTTTATACGGTAAATTCGAAAGATATCGTAGATTCGACCGGTGCAGGATTAGCAATTACCAATAAAATAATTAAATTAGCAGGAGGCGTCTTCCAATATACTCCAGCTGTAAATAACGGTTCGGTTTTTAAATTTAATTGGCCTAAACAATAAGAATAAAAAATTAAAATTATGACACAAAGATTGGTAAACATTTTATTAGTTGAGGACGATGAGGTTGATGTGATGAATGTTAAAAGAGCATTCTCTAAAAATAATATTAAAAATCCGCTTTTTGTGGCAGGAAATGGGGTTGAAGCTTTAGAAATGCTTAATGATAAGATTATTCCTTTACCCAAAATTATTATTTTGGATATTAACATGCCTAAGATGAACGGAATAGAATTTTTGAAGGCTTTAAGGGAAAATGAAAGGCTTAAAAATATTTCTGTCTTTGTCATGACTACGTCAAATGAAGACAGTGACAAAATTAAAGCCTATAATTTGAATGTAGCCGGATATATTTTAAAACCATTATCTTTTGAAAAATTTGTTGTTTCAGTTTCTACACTTAATAATTTCTGGCAATTGTGTGAATTGTAAGCTTTTTTCTTAAATTTACTTTATGACGAGTTCAAATATCTTATTAGTAGACAATTGTAGTGCTGATGTTGAAAATGTAAAAAATGCATTTTCTGAAATTGGTATTAAATCTACGTTGCATTTGGCTCAAAACGATGCCGAAGCTTGGTTAATGTTGCAGGGAGAAAATAAAATATCGCCCATTCCAAAAATTATATTAATAGATATTAATGAGGAAAGTGTAAACGGAATAAAGCTGTTAAGTAAGATACGAATTCATCCTGATTTAAAATCCATTTTAGTTTTTGTAATCACAAGAGCTGATAATGAAGTTAATAAAGCCGCAGCTTTAAATTTAAATATAGCTGGCTACATGCATAAACCATTTGAAAGTACAAATACCACCGATTTTTTTTCAATACTTAATGACTATTGGAATATCATTGAATTTTCAAGTGAAAAAAAATAAAACATATGGCTATTGCTTTAAAAATACTGATAATCGACGATGATAAGGTCGATTCAGTTACCATAATTCGTTCGATATCCCATTCTGGAATTATTGCCGATGTTGAAAGTGCTTTTTCAGCTAAAGAAGGTATTGAAAAGATCAAGTCATTTCAGTACGACCTGATTTTTTTAGACTACATGATGCCGGATAGTGATGGTATTTCTTTTTTAAAAAAATTACGAGACATTGGAATAGAAACACCGGTTATTTTTGTCACTTCACAAGGGGATGAGAAAATTGCCAGTCAGGCTATTTTAGGCGGAGCATCGGATTATATCCCAAAAACATTACTGACTCCTGATGGTATTTCGCAAAGTATCAGAAATGCAATTAAACTTCATGACAGCCTTGAACTGCGTAAGAAAACCGAATTGGCTTTAACTATTAATGCAAATAGACTCTACGAAGCTCAAAAATTGGCCAAGATTGGGAGTTGGGAAATAAATCTAAATGATGGAGGCGTTTTTTTCTCGGAAGAGATTTTTAATATTTTTGAAATTGATAAAAATAGTATTCCTTCCATAGCACTTATTAAATCCTGTTTAATTAATTCAGACGATATTGAACTTTTTGAAAGTAACCTCAATTATGTCAAAAATAGCACTTCCGAAGTACAGTTTAGCCATAGTATATTGTGTGAAAATGGAACGATTAAGTACATTAATGAGTTTATAAAATGTTTGAATGATGAGCATAATGTGCCGTTCAGAATTTTAGGGACCATTCAGGATATTAGTGAGCAAAAACGTATCGAAAAGGAATTAATACAAGCTAAAGATATCGCGGAACAATCCGTTAAAGTTAAAGAACAGTTTCTGACGAATATGAGCCATGAAATTCGTACTCCAATGAATGGAATTATAGGATTTGCAAGAATTCTAGAAGGTACAAATTTAGACAGCGATCAGAAACAAAGTGTGGACGCCATAAAAAGAGCCAGTAAAAATTTATTGGTTATCATTAATGACATCTTAGATTTTTCTAAAATAGATGCTGATAAAATGACATTTGAAGATGTTAATTTCTCCTTGTCAAGAAATATAAATTCAGTAATTGAATTGCTTTCTCCGATTTCAAAAGAGAAAAAAATAAAGTTATTGTGTGAAATTGATCCCGGAATAAATGATTTTTTGATAGGAGATCCAACACGGTTATCACAAATATTAATTAATCTGGTTGGAAATGCTTTGAAATTCACGGAGAAAGGATATGTTGAGTTAGTTGTTTCCCAGGAGAACGAATCTGAATTTGATACTTTTATCCGATTTACTATTATAGATACAGGCATTGGTATTCCTGAAAATAAGATTGATTCCATTTTTGAAAGTTTTAATCAGGCCTCCAATGAAACGACGAGAAAATTTGGAGGAACCGGTTTAGGTCTGACGATTACTCGTAAACTCATTGAATTGCAAGGCGGTATGTTGACTGTAGAAAGTGAAGTTGCTAAAGGGAGTGAATTTTCATTTTTTTTACAATATAAAAAGGCTCAAAAAGGAATTGTTGAACCAATAAAAGTAAAAAAAGAGCCGTTCTCCTCTAATTTCTTGAAAGACATAAAAATACTTTTGGTAGAGGATAATGAACTAAATCAACTTCTAGCAATTAAAGTATTTGAAAAATGGGAAAAAGAAATTGACATAGCGGGCAATGGAAAAATAGCCATCGATAAAATAGAAAAGAATGACTATGATATTATTCTGATGGACATTCAAATGCCTGAAATGGATGGAAATGAGGTTACAAAATATATACGAGCCAATATGGGGTCTAAATCGAATATCCCAATAATAGCGTTAACTGCGCATGCTACATTAGTTGAAGAAAAGAGAAGTATAGAAAGCGGTATGAATGATTATCTGTCTAAACCTTTTGATTTTAATGTATTGCTTGAAAAATTACATCACAATTTAATGAATGTAGATAGAATCAAATCTTGTGATTTATCAGAAGAAGAAGTAATGACCGAAAAATTAATCAATTTTAATTATTTAAACGAATTTGCTGACGGAGATACTTCCTTTATTGAAAAAATGGTATCCTTGTTTTTACATAATGCCCCACTAGCTTTAGAAGCTATAATTGAGGCAAATGAGATTGATAATATAATAGTTTTAAAAGCTGAAGTGCATAAAATAAAATCTGCAATTAGTTTGTTAGGTATAACAAAAGCATCGAAATGTATTGAAATTATTGAAAACGAAATGGAAATAAATCCTTTGGGAGAAAAGCGTAAAGAAGAAGTTGGAAATTTTTATGAAATCTGTCAGCTTGTTTTCAACGAATTGGAAACAATTCATGGTTTTTCTAAAATATAAGAAGTCAGTAAAACCAAAGGGGAATAAAAAACGTAAATAGTATTATAAATACGAATAGTTTTTTTATAAAATATGGTTTGTTTTTCCTCGTAATTTCACAACAAATTTCTAATATATTGAAACTATTAATTATTTAAAAAGTTTATTTTTGAAAAAAGAGAATGTATTTTTAAGAACTACAAACGTAATTTTTTTGAAGATTTAATTTCCATAATGATTAATTAAACATTAAATGAAAATACTAATAGCCGAAGATGATCAGATGATGCTAAAAACTATTGAATTTAAACTTACTCGTGAAGGGTATGAAGTTATTGCATGTCCGGACGGTAATGTTGCATTAGATAAAATAGTCTCAGAGAATCCGGACCTTATATTGTCAGATATAGAAATGCCTTTTGCTTCTGGATTAGATATCGTTAATAAAGTAAAAATAGAGTTAAAACTAAATATCCCAATAATTATATTATCAGCTGTAGGTTTAGAAAAAACTGTGTTAAAGGCTTTTGAATTGGGTGCTGATGATTTTATTACAAAACCCTTTAGCCCTAATGAGTTAATAGTTAGAATCAAACGATTTTTATTAACATGATACTATTTAAAAACTCCTTCTTGGTTTAAAGAACAAGAAGGAGTTTTTAAATAGTATCATGTTGGTTTAGAACTTACTTTGTCCAATTGCCCATGAGCAACATTTTATTTTGGTTTATAAATATGTATGGACTGTCCCACTAATTTCCACTGACCCTTTATTTTTTCTAATAACCTGATCTCATAAGAGAATGTTTTTTGACCATCTTTTGCAGTTGATTCTTCATTATGACTTACCCAGGCATTATTCTTATGGATACTCATTTTGTAGTTAGTGTTCACTGAAAATCCGCCATTACCCATTGCACTTGGATTTGTATTGATCATCGCAGTTGGAGGTACATCTATTGTAATACCTTCTGCGGTCGAAACTAAAATCCTGCTGTACGGCTGAATGTACCAGCATTCCGTATGACCTTTACTATCAGCAGCTCTCCATGTGGCTGATTCTTTTTCCAGTAGTCTTTTTATTGATTCAGATTCAACATTTTTTTGACTGTAACCTAATATGCTTATACTTAAAATTAAGAAAAATGATAATTTCCATTTCATATAAATTGTATTTTGTAGTTATATTAATTTATTTACTCAATAAAGATAATGTAATTCTCATTTAATGAAAATTTTAGTACTGAAATTTTAATTTGAAAGCTAAAGTGGCAGTTGGTTTCTGTTAGTTTCATGAGAAATTCCCGATTTAAATATACAGAAAAGTATGGGTCAAAGGTAGTCTTTTGCCAATCGGCCAGTTGAAAAATGTTTTCATAACAAAGATAAAAAAGCATTTTAAAGTTAAGCCCTTCTTTAATTTTCGTAGATTAGTTTTTACGTGTTCTCTCCAATCACTTATTGGCAAAAAATAGCAGAATCCTTTCGACTAAAAGAAAGATTTTTTAAATGAGAAATGTCTGACTACATAGATTACATTACTTTGATTTGGCGTAAGTTAAGCGGTATTAAAAATTAAAAATATAGCTGTATTAAATAATTTAAAGTTACATTAGCTTAACCTTAAAAATCAATGATGAATTATTTCGAAGAAACTAAAAAATTACTGAATAACTCCGTTTTATTTTATTTAATAACTACTGGAATGGATGGTAAATATTCTTATATAAACGGACACTATGCTAAGGAATTTTCACATATCAATAATAATTTTGTTGGACAGCCATATCATATTACAATGCATCCTGATGATATGAATACTTGTGTAGAAGTTTCTATGAAATGCTTCGAGAATCCGGATAAATTATTTCCAGCAACAATAAGGAAACATGATGGGAGTGGTGGTTATGTTTATACCCAGTGGGAATATAAAGCAATGTTTGATGATCAAAAAAATCCGACGGGAATATTCTGTTTGGGATACAATATTACGAAATATGTTGCTGAAGAATTAGAACTGCAAATTGCGCAAGAAGAGATTGAGAAAAACTCGGTTACTATGGAAAAAATTATTTTTCAGCAATCACATCTTATTCGGGCTCCGTTAAGTAATATAATTGGACTTACTGGTATTTTAGACAAAACATTATTAGATAGCAATACAAGTAATATTTGTGATATGATATTGGAAAGTTCAAACCAACTCGATGAAGTTATCAGAAGTATCGTAAATATTGCTAGGACCTAGTTTAAATCCTATTGTCATAATTGTATTACTACCAGATAATAGAAAAGCTATACCAAATAGCTAAATGATTATATGTGGTTTGACATTGCCTTTTATAGTTTGCTGTTTTTAAGATCCGGCGAATGGTGTTCCGAAGATTCCTACTGCAAGTTCAAGCCAAATAAGGACGAACAGGACTAGAAGAACTATACAGATGGCAATACGGTGCTCGATTTTGTTTACCTTCCTCATTACAAGTTCACACATGAGACCTGTGCCTAGCAATAGAACCGCTGCGACAATAAAATCGAACAGCGTCCAGTTTACTTCATCCGTGAACTGCATTGCGATTAATGGAATGAGCAGTAGAATCGATACAGTGAGCACAATACCAATAAGTCTTTTGTTTTTCATAGTCATAAATTTTCTATTTTTCACTAATAATATATTTGTCAATTTTGTCTAGAAATCGTTCGTCAGTCATACCAGTTCGATTGAACATAATCACACTGCCAATACCCAAGTCAGGATAAATTCTGATTCCACAATAATAACCGCCGCCGCCTGCGTGTGCATAATATTGTTTGCCGTTCAACTATAAGTAAGGCCAAAATGCCGTTATCAACACGCAAAAGCCCAAAGCATCGGGATAAAAAGCTCCATTTTAATTGATTCATCAAAAAGCCAAACTATTTATCTACTAAAGTGGCACCTACAACCCCAGGTTTTTTCTCAGCGAGCTTTAATACAATCTTAAGAGTTTCAAGGTTAATGTCCTCAATTTTCTTCAATCGAATGCAACCGATCCCTTTAGTAAGCTTGCCAAGCTCCAGTTTGTATTTTTCAGCCGCAATCTTATCCTCAATAACTACACATACATAAATACTGATATAATTCTTCTGATTTGCCAGAGCAATTATGGGCCAATCTTTTTTTTGCTTTTTCGAATCGAGGTAGTAAAACGAACTGTACCCAATCATATTAGAAGCAAAATGAGGTTTTAGGTCTGGAACTGCTTTTTGAATAAAATCATGGAGAAAATCAAAATCTTTCTTGCGATCTTCAGGTACGTTCAAAAGATATTCTTCTACAGATTTGGCCTCATTTTTTGCAAACATGTTCATAATTGTATTGTTTATATTAATTTTCCTTGGTTAACGTTCCCTTGCTGCAAGAGGTTTGGGGTTAAATTAAGCCTTGTTTGCCGATTTGCCAAATTATCCCAAATATAAACCCATTTTCAAATTGAGCCAATTGCTCAAATCAATTGTAGCAAGGTGTTAGCAGTTGTCTTTAATTCAGATTTATCATTTTTCCTAATAATTCTACTGGAGGCATGCAAACAGTAGTTGTAAATCTTATTCCTTCATCATTGTTTTTATGATGTATGATTGTTGGGAATTTTCCCCATATATTTTCAACCAACAAAATAACCAAGTCTGTATTAAAACTTGAATTTGTTTCAAAAATTTGTTCTTTATCTTTTTTAGTAAATATCCCTAAAATTACATCAGCTCCAATATATTTTAACTTTTTCAAATGTTCATTATCTACAATGAATTTAGGATTTAAACTTTCACATTTACCAACTAATAATATACTGAAAGAGTTCAGTGAAGTTACATCATAAAGAATATCTTGTTTTGGGTCGCAGGTTACATTTTCCTTAAATCTCTTTTCTAAAAATCTAGGTTCAGAAACATTAATACTTTCAACAAAAAAAGGAAGATAATTAGCTCTTTCCAAATTGAAAACATTTAGACCAGGATTTAACGTGTTGAAATAAATCTTCTTTTTTTTGCCGTCTCTTGCTTTCGAATGAATATTTCCATCAGTATGAAATGAAATATGATCAGGAAGATAACCGTCGTCAATTATTCCTGTACCAAGAATTTCCACTTCACTTTCAACATTACTCCCATAAGGATAATGGAAAAACAACTCAGCTTTTTCATGACTAGCTCTAATGCTACCGCCATACAAAACTTGTTCTTTAATCTTGAAAAAAATTCTGTATTCTGTGTTTTTCATAAGATAATTGCTAACTCGTATATAGGTCTGACGATGCCCGACTTATCATCCCTAAATTGGGTCGTTTTGTCTGATAAGCGTCAATATTTATTTACTCTCAAATATATTAAAATTTTCTTACAAATCATCAATGGGCTGTTTATCAGTTGGATGCTTTTTGAATTTACATGGTGATAATTTTAGTTGTCGTCACCGTTGATTCGCATGAAGAATGGCAGTGGAAATCCTCCCGATTTTTCTTCGGGAGATTGAAGCGTACAGTCTGGCCGTGTTGCATAAAAAACAATGTCTTTTATGCTATAGTTCTGCAACAGGGACATGCCTATAAAAAAAACCGCCTTGTTGAAACGAGACGGATTTTGGTATTTTTAAATCGTATTCAAAAAATGAAATCAAATGAATTGTTTTGCCAAAAACGGATGGTCCATTATTTTTTCTTGGCCGCTGGCATCATGGAATTCATCTTTTTTTGCATCATTGGTTTCATCTCAGTCACAATTAATTTGATTGTGGTGATCCCAACGTTTTTGCCCATGTGAGTTACCGCAGGCATATAAATGGCTGTACCTGCTTTGATTTCCATAGTAGTTGCTGTTTTGCCTTTTTCAGTGATTTCTATTTTTCCGCTTGTTAAAGCATAGATGACATGGTTTGGATGACTGTGCCATGCAACTGCCATTCCCGGCTTGAACTCAACTTCCATTACTCTTGTCTTGTCGTTTTCAAGCAGTACTTTTTTATACACATTTGGTGATGCTTTCATGGGGTCTTGCGCATACAAACTTGCTCCTTGTAATAGGAATAGTCCAAAGAGTAGCGTCATTAAAATTAACTTGATTGTTTTCATCTTTTTTAAATTTAAATTTTTAATTGTTTTAATTTAATTTTTCTACTTATTTGGCTTTTTGGTTTCGCCGGTTTTTTAAGTAGCCGATGGTTTTTGTACTTCATCTTTGTTGTGAGACGGCATTGACAAGAAGTATTTAGCTGAATTATCAGTATTCTCGTTTGTCCGTAAGGGCTAATAGTTTTTTAAACCAACTTATTGGTTTAAATTCACTATAAGCTTTGGCGTCGAATTCATTCGTTTTTTTGAATAGTGAGACACAATGTAAGTGCCATTTTTTTTGAGGCTACTAATTTACAAAAAAATTGAACTGAATGTTAAAATAAAGTTTATTTTTTAAAATTTAATGTATTGATTTTAAGTGTTTTGATAGTTTATTTTAAAAAAATGATCAGACTAAAAAACCGTTTTACCTTGTTCCAAAGAATAAGGTAAAACGGATTTAGTATTTCAATCTGGAATAATTAACTGCACTCAAAAAGTGTCAGAGTGATGTTGTTATTTATCAGAATTAAAGTTGAAAATGTATTTGTTGAACATTCAAATGTTGTTTAAAAGTTAAAAAAATCATTTTTGAAAACATTTATTTACCGTAGTATTTATTTTTGTAGTTCACCAAGTTTCTAATTTTTGCTGAATGCTAAAAAATCGGTTCCACCATTGCTACCGACAACGTCTTTTAATTTAATATAACTGGAGGAGTTATCAATAATTTCCCAATCATCAATTATTTCAACAAAATTTATCGGAGGTGTAAAAGTAATATCGAATTTTAAATCGGATAAATTATCGATATAACCATTCGTGTCTGTAATTGACCAAGTTCCGGTGTAAGTATTTGTTCCGTCAGTGGCAGTTAATAGATTATTTGTTCCAAAGCTAAAATTGAATCCATTGAAATTAATTATTTCATTGCCGTCAGTGTCCCAATAAAAATTTATTTTTAAAGTTCCATCAGTAACAATAATAGTAACACCATTTTGGTTATCTATTGGAGTTACACCCTTTAAACGATTGCCAGTATTCAAATCATTCATGCTTGGATTGCAAGTAGAATTAATTTTAATAATTATCAATACCGGCTTTAAACTGAATTGTCTTAGTGTTTTCATAGCAAATAAATTAAATGATTAAATTTTAACATTTTACTACATAAATAATATACAATACAATCAAATTTACGAATTTATATTAGTTTATTTGTTAAAACATTAAAAATAATTTCAATGATGTAAATGTTTTTTTGTTGCTTTAAAAGCATGAAAAAATACGATTTGTAAAGCAGATCTGATTTTTAAACCTGAAATAAAAAATAGACTATCTCGATTATTGAAAGGGTAAAACAGTGGTAACATTAATTCAAGTTTTTCTATATATTACTTGATTATAATCCTGTTTTTTGAAATAATAACTTTATTATAAATTCCTTCAAAGACATAATGTTTAATAAAACTAGCCATCTTTTTTAATTCATTAATTTGATTTAAAGCCGAACGTTTAATTGCACGAGACATTTTAATCAGATTATCAGTATTGTCATCAATCTCCATAGTTACTATTGATTGTATTATTTCTTTTTTCATTATAAGTCCAATCATTCCTTGTTCCGTAATTGCATTAAATTGAATAAATTTTTCTGCAATTTTTAAATTTTGAATACCTTGATAGCTATAATTTGGTTGTTTATTTAAAAAAGTATGTTTCAATCTTGAAATTATAGAATCATTTATTGTATTCGCTGAATCCTCAGTCTCAACTTTTATAAGAGAAAAGGCAACGGGTGTGTTCTTTTTGAAATGTAGTATGGTATTTACACTTCGGGTACTGGTTACTACTCCTGAATAGTGTTTTCTAAGGGTTGATTTGTGTCCAGATACGCCAAAGCTATGTTTAATATATCCCTCAGTACAATAGGCAAACAAAATAGACGATTTACTAAATGATTCAATACTCAGCATTATATCATCAGAAAATGTAATGTTAGCTTGAATGGAAGTAATGCCATTTATAAATGGTATTGCATCAATATTTCCCTTGATTAAATCTGAATCTAAGGTTAAATTAAATTCGTTATTGTTTGAATTTAAAACCCCTTTAAAGGAGATTTCAAGTTCATCAAAAACTTGATTTATTGTGCCAGCTGTAAGATAAATATTTTTCATAAGACGCACTTTTTAAATAATTATAAAAAGAAAATTGTTTCCGTTTATTTTAACTATTTTTTGATCTACTCAAAGTACGGGATTAAGTGTAAATTTTTTGTTGTATAATTATTAAAAAAGGTTTCATAATTAATTGATAATAGGTGCTTTATAGTTAGGGCTATAGGGGAAATAAAAATCTGATTTTTTTTAAGAAATATTACAGTATTAGGCACATACTGCTGTTTATTTATTTTACTTTGGCAAGTAAGTGGAAGTAAAAATCTAATGTTAACATTGTTGCGTTATATATTTAAAGTAAAGTTTTAACAATAGGACAACCAAAAAAAAAAAATCCGATTTGCTTTCACAAATCGGATTCATAAATGGGATATCAAAAATCGTTAAGCTACGATCTAAAATCTATAAATGTATTACTTCACCGTATGCATCAGCCACGGCTTCCATAACAGCTTCACTCATTGTTGGATGTGGGTGAATTGATTTTAAGATTTCGTGTCCTGTTGTTTCCAGTTTACGTGCCACAACTGCCTCAGCAATCATATCTGTAACTCCTGCTCCAATCATGTGACAACCCAACCATTCGCCATACTTGGCATCAAAAATAACTTTTACAAAACCATCCGGAGTTCCGGCTGCTTTCGCTTTTCCTGAAGCTGAGAATGGGAATTTACCAATTTTCAATTCGTATCCTTTTTCTTTAGCTTGTTTTTCAGTCAAACCTACTGAAGCAATTTCAGGAGTTGCATACGTACAACCCGGTACGTTTCCGTAATCGATAGGTTCTACGTGAAGTCCTGCGATTTTCTCTACACAATTGATTCCTTCAGCAGAAGCTACGTGAGCTAATGCTTGCCCCGGTGTAACATCACCAATAGCATAATATCCAGGAATGTTGGTTTGATTGTATGCGTTTACTAAGATTTTATCTCTGTCAGTAGCAATGCCAACTTCTTCTAATCCTATGTTTTCAATATTGGTTTTGATTCCAACAGCTGAAAGCAAGATTTCTGCTTCCAGAACTTCTTCTCCTTTTGCTGTTTTCACAAATGCTTTAACACCTGCTCCGGTAGTATCAATTCGTTCAACTGAAGAGCTGGTCATGATTTTGATTCCTGCTTTTTTCAAAGAACGCTCCATTTGTTTCGAAATATCTTCGTCTTCAACTGGAACTACATTTGGCATGAATTCTACAATGGTAACATCGGTTCCCATAGAGTTGTAGAAATGTGCAAATTCTACTCCAATCGCTCCAGAACCTACAATAATCATAGATTTAGGTTGTGTAGGCAAAGTCATTGCTTGTCTGTAACCAATTACTTTTACACCGTCTTGTGGCAAGTTTGGTAATTCACGAGAACGTGCTCCAGTTGCAACAATGATATGGTCAGCAGCGTATTCAGTAACTTTATTGTCTTTGTCAGTAACGTCAACTTTTTTTCCTGGTTTTAGTTTTCCAAAACCAGAAATCACGTCGATTTTATTTTTTTTCATCAAGAATTGAACACCTTTGCTCATTCCGTCAGCAACACTACGACTGCGTTGTACAACAGCAGGGAAGTCTTTGTCAAATGATGAAACAGTCAATCCATAATCAGAAGCGTGTTTTAGATAATCGAAAACCTGAGCTGATTTCAATAATGCTTTGGTTGGGATACAACCCCAGTTCAAGCATACTCCGCCTAAGTTTTCTTTTTCGATTACGGCTACTTTAAAGCCTAATTGTGATGCTCTAATAGCTGTAACATATCCTCCAGGACCACTTCCTAAAACTATAATATCGTATTTCATTTTTTTCTTTTTATTTAAATTTTTGTAAAAATGAATTCGTAAAAACTCATTTCATTTTTTAAGTATTTATTTTTTTAGTTATAAAAATGGAATCTGCAAAAAGCTCATTTCATTTTAGGTACGTTTTTACTAAAATTATTTGATTGGGCGAATTTAAGGATTTATTCTGTTTTGAGAAAATTTCAATGAAATAAAGTAATAAACTAACAAAATTTCAAAAAAGCACTATTTTTTTTAAAACGCTTACAGTATTATGAATATAGGGATCTAATTTTTAACCATCTATTCACAAATTTTTAATTGTATTTTAAAAACTTAGCGCCTTTGTGTCTTAGCGGCAATAAAATTTTATAGTCTTAGCGGTAAAAAACTAATTAGCTACCGAAAATTGCGAATCATACAAGTTCTTGTAATACCCACTTTCACGGTTGATTAACTCTTGATGCGTGCCTTGCTCGACAATTAATCCTTTATCCATTACCACAATCTTATCAGCATTGACGATGGTTGCAAGTCGGTGTGCAATCACGATGGAAGTACGGCCTTTGGTAATCGTTTCTGTGGCACGTTGAATCAATTCTTCGGAATAGGTGTCTATCGATGACGTGGCTTCGTCCAAAATTAAAATACTCGGATTACTCACATACGCTCTCAAAAAAGCAATTAACTGGCGCTGTCCTGACGAAAGCATTACCCCACGTTCTTTGACATCAAAATCATAATTATCAGGTAAACTCATAATAAAATCGTGAACGCCAATTTTTTTGGCTGCAGCCAAAACCTGTTCCCTGCTTATCGCTGGATTATTCAAGGTGATGTTATTGAAAATAGTATCGGCAAAAAGGAAAACATCCTGCAATACCACCGCGATTTGGGTACGCAATGAACTTAAAGTGTAATGTTCAATGTTGTGATTGTCAATATAAATGGAGCCACTGTTGATTTCGTAAAAACGGTTTAACAAGTT
The DNA here is from genome assembly GCF_048158585.1 of Flavobacterium galactosi. NCBI lineage: Bacteria > Pseudomonadati > Bacteroidota > Flavobacteriia > Flavobacteriales > Flavobacteriaceae > Flavobacterium > Flavobacterium galactosi. The sequence continues at coordinate 211,398 of NZ_JBLNKV010000005.1, forward strand.
AATAATTGTTGATTTACCCGCTCCCGTAGAGCCTACAATAGCAATCGTTTGTCCGGCATTTACTTCAAGGTCAATTCCTTTAATCACATCTTCTTCAGGGATATAGCCAAAACGAACGTTTTCGAATTTTATATCCCCCTTGAAAATTGGCGCTTCAATCGTCCCGGTATCTTGTATTTGATCTTGGGTATCCAAAATATCAAAAACACGATTCGCCGCAATCATTCCCAACTGCATTTCGTTGAATTTATCCGCAATTTGACGCAATGGATTAAATAACATTCCGATGAACATAGTGTAAGAAAACAAATCTCCAAAAGTGGTAAAATGATCGCCATTTAATATTTTAATTCCACCGTACAACACGATAAATCCTAATGTTAATGATGAAATAATATCTGCAATAGGGAAGAAGATGGAGTTATAAAGAATGGTTTTTATCCAGGCTTTATTGTGCTTGTCATTGATGCTTTTAAATTTTTCAAATTCAATGTCTTCTCTGTTGAAAAGTTGAACAATCTTCATTCCCGTCACACGTTCTTGAACAAAAGAGTTCATATTGGCAATTTGCGTACGCACTTCCTCAAAAGCAACTTGCATTTTCTTTTGGAAAATTCGGGTGAAGAAAACCAGAATAGGCATAGCCACAATTACAATCCAGGTGAGCTTCCAGTTCATGTAGAACATAAAAAGAAGTACAACAACCATTTTCATCAAGTCGCTGATAATCATAAACAATCCCTGACTGAAAATTCGGGCAATTGCCTCAATATCCGATACGGAACGCGTTACGAGTTGCCCCACGGGAACAAGATCAAAATACTTCATTCTAAAACTCAACAAGTGTTTGAATAGTTTTGTTCGAATGTCTTTCACAATATCCTGACCCAGCCAGTTTGCCCAATATACAAAGTAAAATTGCGAAAATACCTCCATTAAAAGCACAACTCCCATCAAGATTACATACATCAATAATCCTTGTTGATCATGGGTTTTTAAGTAACCATCAACCGTTTGCTTCAATAAATATGGGCGTAATGCAGCAAATATGGATAACGAAATGGCAAAAATAATCACACCATTAAAACGCCATTGGTACGGTTTTGTATATTGTAATATTCGTTTGAATAATCGGGTATCAAATGCTTTTGCTTTCATGTTTTTTGGATTTATCCTGATTGTTTTCAGGAGGTATTTACTCCGTCAGTTCGCTTCGCTCGTGTCCAGCTATTCGTTTCAATCTTTTATGTTTTTAAAGAAAAAACATAAAAGGATTTTCACTGCTGTCTGGGCTATTGTGTAATGTAATCGTATTCTATTTTGGTTAAATATAAACCATGTGCCGGAACCGAAAAACCAGCTTTATCCCGGTTTTTGCTTTCCATAATGGCAGTAAAATCATCCAGTGTAATCTTGTGCAATCCTATGTTTACTAATGTTCCCACAATAGCGCGTACCATGTTTCGTAAAAAACGATTAGCCGAAATCGTGAAAATAAGGCTACCGTTTTGTTGTTTCCAATACGCTTCAAAAATTGTACAGTCAAATGTATTCACATCCGTATTCACTTTAGAGAAACATTGAAAATTATTAAAATTAAACAATAATTTGGCCGCTTCGTTCATTGAATCCACATCTAAATTTTGATGGAAATACCAACTTTGCTCTTGCGAAAAAACATCTTTAAAGGTGTTGATACGGTATTCATATGTTCTTTTAGTCGCGTCAAAACGCGTGTGCGCTTCGTCGTGAACGGGAATAATGCCATAAACAACAATGTCTTTGGGCAAGTAGGAGTTGAGTTTGTGAATTAAATTTGGAATGTCAAATGGTTTTTCAAAATCAAAATGAGCGAACATTTCTTTAGCGTGAACACCCGTATCCGTGCGTCCTGCTCCCATAAGACTAATCTCGGTATTCAATAGTACCGAAAACGCTTTGTTCATCGTTTCCTGAACTGATGCAGCATTGGGTTGGTATTGCCAGCCGTGATAATAGGTTCCGTTGTATGCTAATTTTATGAAATACCTCAAGTGATTTTTTTTGAAGTGACAAAGATACTTATTAATTTTTGTGTCACGAAGTCGCTATGGCGTAAATAGGGCAAACGCTTAAAAAAATAATTTATTTAAATAGATCAGATTTTATAAAATCTGCTGAATCTGCTGAATCCGCGTGCCAATATTTGCACGCGGATCTAAGAGATTTACGCAGATTCTAAATAAAAAGTATGATTTTTATTCCCTTTGGTGCAAAAGTTTGTTAAGTTTTAAATGGATTTTTTATTTGGAATTTGATTGTCTAATTTTACCACAAAATCCTAGCCCAGATAGAAGCGGTATCCTTTTTATTCGCCTTTTCGGTGGATATAAAGATACAAGCAAATAGCTGGAAATAGCTCCTAATAAACCTGTTTTGAAAAAAATATTACTCTTTTCTGATACGCACAGCCACATTGACGATACCATTTTAAAATACGTCTCTCAGGCGGATGAAGTCTGGCATGCGGGTGATATTGGGGATTTGGCCGTGACCGATACCATAAAAAAACTAAAACCGTTGCGTTGTGTTTATGGCAATATTGATGACACAAAAGCCCGATTGGAATTTCCGTTGCACAACCGTTTTATGTGTGAGGGAGTCGATGTTTGGATTACGCATATTGGTGGTTATCCGGGGAAATACAATCCTAGTATTAAAGCAGAGATGGATGCGAATCCTCCCAAATTATTTATTTGTGGGCATTCGCACATTTTAAAAGTAATATTCGATAAAAAGCATAATTTATTGCACATGAATCCCGGAGCAGCCGGAAAAAGCGGTTTTCATCAGGTGCGCACGATGTTGCGTTTTGTGATTGACGGCGATAAAATCAAGGATTTGGAAATTATAGAAATGGAGAAAAAGGGCTAACTATTATTTTTCCACAACTGGTACAACGATATAAATTGATGTTCCATGATTTTGTTTGGAATCGATAGAAATACTGCCTTTTAAATTGTTTATTCTCGCCTGAATTTGATTGAGCCCAAAACCTTCAAGGCTATGAAAATGTGCGGTATCAAAGCCTTTTCCGTTATCATAGACATGGATTTGTAGTGATTTATTGTTTTCCTGAACAGTAACCTTTGCATTTTTTGCGTTACTGTGTTTGGTAATATTATTCAATAATTCGCTGATGATAAAATAAATTTTCATTTCAAATCCTTCATTATAACGCGTTTTTGTAGGTACCAGACTTGAATATTTAAATTCAATCACAGAGTTTGAGTTTTTTTCACATAAATCCTCCAGTGCATAAAACAATCCAAAACGGGCTAAAAGTGTTGGCATCAATTCATGTGACAAATCACGAACTTTATCATGCGCTTCCACTAAAATAGCTTTAGTCTTTAGTATTTCTTGCGGAGGAGATTGATTTTGCGAAGTAAAAACATTTAAATGCAATCCTGCCGATGACAGTAAAGCGCTAATGTTATCGTGTAAAAAAGAAGCTATTTTTTTTCTTTCTAATTCCTGTCCGTTTATCGATGCGTTGATTATGTTTTCCTGGATTTTACTTTGTAAATCTTTAAGTTTATTGTTCTGTTTTAGTTTTGTATTCTGAAATAAAATGTAAAAAAGAATAATGATTAAAAGTAATAGCGAAATCACAATAATGCTGATTTTTTTGTTTTTAGATTGTGTTTCTAGCAGTAATTCCTGTTTCGTTTTATATTTGGTTTCTATTTTGTCAATCTCCCTTTTGTATTCGTCTATTTCGAGATTAATGCCCGCAACATTGATTTTTTTGAGTTTCTCTTCCGTATTCAGTTGAGCTGTAATGGTATTGTAAAGTGCCAAATTTTGATATGCTTTTTGAAATTCACCATTTTTCAATAAAAATTTAGAATATTCTTGGTGTGAAAAGGATAAATCTGATTTTTCATCTCCCGCATTTCCAAATTTTATAGCATTTTGAAAAAATAAGTTTGCTTTTTTAGTGTCATTTTTATAACCATAATACATACCGTTAAGCATATTTAGCGCAACTATTGTGGATTCATCACCGTATTTTTGGTGGTGTTTATTTATATATTCTAAATAAGGGTAGCCCGCATCAAAATGACCAATGTCAAAATAAGCCCAAGTTATATTGAGTTTTGTAAAAACTATTTGGCTAAAATCATTTGTTTTTTTACTGTGTTCTAATGATTTTTTGTAATAGACAATTCCTTTAACATATTGTTTTTTATCAAAGCAATAGATATTTCCTAAATTGTTATAGAGCCAGTTTTTTAATTCATTATTATTGGTTCTTCTGGCATAAAATAAGCCTTTATTATAGTAGAAAAAGGCTTTGTCAAATTCAGCCAATTCATCAAAATTAGCAGCAATCGTATTGTAAATAGTGGCTATAAGATTGTCGTCTTTTATAGTGATGGCATAATGCAAAGCGATACGAGCTTTTACCAGCGATTTTTCAAAATTGCCTTCTTTCATACATTTACTAGCTTCTTTTGCTAATAGATTAATTTCTTTTTTGGAACGCGTTTTTTCTTGACTAAAAGAAGGAGCACTAAAAAAAAATAGGAGTAAAAAGAACATTATGTTAATTCGGAATAGAGACATAAAAAGTACTTTTATCGCTTAATTTACGACTTTATCAAATTATTTTTAATCGCATATTTGACTAAGCTGATCGTGTTTTTGGCATCCAGTTTTTTCATTATGTTTTTTCGATGTGTTTCAACAGTATTCATGCTGATAAAGAGTTGTTCGCTAATTTGCTTTCCACTGAATTCTAATGAAATCAAAGTGATGATTTCTAATTCGCGTCCTGTCAAAATGGAATTTGGATCCAGCTCGTTTTTGTTTAGTTTTGGAGTGCTTGTTAAAGAATTAAAGATTTTTTCTCTAACTGGTTTGCTGAAATATTCTTCTCCTCTTGAAATTGCTTCAATGGCTTCGACGATATTTTCACCGGCACATTGTTTTGTTAAATAACCACTCGCGCCAAGTTTCATTATTTCTTTTATCAGTTTCAGATCATCATAACTGGAAAGAATAATAATCTTGCAAGGAAAGCCTTTTTCGGCAAATTCTTTAATGACCTCAATTCCATCTTTTTCCGGCATATTAATGTCCAAAACAAGAATATCAGATTTGTTGTTCGTAACATCATCATAAATTGTGGTTCCATTTAGAGAAAATCCCACCACTTCATAATTAGGAATGGTTTGCAGTAAAGTACTAATTCCATCAATAAGTATTTGATGATCGTCTGCTAAATGGATTCTAATTTTTGTTTTCATAATGGGATTATTATGAACCAAATTTATAAAAATTTAACGAATTAATTAGTAAGATTTTTATTATTTTATAATATTGTAGGAACAAAAAAACCCGAACTGTTACATCCGGGTTTTCTTCGCACTAATAATTAAGTTTATAGGTTTACCTCAATCTGTCCACAGATTTTACAAGATCTTCATCCTTTTTGATGGCCTTATTAGCCAAGACTAATAATACGATAGCAACTACAGGTAGAAACATCCCAATACCTTTCTCCGAAACAGCTAGTGTTTCTCCAGATAAGTTTAGTGAACGATATACAAACAATCCTAATAAAATTAAATTTAATATTATGTTCAATCTGCCAATAACAAATTGATTTTGTCTTTTTTTATACGATACCATACTCAATAAAGTAAGCGTTGTACTTAAACCAAATAAGATTACATACACTTGGTCTTGCATGAATAAAAAATCAGTTTCATTGTTCATTGTCCATAAAGGAATGAAAAATGGTAAAATTCCTGTCACTACAAAAGCAAGAAATAAATAAATGGTTTGAATTCTTTGTATCATGGTTTTGATTTGTTCTACAAAAATATATTTTCTTTTTTAAAAATGCTATTGTATGATAAAATTTTATTCGTATTATTGCATGACAATACCGTAAGCACTTCATACTGCGGTTGATTCAAAATAAAAAAGTTTACTACCTATCTTTGCAATTTTCCAAAATAATTAAACTCATAGAACATTCATGTTTGATATTTCTGCATTAAAAGAAATGAAGCTATCTGAGCTTCAAGAAATAGCTAAATCAGCTAAAACCATAAAGTTTAACGGTGTAAAAAAAGATACTTTAATAAGTCAGATTTTAGAGCATCAAGTGGCTTCTAACGTTAATTCAGTAGAGGAAGCTAACGTTGAAGACGATAAACCCAAAAGAGCGCGAATTGTCCCTGTTAAAAAAGTAGCTATTCAAAAAGCGGTGAAAAATTCTCTTTTTGAAAAAGAAGAAACTGCAACAGAAATAAGTACTCCAGTTGAAGAAATTCTTCCGGTTGAACCAATGCTAAAAGAAGAGGAGATTATTCCAGTAGCAGAAGAACAACTAGATGCGGAGAAAAAAGTGGGTAAAATTATTAAATTTAATAAATCAGCCTACGAAAAGAAAATTGCCTTAAAAAAGGATAAGGAAGAAGTAAAAGAAGCAACCAAAGAGAATATCGAGGTTGTAGATGTAACAACTGAAGAGGAAACCGAAGTTCCTACCACACCGGTAAAAAAGATAAATCCAAATCAATTACATAAGCAGAATCCAAATCAGAATCCTAACCAAAACCCAAATCAAAACGGTAATGGAAACGGTAATGGAAACGGGAATCCAAATCCAAATTTCAAAAATAAGAAAAGCAATTTTGCAGCATCTGATTTTGAATTTGATGGAATTATTGAAAGTGAAGGGGTGCTTGAAATGATGCCGGATGGTTATGGTTTTTTACGTTCTTCGGATTACAACTATTTGGCTTCGCCAGATGATATTTATTTATCGACTTCTCAAATCAGATTGTTCGGTCTCAAAACCGGGGATACTGTAAAAGGTGTGGTTCGTCCACCAAAAGAAGGGGAGAAATTTTTCCCATTAGTACGCGTTTTAAAAATAAACGGACACGATCCTCAAGTGGTTCGTGACAGAGTTTCATTCGAACATTTAACGCCTGTTTTTCCTTCAGAAAAGTTCAAATTGGCGGAGAAGCAAAGTACCATTTCAACACGAATTATCGATTTGTTTTCACCAATAGGAAAAGGACAACGTGGAATGATTGTGGCGCAGCCTAAAACAGGTAAAACCATGTTGCTTAAGGAAATTGCCAATGCAATTGCGGCGAATCATCCTGAAGTATATTTGATTGTTTTATTAATCGATGAACGTCCGGAAGAGGTTACCGATATGCAACGTAGTGTGCGTGGTGAAGTAATTGCTTCTACTTTTGACAGGGAACCACAAGAGCATGTTAAAATTGCGAATATCGTTCTTGAAAAAGCAAAGCGATTGGTAGAATGTGGTCACGATGTAGTGATTCTATTGGATTCTATTACGCGTTTAGCCAGAGCTTATAATACGGTTCAACCTGCTTCAGGTAAAGTATTAAGTGGTGGTGTGGATGCTAATGCATTGCAAAAACCAAAACGTTTCTTCGGAGCTGCCCGTAATGTAGAAAATGGTGGTTCATTAAGTATAATAGCTACTGCATTGACTGAAACTGGTTCGAAAATGGACGAAGTTATTTTTGAAGAATTTAAAGGTACCGGTAATATGGAATTGCAATTGGATAGAAAAATTGCCAACAAACGTATTTTTCCGGCTATCGATTTGACTTCTTCAAGTACAAGACGTGACGATATGCTATTGGACCAAAAAACATTACAACGCATGTGGATTATGCGAAAATACCTTTCGGATATGAACCCAGTAGAAGCAATGGATTTCATCAATGACCGTTTCAAGAAAACGAAGAATAATGAGGAGTTTTTGATCTCAATGAACGATTAATTAAAAATTGTAGAGTTTTTTTAGTTTAAGGTTTAAAGTTAGAAAAAGATTAAGCTAGAAAATAATCACATAAAAAAAGTCCTCGAATTTCGAGGACTTTTTTGTGAATGATATTCAATGTTTAAAACTTTAAACTTAATTTATTAGTTGCTCAACTTTAAACCTTAAACTTTTGCAGGTTTTTCTATAGCTTCTTTACGTTCTAATAAAGCCATATAGAATCCGTCAAAACCAGATTCTGAAGCCAAGATTTTTTGGTCTTTAACAAAGTTGAATTGTTTTCCAATATCAGTAGTCAAGAAACGAGCAATTTGCTCTTGATTTTCTGATGGTAATATAGAACAAGTAGCGTATACCAGTTTTCCACCCGGTTTTACAATTTTAGAATAACTTTCTAAAACTTCCGATTGTACTTTACGGATGTTATCAATAAATTCCGGTTTTAATTTCCATTTCGCGTCCGGATTTCTTTTTAGAACTCCTAAACCACTACAAGGTGCGTCAATTAAAACTCGGTCTGCTTTTTCGTATAATTTTTTGATGATTTTTGTGGAGTCAATGATGCGGTATTCAATATTGAAAGCACCGTCTCTTTTGGCTCTTATTTTTAATTGCTTTAATTTGCTTTCGTACAAATCCATAGCGATTAACTGTCCTTTGTTTTCCATCAAAGAAGCAATGTGTAATGTTTTACCACCAGCACCAGCACAGGTATCAACAACACGCATTCCAGGTTTTACATCAAGGAATGCGGCCACTAGTTGGGAGTTGGCATCCTGAACTTCAAAGAAACCTTGTTTGAAAGCATCAGTCAAGAAAACATTAGCTCTTTCTTTTAGAACCAAAGCATCAGGTTGATTTTTCAGCGTCTCTGTTTCAATATTTAAATCCATCAAAATAGCACGTAGTGTCTCTCTTGTTGTCTTAAGTGTATTTACCCTTAGAATAACTTTAGCAGGTTGATTTTGAGCTGTAATTTCAGTTGCCCAAACTTTTTCGCCTAATTCTTTAACTCCTAATTCATCCATCCAGTCCGGAATAGATTCTTTTAAGGCTCTCACTTTTGAAAGTTCGTCAAAACGACCTTTTATTTTTCGTTCCGGAGTTCCTTCCAGTTGGCGCCAATCCGGAATAGGAAAGCCTCTTAAAACCGCCCATACAGAAAACATTCTCCAAAGATTGTCTCTGTCAAAAGGTTCTTTTACTTCGGCTATTTCTGCGTATAATCTTTTCCAGCGTACGATTTCGTAGATGGTTTCGGCAACAAATTTTCTGTCAGAGCTTCCCCAACGTTTGTCTTTTTTTAAGGATCGTGCTACCACTTTATCAGCATATTCGCCTTCATTAAATATGGCGTTCAAAGCATCAATGGTAGTATAAACTAAATTTCTGTGTAATCTCATTTTTAATAATTGAGGTGCAAAGGTACTATTAATTGATTGAATGTTATATTTTTAATAATGAATGTTGTTTTTTAATTTTTTGGCATAAAAAAACACTGTTTTTGCACAGTGTTTTTGTGAATTATTAGGGTTTAAAAATCCTTATTTAACTCTTGTTAAACCAATATTTTCGGGAGCATGAAGCACCATTGGGAATTTCTCTATTTTAACGGAGCTACTGTCCAAACCAAAGGCTCTTTCTTCGGATAAACTTAATTTTTTAATAAAGAAATACGAATTCATAATTATTTTTTCATGCCAAATTAAATCACTGTCATTAGAAAGGAACTTTTCGGATAATACAAATTTGAAATCACCTATAATATTATTTTTATTCAAAGATTCATATCTACTGGTAATATCTACTTCTCCTTTTTGAACCATGTCTTTAATTACTTCTTTAAACATCAAGTTTATTTTTGTAGGTTCTCTAAAACCAAGATTAAAGTCAACACGATATAAATCATCTTTAACAATTTCAGTTACTTTATATTCTGTTTTATAAGGTTCCGTTAATATGTTTACGTGTACAAACCAATAAATATCAGCTCTTTTAGGTCTTTTTTGTAAAATAGAATACATTACTTTTTCTTCTATCTCATCAATTCGGCCTGCGTTAGTCATGTAAACTAAATGCGTCGCATATTTAGGAATAGATAAATCCTTACTTAATTCGACAAGCACCTTTTTGTAATCTTCAATCTTAACAATTTTAGTGTAGCTTTTGTTGATTTTCTTGGCTAAATACCAAATAGTCATTACAGCTATTAAAAGTATTGCTATAAAAAGGGTTACATAGCCACCTTCTGCAAATTTCGTGATATTGGCTGCTAAAAAGCTAAATTCAATAATGAGATAAATGGTAATTAACGGCATGATAAAATACAATTTTACCCTTTTCATTATCAAATAAAAATTCAGTAAAATAGTGGTCATTATCATGCACAAAATAATGGCTAATCCATAGGCATGTTCCATATTGCTTGATTCTTCAAAGTGAAGTACAATTCCAACACAGCCAATAAATAATAACCAGTTTATAGATGGGATATACAATTGTCCCTTTAGTTCTGTAGGGTATTTTATTTTTACTTTGGGCCAAAAGTTCAATCTCATGGCTTCATTTATTAATGTAAATGAGCCACTGATTAATGCTTGGGAAGCAATTACAGCTGCAAGTGTGGCAATAATAATCCCTATAGGTTGAAACCAATCGGGCATGATCAAATAGAATGGGTTTCCGTTTTTACCGCCTAAACTTTGTAATGTTTCCCCTTCGTGATGTATTAAATAAGCTGCTTGTCCAAAATAATTAAGCACTAAAGCTATTTTTACAAAAATCCAGCTAATTCTAATATTTTTACGCCCACAGTGTCCCATGTCCGAATATAATGCTTCAGCACCCGTAGTACAAAGAAATACAAAACCAAGAACGAAAAAACCTTCCGGATGAATGGATAATAAATGATAGGCATAATATGGATTCAGTGCCTTGAAAACTTCAGTATGCTGTGCGATTTGGATCGAGCCCAAAACGGCAAGCATACCAAACCAAACAAGCATCATTGGAGCGAAAAATTTTCCGACTAATTTCGTTCCAAACTGTTGAATTGCAAATAATACAAATAAAATGCCTATTACAATTGGGATCGTATTTATTTGAGGATAGTAGGTTCTAATCCCTTCAACAGCAGATGATACGGATATGGGGGGAGTTATAATTCCATCGGCCAGTAAAGCGCTTCCGCCAATAATAGCGGGGACTATTAACCATTGAATTTTTGTTTTTTTGACTAAGGCATATAGAGCAAAAATCCCACCTTCACCATGATTGTCAGCACTTAGGGTAATCAGGACATATTTTATGGTGGTTTGTAGGGTAAGTGTCCAAAATACAGCTGAAATCCCTCCCAAAACGACATCTGCATTGATAATATGATCACCAAGTATGGCTTTCATTACATATAAAGGTGACGTTCCAATATCACCGTAAATTATTCCTAATGAAACTAGTAACCCGCCTAATGTTAATTTAGTATGCAAGTCTTTGTGCGATGCGCTCATGTAATATTTTTAAAAAACTCATCAAATTTACTCTTTTTAAATAAATTAGAGCTGTTTATTTAATAAAATGACAAAAAAAAGCACGGTTGTTATAACCGTGCTTTTTTATTTAGTAGAGTGTGTTTTAAGATCTTCTGTTATCGTTTCTTGATGAAGAATTTCCTCTCTGTTGTTCTGCTCTTTGTGGCGCGGCTTGTCCGGCTGAATTTCCTCTTTGTTGTTCTGCTCTTTGTGGAGCCGCTTGCCCAGCTGAATTTCCTCTGTTTTGAGAATAATCCCTTTGTTGCTCTGCTCTTTGTGGAGCTGATTGTCCAGCTGAATTACCTCTGTTTTGAGAATAATCTCTTTGTTGTTGCGCTCTTTGTGGCGTAGCTTCTCCAGCTGAATTTCCTCTGTTTTGAGAATAATCTCTTTGTTGTTGCGCTCTTTGTGGCGCAGCTTCTCCAGCTGAATTACCTCTGTTTTGAGAATAATCTCTTTGTTGTTGCGCTCTTTGTGGCGCAGCTTCTCCAGCTGAATTACCTCTGTTTTGAGAATAATCTCTTTGTTGTTGCGCTCTTTGTGGCGCAGCTTCTCCAGCTGAATTTCCTCTGTTTTGAGAATAATCTCTTTGTTGTTGCGCTCTTTGTGGCGCAGCTTCTCCAGCTGAATTTCCTCTGTTTTGAGAATAATCCCTTTGTTGTTGTGCTCTTTGTCCCACTGAATTCCCTCTATTTTGAGAATAATCCCTTTGTTGTTGCGCTCTTTGTGGAGCTGCTTCTCTAGAAGAATTTGTTCTGTTTTGAGAATAATCTCTTTGATTTCCATTTCTTTGTGAAGATGCATCCCTAGAAGAATTGGTTCTGTTTTGATAACCATTTTCATTTCTAGAACCAACATTTCTCGATCCTCTTCTTTGGTCTAATTCATAACGATTTGTTACTTGAGAATTTCTTCTTGAAAAAGCGTAGTTTGGGTGTTGTCTTTCATATCCATTGGAACGTCTTGTACTGTATAATCCAATGGCAATACTACTTCTTCTTGAAGTTACATAATTGTAATTGTTGTTTATATTCAAGCTAATATTGATGTTGTTTCTATATCTAAAAATAGGGAAAGGATTCCAAGCATAATAGTAAGAAGGATAATAACCCCAATTCCAAGTTGAATAATACGGACGGTAATTAGAAGCCCAAAAAGAAGCATAAATAAGTGGTGTATTATAATACACAGGCTCGTAAATGTAATTTTGACCATACATGTACACATCTCCTACAACTTGTACATGGATATTGTTGTATCTGTCTTTCTCAACATCGATTGTAGCTACATCTTGATATACATCCTGATCAATAACTGCTTGGATGATAATCACGTGAGTTCTATTTTCTACGGATTCAATTACTCTTAAGTAATCAACTTCGTTATCATTATTCAAATCTAAATTTGATATTTGAAGTTGTGGGTCGTTTAACCGTCTTTCAAAATCCTGAAGATCTCTTGAATCTCCAAAAATTGATGCAACTGCGCGTAAATCTAAATTATCACTAATTTCGTTATTCATTGCATTTACTGTAGTCCTATCTTGCGCTTGTATTTGTGTGGCGAAAACAGAAGTCAAAAGACTTAACAGAAGTATTTTAGTTTTCATAATTAATGTTATTAAGTTTAATATTTTTTCAATATCCAATTACTATGCCAATAAATTTAGGGGCCATTAGTATTAACATTTTTAATTGTAGATTAGCCTTGAAAAAAACATATAAAATGAAGCAAATTATTTTGATTGTATTGGTTTTTAATATTTTTATATCTTGTAAAACAAGTAGTTGTGTTGTTAGTGAATCTAATAACACGGGCTTTAAGTCTGTTCAAATTGACACCTTATTTCAAGATAAAATGAGTATTAGAGCCCTTCTAATTGATGCAAATAAAATTTGGTATGCTGCGGATAATTCCAGATTTGGTTTTTATGATTTAGAAAAAAATAAAAAAAATGAAAGCCATATTGGGAATGATAGTTTGAAATTTGAATTCAGAAGCATTGCACAAACAGCTTCCGCAATTTTTATACTTAACGTTTCAAATCCAGCTTTATTATATAAAATTGCTAAAGATGGCTCAGGAACAATTTTGGTTTATCAAGAAAACCATGAAAAAGTATTTTACGATAGTATGCAATTTTGGAATGATAAAGAAGGAATCGCTATTGGAGATCCAATAAGCAATTGTCTTAGCATAATAACAACGCGTGATGGTGGTGCTTCATGGAATAAAATCTCTTGCGATAAATTACCAAAAATAATAGAGGGTGAAGCGGCTTTTGCGGCAAGCAACACTAATATTGTTGTCAAAGGAAATAAGAGTTGGATTGTTACAGGCGGAAAAAGAGCAAGAGTTTTTTACTCACCCAATAAAGGAAAGACTTGGGAAGTGTATGATACACCCATAGTTCAAGGGAAAACCATGACCGGAATTTTCACGGTGGATTTTTATGATTCCAAAAATGGATTTATAGCCGGAGGGAATTATGAAGTATTGAACCAAAATTTCTCAAACAAAGCCTCAACGCGTAACGGAGGGAAAACGTGGGAACTAAAAGCTGAAAATCAAGGGTATGGTTATGCGTCCTGCGTACAATATGTTCCAAAGAGTAATGGAACTCAATTAGTTTCGGTGGGTGCATCCGGATTGTATTATTCATCGGATAGCGGTAATTCATGGAAACAATTATCCACTGATTCCAGTCTTTTTACGATTCGGTTTTTAGATAAGCAAACCGCTATAGCAGCCGGTAAAAACAAAATGGTTCGCTTAAATTTTAAAAAATAAAAAACGCCCTATTTAATAGAATGAACCATTAAATAGGGCGTTTTTATTGAATTAATAGCACCTTAGCATTATTTTTTAGGGCCTTTGTCTCGGTATTGCTGCAATAATTTTCTGTTGAAATCCTCTTCAGATTTTCTTAGTTTTATGATTTTAATTGCTGGAATGACTGTTTTGAGATTTGCAGTGAATTTTTTTCGTAATAAAAATAATTCTTCTTCATTACTTTCCATTTGAGCAAGAAAAGCACTGGCTTCTTTTTCGGTCATTTTATCTAAACCGCCATCATTTATTCTTTTCATCAAAGTTTTCATTTTTTGATGTCTCAGTTCAAATTGTTTGTCATCAAAAGTGTTATAGATTGGCCAAAACTTTTCTGCTTCATTAGTTGTTAAGTCTAATTCGGTGGTCAAGAAAGCTACTTTTAAAACTTTAATTTGTTCTTTTTTTTCTTTCATTTTTTCGCCTTGAGCATAAAAATTGAAAGAGAAAAGTAAGAGTAGTATCGGTAAAATTTTTTTAATGTTCATTGTCGTATTTTTAAATTCAATTTCAGTATTAAAGGGTATTTTTATTCTATCATAAGATTCTCAGCATTCGAATTTATAGATAATAAATCTTCAACGGTCTTGTCTTCAAGGACTACGGTAGTCTTTATTTTATTAATATCTTCTGTGTCCAGCTCACTTATTAAATCGTATTGATTCATATTAGATTGATAGGTCAGATAATTTTCTAATGTAGTGGAATCTAATTCTTTTGTTTTTGTTGTATACGTATTTACAATAGGTACCATCAATGCAATTACTAGAATTGCTGCTACCATCATTAGTATTGTCTTTCTTTTTTGAAAAATAGAAATTACTTTTGGTTCCTCTTTTGGCAATTGTTGTAAAACTTTTGCTGAAAAATTTTCAAAGTAATGATCTGGAGTTTTAAATCCGGATTCCGTTTTCGGGACGTTTTCTAATTTAAATGCTTTCATAATATTCATTAGACTTAATTAAATATAAAAGGTTTAATTTGCCGTTACAAAGGCTTCTATTTTTTTTACTGCATGATGATAAGATGCTTTCAAAGCACCGACTGATGTCCCTAATATTTCGGAGATCTGTTCATATTTTAATTCTTCAAAATACTTCATTTTGAAAACTAATTGTTGTTTTTCTGGTAAAATGGCAATGGCTTTTTGCAATTTTATTTGAATTTCATTTCCGTCAAAATACACATCCGCTTTTAGATTATCAATGGTTTTGTTTTGTAATGTTTCAGATGAGATTCCATTAATTTTTGCTTTGTGATTCAAAAAAGTCAGTGCCTCATTAGTTGCAATGCGATACATCCAAGAAAAAAGTTTACTGTCACCTTTAAAGTTTTTCAAATGTTGAAATACCTTTATAAAAGTATTTTGTAACACATCATCAGCATCATCATGACTCAAGACAATATTACGAATGTGATTGTACAACGGTTTTTGATAATCTTGTAAGAGTTGTTGAAACGCTTGGTTTTGCGTTTTAGGGTTCAATAGTTTTTGGATGAATTCCTTTTCCTCTTGCAAAGCTATTATTTATCAGTTAGAATGGAATTTATCAAATAGGTTTAATTAAGAATAGAAAAATATTAAAATTCAGATTGTTCTTCTTCCTTTTTTGGAGCGGTTGGGTTTTTTATAATTGGTTCCGTTTTTATAATTTGTTTCAGTTTTGCAGCGGCTTTCGGTTTTGCAATCGGTTCTGTTTTTATAGGTTCGGCAGTTTTAATAGCAGGTACACTTGTTAGGATTGGATTGGCTTTTATAACTGCCGGCTTATAGATTTTAACAGGTACTACGTTTGATTTTATGGGGTAATAAATTTCAGTAACCCATTTTGATGGATTTTTTATTTCAGTTTTACCCATCAAGTACGTTTCAAGATGTGAAAATGCCACATCTGAGGCTAAACGATTCGCATTAAGGTATTGCGTTGTTTTATCCAAAGCTTTGTCTCTATGGAAATAATCACCAGTTAAAGTAGTTTTTACTGCTTCAAATGCTTCTAGTTTTCCGGAATAAAGATCGCTTCCTTCACTTGTGAAAATTTGATTTTTAATTGGTACACAAATAGATATTTTAGCAAGTCCGTTTATTTGATCATAAGTATGATAGAGTATAAATGGTTTTCCAGTAATTACAAGATTGTTTTTTTTACAAAAAGTTATGATTTTTGGAGCAACAATTTTAAAATTCTTAGGAACATTAGAAATTTTACTGGTAAAAGTTTGATGTAAATAAAAAGTTTCCGGTTTCTTTACCAACCCGTCTACTTTTACTGAATAGGTATTTATTTCATAATCTAAGGTTTTGTATAAGTTAGCTAAGCTTTTTTCATACATACCACCTATGATTTTCTCAACACCGCCATTAAAAGCAGTATAAATTTTGAAAAGGAAACTCATTTTCCCTTTTGTTCTCCAAGTTACTTTAGTTCCTCCTATAGTGTCTTTGAAACTCCAAAAAACATCTGAAGAAGTTCCGTTGTAATTCATTTTTTGGGAGATACTGTCGTTTTCCTTCACGAAAATCGTTTTCATATCACCATTACCATCTTTTCCTTCCCAAGAATAGTAACCGCCTTTTCCAATTGTATGTTGAGGATAAATTATTTTTATTTCAGGATCTTCTGTAGCCCAAGAACCAAAATCTTCCCAATTTTTAAAATCATTCACATAATTAAATATAGCCGGTTTTGGGGAATTAATCACTTTACTTCTTTCTACAGTAAAATCTCCTTTTTGTGTTGCAATAAAAATCGATAATGCAATTAAGCTAAGTAATAATAAAAGAAATATATATTTTAAAATCCTCATGGTAATATACTGTTTTAACTTGTAAAGTTAGATATTTAATTAATACTGTAAGGTAACTATTAAAAAATTATAAAACTGGGCGTTTGAGTTCCTGCCATCGTAACAACTTTTTTTAAACTCAATTTCTATTTATTTAACTCAGAATCCAAAAAAATATTGGCTTGATATTGGAACTATTATTTTATTTGTTTCAAAACAGCGACAATATAAGGAGTTGTTTTTATTATTTATTCAAAGAATGTGTACATTTGTTAAATAATAATTTTTTTAACCTCTAAATTATATTAATAATGAAATTACTTAAAATTGCTGGATTTTTCACGACTCTTGCGGTTTCTGTTATTTGTAATGCACAAGTAACAAAAAACATAGCAGTAAAAAACAACGAGAAAGCTCCTTTCGATTATGTTGTAGAACAATTTGCCGATATCAAAGTCTTACGGTATCAAATTCCAGATTGGGAAAATCTAACACTAAAAGAACAAAAATTAGTTTATTATTTGACTCAGGCAGGAACTTCAGGTCGTGATATAATGTGGGACCAACATTATAAATACAATCTGAAAATCAGAAAAGCATTAGAGAATATTTATAAAAATTACAAAGGAGATAAAACTTCTGGAGACTGGAAAAATTTTGAAATATATCTTAAAAGAGTTTGGTTCTCCAATGGAATTCACCATCATTATTCGAGTGATAAAATTAAGCCAAGTTTCTCTGCAGCCTATTTTTCGAGCTTGATGAAAGCGACTAATACAGCTTTATCACCAACAATTGCTGCTATCATCTTTAATGATGTTGATACTAAAAGAGTTAATCTTGATGAATCGAAAGGCTTGTTGGAAGGTTCGGCCATTAACTTTTATGATAAAGGAATTTCATTAAAAGAAGCGGAAGATTTTTATGCTAAAAAAACAAGTCCGGATCCTAAGAAACCGTATTCGTATGGTTTGAATTCTAAATTAGTTCGCGATGCTAAAGGGCAATTAACAGAAAAAGTTTGGAAAAGTGGCGGTATGTACGGTATTGCAATTGATAAGATTGTTTATTGGTTGGAAAAAGCTAAAGCTGTTGCTGAAAATAAAAAGCAAGCGGATGCTTTGGGATTATTGATCAGTTATTACAAAACAGGAAGTCTAAAAACCTGGGATGACTATAATATAGCTTGGTTAGACGCAACCGAAGGTAATATTGACTATATCAATGGTTTTATTGAAGTCTACAATGATCCATTAGGGTATAGAGGTTCTTATGAAGGGATCGTTCAGATAAAAGATTTTGACATGTCGGCAAAAATGGAAGTAGTTTCCAAAAATGCCCAATGGTTTGAAGATAATTCCCCATTAATGCCCGAACATAAAAAGAAAAACGTGGTTGGTGTTTCTTATAAAACGGTTATTGTAGCGGGAGAATCAGGCGATGCTTCGCCAAGTACGCCTATTGGAGTAAACCTTCCAAATGCAGATTGGATTCGTGCGGAACATGGTTCTAAATCAGTTTCTCTAGGAAATATTATTGATTCGTACGCTAAAGCTGCCGGAAAGGGAAAATTAGAAGAATTTGCAAATGACGAACAAGAAATTGCTTTAGCAAAAAAATATGGTGAAATAGGGGATAAGATGCATACTGCTTTGCATGAAGTGGTGGGGCATGCTTCTGGACAAATCAATCCTGGCGTGGGAACTCCAAAGGAATCATTGAAAAGTTATGCTTCGACACTTGAAGAAGGAAGAGCAGATTTAGTCGGACTATACTATTTGTACAACCCTAAATTACAGGAATTAGGACTGGTTGATGATTGGAAAAAACTCGGAATGGAATCGTATGACAGTTACATCCGAAATGGATTAATGACTCAGTTAGTACGTTTAGAATTGGGTGCGAATATAGAGGAAGCGCACATGAGAAACCGTCAGTGGGTGAGTTCATGGGTTTTTGAAAAAGGACAAAAAGACAATATTATAGAGAAAATCACCCGTAACGGAAAAACCTATTTCAATATTACGGATTATGAAAAGTTACACGATTTATTCGGACAATTGTTAAGGGAAGTGCAACGAATCAAATCAGAAGGAGATTTTAATGCAGGTAAAGCATTAGTGGAAAATTATGGTGTGAAAGTAGATCAAAAACTACACGCCGAAGTTTTAGAACGCAACAAACAATTTGCTTCGGCTGCCTACAGCGGTTTTGTAAATCCGGTATTGGTTCCAAAATTAGACAAAACAGGTAAAATTATTTCGATTGAAATACAACAACCTAAAACATTTGCAGAACAAATGTTGCAATACTCTAAAAACTTCGGATTTTTGCCTTTGGAAAATTAGAAGTATAATTAATCTTTAAAAAAATGCTCACTCACTAGTGGGCATTTTTTATGCTGAAAAATTAATGTTTTAGCGTTTGAAAAATATTTTTATCATAAATAGGAGCCCAATGAAAATTAAGAAACCGATTAATATTTTGTAATTTCCCTTATAAAACTCTTTATGTACTCTTAAATCTTTTCGATAGGAATAAATTGCTGCAATAACAAAAGCAACAAAAAAACAGCCTGCAAATATTAATTGTCCTTGACTAAACATAGTTTAAATTATTTCGGGCAAATTTAGTTAATTGTTTATAAATAGTTACTAATTTGGCTTTCCATTTAATAAAATAAAAAGATGCAAAAACAAATAGACTCCGTTAAGGAATTTCACACCGCATTTAAAATAGGACATAGTGAAATTCCTACGGCCAATTTAGGGGAAAGTAAACACACGCTTCGGTACAACTTGATGAAAGAAGAAAACGAAGAATATCTGGAAGCAGTTCAAAACAATGATCTGGTAGAAATTGCAGACGCACTTGGCGACATGATGTATATTCTATGCGGAACTATTATAGAACATGGTTTGCAACATAAAATAGAAGCCGTTTTCGATGAAATTCAACGTAGTAATATGAGTAAATTAGATGAAGATGGAAAACCTATTTATCGTGAAGATGGAAAAGTGATGAAAGGTCCTAATTATTTCAAACCCGACTTTTCTAAAATATTGGAGGAAAAATAGCAGGTTTCAATTTGCAGAAAAAAATAAAATAAAAAAGCGATTCTCATCTTGAAAATCGCTTTTTTTATAATTCTAAAATTAGATTTTATACTTTAACAGTCCAACCAAAAGTGTCTTCTACCAATTTATTTTGAATATTGGTCAATTTATCTTTTAGTTGTAATGCAATTGGATTTTCAAGTTTTGGTAAGTCATAATAAACATCTTGATAAGAGAATCCAGAAATAGGGCTTACTACAGCAGCTGTTCCAGCTCCAAAAATTTCTTTTAACGTTCCGTTTTTAGAAGCTTGAACAAGTTCAGAAACTAAAACTGGACGAACGTCTACATTTATACCTTCGCTTTTAGCTAAATCAATCAAGGTTTTTCTAGTTACACCATCAAGAATTCTTTCGCTAACTGGAGCAGTCAATAAAGTGTCATTGATTCTGAAAAACACATTCATCGTACCCGCTTCTTCTAGTTTAGTATGCGTTGCATCATCAGTCCAAATTACTTGTTGGAATCCTTCTTTATTAGCTAAGTTAGTAGGGTAAAATTGTGCAGCATAATTTCCTGCCGCTTTTGCAGCTCCAATTCCACCATTTGCAGCTCTACTAAAATGCTCTGCAATAAGTACTTTTACATCACCAGAATAATAAGCAGATACAGGAGATAAAATAATCATGAATTTATAATCATCTGACGGATTTGCAATTACTCCAGTACCTGTAGCAATCATAAACGGTCTAATGTACATGGAATTTCCTTTTCCTTTTTTTACCCACGCTTCATCTAATTGTAACAATTGATTTAAACCAGTCATAAACACTTCTTCAGGAACTTCTGGCATAGCCATTCTTACTGCTGAAGTATTGAAACGCTTATAGTTTTCATCAGGTCTAAAAAGCCAAATGTCATTATTGTCATCTTTGTATGCTTTCATTCCTTCAAAAATAGCTTGGCCATAATGAAAAACTCTTGTAGATGGGTCTAACAAAAAAGGTGCGTAAGGCTTAATGACCGGTTTTTGCCATTCCCCATTTGTAAAATCACATTCGAATAAATGATCTGTAAAAACAGAACCAAAGCTTAAGTTTTCAAAATCTACTTCATTTATCTTTGAAGTAGGAGCTTTAATTATTTCAATTTTGCTAGTTTGAGTTGTACTCATAATAAGGTATTGTTTATTTTTATTTTTTATAAGTGATATGCTAGAGTATTAAAATCGTTGCTTTTTTACAAAACGAAGTTTAATGTTTGCAAAATTAAATAAAAATCAATGAAATACTTATGATTATTCCATTAATTATAGCATTTAACTGTGATTTATTTATATTTTAAAAAATGGAAATAAATAGAGCCAATTTATATGAAATTTATAAAAAATATAGATTTTTTGAGACTATTACATTTTAGTTTTGATTAAATTTGACCATCTGGGACAACTATAAAACAAAGAATAACCTCAAATTATAATTTTGAAAAGAGAAATAATCCAAACACTCGACGGTTCTACAACGATTCATTTACAGGAATGGAATGAATGCTATCATTCTAAACACGGAGCAATTCAGGAAGCGCAGCATGTTTTTATCAAAAATGGGTTGTCTTTATTTCAAAACAAGCAAATTTCAATTCTAGAAATAGGTTTTGGAACAGGTTTGAATGCATTTATTACTTTTTTAGAAGCATCCAAAATGAATCAATCAATCGATTATGTGGGAGTGGAGGCCTATCCAATATCAGCAGAGGAAGTTGTATCGATGAATTATGTGGATGAACTGAATGCCAGTAATGAAAGTCCTGTATTTAAAAAAATACATGAAAGTAATTGGGAAGAAAAGATTGTTTTAAGGGATGATTTTACTTTAACTAAAAGGAAACAATTTTTTGAAGAAATAGATGATTTTGAAAAATTTGACTTGATCTATTTTGATGCTTTTGGTTATCGGGTTCAGCCTGAGTTGTGGAGTACAGCCATTTTTGAAAAAATGTATAACGCACTTAAGCCCAATAGTGTACTGGTTACTTATGCTGCGCGAGGAGTAGTTAAAAGGAGTATGATAGAAGTAGGTTTTACAGTGGAGAAATTAGCAGGGCCTCCGGGCAAAAGAGAAATGTTTCGTGCTAGAAAGAAATAGAAAAATTTAAATTTTGTGTTTAAAAATATACTTTCTTTTAAAGAAAATAAAATACAAAAAAGAACGTTAATTTGTTATGTTGTGTATTTTAAAAATGTACTTTTACAATAGTTAATAAAAATTGATAACTCAAATCTTAATTTATTATGTCGAAAATTATGTTCGATTACACAAAATCAGTGCTTGAAAGAGTAAGTTTTGACCCGATGCTTTTTTGCAAAGAATTAGAAAAAGCAATTAAAACGTTATTACCATACGAAATGGAGCAATTGCGAGAATGGTTACTAAGTTTTACAATTGGAAAACCAGAATTAAAACAATGTTTGCTTATCGTTAATTCATAAAAAAAAGGAACCAAAATTGGTTCCTTTTTTTATTTTTTTTGAAGTGGACTTATAATTTGGACATTTTGAAAAACAATTGCACCTTTTACGACTCCTGCAATTGTGCTTCTAAGTGCATCAATTATCTGAATTTTAAGTTCGCTTTTAGGAAAAATTAAGCTGACTTCCCGTGCAGGTTTTGGCTCCTTAAAATGGCGTAATTTCATTTTGTCGGATTCTTTTAAATCTAAGGTATGTAAATAAGGAAGCAATGTGGTTCCCAAACCTTCATCGGCCAATTTTATTAAAGTTTCAAAACTTCCGCTTTGTATTTGAAAGTGATTCATTTCATTCTTACCGGCACTTTTACATAAGTTTAAAATCCCTTCTCTAAAACAATGTCCATCTTGCAATAATAGGATTTCATCTAAGTTTAAATCAGAAACTTCTATTTCTTCTTTCTGAAAATTATGATGACTTTCTGGAATGTAGGCGACAAAAGGTTCAAAGTATAAAACAATTTCTTTGATTTTTTCTTCCATCAAAGGTGTTGCCGCAATTGCTGCATCAAGATGGCCATTATTAAGTTTTGTAATAATCTCAGCCGTGTTTAATTCTTCAATAATGAGCTTTACTTTTGGATATTTTTTGATGAAATTATTCAAAAACATGGGTAATAATGTTGGCATAATAGTAGGAATTATTCCTAATCTGAATTCACCTCCAATAAAACCTTTTTGTTGCTCTACAATATCTTGAATTCTATCTGCTTCGTTAACAATGTTCTTAGCCTGATTAACAATTTTTTGTCCAATATCTGTAAGCTGGATTGGTTTTTTTGTCCGGTCAAATATTTGAATACTTAACTCTTCCTCAATTTTTTGAATTTGCATGCTCAAAGTGGGCTGTGTTACAAAACATTTTTCGGCAGCAAGAGTAAAGTTTTTATGTTCCGCTACGGCTAAAACATATTTCAGTTGAGTGATTGTCATTTTTTATAGTAATATCTAATACAAATATAAAAACAATCAATTTAGTTTATAGTGTAAAATGTTATTTTGTTGTTTAAATTTGTTCAAAACTACTATCATGAAAACAAATATTTTAGGATTGCCGGTTAAAGAAACTGAATTGATTGTGACTGAATTAAATACGCTGTTAGCTAATTTTCAGGTATATTATCAAAATTTAAGAGGGATTCACTGGAATATTCGCGGAAAGCGTTTCTTTGATTTACATGTTAAATTCGAAGAATTGTATAATGACTCGCAATTAAAAATTGATATGATTGCTGAGCGGGTTCTTACTCTTGGCGGAACCCCGCTGCATACTTTTGAAGATTATATCAAAAATAGCCAATTGGCGGTTGGTAAAAACATTTCGATAGATGAAAAAGCAATTCATTTAATTGTAAATTCATTGTCACATTTATTAAAAATTGAAAGAGAAATTCTTAATAAATCTTCAGAAATAAATGATGAAGGAACGAATTCAATGATGAGTGATTTTATTGCTGAACAAGAAAAAACAATATGGATGATGCGTGCTTGGTTAGAGGAAGAATTGTAAATAACATTTATATGATCAAATCGCTTTCGGGCGATTTTTTTATTCGATATCCTCTAGATTTTCATTAAAAGCAGAGGGTAAAAGAGTTGGGATGAATTTTATTAAAATAGGCAATAATAAACTTCCTCCCGGCAGTAGAAAGATTGTCAAAGAAGGAATTGTTTTGCATATATCCAGTAATTGTTTTTTTACTTTTTTCTTTTCCTTTTCATCCAAATCTCTTCGAGTAGAATACGCAAGCAGAAGCATTAATTCTTTACTTTGAACAATTTCCTTAATCAATCTGCTCTTGTTACGGCTTACTAATGTAACCACACTTTGAGTGGTTTGGTCATAAAAGTGTTTGACCGGATTCGAGTAATTGAAGTACGGGATTTCTTTTTTATATTTGATAATAAATTCATTAGTGCTCTCGATGCTCTGGGTAACAAAGGTATCAGAAATCGATACCGTTTCAGCTAAAGAATGTAAAAAATAGGCTTCGTTATTTTCAATTATTCCATCACTCCACAGCGCCATTCCAGCAATATCTATTAAGTAATATTTTTCTAATTCACTTGTAAAATAATCCAGTTGAAGCGTTTCCAGATTTTGAACAGGAACTCTCGAAAATTTGCTGTAACGGATAGACGCTTCAAAAAGTTTAATTAGCAAATCATCATATTGGGATTTGTTAGATTTAATTTTTAAGGCAAGGGTTACAATATTAACAATCGTTTCTTCAATTTTTTTTAAGTATTTTTCAGGAATTACTCCATGAATTAAATATTGACGAAAAGCAACAACATCAATAAATAAAAGCGCATTCGTTACCAGATGGGAGAAATTTTTACTGATGATGGTATCATTAGTTTGAACGCGTTCATCAATTATTTTTTCCAGAGTAAGGGAAAGGGAATTTTTAGGAAGAATCTTTTTGAATAAATTAAACCCCTGAGGGTTCATTTGATTGTAAAAATCAACTGTTTCTTTTATGAAATTTTCAGAACTGATTTCTTCCTTAGTCAAACAAAAAACATCGTATAAAGTATTTAATAAGGCAACTTTTGAAATCTCTTCCTTAAACCACCCTTTTGTTTCAATGGGGCTGACGGTTTCAAATATTATGATGTGACCGTATATAAAACCTGTACTTCTAACTTTTTGATAAAATGAATCAGTAGTTTTAGAAACAGTTTCTTTTGAAAATTTTTGTTCAATAAAAAATTTATCTATCCAACCTGATGCCGAAGGGTTAATCATTGCTTTAATTTGAAGCTACAAAGCTATGTTTTTTATGATTATGTAGAAAAATTTAGGTTAATTATTAATTGCAAAATATTAATCTCTGGATTTTTTATTTTGAGAACAAAAATTTATGATTTCGGCTATCCTATTGTTTCGTGTTTCTTCTCTTTTAGCCTGATTGAGCCAATAAAGATAACTTTTCCTATACGAAGGACTAAAATTTTTATAGTTTTCAAATGCCACTATATTTTTGTCAAAAGCCATTTCCAGATCTGATGGCATAATCAAATCCTCTACAGCGTCTAATGAAGTCCAAGTGCCGTTTTTTTTAGCAATTTCAATTTTGGCTAATCCACTTTCATGCATTAGATTTTCTTTGATTAGTTTTTCGATATACGTTTTATTGAGTTTGCTCCAAACGCTTTTATCTTTTCTTGGAGAAAACACTTGTTTTCTGCGGTCTTCGTCCATTTTTCTTACCGTTGAATCTATCCAACCAAAACAAATGGCAACTTGAACTGCTTCTTCCCATCTCATACTTTCAAATTCACTGCTCACTTTGTAAAAAATCAGATACACCCCTTTTGAAGAATGGTGATTTTGGTGCAACCAATCACGCCATTCCTTTGTATTTTTAAAATAGAGGTGCTCTTTATCTTCCAATGGAATTCTTAAAAATTATTTAATAATAGCAGAACAAGCTACCCTTGCACCTGCATTACCAGCTGGTTGAGAAACAAAATCATCTGTTCCTTGGTGAACGATTAGTCCTTTTCCTAAAATATCCTTAGTTGCATCACCACAATCAATACACCATTCGTCAGTTGTTAAAGTTATGGTTCCGTTTCCTTTTTCATCAGCAATAAAATTTCCGATATCACCTTTGTGGTATTCGCCAACGCCCCATTTACCATGTTTTTTGAATGTTGGGTTCCAATGTCCACCAGCTGAACTTCCATC
The DNA here is from genome assembly GCF_048158585.1 of Flavobacterium galactosi. Taxonomy (NCBI): domain Bacteria; kingdom Pseudomonadati; phylum Bacteroidota; class Flavobacteriia; order Flavobacteriales; family Flavobacteriaceae; genus Flavobacterium; species Flavobacterium galactosi. The sequence continues at coordinate 237,648 of NZ_JBLNKV010000005.1, forward strand.
GGCAGCCGTACAATCGGACTTCTCATGAATATGTATGGCATGAACACCCGGTTTTAGTCCCGCTAATTTTGCGACGAAAGTCACTTTACCATCTTTTTCTACAAAAGTTGCAGTTCCGGAAACATGGCTTTCGCTTTTTGGTTCGAAAGCAATAACTAATTTTTTATCAGGATTAGAAAGGGAATTGGTTTTACAACCAATAAAAAGGACTAATGCTATGCTGAACAATAAAGCTAATTTTTTCATGAGATGTTTTATTTCAAAGGTAAGAAAATTTTGTATTACGGATAATAGGATTGTGTTTTAATAATTCAATCTTATGGGAATTTTGCAATATTCATTTTAAATACCTAATCAATTTATTTGTAGTTTTGAAAAAGCAGCAATTGACATAGACCCCTAATCGGAATGTGCTTTTGTGTCAAATAAGATAAACCAACATGTCGATTCTTTTTTACGGAAGAATATAAAATAACAGTAAAACATGAAGCACAAAGAAATAGCCATTATAAGTTGGGATTTATTAAAGCGAACCTATAGGGAATTTGATGATGATAATGCGATAAAATTAAGTGCATCATTGTCTTATTATACCATATTTTCACTGCCCCCGTTGCTAATTATTATTTTGTCTATTTTTAGTTTTTTCTTTGGAAGAGAAGCGGTTACCGGAAGGTTTTTTGGACAAATTAATGGAATGGTTGGCAATGAAGCTGCGATTCAAATTCAGGAAACGATTAAGAATATTGAGTTGTCTGATAGTGTAACATTTGCAACGATATTTGGAGGAGTTATGTTGTTGATAGGCGCTTCGGGTGTTTTTGCCGAAATACAAAGTTCCATTAATTTTATTTGGGGCTTAAAAGCAAAACCAAATAAGGGAATTATGAAATTTATTAAAAACAGACTGATGTCATTTTCTATGATTGCTTCAGTTGGTTTTTTATTAATGGTCAGTTTGATGGTAAATACAATGATGGATATTATAAACACACGATTGCTCGTTTATTTCCCTGACACGACGGTTTATATATTTTATGTTTTTAATATCTTAATTCTATTTGCGACTACAACATTGTTGTTCTCCATTATTTTCAAAACACTGCCCGATGGAACTATTGCTTGGAAAGATGCTTTGATAGGATCAAGTTTTACTTCTTTTTTCTTTATGTTTGGTAAATTTGCTATTGGCTTTTATTTAGGAAGTTCAACGGTAGCTACCGTTTATGGTGCTGCAGGATCCATAATTATTATTTTAATCTGGGTATATTATTCCGCTATAATCTTATATTTTGGAGCCGAATTCACTAAAGTGTATGCCAATGCACATGGAAAAAAAATCATTCCAAACGCGTATGCTGTTAGCATTAGGGTGGAAGTTACAGAGATTAAAAAGAAATAAATTGTTTGTATGTCTTGCGGTCTTTGGAGCTCGGGATTTTAAAACGCTTTGTTTTTGTACTATTTTTTTTAAACCTTAAAACTGGCAGTATTTTTGCTTTATTTTTGATAGTATAAAATAAAAAAATCACATGAAAAAAATAATTTTGGCGCTAACTGTTTTCTGTTTGGGATTTGTTTCTTGCAATTCATTTAAATCAACTACGAATAAAACCGCTTCACTAGAAGGAACTTGGGAGTTAAATTATGTTACAGGATCAAGAATAGCTTTTGGAGGATTGTATCCAAATAATAAGCCATCCATTACTTTCGACTTGAAAGCGAACAGTATTTCAGGAAGCAACAGCTGCAACCGTTATTCCGGAAAATTAAATGTGGTTGAAAATAAAATCAGTTTCAAAGAACCGATGGCAGTGACCAAAATGTTTTGTCCCGGAGAAGGAGAGGGTATTTACATGTCAACGCTTCAAAAAATAGATTCTTATTCCATTTCAGAAGATGGAAAGACATTAAATTTCATCATGGGTGATATCGCGATGATGCGTTTTGAGAAAAAATAAATTCAAAATTTTTGAAGGGGTTTTTAATATTTTACAAAATTATAAAATTAGGTATATTATAAAATGGATACCATGAAAACAAAAACAGCAATTTTAGTACTGTTTCTTTCGCTGATTGTAACGGCAAGTTATACTCAGGAAAAAAGTAAGAAGCAATTAAGGGAGGAACGTAAAATCGAAAAAGAGAAACAAATATCATCTTTGGTTGATTCTAAAGAGTTTGTTTTTATTGGAAGAACAGCCTTAGGTCAAGGGTTTAGAAGTATTGATTTGACCACTAATTCTAATTATGTGGAATTTAAGCCAGATAAAATTAAGAGTGAAATGCCTTTTTTTGGTATAGGGTACAGTGGCATTGCTTATGGAAGCAGTGATGGTGGCTTAAATTTTGAAGGAAGTCCAAAAGAATTTACTATTGAAAAAGGGAGAAAAGCCTATCAAATAAAAGCGACTGTTAAGGGAGATACGGATGTGTACCTACTCTTTCTTTCTGTTTTTTTTGAAGGTGACGCAACACTTACCATTAATTCTAATAATCGAAGTCCGATTTCTTATAATGGAGAAATCAGACCTATTGAAAAAAAAGAGGTTAAGTAATTTTTAATTAAAATAAAAAAACCGTCTAGTTTTTCAGGAACAAGACGGTTTTTTTACAAAGAAATATAGCTTGTATTTAGAAACAATATTCGTTTTTAGCTACTAATTTTGTAGTGATTGTTTCTCTTAATCCTACAATATTTGGCATATTAGTATATTTTGTGAAACGGCGTAAACCCATTAACATCATACGTTGTTCATCCCCTTCAGCAAAAGAGATTACACTTTCTTTTCCTTTTTGAGTAACGGTATCTACTGCTTTATACAAGTATAATTTTGCCATGGCAATTTGCTCCTGTGCTTTAGCTTCTCCTTCTTTTTTGGCTAATTTTTCAGTTCTGAGAATAGTACTTTCAGCCATGTAGATTTCGATTAATATATCTGAAGCTGCCATTAACAACTGTTGGTGTGCATCTAAATCCGGACCGTATTTTTGAACAGCTCCACCTGCAACCATTAAGAATGCTTTTTTCAATTTGCCAATCATTTCTTTTTCTTCAGCGAATAATTCAGAATAATCAGGAGTATCAAAAGAAGGAATTCCCATTAATTCTTCTTGTACTTTTGATGCTGGTCCGAGTAAGTCAATGTGACCCTTCATCGCTTTTTTGATTAACATTCCTACAGATAACATTCTGTTGATTTCGTTGGTTCCTTCGTAAATACGAGCAATTCTTGCGTCTCTCCAAGCACTTTCCATTGGTGTGTCTTCTGAGAATCCCATTCCTCCAAAGATTTGAATTCCTTCATCTGCACAATTTTGAATGTCTTCAGAAACAGCCACTTTCAAAATTGAACATTCAATGGCATACTCTTCAATCCCTTTTAATTCTGCTTCTTGGTGTGTAGCTCCTTCGGTTTCACGTGACGCAATACGATCTTCAATATCCTTTGCTGCACGATAAGTAGCGCTTTCTCCGGCATAACAGGAAGTTGCCATTTCGGCTAATTTTGCTCTGATGGCTCCAAACTGAGAAATAGGGGTATTGAATTGTATTCTTTCATTAGCGTATTTTGTTGAGTTTGAAATAACTCTGCGTTGTGCATCCAAACAGGCTGCGGCCAATTTAATTCGGCCTACATTTAAGGCATTCATGGCTATTTTGAAACCATTTCCTCTTTCGGATAACATGTTTTCGACAGGAACTTTTGTATCTGCAAAGAAAACCTGACGCGTAGAAGAGGAGCGAATTCCTAATTTATGCTCTTCTTCGTTCATAGAAATACCATTATTTGGATCATTTTCTACGATAAAACCAGTTATATTTTTATCATCTCCTATACGAGCAAAAACAATAAAGACATTACAAAATCCTGCATTGGTAATCCACATTTTTTGTCCTGTGATTTTATAATGCGTTCCATCCTCAGATAATACCGCTTTTGTTTTTCCAGAATTGGCATCACTACCAGCACCTGGTTCAGTCAAGCAGTACGCTCCAAACCATTCGCCAGAGGCTAATTTTGTTACGTATTTTTGCTTTTGTTCTTCAGTTCCATACAAAGTAATTGGCAGTGTTCCAATTCCTGTATGTGCTCCAAAAGCAGAGGAAAATGAACCTGTTGCTCCCGAAATATAATCACAAACCAAAACAGTATTTACAAATCCCATTCCCATTCCACCATAAGCTTCAGGGACTGCGATACTCAAAAATCCCATTTCAGCCGCCTTTTGCATACTTTCTACCGTTAAGGCAAAATCTCTTTTTTCAAAGCGATCTTTGTTCGGCCAGATTTCTTTGTCTACAAACTCTTTTACAGAGTCACGCATCATTAATTGTTCTTCATTAAAATCTTCAGGAGTGAAGACATCTTCGCACTTTGTTTCTTTTACCAGGAATTGACCTCCTCTTGTTTTGTCGCTCATGACTTATTATTTTAAATTTTGAATTTTAAATTTTAAATTATTTTTGTATTTCCTTCCTGAGAAGTTTTTATTATTTTAGTAATTATGTTTAAAATGTTTTCAATTTCAATTAGATAATTATTCATAGCAATTGTTGTCAGGTCAGATTTTTCTAATAATCGCAACCAATACTTTGTCTCTCTTGCTTCTTTAGATGCAATTGACATTTTATGAATGAAATCTTTTCTCGATTGAGCTGGAATTGCTTCTTCAACATTTGCACCGATGCTTGTTGCGGATCTTAATATTTGTTTAGAAATAATGAATTCATTTTCTTTTTTAAGTTGAATAAAAAGATTTACTATTGATAATGCAAAATCAAAAGTTTTAATTGCAATAATATTATCTTTCATATCCATTTAAAATTTAAAATCCATCATTTAAAATAAATTAAAGCAGTTCATAAATCCCTGCGCTTCCTTGTCCAGTTCCAACACACATACTTACAATTCCGTATTTGCTTCCTCTTTTTTTCATTTCGTCGAATAGTTGTACAGACAATTTTGCTCCGGTACACCCTAATGGATGACCTAATGCAATTGCTCCGCCATTTACGTTTACGATATCAGGATTCAATCCCAATTCACGAATTACTGCTAATGATTGTGATGCAAATGCTTCGTTCAATTCCACTAAATCGATATCCTTTAATTGTAATCCGGCTTGTTTCAATGCTTTTGGGATCGCTTTCACAGGTCCAATTCCCATGATTCTTGGTTCTACTCCAGCCGAAGCAAAGTTTACCAAACGTGCAATTGGTTCCAAATTCAATTCTTTTACCATTTCCTCACTCATGATTAGCACAAATGCGGCTCCATCACTCATTTGGGATGAATTTCCTGCGGTAACACTTCCATCAGCTGCGAAAACTGGTCTTAAACCAGCTAGTGCTTCTACAGAAGTTCCTGCTCTTGGACCTTCGTCTTTATTTACGATGTAGGATTTAGTTTCTTTTTTGCCATTTTCATTGATTAACGTTTGTTCAATTGTAATGGGAACAATTTGTTTGTCAAATCTGCCTTCGGCTTGTGCTTTCAAGGCTTTCATATGCGATTGATACGCAAACTCATCTTGGTCAGCGCGAGATACATTATATTGTTTGGCAACCGCTTCAGCAGTTAGTCCCATTCCCCAATAATAATCTTCGTTTCCTGCTTTTGCAACAGCATAATCCGGAGTAGGTTTGTAGCCTCCCATTGGAATAAAACTCATGCTTTCGGCTCCACCGGCAATAATACAATCGGCCATTCCAGATTGAATTTTGGCTGTTGCCATCCCGATTGTTTCTAATCCTGAAGCGCAATAACGGTTTACGGTTACACCAGGAACATCTTCGATTTTTAATCCCATCAAAGAGATTAATCGTCCCACGTTTAGTCCTTGTTCCGCTTCTGGCATCGCATTTCCTACCATCACGTCATCAATACGTTTTTTATCGAAATCAGGCAACTCATTCATCATAAACTGAATCGTTTCTGCTGCCAATTCATCCGGGCGTTTAAATCTGAACACACCTTTTGGTGCTTTCCCCACGGCGGTTCTGTATGCTTTAACTATATAGGCTGTTTTCATAACTATTATTTTGAATTTTGAATTATAAATTTTAAATGAAGCTCATTCTTAATTTATAATTCATAATTTATAATTTAAAATTAATTGCGTAATGGTTTTCCTTTGGTTAGCATAAACTGGATTCTCTCCAATGTTTTTCTTTCCGTACACAAACTCAAAAAAGCTTCTCGTTCCAAATCCAATAAATATTGTTCAGATACTAAAGTCGGTTCGGATAAATCACCACCCGCCATGACATACGCCAGTTTGTTAGCGATTTTTTTGTCGTGTTCCGATATGTATTTTCCGGCAACCATTTGGTCTGTTCCCACTAAGAACATTCCCAAAGCTTGTTTCCCTAATACTTTTACATCGGTTCTGCGAATCGGTTGAGTGTAACCCGCTTCGGCCATTAATAATGCATGTTTCTTCGCTTCAGCAATTTGACGGTCTTTGTTCACTACAATGATATCTTTTCCGTTTTGTAAAAGTCCAGTATCAAAGGCTTCATAACCTGAAGTGGACACTTTTGCCATAGCAATGGTCAAGAAATATTCTTGCAATACGTTCAATTCGACATCATTCTTATGGAATAAATCAGCCGCACGTAAGGTCATTTCTTTCGATCCGCCACCGCCTGGAATTACTCCAACACCAAATTCCACTAATCCCATATACGTTTCCGCTGCTGCAACTACTTTGTCGGCATGCAAACTCATTTCGCAACCACCTCCAAAAGTCATTCCGTGTGGCGCAACCACCACTGGAATTCCAGAATAACGCACGCGCATCATCGTGTCCTGAAACATTTTGATGGCCATATTCAATTCGTCGTATTCTTGCTCGACTGCCATCATGAATATCATTCCGATATTGGCACCAACAGAGAAATTCGCCGCTTGATTTCCAATAACCAATCCTTGGTATTCCTTTTCAGATAAGTCAATCGCTTTATTGATGGCTGCCAAAACATCGCCACCAATCGTATTCATTTTAGATTGGAATTCTAAATTCAAAATTCCGTCTCCCAAATCTTGTATAATTGCTCCGCTATTGCTCCATACTTTTTTGCTTTCGCGAATGTTGTTCAAGATGATAAAGGCATCCTGACCCGGAACTTTAGTTTGTGATTTTGTAGGGATATTGTAGAAAAAAGTAGCGCCTTCTTTTACAGAATAAAAACTGAAACTTCCAGAAGCCAACATATCGGTTACCCAAGCTGCTGGTTCAAGACCTTCAGCTTTCATGATTTCGATTCCTTTTTCGACACCAATGGCATCCCAAATTTCGAAAGGACCATTTTCCCATCCAAAACCGGCTTTCATCGCATCGTCAATTTTATATAATTCATCGGAGATTTCAGGTATTCTGTTCGAAACGTACCCAAACATTCCGGCAAAGCTTTTTCTATAGAATTCTCCAGCCTTATCTGTTCCTTTTACTAAAACTTTAAAACGGTCAATGGGTTTGTCAATTGTTTTTGTCAGTTCTAATGTCGCAAAAGAAGCTCTTTTAGCCGGACGGTATTCTAAAGTGTCTAAATCCAAAGACAAAATATCCTTGTCTACTTTTTTATAAAAACCTTGTCCCGTTTTGCTTCCAAACCATTTTTTTTCCATCATTTTGTTGACGAAATCCGGCAATTTGAACAAATCATGCTGTTCATCATTGGGGCAGTTTTCGTAGATTCCGTTGGCAACATGTACCAATGTATCTAATCCAACAACATCTACCGTTCTGAAAGTAGCCGATTTTGGTCTTCCAATAACGGGACCGGTCAATTTATCCACTTCTTCAATTGTTAATCCCAATTCTTTAACCAAATGAAACAAACTCTGAATCCCGTAAATTCCGATTCGGTTTCCGATGAATGCCGGAGTATCTTTGGCAACGACCGAAGTTTTTCCCAAGAATTTTGAACCATAATCCGTGAGGAAATCCAAAACTTCCGATGCAGTTTGAGGACCAGGTATGATTTCGAATAATTTTAAATAACGCGCAGGGTTAAAAAAGTGTGTACCACAGAAATGTTTTTGAAAATCGTCACTTCTTCCTTCACTCATAAAGTGAATTGGAATTCCAGAAGTATTTGAAGTAACTAAAGTTCCCGGTTTTCTGAATTTTTCAATTTGTTCAAAAACTAATTTTTTGATATCTAAACGTTCCACCACCACTTCAATAATCCAATCAACAACAGCGATTTTCGCCATGTCATCCGTTGTATTTCCAGTAGTAATTCTACTGGCAAATTTCGAATTATAAATAGGGGAGGGTTTCGATTTCAGGGAATTAGCCAAATGCTCATTCACCAATCGGTTTCTGATAATTTTGCTTTCTAAAGTAAGCCCTTTTTTAGCTTCGGCTTCGGTGAGTTCTCCTGGAACAATGTCCAAAAGTAAAACTTCAACTCCAATGTTAGCAAAATGACAAGCAATTCCTGAACCCATAATTCCGGATCCAATTACTGCAACTTTTTTAATTGTGCGTTTCATATAAAATAATATTTGTTTTTCATCAATCCTATGTAATTCGCATTTCATCAATCGGTTTTCGCTACCAATCGTTGGTTATGCTCATTTCATAAGTAGTTTATATTTGTTTTTTAAAGAAATAGGGTAGCACCGTTTTTAATTATTGATTGTTTTTTTGAATCGTGGCGATGTCATTTTCTGGTTTTTCAGTTTGCTCCCCAAGTTCGCTGACGCTCGTAGGATTAAAAATATTTTTATCTTGGATTAATTCATTGATGGTTTCTGCAACTTCAATAAAATGTTGCAATTTTTCCTCGGATATGTGTTTTCGCACGGTTTCATTGAATTTTAAAACGGTGTTTTTTGACAATTCTCTTTTCTCTTTGCCAAATTCTGTCAGGTAAATCAAAACGCCACGACCATCATACGGATTTTTCTTTCTTAAGATTAGGCCTTTATCTTCCATTGATTTCAAAGTTCTGGTAAGACTCGTAGCTTCCATACCCATTTTTGGGCCTAAAGCGGTAGAGGGCGTTCCTTTTTCTTTATCCATACTCAGCAGAGCAAAACCTGTAGCCATAGTTGCACCGTATTTAGACGCTTCTTCATTGTACATTCTGGAAACTGCCTGCCAAGTCGCTCTTAAAATATAATCTATTGTTTTATCTTTCATATCTCTAACTATATCGATTTCAAATATAATAAAAAAATACTATGCATGCATAATAAGTTTGGTTATTTTTTAAATTTTTTGTCAAAACTAAAAAACTCCACATAAAATGAAGATTTTTTTTGTAAGAATTTTGTGTTTATTTTAGTTTTCCATTAACAAGTGCAATGACTGCACCGGTTAATGCGGACATTACAACAGTGATTGCAATATCCAATGCCATAATCTGAAAGTTAATATCGGGTGTTAATTTCATTGAATTGGCAAAGAAATCCATGTATAGAGCCATAAATAATCCAATTATGGCACCAGCAACAAAACCGGTTATCCAATTTGAAATCCCTGCCCATTTTGTAAAAATATAGGCTGTAAATAATCCAAAGGTAAGGCATCCTAAAAAAATCATTACATAATTTTCGTTCCCATTGGAGGGAAATGCTTGTTTAAATAGAATCCCGTAGAACAACCATCCATAAAGGAAGTAGATTATACCGCCTACACTACCTGAAACTAAAAAATTTTTCACATTCATAATTTTTTGATTTTATGGGTTGATACAATAAAGGTATTGAAAAATAACAAAATAACATCTAAAGTGTTAAATAACAATTAAATATGAAATATTTGTCAGGCTAATCGAGTTGGATGCTGTTTTTTTGGGCGTATCCCTGCGGGCCGGGCTGTAAGTTGTATCCTTTTATGAAGTCCCGTCCCGAGGCTTCGGGATCGGGACTTCATAAAAGGATGCCACTTCTATCCCTTACGTAAATCCTGCTACTGGAGAATAATGTGGGTTTGTAGTTTAATTTTTGAGATTACTGGTTTCGGTAATTGTAAGTGGTTTATCCTTCTTTGAAGTTATTTTGGGGAATAAATTCTTTGGATTGAATGATGAATTTTATACTGATATCAAATTTGCTAGTAAGGAAACGATGATTTGTTGAAAATTGTTGTTTTACCCTTTCTTAAATTTCCCCTTATCCACATCTTTCAAAAACTTGATCACGCCTGTAAAATAGTTTTTTGGATCATCGTATTGCGAGAGGTGGCTTCCGTTAGGACAAAACAAAAAACGTCCGTTTTGCACTTCGCGGGCAATCCATTTCATGTGTTCGGGATCCATCGTGTCGTATTTCGAACCAATTGTTAGTGTAGGAACTGTGAGGGTTTTTAGTCTGGCTTTTACATCCCAATTTTTTAGTGTGGCATTTCCGGTGATACCAAATTCACTGTGACCTTGCATGAACACATATACATCAGGATTGATGTGTTTGAAACACCTGTTGATGGATTCTGGCCATTGGTCGAGAGGCATTCTTAAAATATGTTCCGTGTAGTAGTATTTGAAAAGCAACTCGCTGTATTTTGGATTATCAAAATCATTGTTTTTCTCGATATCCTGTAATTGCTTTAGGATTTTTGGATCCATTTGAGGTGCCAGAACGTCTTTTGCGTAAGCGTTATATTCCTTAGCGCTCGCCATCATATTGGAGATAATCAAACCTTTCAGGTTTTTTTGATATTTCAACGCATATTCCATTGCCAGGATTCCGCCCCAAGATTGTCCCATCAGGTAAAAATTGGAACTGTCTAAGCCTAATGCAAGTCGTACTTGCTCGACTTCCTCCACAAAGCGTTCATTGGTCCATAAACTATTGTCTTTGGGCTGGTCGCTGTAATACGAACCCAATTGGTCGTAGTAGATATATTCGATGCTTTCGTTAGGGAAATACCCGTCAAAACATTCATACAGTTCGTGTGTCAATCCAGGGCCGCCGTGAAGAAGCAATACTTTTATTTTTGGATTATTGCCCACAGTTTTTGTCCAGACTTTAAAAGTCCCTTTCGGTGTTTTTATCGGAATCATTTTGATGCCGCCAGTCAATTGGTCATCCCTTTTTGAGAAATCTAAATAATTTGCTTTTATAGCATCGTCTTTGGGTTTTTCTTGGCAATCAGAAAAAAAGAACATACTTATAACGGAACAAATTAGGACTTTTAATTTCATGTTTTGTTGAGGTTTTATCAAATACTAGCCGTAGATTTTATGAAATAAATTGATGTATTTCTCCATTACGATTTTTCGTTTCAGTTTTAGCGTAGGGGTCAATTGTCCGCCTTCAATGGACCAAACGTCCGGTGTCAATTCAAAGCGTTTGATTTTTTCCCAATTTCCAAATTTTTCATTTAACGTATCAATTTCTTCTTGAATTCTTGCAATAACTTTTTCGTTCGAGATAATTGCTTCATTACTTTTTCCAGCATCTATTCCATGAATAACTGCCCATTCTTTAATGAACTCAAAACTTGGTTGAATGATTGCTGCCGGCATTTTTTGTCCGTCACCAATCACCATTATTTGTTCAATGAAACGGGATTGTTTCATTGTGTTTTCAATTAATTGTGGTGCAATATATTTCCCTCCGGATGTTTTGAACATTTCTTTTTTACGATCCGTAATTTTCAAGAATCCATCTTCATCAAATATTCCAATGTCTCCCGTGTGGAAATACCCGTTTGTAATGACTTCGCTGGTCAATTTTTCATCTTTGTAATACCCCATCATTACGTTTGGTCCTTTGCAAAGGATTTCGCCGTCTTCGGCAATTATGACTTCAACGTTATCAATTACTTTACCCACAGTTCCTACTTTGAAACCGTGATTTCTCATGTCATTTACCGAGATTACAGGAGAGGTTTCAGTCAAACCATAGCCTTCCATTACGGGAATTTCTGCAGCAGCAAAAACTCTGGCTAATCTGGGTTGTAAAGCGGCGCTTCCGGAAACCATCAAATCCAGATTTCCGCCCAAGCCTTCTTTCCATTTGCTGAAAATTAATTTACGTGCAATTTTGAGTTGGAACTCATACCATAATCCATTTTTGCCGTAAGGCTCATAAATCAATCCCAAATCAATTGCCCAAAAAAACAGTTTCTTTTTGATACCGGTCAATGCGGTACCTTTGGCGTAGATTTTATCATATACCTTCTCCAAAAGTCTTGGAACTGCAGTAATAACGGTAGGCCTTACTTCCTTGAGATTGTCACTAATTTTATCGATTGATTCTCCAAAATAGATCGAAACACCATAATATTGGTATAAATACAAAATCATTCTTTCAAAAATATGACAGACAGGCAGGAAGCTCAACGCCCGACTTTTTCCCGCTTCAAAAGGAATTCTGGAAGCGCTGTCCAACACATTTGAGACAATGTTTTTATGCGAAAGCATGACTCCTTTTGGTTTTCCTGTTGTCCCGGAAGTATAAATAATGGTCGCTAAATCGTCTGTTTTTATATTGTTTTTTCGGTCTTCAACAACATTTTGATTGCTTTGGTCTTCGCCAAGAATTAGCAGTTCATTCCAATTTTTGCAACCTTCAATTTCGTTGAACGAATAGACTTCTTTAAGCGTTGGTACTTTATCTTTAATCAAATTGACTTTCCGAAGCACTTCCGCATCGGATACAAAACAATACATGGCACCGGAATGATTTAAGATATATTCGTAATCATCTTCAGAAATCGTAGGGTAAATAGGAACCGTTTGCGCTCCAGTTTGCAACACCCCAATATCTATAATATTCCATTCGGTTCTATTATTAGAAGAGATGATAGCAATCTTATCGTCTTTTAGAACACCCAGTTTCAGTAATGCTCTTGATACAGCATTAGCTTTCGCAATGTATTCTTCAGTAGAAGTTTTTATCCAAACCCCATTTTTCTTTGTTGTTAAAGCATCTGGAATTGAAGTATATTTATCTTGCTGATAATAAGGAAAATCAAAAAGTCTGGTTATAGAAGTCATTATTCTGAGGTTGAATTTTATCGCAAATTAATTAAAAATTAATGATAATTATTAATTTTAAAAAATTAAATAGAAATTAAACCAGAATTATTTTATTTTACGAAATCGTTTTCTCTGAATTAAGATTATGAGGTTCAATAGGAATGCTTTATTTTTATCAATACCATCTTTTTAGTATTGATAAAAGCCTAAATTGGTAGCTTTTTACAATGCAAATTTGTAAATTTATAATAGAATACAGTATCATTTTTGTAGGACAGTTTTTGAAAGATTATAAAGACGATACTGGATGTATTGAGTTTTGGAATGTTTAAATTCTGTTTAATAGTATTGTTACTAATTTGATAGGTTGGCACAATGGCATCAAGTACATAGAGGTTTTCCAACCTTCCGTCTATGACCAACGAAATGGTACACGAGTTTGATACCCATTGATTAGTAGTATAAAATGATAGTATTAAACAGAATTTGTTTATCAGATACAAAGTTAATGTGAACTTTAAATCCGAGTTAACACCATAAAAAAAAAGCGCTCCTTTTCAGGAACGCTTTTATAAAATCTATAAAAATATAATTATTTTTTATCCATCCATTTTCTGGCGTTGACAAAGGCTTCATGCCAAGGCGAAACTTCATCGTCTCTATCTTTTGGATAATGTGCCCAGTTCCATTGGAATGTAGAACGCTCAATGTGTGGCATCATAACCAAGTGACGTCCTGTTTTGTCGCAAAGCATCGCCACATCAAAATGCGATCCGTTTGGATTAGCAGGATAGCCTTCGTAGGCATATTTAGAAACAATATTATAATTTTCTTCACCCATTGGTAAATTGAATTTTCCTTCTCCATGCGAAACCCAAACTCCAAGTGTACTTCCCGCTAATGAAGAAAGCATCACTGAATTGTTTTCCTGTACCGTTACCGATGTGAAAATACTTTCGTGTTTGTTACTTTCGTTGTGCAACATTTTTCCGTGTATTTCATGCTCCGGATTAATTACTTCCAGTTCCATAAATAATTGGCACCCATTGCAGATTCCAACAGATAACGTATCGTCTCTCTTGAAGAAATTGTCTAAAGCTGTTTTTGCTTTTTCATTGTATAAAAAGGCTCCGGCCCAACCTTTGGCAGAACCCAAGACATCTGAATTAGAGAATCCTCCAACAGCCCCGATGAACTGAATGTCTTCCAACGTTTCACGACCTGAAATCAAATCGGTCATGTGAACGTCTTTTACATCAAAACCGGCTAAGTACATCGCATTTGCCATTTCACGCTCCGAGTTACTTCCTTTTTCACGGATAATAGCTGCATTAGGTCTTGGTTTTGAATTGTTGATAACTGGTTTTTTTCCTGTAAAATGTGTTGGAAAAGTATAGTGTAACGCTTGGTTTTTGTAATTATCAAAACGCGCTTGAGCCGTTCCGTTTTTCGATTGTTTTTGGTCTAATAAGAAGGAAGTTTTGTACCAAACATCCCTGTATTTAGCAATGTCTAATGTACAAGGACCAAAATCTAAAGTCGCTTCATTGGTAGCGGTTCCTAATTTGTAGAAAGAAACAGTATTGGCGTTTAATTTAGATTCTACTTCAGCATCCGATTTTGCTTGGAAAATAATTCCAATATTTTCTGCAAAAAGGTATTTGATAATGTCTTTTTCTTCGAAAACTGAAAAGTCTATTTTAGCTCCCAAATTCACATCGGCAAAACACATTTCCAATAAAGTAGTAATCAAACCACCACTTCCAATGTCGTGTCCTGCAAGGATATTATTATCTAAAATTAATTCTTGAATGGTATTGAATGCTCTTTTGAAAAATGCAGCGTCTTTAATAGTTGGTACTTCATTTCCAATAGTGTTCAATGTTTGTGCAAACGAAGAACCCCCTAATTTGAAATCATCTTGCGACAAATTGATGTAATAAATAGAACCGCCGTCTCTTTGTAAAACGGGTTCCACTACTTTTCTAATGTCGGTACAATTTCCACCTGCTGAAATAATTACCGTTCCCGGTGCAATTACTTCATCATTTGGATATTTTTGTTTCATGGAAAGGGAATCTTTTCCGGTTGGAATATTGATTCCCAATTCGATTGCAAAATCCGAACAACCTTGTACTGCGGCATATAAACGAGCGTCTTCCCCTTCGTTTTTACACGCCCACATCCAGTTAGCAGACAATGAAATTCCGTCTAAACCATCTTTTATCGGCGCCCAAACAATGTTAGACAATGCTTCTGCAATAGCTGTTCTGCTTCCCGCAACAGGATCAATTAATGCTGCAACAGGAGAGTGCCCAATCGAAGTCGCAACTCCTTCTATTCCTTGGTAATCCAAAGCCATTACACCACAATTGTTCAATGGCAATTGCAAGGGTCCGGCACATTGTTGTTTGGCTACTTTACCACCTACACAACGGTCCACTTTATTGGTCAACCAGTCTTTACAAGCTACTGCTTCCAGTTGAAGTACTTGCTCTAAATACGTGGAGATGTTTTTCTTGTCGTAGCTTAAATCAGTATAATTTCTTTTGATAGTTTTGTCTGTCATCACCACTTTTGGAGAACTTCCAAAAAAGTCTTCCAACGCAAAATCCATTGGTTTAGCACCAGTTGATTTTGATTCGAAAGTAAAACGATGGTCTCCGGTTACGTCTCCCACTTGATACATTGGAGAGCGTTCTCGGTCGGCAATTTTTTGCAATAAATCGATATTTTCCTTACCAATAACTAATCCCATTCTTTCCTGAGATTCGTTACCAATTATTTCTTTTGCCGAAAGGGTAGGATCTCCCACAGGCAATTTATCTAAATCAATTAATCCACCAGTATCTTCCACTAATTCCGAAAGACAGTTTAAATGTCCACCAGCTCCGTGATCGTGTATCGAGACAATTGGATTGATATCGCTTTCTACCAAACCACGAATGGCATTGGCAGCACGTTTTTGCATTTCTGGGTTCGAACGTTGGATCGCATTCAATTCAATTCCTGAACTGAAAGCTCCGGTATCTGCGGAAGAAACTGCAGCGCCACCCATTCCAATTCTATAATTTTCACCACCAAGGATAACAATTTTATCGCCTGTTTGTGGTTTTTTCTTAATTGCTTGGTCTAATTTTCCGTAACCAATTCCACCTGCTTGCATAATCACTTTGTCGAAACCTAGTTTACGAGCGTCTTCTTCGTGTTCGAAAGTCAGAATAGAACCTGTAATTAACGGTTGTCCAAATTTATTTCCAAAATCAGAAGCTCCGTTGGATGCTTTGATTAAAATATCCATTGGGGTTTGATACAACCATTTTCTTTCGGTCATACCATTTTCCCACGGTCTGTTTTCGGCTAAACGAGAGTATGAAGTCATGTAAACTGCCGTTCCTGCCATTGGTAAAGAACCTTGTCCACCTGCTAAACGGTCCCGGATTTCTCCACCAGAACCCGTAGCAGCTCCATTGAAAGGCTCTACGGTTGTTGGGAAATTATGTGTTTCTGCTTTTAATGAAATAACCGAATCAAATTCTTTTACTTCGTAAAAATCAGGTTTGTCAGCACTTTTTGGAGCAAATTGTTGTACACGTGGCCCTTTTACAAAAGCAACGTTGTCCTTGTAAGCCGAAACAATATCGTTAGGGTTTTCCTGAGACGTTTTCTTGATTAATTTGAACAAAGAAGATTCTTTTTCTTCGCCATCAATTATAAATTTTCCGTTGAAAATCTTATGACGACAGTGTTCTGAATTGGCTTGTGAGAAACCAAAAATTTCAGAATCCGTTAGTTTGCGTCCTAATTTAAGCGCCAAAGTGTCTAAATAATCGACTTCTTCCGGACTTAAAGACAATCCTTCTTTTTTATTGTAGGCAGCAATATCATCGATATCCAAAATAGCTTCCGGAAGTACATTGATAGTGAAAATATCTTGATTTAACTCGGCGTATTTTTGCGAAAGCATCGGGTCAAAATCCGAAAAATCAGCTGTTGCTTTGTGAAATTCTTCAATTCGGATGATTCCGGAAATTCCCATGTTTTGGGTGATTTCCACTGCATTGGTACTCCAAGGCGTTATCATAGTGGCGCGAGGACCAACAAAAAAATCCGTCAACACGGATTTTTCTATTTTATAGGAGTTGGCAAAAAGCCAGTTGAGTTTTGAAATGTCTTGAGCCGAAATTTCGTTTTGCGTTTGCACTGCAAAAACAGTTTTGCTTTGGTTTTCAAAGAAATGGATCATTGTTTTTTAGTTTGTTGTATTGCGATGCAAATTTAGTTTAAATATATAGTACGAGCAAATGTGAAAAGCAAAGACTTTAAAAAATTATTTAGGAAATGGTTTGTTTTGATACGCCCCTAAATCAGGAGGAAAAGTTCTGGTGTTTCCTGTAATATCCAACGGAATCAAATATGCCGAATTCCCTTTTGCGAAAGCGGCGGAAGCCTGGTCAATGTTGAATTTGTTTTGGGAAACCTTCAGGAATTTTGGGTCTTTATTTAAAATAATTGCTCTGTAATGTGTTGCATCTGTTTCAAATTGATAGTCTGGATTGGTCGTAAATTGATTAGAAGTATTGTCGAATTTTAAGAGACAATTATTGAATTGGTATACAAAAGCAGCACTTGTTTTTTTGCTTAAAATCATTTCATTGGAGTACGAACCGTAAATAATACAATTATTGAATGTTGCTTCGGTCAAGTCTTTTGCTTCAGGAACTGCTCCTAAAATGTAATTGCTTACCAAAACCGCCACTTGTTCAGAGCTATTCCAGTTGTTGTTGAACGTGCAATGGGTAAAGTTGTAATTTCCGCCATACGAGCAAGCTAAACTGGCTTGTCCTGCATTATTGATGACCATATTTTGGCCATTAATTTTTGCGGTCTGCGCCAAAATACCATAATTGGCTGAATTATAGATTTGGGTATTTTTTATAGTTGTAGTCGTTCCGTCGTTGTTTTGAATCAGTAATCCGATAGTTCCATTTTTGATGGTAGCATGATTCAATTGATTATTGGTGCTGCCACTGGTTAGCCATATTGCTCCCCATTGACCCGGAACATCTGAATATTCGGGTTCTAATCGATCCCCTTCAAAAATGACTTCTTTTTCTAATTTGTCTGTTGTAGACGCAGTTCCATTTATATGTATCGATGCATTATTAGATACGATAAGACCGGAATTTACATGAAAATGGACTCTGGCTCCCGCATCAAAAGTTGCCGTTTTTCCTGAAGGAACGGCGGCATAACCATAAATCACATACGGTTTTTTATTGGAGAACTGCAATTCATTGCCATTTGCAGGATCATTTTCATCGAGATAAAAACCATCAATTTTTTCATCGCCGATAGGGAGTGTTTCCGTTGTCCCATCCGCAAACCGTTTTGGATACAGAAAAACGGCATCCTGAATAAGCGTCACTAATTCTACTTTTTGCAAATTTTCGCCGCCATCAAACTGAATTTGGTCCGTGTATAAAAAGTCGGTTGGGTTGGCATCAGCAATATTAGCGGTGGTTTCTATAAAAATATACAGACTGTCTTTGGCGAGAAGGTTAACATTAGTGAATATTTTTCCATTAGTTCCCTGCATTCCGTCCACTGTCATTCTGTATTTTGAACTCAATCCTTTTCCTAATTTTATGGTTGGGATAGTGATGTCATTTTTACTGTGATTGTACACTTTAAGTCGGTACGTACTGGAACCTATGTTTGTAAAAACAGTATCTAAGTAAATGGTGTCTTTTGAAAATACTAAATCACCTGTGCTGGCTGTAGTCTCAAAATCAGAACGACAAGCGCAAACAGATACCAATATTCCAATAAAAAGCAGTAAACTTATGGGACGCATTTTCGTTAGTTTTTTTGTAAAAATAAGGAAAATCTTATTTGGATAGGAAACGATTTTCAAATTTGAATTTAGAATAACACTTGCATTTGCTATTTTGTAACTCATCTTTTATTTAATTTTACATCTTTAAAGCCAAAAACATGACTTTCGACAAAGAAAAAATCCTTCAATATTGCAATCAAATTTCAAAAAATACATTGATGCAAACCCTGAATATTGAATATACTGATGCAGGAGAAGATTATTTAGTGGCTACTATGCCGGTAAATCCATCGGTGCATCAACCTATGGGATTATTACATGGAGGCGCTTCGGTTGCTTTGGCCGAAAGCGTGGGAAGTGCGGCTTCGATGTTATATATAAATTCAGAACACAGTGAAGTGCGCGGAATTGAAATATCAGCGAATCATTTGAAAGCAAAACGAGACGGAATTGTAACGGCAACGGCAAGAATCGTTCACAAGGGGAGAAGCATTCACCTTTGGGAAATACGAATTACGGATGAAAAAGACAATTTGATTTCGCTTTGCAAATTGACAAATATGGTTTTGCCAAAAAGAAAAAGTGAAGACAAATAATGGACGCAATTTTAGATAAAGCCCAAAATCAATTAGCCCAAAATTTACCTTTTGTATTGTATTGTAAACCCAATTCGGATATGGTCATTGGGCTTTTTCAGCAAAATGATGCATTGTATGAGGTAAATGATTTTACCGAAAAAGGCTTTGTTTTTGCCTCTTTTGATGGCAATCAGACCTATTTTATTCCTGAAAATCAATCCGAAATAGTTGGTGTTATTTGGGACCAAAAAAAAGAAGATGTTCTTGAAAGGGAATTTAAGGAACCAAATGGAGTTGCCAAAAATAATTTTGAAAGATTGGTTGCCAAAGGAATTCAAGCCATTGAAAAGGACGCATTCAAGAAAGTGGTTTTATCCCGAAAAGAAACAGTGGAGTTGGTTGATTTTAATTTGGTTACAGCATTCGAAAAATTGGTTCGGTTGTATCCCGCTACTTTTGTGTATTGTTTTTTTCATCCAAAAGTAGGAATCTGGCTGGGCGCTACACCTGAGCAATTATTAAAAGCCAATGTGAATGTATTTGAAACCATGGCTTTGGCGGGAACTCAAAAGGATAGTGGTTCGGAGGAAATAGTTTGGGATAAAAAAGAGAAAGAAGAGCAGCAATATGTTACGGATTATATAGTTTCGGTCTTGCAAGAGGTTGCTTTGGAAGTTTCGGTTACTCAGCCCTACAGCGTCAAAGCGGGAAGCGTCTGGCATATAAAAACGGATATTTGGGGCGTTTTGAATTCGAACTCCAGTTTGGAGCAAGTAATTCATTTATTGCATCCCACGCCAGCAGTTTGTGGTTTACCAAAAGATCAATCCAAAGCTTTTATTTTGGAAAACGAAAATTACGACAGGAGTTTTTATACTGGTTTTTTAGGGGAGTTAAACAGCAGTTTTGCAACCGATTCGGTAAGCTCTAATTTGTTTGTAAATTTACGCTGCATGCAAATTGAGGTTGATTTGAAACGCGCGTATTTGTATATGGGTTGTGGAATCACAAAAGATAGTGTGCCGGAAAAGGAGTGGACTGAAAGCATCAATAAATCAATGACGATGAAAAAGGTGTTGTAAGTAAAGTTTACAGGAAATAGATAACAGAATAGTAATAATTAAAATATGAAATTAGACATACTTGCTTTTGGTGCGCATCCTGATGATGTGGAATTGGGTTGTGCGGGAACTATTCTAAAAGAAATCTCTTTGGGGAAAACAGTCGGAATCGTTGATTTGACCCGTGGCGAGTTAGGAACGCGTGGTTCCGCTGAAATTAGAAATCAGGAAGCAAATGCTGCCGCAAAAATCCTAGGGGTTTCGGTACGCGAGAATCTGGAAATGCGCGATGGTTTTTTTGTCAATGACGAAAAACACCAATTGGAAATTATAAAAATGATTCGCAAGTATCAACCGGAAATTGTCTTGTGTAATGCTATTGATGACCGTCATATTGATCATGGAAAGGGAAGCAAATTAGTTTCGGATGCTTGTTTTTTATCAGGATTGAGAAAGATAGAAACTACAGTTGATGGTGAAAGTCAAGACGCCTGGAGACCAAAACTTGTCTATCATTACATTCAGTGGAAAAACATAGCACCTGATTTTGTAGTCGATATTACAGGTTTTACCGATAAGAAAATCGAATCTATCTTGGCTTACCGTTCGCAGTTTTATGACGCAAATTCCAAAGAACCGGAATCGCCAATAACGAGTAAGAACTTCTTTGAGAGTCTGAATTACCGTTCACAGGATTTAGGAAGGCTTGTAGGAGTGGATTATGCGGAAGGTTTTACGGTTGAAAGATATTTGGCAGTCAATAGCTTAGGAGATTTGATATAATTTTGCTGTAATTTTTTAAAAAAATTATTTGCAGAAGTAAACTTATGTTGTATATTTGCCACCGCTAAGCAAATGGTGGTTGTAGCTCAGTTGGTTAGAGCATCGGTTTGTGGTACCGAGGGTCGCGGGTTCGAGCCCCGTCTCCCACCCAGAAAGCAAAAGCCTTGAAGAAATTCAAGGCTTTTTTTGTGGGGTAAACTTTCGTGTGATTGCTCGGTTTTATTTATTGGGTTGAATATTGTTAAAGAGAAAGCGTATACTATAAATTAGGAACTTGAAAAAGTCGTTTAGGATTTCATAAGCAAATAAATGTTTTTGAAAAATTAACACCAAATATTGGTGCCAATAGTTCATGAGTCAATATAAAGTAGGTAGTAAAAACATAAACTGAAAATTAATTCAGGAATAGACTGCTTAGTAGAGGGACATTTATGTTTGGGGAATATTTTTGTATATCTTTGAGCGCATTTATACCTGATTTTCAAATACTATTCTGTATTCAAATTTTTTAAATATCATTTAATTCACCAAATGGAAAACGAGCAAATTAATTCTAAAATTCTTAAAAGTAATTATATCCCAACTGCTGAGTTTTATAGCCAAATCATAGATAGTTTACAAGATTACTCCATTTTTACTCTTGATAATGAATTTGTAATTAACAGCTGGAGTTCAGGAGCATCAAAAATCTTTGGTTATGAATCAGATGAGATTATAGGAAAACATTTTGATATAATTTTTACAGAACAAGACAAAAAAAATGGGATTCCGAAAAATGAAATAGAAATAGCATCAAAAGAAGGAAGAGCAACGGATAATAGATGGCACATTTGTAAAGACAAGAGTGAATTTTATGCTTATGGGCTGGTTTTTCCGCTTACTGGAATAGATGGAGAGCTGTTAGGATATGTTAAAATCCTACGTGACTTAACGGAAAGAAAGAAATCAGAAGATGCTATAAAAAAATATGTAAAAGACCTTGAAGATTTAAATACTCATAAAGAAAGTGTTCTTGCCATACTTTCGCATGATTTGAGAAGTCCATTATCCAGTATTATTGCTACTACAGGATATTTGAAATCAAATTTTGAAAGGATGGAGCCAAATACAGTTAAAGAAATGCTTGAGCTCCTTTATAAAGCATCAATAGATGAGTTAAATATGTTAGACTACCTAGTGGAATGGGCAAGAATTAAATACGCAGCAGAAGTGTTTTCTCCAAGAAAAATTGAACTGGTTCAGTATGTTCAAAAAGTTTTTGATACTTTAAATGATACTGCCTCTTTAAATACTATAAATCTTCATCATGAAATTGATGCGAATACTGAAGTCTTTGCTGATGGAAAAATGTTACTTTCCGTTATTCAGAATATAGTTTCGAATGCGATTAAACATTCGCGACCTGGAGGGGAAATTGTAGTTTCGGCAAAAACTAAAGATGATAAAATAATAGTTCAGATAAAAGATTCCGGTGTTGGTATGTCAAAAGAAATCCAAGACAAACTTTTTACGCCACAAATGAATATACTTTCAAAAGCAAGGACCGAAAATAAAGGTGCAGGAATAGGACTATTATTAGTGAAGGGGTTTTTGGAAAAAAATGGTGGTGAAATATGGGTAGAAAGCATAGAAGGTGAAGGTTCTTCTTTTTATTTTACATTGCCAATGGAGAAACCATTACACAAAATAGATAGTGCTGATAAAATTGAGTTTGATGAAAGCGCTTAAAAAATAATTCTAAGGTTGAACATAAGGTTTTGTAACAGCTGGAATTCAAAAAAAGATAACTTTAAAGTCCACATTAGTGGGCTTTTTTTATGGAGTAAATTCTGGTGAGAACAATTATCTCTGGTGTGTTTTTGGGATTTAATTGCCGTTTTGAGGATTGTAAATAATAGCATAAATTAGCCATACTTAAAAACTATTGTTAGTTTGTATCTATACTAAATTCAGTTGTTTATGAGTAGTAAATAATAATGACACTAATTGTAAAATTAAGAAATATGCCTCAAGACATTTCACCAATTATAAAGCCTGATGAACTAATAGCATTGCATCAGACAAGTGAATTAATTCTTATTGATGCCAGTAACGGTAATGGCGCTAAAGAAAATTATGGTACTGAACATTTAGATGGCGCATTGTATGTTGATTTAAATACGGAGTTAGCCAATATAAACGCGGATGTATCCATAGGAGGCAGGCATCCTTTGCCTACACTTGAACAATTTTCTGAAACATTAACGAGCCTTGGTATAACACCTAAGAGTCATGTAATGGTTTATGATGATAAAAATGGTTCTAACGCTGCTGCGCGGTTTTGGTGGATGCTAAAATCTGTTGGACACCAGAAAGTCCAAGTGTTGGATGGAGGATTTCAAGCGGCTATTAAAGCTGGATTTGCAACAAGCTCAAAAATAGAAATCCCATTGAAAACGGAACCGTATGAAATTGAAAATTGGTTGTTGCCGTTAGCAGATATTCACGAAATAGATAAAGTAGCACAAGGTACCGATTTTTTGGTTGTAGATGTACGCGATGAAGAACGATACAATGGAGAGAAAGAACCTATCGATTTAGTCGCCGGTCATATTCCGGGTGCCATAAACATTCCTTTTACCACTAATTTAGATTCTAATGGGTTTTTCTTGTCACCAGAGGAATTGAAGAATAATTATTTAAAAGAATTTAAAGATAGAGGAGCTGAAAATGTTATCGTGCATTGTGGTTCCGGTGTAACAGCTTGTCATACGCTTTTGGCACTAGCCTATTCAGGCCTAGAAATTCCAAAACTGTATGTTGGTTCCTGGAGTGAGTGGTCCAGAAATAATCGACTGATAGCGACTTCGAAGAAAGAGTAGCGGTTGGTTTTTCTGTATGTGTAAACACAACAAGAGCTTTGAATTCCTTCAAAGCTCTTATTGTATCGGGTTTGCACAAAGGATAGCAGTGGAAATCCTTTTTTTGTCTCGTTTTTTTTAACGAGACAAAAAAAGATTACTTCACATACTATTTATTTACATAGGAGTTCAGTGAACTTCGTTTGCAACGTATAGCCCGACCCGCTTTTTTCGGCGGGATGTACCCTAATGCTAAAACTATTTTTTATCGACTACAGGGCGATTTTCTCTGTTTGCCAATTCCCAAGCGATTACAAAAGCAAGTTGGGCTCTTTTGGCCAAAGCATCAAATTCAATTTTGTCGACTTCATCTGTTTTTTGATGGTAATCAGCATGTACGCCATTGAAAAGGAATACGGCTGGAATTCCATGTTTGGCAAAATTATAATGGTCAGAACGCTCATAAAAATGATTTGGATCTTTAGGGTCGTTGAATTTATAATCTAAATCCATTTTGATATACTTGGCATTTGCGATGGTACAAATGTTATCTAAATCCGTTGATAAACGATCCGCGCCGATTAGATATACATAATTATTTGTATTTGCATGTGCTTCGTCACGACGGCCAATCATGTCAATGTTGATGTCGGTAATCGTGTTTGCGATAGGGAACAAAGGGTTCTCCGAGTAAAAACGGGAACCGTGTAAGCCATGTTCTTCACCGGTAACATGAAGGAAAAGGATGGAACGTTTTGGACCGTGGCCCTCTTTTTTGGCTTTTTCGAATGCTTGTGCAATTTCCAACAAAGCGACTGTTCCGGAACCATCATCATCGGCACCATTGTAAATTTCGCCATCTTTAATCCCTACGTGATCGTAATGGGCCGAAATTACCAGCACTTCGTTTGGCTTTTCAGAACCTTCGATATAGGCCCAAATGTTTTCGGAATCAGATAAGTTTTCATTGCGTTTTGCATTCAAGTAGGATGCGGGGATTTTTTGGTAATAACTTGTCGCTCCTTTTGGAAAAGGCACGTTGTTTTTCTGGTATTGATTGATGAGATAAGCACCTGCTTTTTTCTGCCCGGCTGACCCTGTTTCGCGCCCTTCCATGGAATCAGCGGCGACAATATAAAGATGTGTTTTTAAATCGCTGGCCGTGATGGTATTCATATATTTTGTAGGTTCCACAACTGTAACACCCCTTTTTTGGGTTGTGCAGCTTATACTTAAAACTACCAGCAAACTTAATAATGTTATTTTTTTCATATTTTTTAATGTAAATTAAATCGAAAGTTATTTTTTCAAAACTTCATTTAAGAAAATTTTAAAATGTTCAAAAGAACGTTTGGCTGCTTTTTCGTTGTATGCAGCTCCTTTTGAATTGTCATTTCCTGCTTCTGGATCGGTGAACGCATGGACCGCATTAGCATAATAAACCATTTGCCAGTCGGCTTTGCTATCTTTCATTTCCTGTTGGAATGCGGTGATTTCTTCTTTGGATTCATACGGATCATCAGCACCGTGGCAAACTAAAATTTTTGCAGTTATAGGTTCTGTAGGACGAGATGCATCTTTACCTAATCCACCATGAAAAGAAACCACTCCTTTTACATTTAAGTGTGCACGTGCAGCTTCAAGTGCTCCAGTTCCACCAAAACAATATCCCATTATAACAATATTATCAGGATTTGCTCCAGATTTAATTAATTGTTGTAATGCTAATGAAATTCGCTTTTGGTATTCCTTGTAGTTGGTTTTGTAAAATCCTGCCTTTTGACCCGCTTCCGCATTGTCTTTTGGATAATTTCCAGCGCCATAAATATCGGCAACAAAGGCATAATATCCTAATTTAGCTAAAGTTTCTGCGGTAGTTTTTGCATGTTTATCAATTCCTTTCCAAGCAGGAAGAATTAGAATACCTGGTTTTTGCAGGTTTTTTTTCATTGGCTGAATTTGGAATCCATTCAAAACCTGAGTGCCATCACTATATTTTACTGGTTTCAGTTGTGCAAAAGTGCTATTTGAAAACAAGACAAATCCTAAAATAAATAACGCTATATTTTTCATAATTTTATTTTTTTAAACAAATATCTAAATAAATTGTGATTTTTGTATGTAAATATCCTCTTTTTGCTTTTTTTATAACAAAAAATAATGACTTGAATTATAACGTTATGTTTCTTTTGAAAGCGCAGCCTAATTCTATAATCGAATCCGTTTTTGAAATACCCGGAATATTATCAATTTTTTCATACAGGATTTTTCTCATGTGTTCGTGATTCTGGGCTACTATTTTTATATAAAGCGTAAAAGAACCGGTTACATAATAGCATTCCGTTATTTCAGGAATATTCTTTAATTCCTCAATAATTCTATTTGAATCTTGGTCTTTATTTAAGGTGATGCCGGTAAAAGAAGCCCAGTCGTACCCAATTTTTTTTTCGTTTATAATGGGTTTTATTCCCGCCAGAATTCCTTGTTCTGTCAATCGATTTACCCGCTGATGAACCATAGTATTGGATATTTTTAGCGTAGTGGCAATAGCTGAAAATGCCATACGACCATCTTTTTCTAATTCTTTAATGATATTGATATCAAATTCATCTAATGCATCCATGAAGTTTATTTTAAATTGAAAAGGTATTTTCTACTATTTATAAAAGTAACTATTATTTCTCATCTAATTGAAAGTAAAAATTACAAACCTATATTGTATAGTGACTTATTTTCGTACAAATAAAAGTGATTATTTGTTTTTAGATGATTAAATTAAGTCAAAATTATCATTTTTGTTGTAAAATAAAAAATATTATATATTTTTGTTTAAAATTTTTATTAAATAACAAGTCATGGAACAATCACATCAAGCACTTTCTTCAAAATCTGAAGCATTTATAGAAAAAGAAAATAAGTATGGCGCTCATAATTACCATCCTTTACCGGTAGTTTTAGAAAAAGGAGAAGGCGTGTATGTTTGGGACGTTGACGGAAAAAAATATTATGATTTTTTGTCGGCTTATTCGGCGGTAAATCAAGGACATTGTCATCCAAAAATTGTTGCAGCAATGGTAAAACAAGCGCAAACATTGACGTTGACTTCACGTGCTTTTTATAATGATCAGTTAGGGCCTTACGAAGAATTTATAACAGAATATTTTGGTTTCGATAAAGTTTTACCAATGAATACTGGTGCCGAAGCAGTGGAAACAGCTTTGAAATTGTGTAGAAAATGGGCGTATGAAGTAAAAGGAATTCCTGAAAATCAAGCAGGAATCATTGTTTGTGAGAACAATTTCCATGGAAGAACGACTACGATTATTTCGTTTTCCAATGATGAAAATGCGCGTAAAAGTTTTGGTCCTTTCACAGCAGGATTTATCAAAATACCATATAATGATATCGAAGCATTGGAAAACGCTTTGAAATCAACTAATAATATCGCTGGTTTCCTAGTGGAACCTATTCAGGGAGAAGCCGGAGTTTATGTTCCAGCCGATGGTTATTTGGCGAAAGCCAAAGCGCTTTGTGAACACTACAATACTTTATTTATCGCTGATGAGGTGCAAACAGGAATTGCACGTACCGGAAAATTATTAGCCGTACATCATGAAAATGTTCAACCGGACATTTTAATTTTGGGAAAAGCGATTTCAGGTGGCGTTTATCCAGTTTCGGCAGTTTTGGCAAATAATGCGATTATGGATGTCATCAAACCAGGGCAGCACGGTTCTACATTTGGAGGAAATCCAGTGGCTGCAGCGGTTGCTATTGCAGCACTTGAAGTGGTTCGTGATGAAAATTTATCGCAAAATGCCGCTTATTTAGGCGTTATTTTAAGAACAGGCCTTAACGAAATTGCTTCTAGAAATCCTCTAATTACATTAGTTCGAGGTAAAGGATTGCTTAATGCGATTGTTATCAATTGTGAGGAAGACTCGGATTTGGCTTGGGATATTTGCATGAAATTCAGCGAATACGGTTTATTGGCAAAACCTACACACGGAAATAAAATACGTTTGGCACCGCCATTAGTTATTACTGAAACTCAAATTCATGAGTGTCTTGGAATTATCGAAAGAGCATTAAATGATTTCAGATAATTTAATTGTCATGGAAAAAGCAATAAAATTAATCAAAAACCGGTCTGATATCGGTGCTGGAACCCGAGGTTCGGATTTAGGGATCGATGCTATTGAAATAGCCGCAATTAATCAAGACAGCGACTATTTTAATCAATTTGAGTTTGAGGATGTGAAAACGCATAACGAATCCATTTATGATAAAAACCGAAGCACTTCTGCCAAAAGGATTGAACATGTTGTGGAGCAGTGTACCAGAGTTTGTCATACGGTAAAGAAAAATCTGGAACAGAATTATTTCCCCATAGTTTTATCAGGAGATCATTCCTCAGCGCTAGGAACTATAAGTGGTATAAAAGCGACTTATCCGGAACAGACCTTAGGAGTGATTTGGATTGATGCCCATGCTGATTTGCATTCGCCTTACACATCACCTTCGGGAAATATTCATGGCATGCCATTATCGGCGGCTCTTGCGAATGATAATTTAAGTTGTCAGAATAATGAAGTGCCTCTTGAAACGCAACAGCATTGGGAGAAAATGAAAAATATCGGTAGTGAAGGTGCTAAAGTAATGGCTGAAGACATTATTTATTTTGGTGTTCGAGATACCGAAGAAGCCGAAGATAAGCAGATTGAAAAGTTGCATATGAGGAATTATAAGGTTCATGAAGTGCGCTATAGAGGACTTCAAATTTGTGTTACTGAAGCTTTGGCAGAGCTAACGAATTGTGACATGATTTATATTTCTTTTGATGTGGATTCCATGGATTGTGATATGATTTCCTATGGGACAGGAACTCCGGTACCAAAAGGGTTTGATCAATACGAGGTCATTGCAATTATTAACCAGATTATCGAAAGTAAAAAGGTGGTTTGCCTCGAATTTGTAGAAATAAATCCACTTTTGGACACTAAAGGAAACAAGATGGCTGAAACGGCTTTTGAGGTTTTGGAGGCAGTAACTTCAACACTTATTTTACCTATTGAATAAACTTATCTAATAATTAACGTATGCAAAGAAGCCCAAAATCTACAATTAGATTTTGGGCTTCTTATTTTTTAATAAAATTTAAAGTAATATAAATCTCAAAGGATAATAGAATAACTATGATCTTTTACATCAGTATACTACACTCTATTTTATAATATTCAAATATTTACACAATAAATAATCCTGCAATAGCAACTGCTTGTTCCGTAGTCAAAGGTTCATCGTAGGATTCTGATCCTGCGTTTGCACCAAATAATGATGATGTGTTGTAACCTGCTTGAATGATATTTTCCTCACCATTGTAGACTGCTTGCGTTGCCTCAGGCATTCCTGCTCCTCTTTGATTTAATGTAATCCATCCTTTAAGACCACGAAGTCTTCTTACTTCGGAGGCATGACGTGCTTCCACAGAATGAATCTGTAGTGCTGCTGTCAACAAATCTGGAGCAGACATTAAATTAGTGGCCTGGCCTTTATAAGCTCTTACACCTGTATCTTCAAAAGCCTGAGCTAAAGCTAAAAATGTAGGATAATGATTAAACGGATCGAAAGCTCCATTGACGGTAAAATCAAAAGTTGGTTTCTCAACAAAATTAGGGCTTCCAACACCTCCTAAACCATTAATCAAAAAAGTAACGTGATCGGTTTCATGGTCTGAAATTTGCATGAAAATTTTTTCATCTCTTCCACCGGTAGGAATTACACCAGATTCTAATCCCATAATATAATATTCTTTTTCAAGATATTCTAATGTTAATGCCAGCTGTAATGCTCCTATAGGGTTGCTAGGAGTAGGTTTTATTTTTCCAGCATAAGCCACATTTGTTAGTGATGAAAGCCCAAATGGAATTGAGGCTAATGCTAAATTTTTACCTAATTGACTTATTTTTCCAAAACTATCTCTTCTTGATCCTTTACTTTGCATTAATTCGTCATTAGTAAAAGACTCTATAAATTTTAATATGTTCATAATTTCTAATTTTTTAATGTTTTTTGTATTACGGTAAGTATAAGGCCGTGAAAGTAGTTGTGATAAATCCTGCTGCAATTGTAATAACTTCTGATGGGTTTTTCTTTACATCAAGTCCTGTAGTAGTATCAACAACATCATCTCCTGCAAAATCTTTAGAATTTGGATTTATTAAACTCCTAATTGCAGATGCGTGTCTTGCTTCTACAGAAACTATTTTACCAGCTAGAAGTAAATAATCTGGATTGCTAATTAATCTTCCTGCACCATTGTAGGCTGCTACACCTGTGTCTTCTAGTGCTTTGGCAGTAGCTAATACCTGGGAACGACTGCTGAAATTTAAACTTCCATAATTAAATTCTAAATCAGGCAGTAACTGTTTTTTTGGATTAGGAAGAGCTCCAGTCAACGCTGTTTTAAAGAATTCGCGGTGAATTACTTCATGATAGTACAGATCCTGTAGCACTTGTTGATCTTCAGCTGTAAAATTGCTTGTGAATCCACTTGCATTTACAACTTTGGTATAAAAATCTGCTTCTAATTGTTCCAGAGCATAGGCATATGTCAATATACCTAAGTCACCTGCACCTAAATCAAACACACCATCTTTTGTTCCTGGAAAATGACCTTTTCCATATTTAGATGTAAGGGCGGTACTATTTGGACTAAGAATTAAATTGTCGTCATTGTTACAACTAGATAATAATAAACCAGTACTCAAAACGGTAAGACCGCTAATTTTGAGGAATTCCCTCCTGTTTTTGATAGAAGAATTCACTTCTTTAATCTGTACTACATTTTTCATAATTTAAACATTTAAAAAGTTATTAATTGTGTTAATAAATGACTTAGTAGGTGTATTATATTTGAGGGTATTTTCTGACATGAGTGTTTTACAAGTTTTATTTAATAGTTATTAAGTAATTTTGATGAACAATCCCAGTTACACAATAATTGATTAACATTAGTAAATTTAAATCGAGTAGGTTGGTTATTTTTAATAACGAGTTTTTTTTGAGGAGTATAAAATTAATAAAAAAAATCAACATAATTAAAGTAAGTATCTTAAATTCAAAAAGTTATAATTTTTTTAGGAAAATGCTTGCTAATATATTGAATCATCTTTTTTTGCTTTATGATTTATGTTTTTGAATTATAATAGGGTTAAGTTTCTTTTTTAAATATCCTATTTCTGGACTGGATAAAAATCTGTAAAAAAGAAATCTCAAAATATTTTCAAGATTTTGGGATTTATTTTTTACGGATTTTACAGATTTGGTGTTGCTTTGTTTGTTTTTTAATAAATAAAACGGTTTAAATCGTGCTATATTCATTTTGCATGCAATTATAGTTAATTGTTGGTTCAACTTCACATATTTACGTATATTTGCAATAAGTATTTTTACTTAGTTTTATTCAAAAATGTATGATACAAGTGGACCAAGCCTTATCGATTATTGCAGAAAATAGTTGCAAGATGCCTATTAGAAAAATTAAAGTGACTAAATCACTTGGTTTTATTTTGGCGGAAGCAATTTATTCTCCAATGGATATGCCGCCTTTCCGTCAATCAGCAATGGATGGCTACGCTTTTATGCATGGTGAATTGCAACAGTTTAACGTGGTTAGCACTTCACAGGCAGGTGATTTTTCGAATAAGAAAATAAAGAAAGATCAGGCGGTTCGAATATTCACTGGAGCTTATGTTCCGGATAATTTGGACACAGTTGTCATGCAGGAACATACTGCGGTTAAAAATAAAACGGTTGAAATTACCAAAATGCCTGACCGTTTTGCGAATGTCAGAAACAAAGGCGAGCAAATAAAAGAAAACGAACTTGTACTTAAAAATAATACTGTAATTACTCCGGCAGCTATAGGATTTTTAGCTTGTTTGGGAATTACGGAAATAACAGTTTATGCCAAACCAAAAGTAGCGATTGTAGTTACTGGAAACGAATTGGTAAAAGTGGGCAAAAAATTATCGGAAGGAAAGATTTACGAAAGTAATTCCATTATGCTTGAAGCTGCCTTGCAGGGAATTGGGATTAAAAAAATAGAAACATTTCGGGTAAAGGATAATTTGAAAGCAACAAAAAGAGTTTTAAAAAGTTGTCTTGCTGCTTTTGATGTTGTGATTGTTTCCGGTGGAATTTCGGTTGGGGATTATGATTTTGTCAAAGAAGCGCTTTTGTCTAATGGAGTAGAAGAGTTATTTTATAAAATTAATCAGAAACCGGGAAAACCGTTATTTTTTGGAAGAAAAGACAAAACGATAGTTTTTGCTTTGCCTGGAAATCCAGCTTCGACATTGACCAGTTTTTATATTTATGTTCATCCGGCGCTAAAAATAAATATGGGTTTTGAAGCGATTCATTTGCCAAAAATCAAAAGAAAAATAACTACCCAATTTGAAAACACATCAGGGAAAACCTTATTTTTGAAAGGTTTCTATGATGAGGAAAAAGTTACGGTTTTAGAGAGTCAAAGTTCTGCCATGCTAAATACTTTTGCAGTAGCGAATGCATTAATTTGTTTGCCATATGATGTGGTAAATATTGAAAAAGATCAGGAAGTAATGATTATACCAGTAAATTAATAGATTAAAGATGTCAATAGTAAATAATGATTTTTTGATTTTATTCGGCGTATTATTAGCGGTGGTTGCGTTTTTGTATTCTAGCGTAGGACATGGTGGTGCATCGGGATATTTAGCATTGATGGCGATTTTTGCATTCCCTGTTTCGGTGATGAAGCCTTCTGCCTTATTGCTTAATTTGTTTGTTTCAGGAATTTCTTTTTTCTTTTATTACAAAAAAGATTTTTTCAAACCCAAACTGTTTTATCCTTTCGCGATTACTTCGGTACCAGCGGCTTTTATAGGCGGAATGATTCCGTTAGAAAATAGTTTTTATAAAATATTGTTAGGAATCGTATTGATTCTGGCGGCGTTAAGATTGTTCGGTTTTTTTAATTCGAAAGAAGCAGAAAGCACTAAAATAAATATTCCGCTAGCTATGGCAATAGGTTTTGGAATAGGTTTGTTATCTGGAATGTTAGGTATTGGTGGTGGTGTTATCCTGAGTCCAATCATTCTATTACTGGGTTGGGCAACGTTAAAAGAAACGGCAGCCATTTCAAGTTTATTTATTCTGGTAAATTCTATTGCAGGACTTTCGGGCTATTTTATGGGGGACAAAACGTTTCCAACAGAAAGTTTTTATTTAGTTCCAATAGCTGTTTTCGGAGGGATGTTAGGCGCCTATTACGGTAGTGGCTTTTTTTCGAATAAGGTTTTGAAATATGTGTTGGCAACAGTAATCCTATTAGCGAGCGTGAAGTTGATTGTTTAAGTCAATAAATTATAAAGTATGCAAGTATCGATTCTTTGTGGAGGAAAAAGCAGCCGAATGCAATCGGAGAAAGGATTGGTGTTGTACCAAAACAAACCTTTTATCGAGCATGTTATTGAAGCGGTTTTGCCAATATCGAGTAACATTCAATTGATTACCAATACAAACGATTACGATTATTTAGCATACAAGAAAATAAAAGATATAATAGCTGATAAAGGACCTTTGGGCGGAATATATACCGCGCTGGTTCATTCAGAAACGGAGATGAATTTGATATTGAGTTGCGACATTCCATTAATTTCTACCGAAATAATATTGGAATTGATTGAAAAGCATGGTACAAATTTTGATGTTTCTGTTTTTAAAGATAATGATCGGATTCATCCTTTGATAGGAATTTATGCTACAACAGTAATACCTGTTTTAAAAAAGGCAATTGATGATAATGATTTGAAAATGATGCGCTTCATTTCAAATGTAAAACATCAATTGATTCCGATTCCGAATGCCAAAAAAGATCTGTTTAAAAATATAAATTCTGTTGCCGAGTTAAACGAATTGAATACCAATTTATCCTAGTTAAAATGAAAAATTCAAATACACCAAAATTGACAATCGTAGGGGCAGGTCCCGGAGATGTAGAGTTAATAACTTTAAAAGCAATCAAAGCATTGGAAAGTGCTGATGTTGTTTTGTATGATGCGCTTGTAAATGAAGAGTTGTTGCAGTATGCGACCCATGCAGAAATCATTTTTGTTGGAAAGCGTTTTGGTTGTCACGCGTACAGTCAAGATCAAATTAATGAATTGATTGTGACGATGGCTAAACGTTTTGGTCATGTCGTTCGATTGAAAGGCGGCGATCCATTTGTTTTTGGAAGAGGAAGTGAAGAGATAGAATATGCTCAAAAATTTGATTTAGAAACCGCTATTGTTCCTGGAATTTCATCTGCTTTAGGGGTGCCGGCGTCTAATGGAATTAGTCTGACACAAAGAAGAGTAGCCGAAAGTTTCTGGGTAATTACCGGAACTACTTCGGATCATAAATTATCTAAAGACGTATCTTTGGCTTCTCAATCATCAGCAACGGTGGTTATTTTGATGGGAATGAATAAATTGGACGAAATTATTTCGATTTATCAAAACAACAGAACCGATGATTTGCCTGTTGCCATCATTCAAAACGGAACAAAAGACACGGAGAAAAAAGTGGTGGGAACCATAAGTTCTATCACGAAATTAGTCGAAGAGCAACAACTTTCCTCTCCTGCAATTATTGTCATTGGTGAAGTGGTGCGAAATGCTTCAAAATTAACGACTTATTTTCAAGAGGAATTATCAGAAGAGGAGTTTATTTTTCAAAATTTAAATTTAACGGCATGATAGCAGTAAAATATTTTGGCGCCATTGCTGAAAAAACCAAAAGTCAAGGAGAAGAAATTTCTTTTTCTGATTTACCTTTACATCAATTATTATCATCATTAGAGCAAAAGTACCAATTGAGTCAACTTTCTTTTAGTGTTGCAATTAATCAAAAAATAGTACAGGATACAGCAAATTATATTCTGAAAAGCAATGATATTGTTGCTTTATTACCACCATTTGCTGGAGGGTAGAGATTTTTGATTTCAGATTAACGATTGTTGATTGAAGATTTAAAAAAAGTTAGCAATTCAGTAATAAATTTTTTGATTTTTTTTACTAAACCATAAATTTATGGAAACAGCACGATACAACCGACAAATTATACTTCCAGAAGTAGGTAATAATGGGCAACAAAAACTGCAACAGGCCAAAGTCTTGATTATTGGTGCCGGCGGATTGGGTGCGGCTGTTTTACCTTATTTGGCTGCAGCCGGAATAGGGGTAATTGGTATTATTGACGATGATAGAATCGAAGTGAGCAATTTGCAACGCCAAGTGATTTACAAAAGCAGCTCGGTGGGGAAAAGTAAAGTGCTGGAGGCAGCAGCAATGGCTTTGGACCTCAATCCTTCTATAAAAATAATTGCAATTACTGAAAAACTAGACTCGAAAAATGCAATTTCGTTATTCGAGCAGTATGATATTATGGTTGACGCCACGGATAATCTGAATACGAAATATTTGATTAATGATGCGTGTTGCGTAACCAATAAACCGTTTGTTTACGGTTCTATTTATAAATTTGAAGGGCAGGTTTCTATTTTTAATTATGAAAATGGACCTACATACCGTTGCTTGTTTCCAGAGGAAGCTAGCGAAGTTAGGAACTGTAATGATGCGGGGGTTATGGGAACATCGGTTGGAATCATCGGTATGTTTCAAGCGAATGAAGTATTAAAAATGGTTTTGGGAATAGGGGAGTTGTTATCTGGTAAACTATTGGTTTATAATATGTTGAATAACGAACAACAGAAGTATGATTTTTCAAAAACAGACACAAATACGATAGATACAGTAGCTTTCGAAAATAAATATACCTCAGTTGAAAGTGCAACTATTGAAATCAGTGCTGCTCTTGCATTGGAACAAATGCATCATCCGGAAGTTATTTTTCTTGATGTTCGAAATTCAGAGGAGTATCCAAAAATAACAATCAAAAATGGGCTTCAAATTCCGTTGGACCGTTTAGAATCTGCATTGCATCAGTTGGATATTAATGCGGAATTATTTGTTTTTTGCCAATCCGGAATTAGAAGTAAAAAGGCGGTTGAAATCCTTAGAAATAATAATTTTGCGACTGCCAAAAGTATTGCCGGTGGTGCGAAAGCATTAGGTGAAATACTGCATAAAGGAACTGTTTCTGTTTCCTAAAATATAAAAATAAAGATCATGAGTAAGAAAACTGTTTTCATTCAGGGACCAATTTCTTCGGAATTTATTGGGCAGTCGATTGAGAAACACCAATCGAAAACCACTATTGGTGCGCACAATATTTTTTTGGGTCAAGTCAGAGCCGATGAAATTGATGGTCAAACCGTAGCTGCAATTGATTACACCGCTTACGAAGAAATGGCTTACGAAGCACTGAACGTGATTAGAGAGAAAGCGTTCGCGCAATTCGATTTGATTTGCATGCATATTTATCACAGTTTGGGCGTGGTTAAAGCGGGAGAAATCTGTTTGTTTGTCTTTGTTTCGGCAACCAGAAGAAAGCAAGTGTATGAAGCCACGGAAACGATCGTGAATTGGATTAAAACAGACGTACCTATTTTTGGTAAAGAAATATTTGA
The DNA here is from genome assembly GCF_048158585.1 of Flavobacterium galactosi. NCBI lineage: Bacteria > Pseudomonadati > Bacteroidota > Flavobacteriia > Flavobacteriales > Flavobacteriaceae > Flavobacterium > Flavobacterium galactosi. Next base: position 274,314 of record NZ_JBLNKV010000005.1, read on the forward strand.
AAACAGTACTTTTACCTGGAAGAAAAACACGTTATAAATGGTTGATATCACACATAAAATAAGTACGCTCCGAACCGCAACAGCAAAGGCAACAGTAATTGTGAGTCTTCAAGCCACTATTGATGCCGTTGTAAATAATCTGGTTCCTAAAGGAAACGTACTAGAAATGGCCAAAACGGCGGGTTTATTTGCAGTGAAAAACACGCATTTATCCATTCCGGATTGCCATCCTATCCCTATTGAATTTACATCGGTGGAATATCAAATCAACGCATTGAGCATTGATATTATTTTCAACGTGAAAACGGTTTACAAAACCGGAGTTGAGGTCGAGGCGATGCACGGTGCCTCCATTGTGGCGCTTACGATGTATGATATGCTCAAACCAATTGACAAAAATATCGAGATTTCAACCATTAAATTAATCAGTAAAGAAGGCGGAAAATCGTCTTTCAAAAATAGATTTCCATCCGCAATTAAAGCGGCAGTTTTCGTTTGTTCCGATTCTATTTTTGCTGGAGACAAGCAAGATCGTTCGGGTAAAATAATTGTCGAAAAACTGGAAGTTTGCGGAGTCGAAACGACGCATTACGAAATCATACCGGATGAAATTGATGTGATTCAGGAGCGAACTAAAGCTTTCGCAAAAGAAAATCAATTGGTCATTTTTACCGGTGGAACCGGGCTTTCGCCAAGAGACGTTACGCCGCAAGCATTGGAACCGTTATTAGAAACCAGAATTCCGGGAATTGAGGAAGCCATACGCAGTTATGGGCAACAGCGGATGCCGTATTCGATGCTTTCCAGAACCGTTGCAGGAACTTTAGGAAATTCGTTGGTACTGGCTTTGCCGGGTTCAACCAATGGCGCAAAGGAATCCATGGATGCCATATTTCCTCATGTGCTGCATGTTTTTCATATTTTAAAAGGCAAAAATCATGACACCAAATAATACTGTTTTAACGGATGATTTTGGACGTAAACACAACTATTTGCGTATTTCCTTAATTGAGAAATGCAATTTGCGTTGTACCTATTGCATGCCAGCCGATGGAATTGTATTAAGTCCAAAAGCGAGCCTGATGACGGCTGACGAAATTCACGCCATCGCCCAAACCTTCGTCACTAATGGTGTTGACAAAATAAGACTTACCGGCGGAGAACCGCTGTTACGAAAAGATTTTCCTGAAATTATAGCCAAACTGGCTTCGCTTCAAACCGAGATTTCCATCACTACAAACGGAATTCTGATTAATAAGCATATAGACGTTCTAAAGCAGTTTAACGTCAAGAAAATCAACTTGAGTTTAGATACTTTAGTGGCTTCCAAATTTCATTCGATTACGCTTAGAAACCAGTTTCAGAGTGTAATCGATAATCTGCATTTATTGTTGAACAATGATTTCAAAATCAAAGTAAATGTGGTTTTGATTAAAGGATTCAATGACGATGAAATCATTGATTTTATTAAACTCACCGAGTTTTTACCCATTTCGATTCGGTTTATAGAATTCATGCCTTTTGCAGGAAATGAGTGGGACAAGAGCAAAATGGTTTCTCAAAAAGAGATTCTGGATCAGGTGCAACATCATTTCCCGGAAACCCATGTAGAGAAATTAGAAGACGATAAAAACTTTACTGCCAGAGAATTCAAAATAAAAAACTACATGGGAAGTTTTGGGATTATCAGTTCGATAACCAATCCTTTTTGTGACGGTTGCAACAGAATTCGCCTTACGGCCAATGGGAAAATCAAAAACTGTCTGTTCTCTAACTCCGAAACAGATTTACTGACGCCTTTCAGAAATGGCGAAGCGATAGAAGACTTGATTGCTTTTGCCATCAAAAACAAAAAGAAAGTTCGAGCAGGAATGACTACTATCGAGCAGGTAAACAATCCCGCTTTGAATCAAGACAACCGTAGCATGATTGCTATTGGGGGTTAATTAAGGAGCTATTTACTTCGTCTGTTCGTTTCACTCGGGTCCGTGATTCGTTACAACCCATTTGGTCTCAAACCCTTTTTCTTAGCGCTGGCAGGAGCTTCTCCCGAAGTGTCGGGATTCGCTCTGCCACCACCAGAAAAAGTGGTTCTCTACCTGCATGGGGTTTTCACTGCTACCGGGGCTAGGGCATTTGTGGAAAAAACCGTGAATGCGGTTTCCCGTAAAGTTTACTATTAAGAAGGAATTATTTTTGAAAATAAGTTAATTATCAAAACTGATTTATCAGATTTTTCGGTAATTAAATACTACATTTGAAAGAAGTAATGTCTGACGATTATCAGTGCTACCTAACCGATTTAGGATGATAAGTATAATAACGTCAGTACTATATGCTAGTTATTCCTAATTATAAAGAAACTATGTACACATTTGAAGATAAGAACTCAAAAGATAGATTAAAGGATTTGCTTTTACAATACGAAGAATTTAAAAAAGATGACACATCATCAGTTAAAGCAACTGAACTATGTACTAATGCGTGGCATTTGGTTGATTGGGTTTTTGAAGAATACAAAGATGTCCATTTAATGTCTTCTATTGGAGATTTTAGAGAAACACTTTATCCTGAATGTGGATCACTAAAGATTATGCATGATATTGCTAATGGTTCAAAACATTCAAAAGTTTCTAGGCCAAAGGCCTCAATAAAGACAACTTTAAGACACGAAGGTCCATTTTCTAATGCTTTTAGTAGAGAATTTGATCAAATAAGTCTTGAAATAGAAATGGAGGATGGAACTATTTTATATTTTGTCGATGAAATTGAAATAGTAATCAAATTTTGGAAAGACCATTTTAAAAATAGGCTTGACATTGAAATAGAATAACTAGGTATGACCTTTGGCAATATGGCGGATTTAGGCTTATTTTAAAGATGGTTTTGTACTTGTAAAAATAATTGTTAACCGAAAGTCCAGGCTTACTTAATCCGCCACATCGCCAAGCGAATAAACGTTATACCTCATTTAAAAAAAAACAAAATGCAACAAAATATTACTGCATTTGCAGACGAATTTGGGAATAATTCTTTTGATTTTGAAAGTCAAGGGACACATTTTATCGTTGCAACAATAATTTGTAAAAATGAGAATTTAGAAAAACTTCGAAATGATATTGATTCGATTAGAAAACAACATGGTTTTCAAACTGGCGAAATGAAATCAAGTGGTGTTGCCCAAAATTATTCAAGGAGAAAAAGAGTTTTAGCTGACATTGCTAAACTAGATATAACAATTTACGCAGTAATAGTAGACAAAACCAAACTGAATGGAAAAGGATTTGCAATAAAAAAATCATTTTATAAATATCTTAATAATTTAGTTTATAAGGAACTTTATAGAACATTTCCAAAACTCGAACTTCCCCCAGCTAGCGCGAGCGTCACGCTCGTGCCCACAAAGGATTTATATTTTGGAAACATAATTAAATCATTAAATTATTGCGAAAAAAAAGAGAATAGAATTTGATTATGGGCACGAGCGTGACGCTCGCGCTAGCTTCTGGTATTTTTCTAGTCAAACTGAATTATTTTTTTTTTGAGGAAATATTGTAGTGCGATTGCTACGTTCCTCGCAGGGACTAGATTGTGGAAACGGTATTATGAAAAAAGTTCGTGATTCTTAGCCCTGATGATAGCGGCATCCTCGAAGCGTAGCGAAGAGATACAGCGAACAGCAGGAGGTTTCGTTCTTGAAAACTCCAGTGACTCTGCTCCTAAAGATAACCGCCCAGTTTACAGGAACTTTCTGCTTGTGCCTTGAAACTAAAATTCAAAAAAAATAACGATATCGTATTTGGTTTTAGATTTCTCCTTTGTCGGTCACGATACCATAAAAAGGATAAGGAGAATACGGACAGAGAGCGAATTTTTATTATTTTATGTTGTACTAAAAAACAGAAGCAAAAAGGAATTTAGGTTAAAATAGGAAAAACCAGATCAAAAGGAAAATAAAAAAGGTGGCCTGTTGCCAGACCACCTTAATACTATATTATAAGGCTGTAATTAGGCTAGATCGAAACGGTCCAGGTTCATCACCTTAGTCCACGCTGCAATAAAGTCCTTCACAAATTTTTCTTGCGAATCGACACATCCATACACTTCGGCAATGGCTCTTAACTCTGTGTTCGAACCAAAAATAAGATCCACACGTGTTCCAACCCATTTGATTGCACCTGTTTTACGATCCGTACCCACAAAGGCGTCGTCTGATTCTGAAACTGCTTTCCAAGTTGTGCCTAAATCAAGTAAGTTTACAAAGAAATCGTTTGTTAAAGCCTCGGGGCGTTTTGTGAAAACTCCGGTTTGAGACTGATCAAAGTTCGTATTCAGTACTCGCATACCACCAACAAGAGCCGTCATTTCTGGTACAGATAGTGTTAATAATTGCGCTTTGTCGATAAGTAATTCTTCGGCTGAAATCGTATATTTTGTCTTAACGTAATTACGGAAACCATCTGCTTGTGGCTCCAGAACTGCAAATGATGCTACATCCGTTTGTTCTTGTAACGCATCTGTTCTTCCAGGACTAAAAGGGACTTTCACCTCATGATTCGCATTTTTTGCTGCTTGTTCAATTCCCGCAGTACCACCTAACACTATTAAATCAGCAATGGAGACTTGCTTCCCGCCAAAATTAGCGCTGTTGAATTCTTTTTGAATTTTTTCAAGTGTTTCTAAAACTTGCTCTAATTGGGAAGGATTATTTACTTTCCAATCTTTTTGAGGTTCCAGACGAATACGGGCACCGTTTGCTCCACCACGTTTATCAGAACCACGGAACGTTGATGCAGAAGCCCATGCCGTAGAAACCAATTGAGAAACTGATAATCCAGAAGCCAAAATGGTTACTTTTAGGAAGTCAATGTCTTGGTTGTCAATTAATGGGTGTGTGTTTACAGGAATAGGATCTTGCCAGATTAATTCTTCAGCAGGAACTTCTGGTCCTAAATAGCGTGTTTTTGGGCCCATATCACGGTGCGTAAGCTTGAACCATGCTCTTGCAAATGCATCATTGAATTCGGCTGGATTCTCTAAGAAACGTCTTGCTATTTTTTCATAAGCAGGATCAAATCGCAGGGAAAGGTCTGTCGTCAACATAAATGGTTGGTGACTTTTGGAAGGATCATGAGCATCTGGCACTAAACCAGCTCCTGCACCATCTTTTGGTCTCCATTGGTGTGCACCCGCCGGACTTTTAGTTAATTCCCATTCAAAACCAAATAAATTTTCTAAATAGTTATTGCTCCATTTAGATGGAGTGGTAGTCCATGCGCCCTCTAAACCACTAGTAATTGTATGACCTGCATTACCTGTACCAAAGCTGTTTTTCCAACCTTGACTTTGTTCTTCGATACTTGCTCCTGCAGGTTCTGCAGTAACATATTTCTCTGGGTCTGCAGCGCCATGGGTTTTACCCAAGGTGTGTCCACCGGCACTTAATGCAACGGTTTCTTCATCATTCATTGCCATACGGGCAAAAGTTTCCCGAATATCATGCGCTGCTAGTACTGGATCTGGGTTTCCGTTAGGTCCTTCCGGATTTACATAAATTAATCCCATTTGAACGGCAGCAAGAGGTTGTTCTAATTCCCGTTCTCCATTGTAACGATTGTCTCCTAACCACTCCCGCTCAGAACCCCAATAGATATCTTCGTTTGGTTCCCATACATCTTCACGTCCGCCAGCGAAACCAAAAGTCTCGAAACCTGCCGATTCCAAAGCACAGTTACCTGTTAAAATCAATAAATCAGCCCACGAAATTTTTCTGCCGTATTTTTGTTTGATAGGCCATAGTAACAAACGCGCCTTATCTAAATTGGCATTGTCTGGCCAACTGTTTAGCGGTGCAAAACGTTGCGTTCCAGCTCCAGAACCACCACGTCCGTCAGCGATGCGATACGTTCCTGCGCTGTGCCAAGCCATTCGGATGAACAGACCTCCATAAAACCCAAAATCGGCTGGCCACCAGTCTTGTGAAGTAGTCATTAACTCCATGATGTCTTGCTTCAAGGCAGCAAAATCTAAAGATTTGAACTCTTCCGCATAGTTGAAGGTTTCTCCCATTGGGTTAGAGGATGCACCGTGTTGACGCAAGATGTTTAATTTCAATTGATTTGGCCACCATTCCCGATTTGCCGGAGCAGAACCAGAAGCTTGCTTTGCCGGAGTACCAACACTTGCACCATGATTAAATGGGCATTTGCTTTCAGTGTTCACATTGTAAGAAGATGCGATTGGGTTTGTATTATTTTCCATATTGTAAATGTTTTTATTTTCTAGATAACGAATTTACATATAAAAATCAGTGTTGATATTTATATTCAATAGATAAAAACTATAGTTCTTTTCTAAAATTCGTTAAGCAGCCAACTGATGGAATAATGGGGGATCAAAAAGGGGATGAGAACATCTGTATATTGATGTTGACTTTTTTGATAGAATAATGGGGCGCAAGTTTATTGTCAGTGATAATGCAATAAATTGATGTAACGAAATAATTATTTAAGCACACAAAATAATTTAATAGGGCTAGTTATAATAAGGAGGATAAATAGTTGCCCTATAAACAAAATGTAAAATTCGTTACTAGAACTGTTTTTTTAGAAATAATAAATAATAACGTGTGGAGTAAAGTTGCCACAATTGATTTGGTACTTAAAAACGGTACTATTTTACTTTTAGCCCTAAATTTAATTAGTACTGCAACTCCACCTTCACATTATATTGATTTAAACTCAAAATACTTTCTATAGATCCAAAAGTTGCAATACTCTTTTGGTATTCTCTTTCTTTTTTCAAAGCGATTTGTTTTACACAATTTTGGAACCGACTCACTTCTTTTAGATTAGTAAGAAGTAATCCGGGAACGGCTGCTTTTTTTCCGTCTTTGTCTTTGGAAACCATTGTAAAATAGGACGAATTACAATGATTAACGGTTCCTGTCTGAATGTTTTCTGATTCCACACGAATACCCACAATCATGGAGCTGCTTCCTACGTAATTTACGCTGGCTTTCATGGTTACCAATTCACCCACTTCAATAGGTTTTAAGAAATTCACGGTATCTACAGAAGCAGTTACGCAATAATTTCCGGAAAATTTTGAAGCACAGGCAAAAGCAATTTGATCGAGTAATGATAATATATAACCTCCATGTATTTTGCCACTAAAATTAGTGTGTGAAGGCAGCATTAATTCGGAAATAGTGATGTGTGATGAGCTTACCGTTTTGAAAGTCGTGTTCATTTGATGTGTTATTTATATTTGGAAAAGACTTTTTTATATAGTATTCAGTTTTTCTCCTGTCAATACGATAAAATTTATTTTTGGAGATCCACATAAAGAACAGCAATAGTCTTCAGGTAAGTCTTTAAATAAAGTCCCTTTTTCAATTCCTTGAGTAATATCGCCGTATTCTGAATTGTATAAAGTCAAACATTCGGGACACTGATGAATATCTTGTGCTGCTTTCTCTTTTTTGGTGGCTGTTTTGCTTACTTCAACAACTAAATTTCCTAAATCTTCAAAATATTTTCTACTCAATTCAATCAAAATGGTTGGTAGCTCCAGTTTGTCGACATCTTGTGCATGAACAATATATTCTTTGGTATTTGGATCAAAATTTTTGGCATACAAAACATTATACGTATCTCTAATTTTGATGGATTCTAAGTCTTTTGGTAATTCATTTTTTTCGACTACAATCGAAGTGAAATAATGTCCTTCACGATTGTATTCGGATATACCAAAAGTAAGTCCATAGGTACTGATGTCAAATTGATCCAGCGTTCGAACCAGAAAAGTTTTAAGATTTAAAGCCCATTCCATCGCAACCGGTAAATGCCAGTTCAGTTCCAATAGCGAGTGACGAACGTTAATCCCTTTTTTACCCAAGAATTTTTCCCAATCTAATTTTCGTTCCTTTGGAATCCCTTTTACAATGAAGGATTTCCATGGCGTGATGCATATTTTACCAATTTTGCAATCAAAACATAAATCGCACATTTCTTTCAAAAACTCTAAATCGTATAGATTATTTCTCCAATACAATCCCAACCAATATTGATCAATTCCCAATCGATTCATTCCTTCATAATAAGGAAATGGATAGAAAGGAATGTTTAACGGTTTGTCAATGGTTCTGTTATTAGTGTCCAAAGCATCGCTGACCAATTGAAAAATCATGTCCACAGAATCTGGTTCTTCTTCGAGTATTTTTTCAATGGCATAATATATTTCGGAGATATTCCAACTGTAAATCAGTACGGGATACATTTCCATTTTATCCCATTTTGGCAAACGGATATATAGAAACCAATAATCTTCATGATCCGAAGCAATAAAGTTGACGTGCCCTGTAAATAAAGGAACTAACTGTTGTTTTGGATCGGTGATATTTACTTTTAGCTTGGGTTGCTCTTTAAATTGCTCTAAAATATATAAAAACTTATTTCCCGTCAGCCAAGGTGTATTTCTAAAAATATCGGTGGATACATAGGAAGAAACAATGTTATTTCCGCTTTTTTCATTGGGATAAACAAAATAGTTCTTCCCTGTTTTTTCTTTCTCAATAGGAGTAAAACCTTTAGGAAATATAATATCTTGTCGAGAACCAAAGGAGATTGCATCCAGTCCTTGTTCCAAAGCCATATTTACAATTACTCGTAATTCACCTGGTGAAATCACGCCTCCTTTTACTATTAGTCTTGTCAATTCCATATTTTTTAGTGTTCAGTTTACAGTTTTTAGTATTCAGCGGTTAACTGATTACGAAATACTGCTAACAATTATTTACATTTTGATAAGATTTCTTTTACTTCGGTTTTGCAACTTCCACAACCTAATCCTGCACCTGTGGTTTTGCATAATTCGGTAAAGTTAGTTACGCCTCCCTTTATGGCTTCTTCAATATTTCCGCTTCCTACTTGGCTACAGGAACAAACAAGTTTTCCTAAAACTGGTTTTGTATTCGAACTTCCTCTTAGTAACGTATTTCTTTTATCAGATAATTCGATTTTGCTTTCAATCATCGTTTTGAATTCGGCAAACTCATTTTTATCACCCATCAAAATAGCACCTACTAACAAGTCGTTTTTGACGATACATTTTTTATAGTATCTTTTTCCTAAATCAGCAAACACAATTTCTTCGTAAGAATCGTCATTGTCCGGGATTTCTATTTCACCAATACTACATAAATTAATGTCTTCCAGTTTCAAGATATTCATTAAAACGGAACCTTTATAAAAACTGCTGATATCGCCGGCCATAAAATTAGCCAATACATCAGCTTGTTCTTCGGCTGCTGAAGTAATTCCGAATAATTGATTGTTGAATTCTGCTATTTCACCAATGGCAAATATATTTGGATTCGATGATTGTAAATACTGATTTACTTTTACACCACGTCCGCAGGATATTCCTGATTCTTTGGCTAATTCAATATTTGGAATAGTACCAATGGTGTAAACGATAGCATTTGCAGTTATAATTCGACCACTTTTCAGTGCGATTTCTATTTCATTTGGATTCTCTGTTTCGAATACTGTGCTGACTTCATTATCAAAATAAATTTGAATGTCACGAAGTTGTACTTCTTCGGCAAGTAATTTACTCGAAATTCGGTCCAATTGACGTTCCATTAATCGGGAAGCCCTTTGAATTATTGTAATTTTTACTTTTTTATGTTTTAAGGCTGCGGCCAATTCTAATCCTAATAATCCACCACCTACGATAACTACATGTTGTTCTTCGGGAACTAATTTAGTGTTATCCAGATAGTTTTTTAATCGGTCTGCATCTTCTTTTTTTCTGATTGTGAATCGTCCCGGCAAATGCAATTGTGCATTTTCAGGAATAAAAGGTCGGCTTCCGGTTGCTAATATTAAGGAATCAAAAGAATGGGTAATACCGTCACTATCTAGAATTATATTTTCTTTGGTATTGATGTTATCAATTGAAACACCTGATTTCATAGTGATATTTAGCTTACTTAAAGCTTCATCTTTTATTTTCAAAAGCTGTTCCCAAGAAAGTTCCGCCGTTACGTATTCCGGTAGTAAAACCCTGTTGTAAAATGGATTTTCTTCATTTGAAAAAACAATAATTTCATCAGAAGTATTGATTTCCCTGTAGTTTTGAATGAATCGAAAAGCAGCAGCTCCAGCACCTACTACCGCGATTTTCTCGAAAGGTTTTACATATTTGGCAACCGAGACAGTTGTGAATTTAAAGTCAGGCTCTTTCGATACAGGATCTACAAGAGTATTAGTCAAATTATTGGTTCTGTTCAAGTCATTTTCCAACTGTTTTCCCCAATGCATCGGCAAGAATAGTACTCCTTCTCTAATGGTATCAGAAACTTTGGCTTTTACACGAACAGTTCCATTTTTACTGGTCACTACCACAATATCTCCATTATTTATGGATGCTTTATAGGCATCAATAGGATTTATTTCAAGCACAGGACTCGGAATATGCGTCATCAATCGAGCTACTTTACCCGTTTTAGTCATTGTGTGCCATTGGTCTCTTATGCGGCCCGTAGTAAGAACGAACGGAAAGGTATCATTAGGTTGTTCCGAAGTATTTTCAATAGCCGTAGGAATATTAAAAATCGCTTTTTGTGAAGGCGTATAGAATTTTTTATCGGTAAATAAACGGGGTGTTCCAGGATGTCCATAATCAGGAACAGGCCATTGAAAAGTACCTTCATTTTTTAGACGATTGTAATTTAAAAAGGAAATGTCGATATTGGTATTTTTTGTCATTAGACAATGTTCCTTATAAATATCTTCAGTACTGTTGAAATTGAAACCGGTGAAATTCATTTTTTTAGCAAAACGAGTCAGAATTTCCACATCCGGTAATGCTTCTCCCGGTGCATTGATACCTTTCGGCAAATAAGAAATTCGTCTTTCAGAATTGGTCATTGTTCCTTCTTTCTCTAACCAACCTGCTGCCGGCAATAATAAATCGGCAAATTTTGACGTATCGGCATTATGGGAAATATCCTGAACCACCACAAATTTGGCATTAGCCAGCGCTTTTTCCACTCTGCGGGAGTCTGGTAAACTTACCATTGGATTGGTACAAATAACCCAAATCGCTTTCATTTTTCCAGATTCTAAAGCATCAAACATCTCTGTAGCCGTTAATCCCGGTTTTTCAGATATGTCTTCAACTCCCCAAAAATCTGCTACTTCTTTACGATGTACCGGATTATTCAATTCTTTATGTACAGCCAATAAATTAGCCATTCCACCCACTTCACGGCCACCCATAGCATTAGGTTGTCCAGTCAATGAAAAAGGCCCGGAGCCTGGTTTTCCTATTTGTCCTGTTAATAAAGAAAGGTTCAGTAAAGCGGTATTTTTGTCTACGCCAATAGCACTTTGATTGAGTCCCATTGCCCAAAGCGAAAGAAATCCTTTGGCTTTACCAATGATGTCAGCCGCTAATTTGATGTCATTCAAGGGAACGCCACAAAGTTTAGATGCTTTCTCTAATGAGCTAGACAGTACTAGATCTTTATATAATTTGAAATTTTCAGTGTGGTTTTTAATGAAATCATTGTCGGCATATCCTTTTTCGATTAGCCTTTTGGCCAAAGCATGATATAAAATAATGTCAGTACCCGGAATGATTTGTAAATGCAAATCGGCAGCTATTGCCGAGTCCGTTCTTCGAGGATCGATTACAATGATTTTTGTTTTCGGATTTTTTTCCTTGTGTTGTTCGATTCTTCTAAAAAGAATAGGGTGACACCAGGCAGGATTGGCTCCTGTTATCAAAAAGGTATCTGCCAGTTCAATATCGTCGTAAGCGATTGGTACAGAATCTTCTCCAAATGTTTTTTTGTACCCTGCCACCGCTGAACTCATGCACAAACGGGAGTTGGTATCGATATTATTGGTTTTCAGAAATCCTTTTACAAGTTTGTTTACCAAATAATATTCTTCCGTAAGACATTGACCAGAAATATAGAATCCAACACTGTCAGGACCATGTTTTTTTATTATGGACGAAAAGACTGCTGCTGCACGATCCAAAGCGGTATCCCAGCTTACTCTTTCCATAGGATGGGACTTACTCCATCTCATTTCTGGATAAAGAATCCTGTCTGAGGTATCGTTGACTACATAATGAAGGTTCATCCCTTTCGAACAAAGCATGCCTCTGTTCACCGGATGGTCTTTGTCGCCTGTAACGGTGACGCCATTTTTAGAATCATTGGTTACTATAATTCCGCATCCTACTCCACAATAGGAACACGTGGTTTTGATTTCTGAATTTTGCATTATTGAATTTCTTTATTAATAATGAAAGCTTAGTATATTGATCTGTTTCAATCTTACGAAAGTGTAAAAATAAGTATTTTTACGTATTAATACGTATTAAATGGATTTTATTTTATATTTTTGAGTAAAATAAATATTTAGTAGCAAATCATTTTGTGAACGATTTTAAATTTTAGCCATGACATCGCCATGAGACATCATATTCTTTTAAAAAACAAATATTAGCTTCGTATGAAAGAAGAATTAGCCACTTGTAGTACTTGTATAAATGAAAATTGTTTTATCAAGAAACACATTCATTTAGAACAAATGAAGAATTACATTGACAGAAAACGTAGTTTTACTTGTAAAAAAGCACAGCAATTTATCATTGAAGGCGCGCCAATTCAAGGTTTGTACTTTATTTACAAAGGAAAAGTAAAGACGGTAAAAACAGGTATTAACGGAAGAGAACAAATCGTAAGATTAACTAAAGATGGTGATACTGTCGGTTTTAGAGGTTTTGGTACCAGTAAGCGCTACCTTATAGGTGCTTATGCGTTGGAGGATACTATGTTATGTAATTTTAGTAATGAAGATATGCTGGAAATACTTCATAATGTCCCTGAATTCACCTTTGATTTAATGCTGTTTTATGCGGAAGAGCTGAATAAAAGTGAGAATAATATTCGTAAAATTGCACAAATGAATGTGAGGGAAAGGGTAATTGATACCTTATTATATATCCATAGAAAATTCGGTCAGATGAATGGTGTAATAGAGCTTGATTTGTCCAGAAAAGAAATTGCTGATTTTGCCGGAACCACTGATGAGCAAGTGATACGGGTTATTTCAAGTTTAAAAAAAGAATTACTCATTAAAACTGTCGGTAAGAAAATAGGATTAGTTAATACCGACAAATTAAAATCAGAAATTAAAGAACATAAATAGTTACAAGAGTAAATCGCTCCCTTTTTCTCTCTTTCTTCTTCTTCTTCTTCTTCTTCTTCTTCCAAACAGGTATTCTCCTTTTGGAGAACAAAAATCTCCCATTTTTTTATTCGAATAAATAATCGCTTTTTATGTTTTTAAAAGCCATTGACATGATTTTTACCAGATAAATTTTTACAATACGTATTTTTTACTACGTGTTTAATACTGCTTAAGCCTTGCTATTGTTGGTTTTGTTTCTGTTATCTGTCAAAAAGCAGGAGTTAAACCACCTTAATTACGGTTTTTTAAGTACTAAAAAGTTATTTCAGTCTGTTTTTTATATAGTATCTAAGTATTAATACTTACGTAAATTTGCTTCATACTAATTAAAACATAAGATTATGCAAAAGTTTAAAAGCACATTACTAGGTACTCAAGGTTTGAATATAAGAAAAATTTCAAGAGTAAATCTTTCGAAATCTTTTTTCTTGGGAATCGCCTTAACCGTATTAAGCCAAAATGAAGCAAAAGCACAATTTACCGCAACAGGACAAATTAGAGAAAGAACTGAATTTAGAGCAGGGCAAGGGACTTTGCAAAAAGAGGCAGACAAAGCAGCTTTATTCAATTCTCAAAGAGCAAGATTAAATATAGGATTTACAGGGTATAGATTTAAAGTATTTATGGCGTTACAAGATGTGCGCGTATGGGGACAAGATGCTTCTACCATAAATAGAACAACTACAGAAGCAAATAACGGGATCATGCTTCATGAAGCTTGGGGAGAGATTATGTTGAATGACACGATAAGCACCATTCAAAATTTATCTTTAAAAATAGGACGTCAAGAAATCTCTTATGATGACCAAAAAGTGTTAGGAGGTTTAGATTGGTTGCAACAAGGAAGAAGACATGATGCGATTGTTTTCAAATTTGCAAACAAAGGATGGATTGCTGATGTTGGAGCTGCATTTAACCAAAACAAAGAACTTAATGCCGGGACAGTTTATAATGGAGTTCCTACTGCTTATGGCGCTGGTACAAATGGAATTGGTACCATGTACAAATCATTTCAGTATGCTTATATAGGAAAGAAACTTTCCTTTGGTGATATCTCGTTTCTATTCTTTAAAGATGATTTTAATAAATATACGAATGTTACTTCTGGAACACCGGCTGTAACTACCAAAGTATATGGAGAAGGAGTTTGGAGTCGCAATACTACAGGATTTTATTTCAACACTAATGTTACCAGAAAATTCAATCTTACAGGAAGCTTGTACCATCAAGGGGGTAAGGACAAAGACGGCAGATCTATAAGTGCTAATTTGGCTTCGGTAACATCAACTTTGCAAGTAGGAAGAAAATTATTTGTAGGTCCTGGAATTGATTATTTATCAGGAACAGACGGTACAAAAGCAGTAACCGCAACTTCAGAAAGCAATCTTTTTGATCCATTATACGGAACACCACACAAATTCTGGGGAAGTATGGATTATTTCTATGCTGCGAATGGCTTTGGAAAACAAGGATTATTGAACTATTTCTTTAAAATGAAATACAACGCAAAAGATAACCTTACATTTTTTGCTGATATACATGGTTTTGCAGCAGCAAACACCTTGTCTAATGGAGCTGGAGGAGAATTAGATTCTTATTTAGGGACTGAGGTTGACTTAATGGTACGATACAATTTAACTAAAATGATCAATATTGAAGCTGGATATTCTTTCATGAAAGCTACTAATTCAATGGCGTCAGCAGCGGTTAAAAATGTTACAACACCAGATCTTAGCCCACAATTTGCTTATCTAATGCTAAATATCAAACCTAATTTTTTAGCCAAAAAATAAATTAAAGTATTCAATTTTAAAAAAATAAATAAAATGAAAAATTCAAATAAACAAATAACAAGGGTTTTCAAAAGAGTTATGTTGACCTTGTTGACCGTATTGAGTTCCGCTTTTACAACAATAAATGCTCAAAGTGATCCTGTACGATTAGGTTTCATTCCACTTACGGATTGTTCGCCAATTGTTATGGCAAAAGAACTAGGGTTATTTAAAAAATACGGAGTTGAAGTTATTGTAACCAAAGAATCTTCTTGGGCGAATGTTCGTGACAAAATTTTAACAGGAGAATTAGACGGAGCACATTGTTTGTATTCTATGCCGTTCTCAGTATACACAGGAGTTGGTGGTAAAGCTGGATCTGAAATGAAAATTGCCATGATGCTTAATGTAAACGGTCAGGCCATTACACTTTCTAATGATTTTTGTGGAAAAGTAGGCTTTAAACAAATGAATAAAATAACTCCAGTGGTTGCGGCCAAGTTAAAAGCTGAAAAAGAAGTGACATTTGCCATGACTTTTCCAGGAGGAACACACGATTTATGGTTGCGTAACTGGATGTCTATCGCTGGATTGAATCAAAAAGCAGTGAAAATTATTACGATTCCTCCTCCACAAATGGTGGCGAACATGAAGGTTGGAAACATGGATGGTTATTGCGTAGGAGAGCCTTGGGGAGGTGTTGCCGTAAAGCAAGGAATAGGATTTACACAAATTGCTTCACAAGATATTTGGAAAGATCATCCTGAAAAAGCTTTGGTTGTGAACAAAGATTTCAGCTCAAAACGTAAAGCAGATTTAGTAAAAGTAATGAAAGCGGTAATGGAAGCTTGTATCTGGTTAGACAATCCATCTAATCGTAAAAAAGCGGCTGCTATTATTGGTAGAGCACCTTATGTGAACGCTCCAGCTGATGTAATTGAAGCTAGATTGATGGGAGATTACAATTTAGGTTGTAACCAAGGAACACAAGTTTATTCTAAAGATTATATGTTGTTTCACAAGGGCGGAATGGTTAATTATCCTCGTAAATCATATGCAATTTGGGCGATGGCACAGTTTGTAAGATTCGGATATTTGAAAGAAGCTCCAAATTATGCTGCAATTGCTGATAAATTAATCTTGCAAGATTTGTACGAAGAAGTAGCTAAGAGCATGAAAGTGAAAGTTCCAAATGATGATATGAAACCTTTTTCTCTTACTATGGATAAAACTGTTTTTGACCCATCAAATCCTGCAGCTTACTTAAAAGTTGTAAAAAGATAAATTAAAAAATAGATTACAACGTCTCAACCCCTTCTCTTTATAGAGAGTCCCGTCCCGAAGTTTCGGGATCGGGGAGACATTAGAAATACCTTAATTAAACTAAATTTTATTACCATGTCTGATAAAAACACACTAACCATTGATACACTAGATTCAGAAATCAATGTTTCAACAGAGACAAAAAAAAGTGTCACAGAAGAAAATTATAAACTCAAATTAGCATTAAATACTTTACTTGTAAAATCGAAATCATTGCTTTTGGCAGGTGTAGGTTTGTTCGTTTTTGGCGGATTCTGGAGTTTATTAAGTTATTATACAAAAGATGCACTACCTGGTCCAATAGCTACTTTAACTGTTTTGAAAGAAATGTTAAGCGATCCTTTTTATGACTACGGACCAAATGATAAAGGAATAGGATTACAATTATTCAATTCGATAAAAACAGTATTGATGGGGTTTTTGTTAGGTTCATTAATTGCTATTCCAATTGGAATTTTAATGGGAGCCAGTACCGTTTGTAAACAAATTTTTTATCCAATTGTTCAGCTTTTAAAACCAGTTTCCCCTTTAGCCTGGTTTCCTATTGGTTTGGTGGTTTTTAAAGATACTGGAATGGCAACCATATTTATTGTTTTTATCACTTCTTTGTGGTCTACGTTGATTAATACTTCTTTTGGTGTGGCGTCGATTCCTCAGGATCATAAAAATGTAGCAAAGGCATTTGGATTTTCTAAAATGAGATACTTGACTAAAATTTTAATTCCGTATAGTTTGCCTCATATAATTACAGGGTTGCGTTTGAGTATCAGTGTAGCTTGGTTGGTAATTGTAGCGGGTGAAATGTTGTCTGGTGGAGCGGGTATTGGGTTCTTTGTTTGGGACAGTTGGAATGCATTAAGCTTGGAAAAAGTTATATCAGCCATTATCATCATTGGTATTGTAGGATTGCTTTTTGACAGATTATTTACTTTCATCGAAAATAAAGTGGCTTATAAAGCTTAATAAAATTTAAAAAATACGACTATGAGTTATTTAGAAATAAAAGATTTGGAAATTTCGTTTCCAACTCCAAAAGGAAAATATGTTGCAGTAACAAATATTAATTTATCCATCAAAAAAGGAGAAATCATCTCTATCATTGGTCACTCCGGTTGTGGAAAATCAACCATCATGAATGCCATTGCCGGAATGCTTATTCCCACAGGAGGAACGGTTGAATTAGACGGAAAAATAATAAAAGGCCCAGGCCCAGATAGAGGAATCGTTTTTCAAAACTACTCTCTTTTGCCTTGGATGTCAGTTCATGAAAATATTTTTCAAGCGGTAGATTCAGTAATGGATTGTTCTACGAAAGAAAAACATGAAATTGTGGATAATAATCTTAAAATGGTCAATTTATTGGAACATAGAGATAAATTACCGGGACAATTATCGGGTGGCATGAAACAAAGAGTAGCCATTGCGAGAGCTTTTTCTATCAACCCGGGAGTATTATTGTTGGATGAACCTTTTGGTGCTTTGGATGCTTTAACCAAAGGTACTATGCAAATTGAAGTATTGAAATTATGGAACTTAAACAATAGAGATAAAACTATTGTTATGATTACTCATGATATTGAAGAAGCATTGTTTTTGTCAGATCGAATTGTAGTATTAAATAATGGTCCCGCATCAACCATTAGGGAGATTGTAGAAGTTCATTTACCAAGACCTCGAAACAAAATTGAAATAGTAAAAATGCCTGAATATATTGAGCTAAGAGATGAATTATTACATCTGTTAACGGATAAGTTCTCCATTGAAGATATGGATATGGTATATAAAAGTTAATTTTTTTGGTTTGGTTTAATTTGTTTAGTTAATTTAAGAATCCCTGAGGTATTGAGCCATTTCAGGGATTTCTGTTTAAACCCAAAATACTAATTATAAAAAATAAATCGATATGAATACTACAATTTTTGATTTTATAGGAGATCATGCCGGGGAGTGGAAAGTAACTTCAATGATTGCTTTGAAAGGAGAGCCAATCGAGTCCGTTTCTCACATACAAAAGATTTCAAGTTCTTTAGTTCCATCTAAAAAAGGAATTTGGACCTTAAAAGGAATTGTGAGTAACCTTAGGTATACGGAGAAAGAGGATAAAGACAACTTGGTTGCTATTCAAGAAGATTTAGGCCGCTCAGAAGCTACTTTAGCGGCATTTATTCCCATCCGAAAATCGGAAGCATGGTGGAATTTAGCGCAAGATGAACGTAGAAAAATAATGGAAAATAAATCCCAACATACCCAAATAGGTATGAAGTATTTGCCTGCAATTGCCAGGAAGTTATTTCATTCCAGAGACATTGGTGAGCCTTTTGATTTTTTGACTTGGTTTGAATATGCTCCAGCTGATGCCGCTGCTTTTGAAGAACTTTTAGAAACACTTCGAAAAACAGAAGAATGGAGTTATGTGGATAGGGAAATTGACATTAGATTGGTGAGAATATAACCAATAATCATAGGGTAAAGAGATGAATTATTTGCGACTGTTATCGCTGTGCATTCTTGGACTTTGAGGTTTTATTTTTCGGTTTCAGACCGATTTCCACTTCCTCAAAAATCGAAGACTTTGTCTGGGCCTAGCTATTTCATTTTTTCAATTATATTTCCATCAAGTCCTGCCACATCTAAATACATTTCGTTAAATTCTTCTGAGTCAACAAATGAAATTCCTCCAAATGGATTTAACTCAATACCATTCAATAAAACTTTAAAATTGTAATTGACACTATTAGCATTTCTATATTTATTAGTAAGTTTTTGAATGTCTTTTTTAAATTTTGTATAGTTTTCATTTGCAAAAAAATTACCACCGATTACGCCCATGCTTTCGTCAATATTTTTAAAATTAGCAAAACCAATTTCTTCATTATCTATAAATACGAATCCTTTCATAAGTTTTTCATAGTTTGATGTATAATATTTCTAAAATGATTTATAACCCATAAATAGTATCGCCTTTATAAATCTGAAGTATTTAGTTAATCTCAAATATACTGTTAAATCAAATAGTACAATATCTCAAATTACCATTAAAAAAATCAACCGCAAATTCACAGATTTCAAAGCTGTGAATTTGCGGTTGATTTTTTAGCTTCTACACAAGACGTAAAACCGTAATAGAAAGTGTTACGTCTGTGCATGAAGTAAAAACTTTCTAGAGGAATTGAAAGTTTTGCTATTCTTTTTTAAATGAAGTTTACTGGTTTTATTATTAACAATTTTTTTAACCTAATTAACCCATTCAAAAAAGTATTATTATTTACGTTCCATTTCTCTGGATAACGTAGGTTGTTTTTCGTTCATAATTTTAGTTACGGTAAGATGCATCCAAACTAAACAGATTGCTGAGAATAGCAGGATAAATACCCAAGAGCTTGACCAAATTCCGGTTGCAGTCAATAAATAACTGAAGATAATTGGTCCAAAGAAACCTCCAAGACCACCTATCATACCTACCATTCCACCTACAACACCAACTTCTGTCGGGAAATATTCAGGAATGTGTTTATAAACGGCTGCTTTCCCGATTCCCCAAGAAATACCAATCAGGATTACCAAAACTAAGTATACCCACATGTTAGCATCAAAATGGATTTGTGTTATTCCTTTTGCTAATAATTCTTTTTTCTTCACTTCTTGGTTTTGTTTTACCACTATTTCTTGCCAAGAGTTTTTGGTTGGGAAAATAGAATTTTCAACTGTTTTTTCTACTTTTTTATTGATTGGAAAATCTTTATCTCCTACTTTTACATTGGTATCAGAAATAGCGGTTATAGTTCCTTTTTTACCAGCCATAACACCTGGACCAGCAGTTGTAATATCCATTTTTGGGACCATCAATAAAGCACTTAATACAACAGAAGATCCTAATACCCAATACATCACTTTTCGAGCTCCGAATTTATCAGATAAATAACCACCAAAAGCGCGAATCACTCCAGAAGGTAAGCTGAACATGGTAGCAAATAACCCTCCCATGACAAGGCTAGTTTGGTATACGTTCATAAAGTTTGGCAACAACCATTGTGAATACGCAACGAAACATCCAAATACTAAGAAATAATAGGCTCCAAATCTCCAAACTCTCACACTCTTTAAGGATTGAAGCATTTGAGAAACTGTTTTGGTTTGGTTCTCTATTTTTTTGTTTTTTGCAAAAATCAAGAAGACAACACCAATAACTACCAATGCAACTCCATATATTATAGGTAATAATTTCCAACCATTTTGTGGGTCTTCTACTGAAAAATGATTCAATAGAGAAGGCGCAAGAAATGTAGTTATCGCAGCTCCAGCATTTCCCATTCCGAAAATCCCCAAGGCTCTACCTTGCCATTCTTTTGGGTACCAAATAGAAGTATACCCAATTCCAACGGCAAAACTCGTTCCTACCATACCAAACAAAAAGCTTAGAAGGGCAAACATGAAAAAACTATCAGCCAAAGGAAGAAGAAACAAAGGAATAGAGCAAAGGAGTAGTAATATGGAGAATACGTATTTTCCACCGAATTTATCAGTTAAAATACCGATTGGTAAACGCATAATAGAACCTGTAAGAATTGGAATTCCAAGAAGCCAGCCCACTTGGACAACACTCCATTTAAAAATTCCATTGTCTACTAAGAATGTAACTAAAACACCATTTAAAGTCCAACAAGCAAAACATACAGTAAATGCAAGTGTATTTAAAACCAAAATTTTATGGGATTGGGATAAAGAGTTTGAATTTTTCATAAAACTTATATTTTTTTTACAAATATAAGTACTAAAACTTAGTCAAAATCTGCGTTTTCGCAGCTTTAATAAAATAATTAAGTATTTATACTTAATTATTATTATTATTATTATACGTAGTCTTTAAGTTGTTGGAAAGATGCTTCTGCAAAAAAAAAAGATTACAATAAAGAATATTCAGTTGCTTTATTAGAAAGTTCCATAAGATTTTTTACTTTTAATTTTTTCATCAAATTAAAACGGTGAACCTCTGCCGTACGCTTACTGATGTCTAAAGCTTCGGCAATTTCTTTATTCCCTTTTCCAGATAGTAAAAGTTTAAGAATTTCTTTTTCTCTTTTGGTTATCATCAGTTCTTCGTCAAGTGCATGCTTTGTTTCCATTACTCCAGACGGATTACTAAGCTGACCAATTAATATAGAGGAGATGTCGCCACTAAAATATTTTCCACCATTAGCAATGGTGTGGACTGCTTTAAGAAATTCTTCTTTGCTGGAACCTTTAAGTAAGTATCCATCGGCTCCGGCTTTGATTGATTTTAATACGTACTCTTCTGATTCATGCATAGAAAGCATAACAATTTTTACCATATTGTTTTGATTCCTTAGTTTTTCTACTACTTCAATACCGGTCATATTGGGCATACGAATATCTAAAATCAGTAAGTCAGGTTTAACGGATTCTACCATTTTCAAGGCTTCCAGACCGTCCATAGCTTCGCCTGCAACTTCTATGTTGACTTCATTTTCTAATAATGATTTGATACCATCTCTTACAAATACATGATCATCTGCCAGTACAACTCGAATAGTATTACTCATAACTTACTTAATTTTGAAACTTGATTATTACGTATATTAACCTAAAAATAAAGGCTAAGATACGTATTCTAATGAAATTATTTTATTTGGATTGAAAAAAGAGTGAATTTTGTAAGTTTCCCAGGATTATATAGGAATATTGAAAGTAATACGAGTTCCTTCACCTGGAATCGAGTTGAAGAAAATCCTACCATTAATATATTGAATCCTTTCTTTCATGAAAAGCAATCCCATTCCGGACTCGCTGTCTCTTTTTTTCTCGACGGTAGTAATATCAAATCCTTTTCCGTTATCGTCAATTGTAATACTCAAAATAGAATTACTATGCGACAATTGTACAATTATATGCGAGGATTCGGCATATTTAAGAGCGTTATTAATAGCTTCCTGGGTCAGTCGGTAGATGTTAATTTCAATTAAAGAATCCAATCGTTTGTCAAAATGGGTCTTATTGTAAAAAAGAATATTCTTTCCTGTCAATTTTGATAATTCCTGAGTCAGTTTTGCAATAGAGGAAACAATGCCATGATCGCTCAATTCCGGAGGCATTAAGTTGAATGTGGCGGTGCGAACTCCTTTTATAATGTCAAGCGATAATTTTTTTAGGTATTCTATTTTTTGAGCAGCTTTTTCTTTATCATCCAGATTGATGCTTTCCAGACTAAATTTTAAACCGGTAAGCATTTGGCCAATTCCATCGTGAATTTCTCTGGCAATCCTGTTTTGTTCGTTTTCCTGATTTTCGACAATCTTACTCGAAATAATTTTTTGCTGATTGATTTTATCAGTTACATTTTCGGTATTCAATCGTTCAACTTCCTGTTCCGCTTTCTTACGCTCGGTAATATCAAAACAGATAATCAATAATTCAGACTCTTCTTTTTTTATGGTTACAGGAACCATTGATAAGTCGAGCCAGAGCGATTCTCCGTCTCTATTGGTAATGTTGAGTTCTCCTTGCCAACCACTTCGTTGTTTTTCGGCAAGAATCCTATCAATTACGATTTGCTCTTTTTCTATTGGAGTCAAAACCTGAGAAAAGGTCTTGTCCGAAATAAATGGGTTGTATTGAAGCAGTTTTGAAAATTTTTCGCCAATATGAATTACGGTGCCATCAGGGGCAACGCGGCAATAGAGCAACGTATTCTCCATGGCATAATTGAGTGATTTTAATTCTTTGACAGAATTTTCTTTTATTTCACTAATTATTTCGGTGTTATAAGCAAGTTTTAATGCCTTTTTTTCAGAAGATAAAAGTTTAGAAATAAGTTTTTCTACTTTTTGATTTGTAGGTTTAAAGATGAACAAGAATTCGAGTAATAAAACAAATAGCGTAAATACTAAAATTGCATATTCCGTTTTACTTTGGAGTGTCACTTTTTCTAGCGCCTCTTTGTCGTATTCATCAACAATTTGGTTCATTTTAGAAAGAAAAACTACTTGGTTTTCAAGAATGGCTTGTACTAATTTTTGATTTTCGGATTCCTTTGCGTTTAGTTTTTTATTTTCTAAAAAAAAGGTTGTAGCATTAACAATACTGTCAAAATTAGGTTTAATTGCCTTAAATAATACCGAAAGGGTTTTGCTTTTCTCTTTTGGAAAACCAAGACTGTCATTTCCTTTTTCTAAATTAAAATGGGTAGTTTTCCAAAGCGAAAGCGTTTCTTCTATGCTTGTGATTTCCTCATTTTTTTTTGCAGTATCTGTTACGAAATTTAAAATTAAAACCTCTTTCGTCAATTTCTGGCTCAGCATTCTTTGTTTTCCCGAAATATTGATTATTCGGGAATCACTCAGTTGGCTGTTAAGGTTGTATTGTATCAACAACTGGCTTAACAACACTGTAATGGCAATAGTTAATAAGGCGAAAAGATACAATCGCCTTAAGTTTTTAAATGAAATAGTATCGATAGATGATCCTTTGGCGCTTTTTGTCATAACGAAATCAGATTACAGTTCAAGAGACTCTTTGATCAATTCAAGATTCGCAGCACTGTAGTTGATTTTTAAGGCTTCCTGCTGTCCTTTTTCAGACATTTTAAGCCAAGTTTTCAGAATGATATTTTTCATTTTTTCCCTGTCGTGTTTGTGTACAAAAGGGTCTAGGTAGTATTCTAGAAAGACTAAGCAAATGACATCTTCTAAAAGTTGTGTTTCCTCGTCTTTTTTAAGTAATTTTTTTTCAATCAGAAAAGAAACTCTGTCGATAAATTCCTCACTGTACCCCGCTTTTTCTAAAATAACAGCGGTTGTTTTGGCGTGAAATTTTTTCAAATCTTCGCGCCATTTTAAATAACCCACACGATCCATAGGGTAGGATTCCCGTGCTATTTTCCATCGGCAAATGTGTTGTGCTTTAGAGGCTATTTGAACTGATTCTGAAGCATTTGGATGAAAATCCATCAGTCTTTTATACATTCGATTTGAATATAATAATTCCTTTGGATAGGTTATAGATTGGTATGTTTCGTGGTTTGGATCTTGAGCATTCTCTGCATCAATCCATGTACTTGCGTTCTGGAATGGTGTTGTTGTCATTTGAAATGTTTAAAATCAAAGATACATAATTATTCCAAAAAGCCAACGAATACTTCATCTTCTACAATTTTTACAGGGTAGGTAGCGATTTTTAAATCATCACCATTCAGATTCGAACCGTCTACAAGAGAAAATGTTTTCTTGTGCATCGGACAAGCTATTTTAGGAATATCGTCAGTAGAACCAATCATTCCTCTTGAAAGCACCATTTCCATTTTATGAGGACATAGGTTTTGACAGGCGTACCATTCGTTTCTGCGGTCAAATTTTATAATGGCAATCTGTTTGTTTTTGTATTTGATACAACCACCACCATTACTAGGGAAATCAGATGTTTTACCTGCCTTGAACCATATTTTTACATCGTTTAGAGAAACGGTTTGGTATTGATTTAGAATATTTTCCATTTGAATAATCTTTTAATTTTTCTTCACTTCAGCCCTCTCCAAAAGAGAGAGGGTTGAGAGTAGAAAGAGTTAATTAGTTGTATATAATGTAGTAGTTGTTTTTATTTAAAAACGGTTGATTACCAAGATTTTGGCATTTTTTGATCTCTTATTGGTACAAATTCAATATTGTCGTCTCTCTCGTCAGAATTGGTGAAATGTCTAAAACGTTTTTGCAATTCAGGATTTTCAATAACTTGAGTCCATTCACATTCGTATGAATCAACCAATCCTTGCATTTCTACATCCAATGCATTAGCAATTCCCAAGCTATCTTCGATTACTACTTGTTTCAAGTAATCTAGTCCACCTTCCAGTTTTTCTAGCCAAGTAGAAGTTCGTACTAATGGTCCTGCTGTACGGATATAAAACATCAAGAAACGATCTAAGTATTTCAAACAAGTTTCTTTGTCAACCTGTTCTGCAAATAAAACAGCGTGTTTTGGATTTGCTCCTCCATTACCACTGATGTATAGATTCCAGCCTCCGTCTACGGCAATAACTCCAAAATCTTTTCCTCTGGCTTCGGCGCATTCCCTTATACAACCAGAAACGCCACCTTTGATTTTGTGTGGTGAACGCAATCCTTTGTATCTGTTTTCTAATTCAATGGCAAAAGTGGTACTATCATCCATTCCATAACGACACCAAGTGTTCCCTACGCAGCTTTTTACGGTACGTAATGATTTACCATAAGCATGTCCACTTTCAAAACCGCTGTCGATAAGTATTTTCCAAATTTCAGGCAAATCATTTAATTCGGCTCCAAATAAGTCGATACGTTGTCCTCCTGTAATTTTGGTATATAGATTGTATTTTAGAGCTACTTGACCTAAAACGATTAGTTTCTCGGCTGAAATTTCCCCACCTGTAACTCTAGGCACAACAGAATACGTACCGTTGCGTTGAATATTAGCCAAGAATCTGTCATTTGAATCCTGTTCAACGACATGTTTGTTGGCAGTATCATTGTATATACTGGAGAATATAGAAGATAAAACCGGTTTACAAACCTCGCATCCGTCTCCTTTTCCTACAGTACCTAATACCTCATTGTGATTGGTAAATTTGTTGATTTTTACGATATCATATAGTTCTTGTCTGCTATAAGCAAAATGCTCGCAAACAACATCTTTTACTTCTTTTCCTAATGATTTTTGGGTTTCTTTTACTAAATCTACAACCATTGGTTTACATCCACCACAACCCGTTGTTGCTTTGGTCAATTTGACTACATCTGAAAGAGTTTCGCAAGTACCGTCTGTGATAGAACAGCAAATACTTCCTTTGGTAACATTTTCACAAGAACAAATTACGGCAGTGTCCGGCAAGTCCATTGCGCTTCCCATAGTAGAACTTTCTCCTCCTCTTGAACCCAAAATCAAATCTTCTGGATTTTTAGGCAATTTCATGGCGTTGCTGTAAATTTGGAACAATCCATTATAATCACTTGAGTCACCTACCAATATCCCTCCTAAAAGTGTTTTTCCGTCTTTGGTAACATTGATTCTTTTATAAATTCCACTGAATTTATTTTCGTAAACAATGGCGGTCACCTCCTCATTTTCTATAAACGGATCACCAAAACTCGCAACTTCAACACCAATTAATTTTAATTGTGTAGACATATCGATGGTTTCCCTCATCGTTTTTGCTCCTTTCATAATTTGTTCAGCGGCTACATCGGCCATTTCATATCCGGGAGCTACAAGACCATAAATCATATGATTGTAAAGTGCTACTTCTCCGATCGCATAGATGTAAGGATCAGAAGATTGCATTTTGTTGTTTACTACAATTCCTCCTCGTACGCCTACTTCAAGTCCGGAAACTCTTCCTAGTTCGTCACGTGGTTTAATCCCTGCAGAAATTACTAACATGTCTACTTTTAGGAGTTTTTCTCCTTCAAACATCATTCCTGTTATGGTATCTTCACCAGCAATATATTGTGTTGATTTGTTAAGGTGAATGCTAATGTTGAGTTCCTCAATTTTTGATTGCAACATATCACTCGCACCTTTATCAAGCTGTCTTGGCATCAATCGAGGAGCAAATTCCACTACATGTGGATTTAATCCTAAATCATATACCGCTTTAGCGGCTTCAAGTCCTAATAATCCACCGCCAAGGACGGCAGCTTCAGTAGCACCATTTTGCTTTATTTTCTTGGCGTAAGCCATGATTGCATCTAGATCTTCAATAGTTCTGTATACAAAAACTCCTTCTTTATCTACGCCTTCAATAGGTGGTACGAAAGCAGCTGAACCTGTAGCTAAAACTAAGTAGTCGTAGGCATGCGTTTTTTCTAAATGGGTATGTATGGTTTTTTGCTCTCTATTAATATCAGTGATTAATTCAGAGGTATTTAGGATTATGTTGTTTTCTTCATACCAATTTGATGTTGATAATGATAAGTCGTCAGCGCTTTTACCCGCAAAGTATTCACTCAAGTGAACTCTATCGTATGCGCGTCTTGGTTCCTCTCCAAATACGGTGATTTGATATTCTTCTTGTCCTGATTTTGCAATGAATTTTTCACAAAATTTGTAACCTACCATGCCGTTTCCGACTACTATTACTTTAATCATAATCTCATTAATTAAGTATTATTACGCAAATATAAGTATTAATACTTAATTCAGATACTTAATTATGTGTTTTTGAAATTAATTAGTAATTATTCAAAAAAGGGTGTTTTAAATAGGGTATTTATAATTAAAGTCCTGTTTTGTTAAAAAAAATATTCTGTATTTAGGGGGGTCATTTAATATTTGGATAAAAAAAACTCCCAAAAAAGTGTTTGGGAGCTTTGAGTTAATTTAAAACAGTGTACTTATATTTTAAAATTTTAATTTTAAAATTACTTAGATTGATAGTATTTTTTTCTTAACCAAAAAGCCACATTTACTAAAATTATCAAAGCCGGAACTTCTACTAATGGACCAATAACTCCAGCAAATGCCTGTCCGCTATTGATGCCGAAAACTCCAATGGAAACTGCAATTGCCAATTCAAAATTATTTCCCGATGCTGTGAATGAAAGTGCTACAGCATCTCTATAATTGGCTCCGATTTTTTTTGAAACAAAAAACATCAGGAAAAACATAATGGTGAAGAAAATCACAAGCGGAATGGCAATTCGAATTACATCCAGTGGTAGATCAACAATCATTTCGCCTTTTAAACTAAACATGACTACGATTGTAAAAAGCAAAGCAATCAACGTAATTGGAGAGACAAAAGGAATAAATTTTTGATTGAACCATTTGTCACCAATGTATTTCTTGATGGCATAGCGGCTAATTACTGCTAATACAAATGGAATTCCTAAATAAATCCCAACTGTCGTGGCAATTTGTGCAACCGTAATATTTAATTCCAATCCTTTTATTCCGAATAATGGTAACATGATTTCCAAATAGAAATAGGCATATAAACCAAAAAAGAACACTTGAAGTAAACTATTAATTCCAATTAATCCAGCGGTTAATTCTCTATTTCCCTCGGCTAATTCATTCCAAACAATTACCATCGCAATGCAAGGCGCAATTCCAATTATGATTAAACCGGTCATGTATTCCGGATGGTCTTTCAAAAAGAATGTTGCTAATAAAAACATTAAAAACGGACCGAAAATCCAAGTGATTAAAAAAGAAGCGGTCAGTAATTTTGGCTTTTCAAACATTAAAGAAATTTTTGAAAAATCAATTTTAGTCAATGGAGGATACATCATTACTATTAATCCAATTGCCAAAGGAACATTTGTCGTTCCGCTTGAAAAGGAATTGATAAAACCACTGCTTGACGGAATAAAGTAACCAATGGAAACTCCAATTATCATTGCCAGAAATATCCAAAGGGTAAGGTAACTATCGAGAAAGTTTAATCTTTTTTTAGAGGCCATTATTATGATTTTATTTGGGAGAATACATAGCACATTTCAGTTGCAATTTGTAAACTGCGTTCCTGATATTTTTTTGCTTGTTGTGGTGTATTGTCAAATGCTTTTGGATCTTCAAATGTGATTGGAATACGCTTTTCAGCACCAGCGATAAACGGGCAACCTCCATCTGCTTGGGAACAAGTCAATATTGCTGCAAACTCACTTTGGGGGTTAAAATCGTCATCATAAGTTTTTGAAAAACCAATAACGGGATGTTCATTGTCGGAATATTTTATGGCATAAATTGGATTATTCCCTGCTGCAATAGTTTTAATTTTAAAGCCTGATTGTTCTAGTGTTTTGGCAGCCATGGGAAATAAAGCCGTTGCTTCGGTACCTCCAGAATAACAAAATACATTTTTGATATTGAAATACGCCGCTGCTGTTTGTGCCCAAACTTGCGATAAATGGCTTCTTCTGGAATTGTGTGTGCAAATCAAATTCAGCCTAACTTCTTGTTGGTTAGTAACTTTTTGTTGAATAAAATCAATAAGTGGTTGCAAAATAATTTTGCGTTCTGCTGCGATGGTTTCAAAATCAAAAGCAGAGATTACCTTTTCGATTTCTGGAAATACGATGGTTTTTGTTAAAGTCATTTTATAGTTTTAAAAAATTAGCAACAGCCTCCTCCAGGAGTACAACAGCTTGATTGCGTTGGGATTTCAGATAATTTTACTTTTTGTTTTTCTGCAGGAATGCCACATTGATCTTGTGCTAAACAAGCTGTTTGTTTGTTTAAAAGAGTGAATGCTGTTCCGTTGAAACCAATGTCGTATTTACCAATGGTTTCTGTTTGAAATTCCATTTCTATTTCATA
The DNA here is from genome assembly GCF_048158585.1 of Flavobacterium galactosi. NCBI lineage: Bacteria > Pseudomonadati > Bacteroidota > Flavobacteriia > Flavobacteriales > Flavobacteriaceae > Flavobacterium > Flavobacterium galactosi. The sequence goes on from NZ_JBLNKV010000005.1 coordinate 303,991, forward strand.
ATCTTCAATACCTAATACTTTTTCTGAAAGTGCGATGATGTCCAAAAGTTTTTGTGGTTTTAGGCGGTGTTCGAAGTCATTGGCATCCCATAATTGGAAATTTACTACGGTTTCTTTTCTAACTTTTCCACCGCAATCAATAAAGTTTTTAGTGATTAAACCCACTTCGGTTACATGAAAATGTTCTGGAACATAGGTTCCGTTTGGCAATACAAAAGCAACGTTATCTAGTGTGCTCAATTGTTTTTTAATTTCTGATAATTTCATATGAATATAATATTTGTTTTTTAAAGGAATATGGTATCTCTATTCCTAAATTATATTGTTTTTTTTGAGTCATGGCGATTTCATGATTCTTGTAATTTAAAAATTAACAACATTGATTTTTCTTGTTTTCTAAATAGGTGTTGATGTGCTGAAAAAAGCCTTTTATTTTATTAAAACCTTCTTCGTTGAGGCAATAACAAATGGCATTTCCTTCAAAATTGCCTTTTATAAGTCCGGCATTTTTTAGTTCCTTCAAGTGTTGGGAAACAGTGGGTTGTGCCAAAGGGAGTTCATTTACGATATCACCGCATACACAACTGTTTACTTTTATGAGATGCTCTATTATAGCAATTCGGGCAGGATGACCTATGGCTTTCGCCAATGTTGCCAATTCGTTTTGCTCGTCTGTGAAATGTTCTGATTTAGTAATTCCCATCGTTATATATTTATATTGCAATATTACGATATAGATATATATAAACCAAATCTAAAATACTAATTTTTGTTTAAATTTTTAATTGGCTATTGCCAATAGTAGTACAAGCATTTTGAAGTTGGTGCTTGTTAAGGAAATGGTTTCCAGATAAAATTTAAAAATTTATTGGATAATAAAAACCTCTGAAGAAACTATGATCTGGACACATATATAAATAGAACACAGATAACATGGATTGAACAAATTAACACTTATTTAAATTTGTTCTTTTCTATTTTAATTAAAAAAGTCATGTCCCGAAATGTCATAATTATATTGGATTCTTCATGTTATAATCAAAAAAATCTGTGGCAATAAGTCTAAAATCTGTCAAATCTGTATTCTATTCTACTGTATGAAAATTGGTGTCCAGACGTATCTGAAGAAATGGTTTCTAGTCTTTTTTTGAAAAATACGCTTCTAATTCACATCCATTTCGATAGAAAATCAATCAATTCTTCTCTCAATTCTTTAAATATTTTTTCAAAAACAGCGATACTTTCTCTATGCTTTTTATGGTCTGAAAATTTTTCATGATCAATACTATTAGGATTTCCAAGTGCTGCTGCTTCCAGATACAATTCATGACTTTTAATATCATGGCTTAAGATGTCAATCTGTTCCTTTTGAATGACTAGCAGATTATTAAAATGATCGGCTAAGGAGCGTACCTCATTAGAAGTGTTTTTTTTTGCCACTTCCAAAATTCGGTTATCCATAATTTTAAGTTCATCCTTATAAAAGGAAAGTTTGTTTAACCACGTTTTGTGTTCTTCGTGTAGTTGATAAATTGTTTTTTTAGTTTCCATTTTTTTGTCTTTTTAAATAGTTTTAGATTAATTGAATCTGCGTTATTTCAAAATATTAAAGCTCAAATAAATCTTTTGGAATAGCATGAAATCCCACTGATTTTACTTTGTTTTCAATATCGTTGATCAATACCATTTTGGAAGTATGAACCGTGAATTCTCGTGGAAATATTTCAGCATTCAACAGCACATCTTTTATTCCGTCTAATTTAAATAAGCTGGCTTTAATTTCGATTAAATCCACTTCTTCTATAGCATTTGTTCCAAAAATTTGACCATGATTTCCTGGAATTATATTGTCTTTTAGTGCGCTCATGTTTTTATTTTTTTTAAATTAGGAATCTAGTTTGGATGTATTTAAATAAATATTTAAATTGCTTAAAGTTAGTGATTTATGTTTTATTAATGTAAAAAATGGAATAGAAAAATATCACTTTTTGGATTTTAGAATGAATGTTTGTTTACAGCACATTTTAGTAAAACCACTGGTTCTAATAGTTATTTTATCTTTGAAAAATAAAGTGGCATCTTGTCCAGAAATAACTTTGTCTTTGTAACTTTGAAATCTAATGCTGTCCAACTGCACAATTGGTTTTTTGGTGAAAAATAACCAAAATCAATTAGTAGAATAAGACTTAGAGACTATTTAATTTTAGTGTATTAAGAATTGGATAAATATCGTAATAAGTCATAAAAATAGTCATTTCAGTCACATGGGTTTATCTGAAACTTTAGAAGAGAAATATTATATAAAAAAGGTTGATACGGATAAAAAAAGTATTTATTGCCATCATGATTTAATGGGCGAATTATTTATTCCAACCCACAAACATGAAAAAGCACAAATGCTATATTCAGAAGGAGGTATTGTTTATGTTACCACTGAAACCAAAACTTATTTTCTTCCTGCTCGCCATTTTATCTGGATTCCAGGCGGAATAAAACATAGTATTCATGCCAATTCGGATCATGTTATAATGCGAAATTTGTATTTTCCAATAGATTCGAATGAAGATTCTTTTTATGAAAAAGAAGGGATTTATCCCATTAATGATTTATTGCTGGAAATGATGCGTTTCACAAACCGATGGAACGGAAACCTGGAAAAAGGAACCAGAAATTTTAATATTGCCAATGCCATAAAAGCTATTTTACCGGAAATCTGTCTGACTAATTTACCATTATCTGTGCCTTTACCAAAGGATATTCGTCTGAATAAGATTATTAGCTATTTAGACAAAAACTTGGAAGAAACTATTTTGTTCTCTGATTTGGCCAATCGATTTGGTTTTAGTGAGCGCTCTTTGTATCGTTTATTCCAAAAAGATTTAGGCATGTCATTCATTCAATATTTCACCATTCGAAGAATTTTAAAAGCAATAGAATTGTTACTCGAAAAAAAACGCTCTGTTAATGAAGTTGCGCAAGCTGTGGGCTATAATAGCGTTCCAACTTTTAGCAATACATTTTTCAAGATTTTAGGACAACGCCCTTCTGATTATTTAAAAGGCGTTGAAATATTAAAAAAGTAATTTTTTTTGTAACACTTATTTTCTGCAATCGTTGTAGTATTTTTATTGTTTTATATTTGTCCGAAATGAATAAATAGTTGGCTTTAGTTGATTTTATAGCATAAATTAAATTAGGGAACTTTGCACCCTATTCCTTTATCAAAATTATGTTTCTTAAAAAATGGGTTCATTTGAACCAATCGAAAATTAATTTTTCAAAAAATGCCGTGTTATTATTCCTCTTCTTTCAGGGGATAACATCAGTACAAGCACAACAAGCTACCGCTATTTCTTTAAATGATGCTTTAAAAATCGCTAAAGAAAATAATAAGACGATTCAGAAATCTCATATCGAACAGCGCATTTCAGAAAAAGAAATTGCCGAGGCAAAAAATCTTCGTTTGCCGGAAGTTAATTTTAATGCGATGTATTCCCGATTATCAGATTTGACGGAATACGAAGGCGGTTTTTTCTCAGACAAACATACCTATACTCCAGAACCTGGGACCGTAATATATGATGCGGTTACAAAATTTGAGATGCCACTTTATGCAGGTAATAGAATCAATAATGCGATTAAAAAATCAAAAGAGGAAAATGAAATCGCTAAAATCAAGGTAGAGAAGACGCAGAATGACATTCAATTACAGGTGACAACTACTTTTTTGGGTATTTATAAAATGATGGAACTCCAGAAAATCATTGGCGAAAGCATTAAAGAAGAACAGGAACGATTAAAGGAAGTGAAAGCTTTTAAAACTTTTGGAACCGTAACTAAAAATGAAGTGTTGCGTTCTGAACTGCAACTTTCGGATCGAGAACTAAACTCATTGACCAATAAAAAAAACATCAGGATTGCGCTTCAAGAGTTAAAAACGATGCTACAGTTGCCCGAAGAAGCTGAAATTGCTATTGATACAACTGGATTACTCGATATTGCACCGTTGAAAGACTATGATTTCTATTTTAAAGAGACGCTTGAAAATGAAGAAATGCGTATCGCAAATAGGGAAGTGGACATTAAAAAAACAGCGTTAAAAATAGTCAAAGGAAGTTATTATCCTAAAGTTAGTTTCTTTGGGAATTATAATCTTAAATATCCGGACTACATGTTGTTTACGCTGAATCGTCCGTATCTCTATACCGTAGGACAAATAGGTGTGGAGACTAGTTATAATTTATCGGGTTTGTATAAAAATAAAGCTAAAGTTCAGGTTGCCAATTTAAAAGTGGAATTGCAAAAAAATGAATTGGAGCTAGTGAAAAATGAGATGGTTGATAAAGTATTTAGAAATCATACCCAATATCAGGAAATACAGGACAAGTTACCCGTTACGGACAAAGCATTGGATTTAGCCAATGAAAATTATCGGATTGTGAAAGTAAAATACCTCAATCAACTGGTTTTGATTACTGAAATGGTCGATGCAGATAATGCGTTGCTTCAGGCAAAATTCAACAAAGTTTCCACTAGAATTGATGCGGTTATGAAACATTATGAATTGCTTCATACGGCAGGATTGCTCAACAAATAATAATTTAGGTTTAATATAATTTAGTTTCCAATTTATATGGTAAAAGTTCATAATTCGTCAAGAGGCCATAGATCATTTCATAGATTAATTACCGTGATTGCCAGTATGCTGGTTCTCGGAGGAATTGTTTTAGGGATTTGGTTTTATATTTTTAATAAAAATCACGAAGAAACCAATGATGCTCAAGTGGATCAATATGTAACGCCAATTATGGCGCGGATTACGGGTTATGTTACCGAAGTGCGCTATGATGAAAATCAGTTTGTTCACCAAGGCGATACGTTGTTGGTAATTGACAATAGGGAATACAAAGCGCATTTAGACATGGCACTGGCCGATGTTGAAAACGCAAAGAGCAACAGCATTGTGATAGCAAAAAATGTCGCAACAACTTCTAATGTGACTTCGGTCAGACAAGCTCAGTTACAAGCTGCAAAAACGGAAGTTTGGAAAACAAAACTGGAGTACAATCGCTATAAAGGATTAGTAAGCCAAGAAGCGGCTACTGAACAACAGCTGGAAAAAGTAAAAGCGGATTACGAATTGGCACAAGCACATTATCAGGAAATAGTAAACACGATTCAATCGGCGGTATTGAACACCTCAGAAGCTTCGGCTAAAATTCCTACGGCTCAGACGGTAATTCAGTCCAAACAAGCGGTTGCTGACAATGCTACTTTGTTTCTTTCCTATACTGTAATTACCGCTCCTTATGATGGCTGGGTTGGTAAAAAAATGATGCAACCGGGACAAATGATAAAAGAAGGACAAACCTTAGTTTCTATCGTTAGCAAGGAAAAGTGGGTTACGGCTAATTTTAAAGAAACGCAGCTGCAATATTTATCCATTGGTCAGGAAGTAGCCCTGAAAGCAGATGCGATAAGCGGGAGAGAATTTATGGGAAGCATTGAATCTTTATCGCCAGCCAGTGGTGCGCGTTTTTCATTAATGCCTCCTGATAATGCAACAGGCAACTTTATAAAAATAGAACAAAGAATCCCGGTTAGAATAAAATTAAAAGAAAGTGATGCGCAAACGGACTTTCTCAGAGCCGGTATGAATGTTACCGTTATAGCCGAACACAAATAATCAGATGTCAGAAGTAAGTGTTTTTAAATCTTGGGTTCCCAATTGGGCTATTATTGCCATTATTTTTTTCTGCATGCTGCATTCCATGGTTTTATTGGGAGTATATACTTCTAATGTAACTTATGCAGCGAGTTTTTTGGACGTAGAAATCGAAGATTTACAATTTTCGATGTGTGTTACATATGGGACTTTTTTAGCTACCATTCTCATCGAAAGTCGGTTTTTTAAGTTTTTCCCAACCAAGAACTATTTTCTGGTTATTTATAGTTTAGCTGCTTTAACATTTATACTGACGGCGTATACACAAAATTTTTCTTTGTTTATCATGTTAAGAATGGCCGAAGGAATTCTGATGGCATTGCCAGTTTTACCTTTACGACAATTTTTGATAGCACGGTTTAAGTCTAAAAATGCCGTGATTATTGCGTTTACGCTCAATTATGGAGCTTTGATGCTGGCTTCCCCTTTCATAATGAATATTGCGGTGTGGTTGCTTGAGAATTACGATTGGAAATATATGGCGTATGGTTCGGCTTTTTTCCAAATTGTGTGCGTAGCTTTGGTCATGATTACCTTTAATAACAATCGCTTTCATAAAAAAATTCCGTTGTATCAAATTGATTGGGCCAGTTTTGTTCTTGTGCTTACCGCGATTTTATGTGGCAGTTATTTTGTGGTTTATGGCCAAAAAAAATATTGGTTTGAATCTCCCCAAATTGTTGCAGCGCTCATTGTTGCCTTACTAACAGGAGGTTTTTTTATAGTCAGACAAATGCTGGTGAAGAGACCAACTTTTGATATGCGAGTATTTCGGTATGCGAATTTACGAACCGGATTGTTATTGTCTGTGGTTTTTTATATTGCCAGAGCAACGTTAAATATTTGTCACAGTACGATGGCTGTTATTTGGAATTGGGAACCTTCAAGAGTGGCGCATGTGCAGTATTTGAATTTGACAGGAAATGTGATTGGAATGATTTTGACAGGGGTGTTTTTGGCTAAATCAGTTGCTTCGCGCTATATTTTTATAATCGGATTTTCACTTTTAGCGCTATTTCATTTCTGGTTTACGTTCCTTTTTGTGCCGGATGCTTCCTTGTCGGATATTGTGATTCCTTATATGTTGCAGGGTATGGCTGTTGGAATAATATTTGTTCCGCTAGTCTTGTTCACGGTATCTGCCGTTCCTACGCATTATGCTCCGTTTGCGGGTGTTGTTGGAGTTGCAGGGCGTTTTTGGGGAAGTATAATGGGTTTTGCTATGATTCAAAATGCAGGATTGTTTTTGCAAAGTACCCATTTTACAAAATTCAGACAGTTTGTTCTTCCCGAAAGTGCAGAAACCCAAATGCGGGTCGGGCAACTCACCAAAAGTTTTATGGCTAAAGGCTATACGATGGATGATTCCAATACATTAGCGATGAAACAAATTATCAGTTCTGTTTCAAAACAATCGGTTTTATTGTCCAATATGGAAATCTTTACCGCTATTGGTTATCTAATGGGTATTGTAGTTGTTTTTCTATTGCTTAATCAGCATTTAAGACAAACAGTTGACATTTTCAAAAATAGAATTTGGGGTAATTAAAAAGGTTTACTATAAGTTTAGTGAAAGCGTTTAAAAACAAAATACCCTATTCTAAATTAAGTTTAAGAATAGGATATTTTACTTTTGAAACAATTGACCTTCGGATGTTTTTGTGATTACTTTTTGTCTAAACCCCGTTTTCTTAACAAAGGCGCAACGCTAGGTTCTGCTCCACGGAAACGTTTATACAAGATCATTGGCTCTTCGGTTCCGCCTTTTTCTAAAATGTTTTTTCGAAATGATTTGGCTTTCTCAGGATTGAATAGATTGGTTGTTTTGAAGACTTCAAAAGCATCAGTATCCAAAACGCCTGACCAGATGTAACTGTAATATCCAGCCGAATAACCGCCTGAGAAAATATGATTGTAATACGTACTTCTGTATCTTGGAATGATTGCAGGTATTAGACCTATTTCGTCCATTGCATTTTTCTCGAAAGTATTGGCATCTCTTGTAATTGCTGACTTTTGAGTGTGATACTTTAAATCTAAAAACGAAGCTGCCAAGTACTCTGTAGTCATAAAGCCTTGGTCAAAAGTACTTGATTCTTGTATTTTTTTAATTAAATCAGCAGGAATGACTTTTCCTGTCTGATAATGTTTGGCATACATTTTTAAAACTTCAGGTTCTACAGCCCAGTTTTCCATAATTTGCGAAGGCAATTCGACAAAATCTCTTGGGACATTTGTACCGGCTAAACTTCTGTAGGTTACATTAGATAATAATCCGTGTAAAGCATGACCAAATTCATGGAAAAAAGTCGTCACTTCATCAAAAGTCAATAAAGACGGACTGTTTTCTGTGGGTTTAGAAAAATTGCAAACAATAGAAATTACCGGAGCTTGTCTTAGTCCGTCAACTGTTTTTTGGGTTCTGTAGGACGTCATCCAAGCTCCGCCACGTTTAGAATTTCTAGGATAAAAATCCATATACAAAACACCTACATGCGTTCCATCGGATTCTGAAACTTCCCAAACATCCACCTCTTCATGGTATTTTGGTACCTCCTGTAAGGGTTTGAATTGTAAGCCGTATAAGTTTTCGGTAACTTGAAAAATGCCTTTTCTGACATTTTCTAAACTAAAATAAGGTTTTAATTCCTGCTCGTCTAAATCAAAACGTTCTTTACGAATTTTTCCAGTGTAAAATCGCCAATCGTAGGGTTGAACCGAATCGTTGATTCCATCTTTTTTCATCATTTCGTGAATGTCTGCTGCTTCCGTTTTGGCAATTTCTAAAGCTGGTTTCCACAAATCATTCAAAAGTTTATAAACAGTTTCTGGAGTTTTGGCCATAGTTTCCTCCAAAATATAATACGCATGCGTTTCATAACCAAGAAGTCTGGATTTTTCGCCGCGAAGATTTGCTAGTTTCAGAGCATTTTCTTTATTGTCAAAATCGTCATCATGATTGGAACGGGTTTGATAGGCTTCCCAGATTTGCTGTCTTAAATTTCTATTGGCACTATATTGCAAAAACGGAATTACACTGGAATTCGATAAGGTAAAAACCCATTTTCCCTCGTTTCCTTTTGATTTCCCCTCGGCAAAAGCGGCAGTAATTAATTCCTGCGGTAATCCGGATAAATCGTTTATATCTTCAATGACCAATTTGTATATATTGGTTTCAGCCAAAACATTTTGGCCATATTTCAAACAAGTCAGCGAAAGTTCCTCGTTTATTTTTCTCAGTTTATCTTTGTCTGAATCAACTAAATTTGCTCCGCTTCGTACAAATGCTTTGTATAAATTATCTAAAACTTTTGCTTGCTCTATATTTAGATTTAGCTTTTCTTTTTCATCCCAAAGTGATTTTACTTTTGAGAATAATTTTTCGTTCAAATAGATATTGTCGTTGTGTGCTGCTAAGTTTGGAGCAAGTTCTTTGGCTATATCCTGAAGTTCATCGTTGGTATTTGCACCGTTCAAATTAGAAAATACCATATTGGCATTCAAAAGAAATTCGCCTGCATTTTCCATAGCAAGAGTGGTATTCTCAAAAGTTGGGGCATCTGTATTATCTGCAATTTGATCAATTTCTGTCTGATGCCGTTTAATTCCCTCTAAAATTGCGGGTTTAAAATGTTCGTTTCTTATTTTATCAAAAGGCGGAACATTATATGGTGTATTATTGGGCTGAAAAAATGGATTCATTGCCGCATTTTGGTCTTTTTCTTGGTCTTCCATTGTTACCATTTTGTAGTTGTTTGTAAAAATAAAAAAATAGTTTCTGTAAATTTAACAGAATCCGGCTTGATTAGGAAACCAAAGAATGTTACTTAACTTTATTTTAAGGATTTAAGGAGTAAAACAATCTTGTTTAAAATATAACGGATTCTCACTAAAGCAACAATTAATTTGAATTAATTATTTACTGATCAGGAAGCTTAAAATTAGTAAATAATGTACAAAAAGTTCCGGTTATAAAATCAGGATTAAAGGATGTTTTTTCATACTATAAAATATATTTTTGATTAAAAATGATTAACTTAGTGTTCTGTAAGTCAATTTAATAAAACATTAAAATGGAAAATAAAGACGACAAATCAAATCTAAATAAGATGAAACCGGTTAATAAAGATAAAAATAAAGTGCCGGATTCTCTTGTGTATCCTCCAAGTGAAGATATGTATAGTAAGTTCCAAAAAGAAATGGAAATTGACCCGGAAGATATTACTAAAAAGAAGGCGCCTGTTGAAATTAATAATGTCAGGGAATTGAATCAAAAAGATTTTGAGGAAGATGAATCTGGCAGTGACTTAGACGTTCCTGGATCTGAACTGGATGATGATCAGGAAGACATGGGAAGTGAGGATGAAGAAAATAATAATTACAGTATAGGTGGTGATAATCACAGCAATTTAGACGAGAATACAGGAAAAAGTTGAACCCAATCTAAATATTTTTTTAGTTTGCTTATTGACTAATTTCACGAATATATCAATTCCATACCTTTTAGATTTATTTTAACTCTAATTTTATTTATCATGATATCTTTAAATAAATACAATCAAAAGCGTAATTTTAATGCTACGACTGAACCTGAAGGTGCAATTAAAAAATCAATAACCGAATTAGTTTTCGTCATGCAAAAACACGCTGCATCCAATTTGCATTATGATTTTCGGCTGGAAGTGGACGGAGTATTAAAAAGCTGGGTCATACCCAAAGGACCATCGATGAATCCCGCTGATAAAAGGCTGGCGATTATGGTGGAGGATCATCCTTATGATTACAAAGATTTTGAAGGAATTATTCCTGAAGGAAATTATGGAGCAGGAACTGTTATAATTTGGGACAATGGAAGCTATACCTTAGCAGACAAAGAAGGTGCTGACAATATCGAAAAAAAATTAAAATCTGATTTGAAAGAAGGACATCTTAGTTTTATTCTAAACGGAAAAAAGCTCAAAGGTGAATTTGCATTGGTAGAACTAAAAACGAAAGAGGAAAATACTTGGCTTTTGATAAAGAAAAATGACCAATATGCAAGTGATGAGGATGTTTTGGAACAAGATAAGTCTGTAATTTCAAATAGAACATTAGAAAGTTTAGAAAAATAGATAGATTGAAAAGTTGTTTAAATAGAAGAAACCTCCAAAGTTTTGAAGCTTTGGAGGTTTCTTAATTACGCAATTCATAAATCAGTATTAATGTATTGTTTCTAGTTTTAAATACAATCGATCAGCTTCATTTTCTAATTTTTTTATTTCATTTTGCCAATGGATAATATCATTTTCTATCAAGTTAATCTGTTCCTCCCTTTCGCTTTCTGTTCTAAATAATTTAAAATCTTTGGCATCAATTAATTTATTTTGATCTTCTTCTAAATTAGCACTGTTAACAAGGATTATTTTCTTGATTTCTGAAATTCTGTAGTTTACAGAGTCTTTTTTTTGTTTAGAGAGTCTATCTGAGTCTATTTTTTCTTGAATAGCAATTTGTATCTTTTCCTCGTCAGTTTGTTTTTGTTGCAGTTCAATTTGTTGGTTTTGAAATTCCGTTTGGTGATTTTTTTGGTCAAATTCTAAACTTCTGTTTTCTTGATAAGTATTGAAAATCAGTGTTCCAATAATTAAAGTTATAATTCCAAAAGCTAAAAAAAAGATACTTTTATCCAATCCTAAAATAGTTTGACTTACTACTTTTTCATCCTCTTCAGGCAAAAGGGGAATCCTGTTTAGAGGTGGAGGTATTACTGATAAAATATTTTTTAATTCAGGTATGTCTGCGGCATATTTCCATTCGTCCATACCTTCAAACCATATTAATGTTGTTTTTGTTATTTTCTTAGCTTTTAATTCGTCCAAGAAAAATGGACCGCTGTTTTCAGTTCCGTTATGAATGTAATAGGTTTTCATTTATAATATTTTAATAGGGCTTCTTGGTTTAATTTCTTGTTTTTGAAAGCGTTAATAAGATGTAAGATAATTACATGATTTATATTATTCTTTTAAAAATTTTTTCTTTCAAAAAACAAAAATAACAAAAATGACTTTGTTTATAGAATAAAGAATAAAAGAAATATTTTAGAGTTTATTGTGTAAAGCAAGAGAAAATTGATGCAATAGACTTTAGGTTTTAATGAAAAAATAACGCGATGGCAATCTCCAACGCAATTAATATGATAACCACCCATTCCAGTCTGGAGCTTTCCCGTACGTTCAGTACATCGATAAACAATGTAAGATTGTTTTCTACAATTTGCAAACGATAATCGAGGTCTTTAAAACGGGTATTAATATCAAAATTAGCTTTGAGGTGGCGGTTGAGCAGATTGAGTTCTTCATTATCCCAAACGAGATTTGGGTCGTCAAGAATATATAAATTGTCTACAATACTGTTCTTGACATTCAGTACTTTACCAATGTATTTTAGTAAATTGGTTTTAGAAATACTGAGTTTTCCCCGTTGTTCTAATTCGAGAATGTAGTGTTTTGAAGAGGTAATGAGTTCGTCAGTCAATACTTCGTAATATTCAAGTGCAACAGATTGCGCAATATTAAGCATAACGATTCGCATAAGGGAGGAATCTATTTGAGAAACGGTGACATAATTGTTTTTTACAATGACTTTTTGCAGTGTTTCATCGGTTTCAATGCGGTATTCTTCTGATAAATTCAAATCGACCAAAGTAGTGGCGTAATTTTTTATAAAATTCACGAATTCACTTTTAGCAACTGCATCATAATTGGCAAAGACCACAACACCATAATCAAAAACATATAAATAACGCTCGTTTTCTTCCAATGCATAAAACACTTCGGAAGTGGAGCCCGAATGTGCTTCGACCCGAAAATCGGCACGGAATTTCTTCATGTTGAAGGATTCCGCAATTTGAACAGCTTCGATTCTGATTTCCATAATCAAACTATTTTATACAAATTTAAGGAAAATACAGATTTTATATTCGCCTTTGTACTATTGTTTTGTTTTTAATTATCAATAGATTGGAATCTCTCTCTTAATAAAAAACAGGTTTTCTTCTATAGGTCTGTAAATAAATAGAATAGTTGTGAATTTTATGAATAAATTTACTGTTAAACTACTCGTTCCTTATAACAGAAATAGATTTGTACTTAAAACTAAAAAAATAAAAATAGAATAGCATGAAAGATATTGCAAAACGTTTCACACAAAACCCATTATTATCCCCTGCAGATTTACCTGCCAGTAGAGAAGGTTTACAAATTACCTGTCTTCTTAATCCGGGTGTATTTCAATTTGAACGGAAAACATGGTTGATTGTTCGCGTAGCCGAAAGACCAGAACAAAAAGAGAATAGTATTTCTTTTCCTATTTTAACGGAAACTGGAGCGATTAAAATCATCGAAATTCCTACTGATGACACTGAACTAGACGCAAGTGATGCCAGAGTCATTAATTATAAAGGAGTTGATTATTTAACTACTTTATCACACCTGCGATTATTGTGTAGCGATGATGGGCACCATTTCTACGAACCGGAGAATTATCCGCTTTTAGTTGGAGAGGGAATATTGGAAACATTTGGTATAGAAGATTGCCGGGTTACTTTGCTCGAAAATAAATATTACCTTACTTATACAGCAGTTTCTGATAATGGAGTAGGAGTAGGTTTACGCACCACAACCGATTGGAGAAATTTTGAATCACACGGAATGATGTTGCCGCCACATAATAAGGATTGTGCCATTTTTAACGAAAAAATTAATGGTTTGTATTACGCTTTACACCGTCCGAGCAGTGTTGATATTGGAGGAAATTATATTTGGATTACCTCTTCTCCTGATGGGTTACACTGGGGAAATCATCATTGTATTATTAAAACCAGAGCAGGTTTATGGGATAGCAAAAGAGTGGGTGCCGGAGCCGCTCCTATAAAAACAGAAAAAGGCTGGTTATCCATTTATCATGGAGCTAATGCAGCACATCAATATTGCTTAGGGGCTTTTTTAATGGATTTAGAAGATCCTACAAAAGTAATTGCACGAACCGAAGAACCGATTATGGTACCTACGGCAACCTATGAGCTGACTGGTTTTTTTGGTAACGTAGTATTTACTAACGGGCATGTGGTACATCCTGATGGCGATACCGTTACCATCTATTACGGTGCTTCGGATGAGTTTGTTTGTGGTGCGGAGTTTTCTATCAAAGATATTTATTCACTTTTAAAATATAACTAATGTTCAAGAAACTAAAAACAGAAATTGGTCATTTTAAAAGCCAAACCCACAATTTTCAAATATTAGTACTTACAAATCTGGTCTATGCCATCGTCTTGCCTGTGATAGATATTTTTGTGGCTGCTTATGTGATGCGAAGTTCCAATGATCCGGTAAAAGTGGTGATTTATCAGCTTACTATTTACACCGGAATTCCACTTACTTTTTTATTGAATGGCTATTTGTTGAAACATTTTAACATTAGAAAATTATATTCGGCAGGGATGATGCTCAGCGGAGTTTCCATGATGATTATGATGTCGTTGAAAACACTCGATTTAGTAGGGATTGGATTTGCGGGAATTACTATGGGATTGTCTTTTGGTTTTTATTGGTCTAACCGAGATTATTTGGCATTAGCCATTACCAATGATACGAATCGAAATTATTATTATGGTTTAGAAACTTTTTTCTATACCATTATAGCCGTTATCATTCCTATTACTATTGGTTGGTTTATTGAATCAAGTGGAGACGAAGCACAGATACATACAGCTTATTTAATCATTACCGGAATCGTTTTTTTAGTGACTGTTGCGGCATCTATAGTTTGTTTTAGAGGGACATTTAAAAACCCGGAACAGAAACGATACGTATTTTTTAAATTTCATCAATTATGGTATAAACTGCTGTCCTTGTCCTTGTTGAAAGGTTTGGTACAGGGTTTTCTGGTAACGGCACCCGCAATGCTTATCATGTTATTGTTAGGTAAGGAGGGAGCATTAGGAACAGCACAATCCATAGGAGCAGTAATTGCAGCGGTAATTATGTATGTTTTAGGGAGGATCTCTAAACCGTCAGACCGTATAAAAATATTTACGGCAGGTCTAGTTTTATTTGCTTTAGGAGCCGTAATCAATGGGTTATTATTCAATCAAACAGGTGTGATTTTATTTATCTTATTGCTGCTGATTGCAAAACCGCTTATGGATTTGGCATATTTTCCAATCCAATTTAAAGTAATCGATATTGTTTCTAAAATAGAAAAAAGAGGTGAGTTTGCTTATATACTGAACCATGAAGCAGGTTTGTTTGTGGGGCGATTTTTGGGTGCTGGAACATTTTTGGTTTTGGCTTACACTATCTCCACTGAAATTGCGTTGCGATACGCTATCGTAATTGTTGCCGTATTGCAGTTGAGTTCTATTTATGTAGCCAAAAAAATTATTGCAGACGGAAAATTGCTTGCACCCGATGAAACAGAAATTGATGGTAAAGTACTGAATGAAGTAGCAGAAAAATTGGTGTAATAAAACGGTTATTATTTAAAATATAGTTACAACTAAATAAAAATAAGGAATGAATACTATTTTCAAAATCACTTTCTCGAGTCTGTTTTTTCTCCTTTTCGGAATAAATGGAACGGGCCAAGTTAAACAACAAAAGATAGCTCGTGTGGATCAAATGCCAAACTTGCCAAAACCATTGCAAATCATCGATTATAAAAAACTGGCGCTCCGTTTTGACAGTACGGTGTATGATTTTAATGCCAAAGGAAAATTTTGGCCTATGGTATGGATAGACAGCAGTAAAAAGAATTTTCCCCAAGATGTTGTAGGAATGTACACTGCGGTTGGTGATGTAAGACAAGGAAAGAATAATAAAGGGATGTTTCACGAAGCTTTGGCAACTATGGGAGCCACATTAGGAGCTAGTTTGGTTGGGATTGACAAGGCTAAGCAACAAAATCTGAATTATGTTGGAATGCTTAAAAACTATTATAATAAAGAAGCAGGCTGGGATATTATGATGAACAATACGGCACCGGAAGTGGCTTTATTAGGTGGTGGTTATGGACGTGACTGGTGGTACGATGTATATCCGAATCTCTTATTTTATGCGGTTTATGACAAATATCCTAAAGAACCGGGTTTTAAAGAAATCGCAAAAAGTATCGCAGAAAAATTTTTCAAGGCCGATTCTATATTGAATGGAAATTATAACTATTCCTATTTTGATTATGGCAGAATGAAACCCATGAAAAACAACATCTGTTTGCAGCCTGATGCAGCAGCTGGTCATGCCTGGGTTTTGTATGCAGCGTATAAAAAGTTTGGTGATCAAAGGTATTTAAAAGGAGCGATGAGTGCATTAGCTGCACTAGAATCGCAACCCATAAATCCAACATACGAATTATTAATGCCTTTTGGAGCTTATTTATCGGCAAGAATAAATGCGGAACAAGGCAAGAAGTATGACACTAATAAAATGTTGGGTTGGAGCTTTGACGGAACTGCTGTATGTCGAGAAGGCTGGGGTGTATTAGTCGGTAACTGGAATGGAATTGATATTTCAGGAATTGTGGGTAGCACGGTAGATCATGGTGGTTATGGATTTTTAATGAACACTTATGATGCGGCATGGCCATTGGTTCCTATGGTTCGATATGATCAATCGTATGCCACGGCAATTGGGAAATGGATGTTGAATGCAGCAAATGCCTCTCGCTTTTTTTACCCGCAATATATGCCGGATGAGCATGAAACGAATCCTGAACTGGCTGATGTTTCAAAAGAAGTAATTGGTTACGAAGGCATGATTCGTCAATCCAGTTATAAAGAGCATGAGCATTTAAAAGCCCCGGTGGCACAAGGTGACGGACCACTTTGGGTACCTGGAGAAAATCCAAAGGAATCTCAATTCAGCGTTTATGGAAGCGGACACGCAGGTATTTTTGGAAGTATTATTCGTGCAACTGATGTTACAGGAATATTACAATTGAATTTACTGGCTACTGATTTTTATAGTGATAAAGCCTATCCTTCTTTTTTATATTATAACCCTTATACCACTAAGAAAAAAGTTTCAATAGAAACAGAACAAGGAAAAAAAGTGGATTTATATAATACAGTTTTGGGACGTTTTGTTGCTCGGAATGTTTCTTCTTCGGCTAAAATAAAGATTGCACCAGAAAGTGCAGCGGTAATTGTTTGTGTTCCCTCTGGCGGTAAAATAACCTATGAAGGTTCTAAAATGCTGGTGAATGGTGTTGTTGTAGATTATAACTTTCAACAGAAAAAATAAAAGGATTTGCTTATGAAATTGAATCTGTTATTTGTTGCACTGCTTTCTTTTTTTGTATTGAATAGTAGTTCAATGGCCGCACAAAATACCCAGAACTCACAAAAATGGTGGAAAGAATCGGTCTTTTATCAGATCTATATGCCCAGTTATGCGGATAGTAATGGCGATGGCTATGGGGATTTTAAAGGAATGACCCATAAACTGGATTATTTGAAATCATTGGGTATAAAAGGAGTCTGGCTCACACCATTTCTGACTTCGCCAAAGGTGGACAATGGGTACGATATTGCTAATTATTACGAGGTAGATCCCACTTATGGCAGCAAAGCTGATTTTGATAAATTTTTGACCGAAGCGCATAAAAAAGGAATCAAAGTAATTATGGATATGGTTTTGAATCATACTTCTACCGAATGCAAGTGGTTTCAAGAATCCCGGAAATCAATTGACAATCCGTACCGTGATTATTACATCTGGAAGGATAAACCGAACAACTGGGAATCTTTTTTTGGTGGAACTGCGTGGGAAAAGGATACGTTGACCAATCAATATTACTACCACAAATTTGATAAAAAAATGGCCGATCTCAATTGGTCCAACCTTAAAGTGGTTGCTGAAGTCCAAAAAGTGCTGCGTTTTTGGCTGGATGCTGGTGTGGATGGATTTCGACTGGATGTGATTAATTTTTTAAACACCGATGGAATTACAGCTGACAATCCGATAAAAGACGGACAACAGGAACACAGCAACGACATCGATCAGGAAGGTGTAAAAAATGCCATGCGAATGATAAAATCGACCGTAAGCGAGTATGACAATCGTTTTATAGTTGGAGAAATAGGAAGTGACAAAATTGAAGTGTTGAAACAATACCAATCGCAGGATTTGTTGGATGTGGTTTTTAATTTCAACTTTGGAAGTATCAAAACATTTTCCTCGCAACGTATTTTTGACGAATTGCAAAGCATGGAAAAAAACATGAGCAATTATCCTACTTTGTTTTTTGGAAGTCATGATATGCCCCGAATGATGGACCGATTAGCCGACGGGAATTCGGATAAAGCTTTCGCATTAGCTGCCCTGATGCTTACCGCAAAAGGAGTACCTTTTGTTTATTACGGAGAAGAAATCGGGATGCATAACAGTATTGCCAAGAACTTGGATGAAATGGTAGATATCCAAGGAAGAACTCATTATGAATTGGGTTTAGCCAAAGGTAAAAACCCTGATGAAGCACTTATTGAAGGGAATGAGCACAACCGTGATAAATCCCGAAGTCCAATGCAGTGGAATGAAAATACTTTTTCAGGATTTTCAGCCAAGAAAACGTGGATTAAAATTAATCCGGATTACAAACAAGTCAATGTTCAGCATTTAATGAACAAAGATAATTCTATTCTTAAGAGCTACAAAAAATTGATTGCATTACGGAACAGAGAAAAAGTATTGCAATATGGGAAATACGACCGATTGGAACATCATGAGAATCAAATTTTGTTTACCCGGTCTTTTGAAGGAAACAAAATCACCGTGGTCATTAACTTTGGCTTAGCAAAAGAAATCAAGCTTCCAAAAGGAGCAAAAATCCTGATGGGAAATCCAAAATTGAAATCAAACAGTTTTATTATTTACAGAAAATAATATTTACAGAAATTACATTAATCGAATATTTATTACTTTTAAAACCATAAAAATGAATTTGAACCTACCTGATAATTTCGAAAAAAGCACTGTTTTTGAACAAATTGCGGCGGCATTAAAAAAAGAAAATTTGCACCGTTATAAAACAAGATGAAACACGTCCTTGGGGAGTTTTTTTGTGATTGACGAAAGTCAGGCGAGTGCTTTTGCCGCTAAATTTTTCCCGCATCTTGGAATGGAAGCGATTAGAATTACTACTAAGTTAAGTCCGAAAATTCTGGTTGTTGCTCCCCATAAACGTTTGTCATGGCAATTTCACCATCGCAGGGTAGAAATATGGAAAATACTCTCTGGAGTGGTGGGGGTTAAAACCAGCTTCACAGACGAGGAAGGAGCACTTCAAAAATTAGCTCCGGACAGTTTTATCCAGCTGGACAAGGGAGACCGTCATCGCTTAATAGGATTGGATTCCTGGGGGATAGTAGCCGAAATTTGGCAACATACCGACTCTGAAAACCCTTCTGATGAAGAGGATATCGTTCGTTTGCAGGATGACTTCGGCAGATAAATAAAATTTTCTTTTTAGTTTTAAAACATTATAATTCAATTAACACCCAAGAATATAGGTCTTTGGTGTAAATGCTTAATTTTGCTCAAAATTTGAAATTTAAATGATGAACAATATTCCAATTTCTATACTAGAATTAGCAATAATTACTCAAGATAGCGATGCAGGCGAAACATTGCAAAAAACAAAAGAGGTGGCGCAACTTGCCGATAGTTTGGGCTATAAGCGATTTTGGTTAGCCGAACATCATAATATGGCACATGTCGCTAGTTCGGCAACAGTTGTCCTGATTGGTTATATTGCTAGTCAAACACAAAATATTCGAGTTGGTTCAGGTGGAATTATGTTGCCAAATCATTCCCCGCTTATCGTTGCGGAGCAGTTTGGAACATTGGAACTGCTTTATCCTGACCGAATTGATTTAGGTTTAGGAAGAGCACCAGGAACCGACTCGCTAACCGCACAAGCCATTCGAAAAGATTTCTTTGAACAATCACAACGATTTCCACAAAATGTGACTGCACTTCAAGATTATTTTTCTGTGGAAAATGCTACGGCAAATGTGCGAGCTTTTCCTGCAGAGGGGACAAAAGTCCCTATTTGGATTTTAGGTTCCAGTATGGACAGTGCTGCTTTGGCTGCTGCCAATGGATTGCCGTATGCATTTGCAGGACATTTTGCCCCCAAACAGATGTTACAGGCGTTTGAATTTTATCGCGATAATTTTCAGCCTTCTCCATTTTTGGACAAACCGAAAACAATGGCGTGTGTCAATGCGATCGCCGCCGATACGGATAAAGAAGCTGAAATTTTGTCGACCAGTTTGACTCAGATGTTTCTAAATTTAATACGAAACGATAGAAAAGGACTGCAGCCTCCAGTTGATTCTTTAGAAGGTATTATGGGTGATGAGGAACGTTTTCATGTAAACCAAATGACTGCTTGTTCGTTTGTTGGGAATAAAGAGAAATTAGCAACCGATATACAGCAATTTATAGCTTATTCCCGTGTTGATGAATTGATGGTTACCAGTCCGATTTTTAATCATCAGGACAAATTAAAAAGTTTACGACTCCTGAAAGAAGTTATTGATGCTATTAAATTATAGGATTAGTTTATTTAGAAAAGACATGAAAAAAGAAAATCCGAAACAATAGTTTTGGGTTTTCTTATGTGGAGTATTGAAGTGATTTCTTTATTTGCATGATATCACTTAAAAGAAACTATCATTTACTTTTCTTCAAAGCATCCATCAATTCTACCATATCAACTACAGCGTAAGTAGAGGAATAGTCAGATACAGCATAGGGTAATATAAGACTGTTGTTGTGAATGATCGAACCACAAGAATACACTACATTGGGTACATAGCCTTCTCTTTCATCTTCTAAGGGTGAAAGCAAAGGTTCTTTAAGTCTTCCAATTTCTTTCGAAGGGTCATCAAGATCAAACAGCGAAGCTCCTATGCAATATCGTCTCATGGCGCCTACACCATGCGTGATAACCAGCCAGCCTTCTTCGGTCCAAAGTGGCGATCCACAATTTCCGATTTGTGTAAATTCCCAGGGATAACGTGGCTCTTGAAGCATAACGGGATCGTTCCATTGTGTAACCCTATCCGAATACATAAGGTAATTGTTAACCCCATCAATTCTGGAAAGCATAGCATATTTGCCCTTTATTTTTCTAGGAAATAGTGCAAGATTTTTATTTTTAGCGCCCGCTCCATGTAAAGGCATTACACGGAACGAATAAAAATCTTCAGTAGAAATAAGTTTTGGAAGAATGGTATGTCCATTATAAGCCGTATAAGTTGCTATTATTCTTTCTGATTTATCATCATCCACAAAACGTACAAAACGGGCATCTTCAATACCACGACTTTCAGAATCGGATATTGGAAATATAACACGTTCAGTAATATCGGAATCGTGCTTGAATTGCAAATCATAAAACGAATCCGCCAACCAAATCACTTCTTCGAGGGCAGTTCTCCTCTCCTGGCGAATCATTGGATCGCTTAAGGCTTTATTTACCATACTTTTTAATACGGCATACTCAAATTCATTCGGTAGTTCCTGCATGATATGGGCTGAGTATTTGTTCGAAGTATGCATTTCTGCCAATTTAATCAAAAATCGTTCTTTGTTATATAACGTTTTGTGTACAATCTCTGCTTTATCAATGTTATTCCCAATTTTCATCACATGTAGATTGTTATTCTTATCCAAGATTCCCCTTCTAAAAACGATTGATGAGATATGACCTTCGCCAGTGGCACGGAAAGAAATAATGACCCGTTTTTCACCCATTTCAAGGCCCGACTGATCGAAATCTTCCACAATGGAAGGGTTGAAAAAAGCTGCTGATTCTATAGCGTACTCCATTGTACAGTAAGAACCGATGAGCATTTTTCGTTCAGCAGACAGGCCGTCATAATTGATTTGCATTCCTTCAATGATTCCTCTAATTTTTTCACAATGCCTGAAAAATGTGCTAGAAATATTTCGATGCCGTCTGGCAAACTCCCGAAGTGTATGTTCTAGGGTATCTACGACTTGTTTTTCGTCCAACATCATTATATGGCTTACCATTTTTTTGGTCCGTTGATCGCCGTTTATAAAATATCGGGCCACAACCCTCTTGGAATCAGGACTAAATATTACATTTTTTCTGATGACGGAAACTCGCATAGATTTATTTTTAAATTATAATAAAATAAGTGTGCTTTTAATGTAATAATGAAAGCGGTTAGATATTGCATCATAATATAGTTTTGGAATCTCTTTAATAAGTTGAGATTTTGAAAGCTCAAACTTTAATTATGTACTATATCAAAATTACGAAAAAATAAATATAAAAATAAGGGGAAAAAATTGGTTACAGGGTGAATGCTGTTTTTTTAGACCTGATAATGAAATATTACAGAAATAAAATTTTAAATATTGATTCCGATTAGCTTTATATTTTTTATATTTTAAAAAAAAGAAAATCGCTTCACAAGTCAATGCTTTTAATAAAACACGACTGGCTTTTAGAATCAATCCTGAATGTTCTTGAAAAAATATAAAATTAGGGAATAATTAAAAGCAGAAAACCCGAAACTTACGTTTCGGGTTTTCTTTCGCGGAGAAAGAGGGATTTGTATCTCTCTCCTTATGTCAGTGTTTACGGTGTTTCGCAAACTATTTTAAAACAAGGGTCTCGATTTTACTCCTACAAATTATAGGCAAAAAATCATGTAATCTTATCAATGTAAATATAGTGATAATTAAAGGTTTATCAAAGATAAAAAAGGTCTTTCATTGTTTGAAATTTGAACTGGTTGACTACTAGTATTGAATTGGCATTGGATCAAAATTTAGTTGCCTAAAATAGGTTTTTCAACCAATAATTAAAGGTTCAACCTGTTCAATTTTTAGGCTCGTGTATTGGCAAAATTCCTCAATAGATACAAACTCATTTTGGAGCTTATTGAGCTCCTTTCTTATTTTTTGTAGTAGTCTAATGCTTTGACGATAACTCTTTCCAGTTATGCGTTGTATATCTTTTGGGTAGATACATAATCTCTTGTTTTCGGTTCTCATACTCTATATATAGCTTTGATTGGGCTTTGCCTAACTTGAAACCCTTATGATCCAAGTTCTTGCACTCAATAAAAATAGTAAATAATTCCTTTCGTTCAGAAGCGACGATTTGTTTCCATTTATGATGGGTATAAATGGGTATTTATGTCGATTTCTGCCATTTGTGTCACAAAGTGACATATGGAATAGGGGAGTCTTTTTTATGTGGTTTAATTGGCTAAAATTTGCTTCATAATCAATCGAAAGGTGTTGCAACAGATGATGATTGAAAGAGTTTTAAGTAATAATTTAATCTAAATTTAGTAATTATGGCAAGACAGAAGGGCATAATTAAATTGAAAGGTACTATCGGGGATATTACTTTTTACAAAACCAAAGATGGTCATTTAGCACGTGAAAAAGGAGGAATAGATGCCAGCAGAATTGCAAATGATCCAGCGTTCCAGAGAACACGTGAAAATGGTTCTGAATTTGGGAGAGCAGGGAAGGCAGGCAAAACTTTGCGAACTGCATTGCGAACTTTGCTCTTGAATTCTGCTGACAGTAGAATGGTGAGCCGACTTACTCAAACTATGGTTAAGGTAATTCAAGCGGATTTAACCAACGAACGTGGTTTACGTAATGTAATTGATGGCGAAGCAGAATTGCTTGTAGGATTTGAGTTCAATATCGGTGGAAAATTGGGGACTACTTTGTTTACACCATTTGTGGGAGGAATTGATCGTGTTACAGGTGAAATCACTGTTGATTTGGCATCATTTATTCCTGCGAATATGATTGCAGCTCCAAGTGGAACAACCCATTTCAAAATTATATCAGCTGGGGCAGAAATTGATTTTGAAGCTGAAGTTTTCGTTACTACAAATTCAGAAACGGCAATTCTTCCTTGGGATATGACTCCAACTGTAGCTATCAATCATTTGAATGCGGTAACTCCCAATAGTACAAAACCTTTGTTTTTAGCTCTTGGAGTTGAGTTTTATCAAGAGGTAAATGGTAGAATGTATCCTTTGAAAAATGGTTCATATAACCCATTAGCATTGGTACAAGTAAGCGGATTGTAAGATGGTTTTAGTACTATCCAGAACTTATTTCCCTGATGGAACT
The DNA here is from genome assembly GCF_048158585.1 of Flavobacterium galactosi. Lineage (NCBI taxonomy): Bacteria > Pseudomonadati > Bacteroidota > Flavobacteriia > Flavobacteriales > Flavobacteriaceae > Flavobacterium > Flavobacterium galactosi. Next base: position 327,898 of record NZ_JBLNKV010000005.1, read on the forward strand.
AATGGAAAACTCGAATATGAAGGTAAATTCATCTGTTGTACAATTGAATTACCTTGGATAAATAATGAGAGAAGGGTTTCCTGCATTCCGGAAGGGAAATATTTATTGAGAAAGCGTTACAGTCGGAAATTTCAATGGCATATCGAAGTGGTTGATGTAAAAAACAGAAGTTTGATTTTGTTTCATCCGGCCAATAATGCTCAAAAAGAATTAAATGGTTGTATTGCTCCGGTAACGAAATTTTCCGGACCTGGTTTAGGTCTTCAATCCAAACAAGCTTTTGTTAAGTTAAAAAATTTAGTTTACAAAACTTTGGAGCGAGAGGAAAAGGTTCTATTAATTGTTCAATCTTAAAATTCTAATTATGAATATAGTAAAAAGAGCAAAAGCTCCAACTCCTAAATTTTTTAAAGTGCTTCGAAATATAGGATTGGCATTGGCTGCTGTTGGCGGAACTATTCTAGCAGCACCAGTTGCTTTACCTATTGTTATTAGTTCAATTGGAGGTTATTTGGCTGTTGCTGGTGGTGTACTATCGGCTGTAAGCCAGATTACTACCATCAGCGAAGAAGCTAATGCAATCCAGTAATCCAACATTAATTAGTACCGCTGGCGGTACGTTTTTGAGTGTTGTACCGAATTTACATTCGGAAGATGTTTTGAAAACTGTTTTATTAGCAACGATTGGAGCAATAGTTAGTTTTGGAATATCAATGGTGCTCAAATTTTTTATCAAGAAGCACAAAAAATAGTTTAATTCGAGTTGTGGTGACCTAGAATTAAACAAAATGAAAGCCCAAACCGAAAAGGAATGGGCTTTCATTGTTTTTGACACTAAGTGACTGCTATTTTAATAAAATAATAGCGAACATCCTCTAGTGTTCTGAAGTTATCCACAAAATACTGTCGATTTATTATCATCGTTTCCTGTTTAGCAATTCTAGTGTAAGTTCATCAGGTATTCCATTAAAATATTTTTCTAAAACCTTCTGAAATACCGGATTGGCATTTTTGACGTTTGCAAATAATGTCATGCATGATCGTAATTTCATATCGTCAGGAGTTCCAAATATCTGTGTTACTGTTTTTTCTTTGAGATTGAATACTTCCTCAGAAATTTCAACTAGGTGTTTGCCCAGAATGGGATGTTGTAAATAGGCAGTAGCTTCATTCAAATCTTTGATTCCATAATACTGTGCCGTTTCGCTAGAACCCAGTCCTTTAATTTGGGGAAAGATATACCACATCCAATGGGTGTCCTTTTTACCTTTTTTTATTTCAGAAAGTGCTTTTAGGTACACTTGGTTTTGTGCCTCTAAAAATCGGATTAGTTCGTTGTTATCAGCCATTTTTTTATTTAAGTTGCCTTTGGCAAACGGGATTACTAAAGTATTGATTATTTGTTTTGCATTCTAAAGAGGTCAAAAAACTTTTTTCCGCGACTGCCTGATGCAAATATTTCGGTGTCATTGAAAAGTATCATTTTGCATAAGTGTTACTAGTTATCATGTACTCATTTTATGTCTCGGCAGGTTAATCTCATGCTCCTGTGGATACGGTGCCCGATGGGTCATGCTGACGTCTTCCCGAATCTGTTCGTGTACTTTATATTGTCTGTCGTTTGTGTTAGAATACCGCGGATCAGGAATGAACGGCATTTTAGCCATTTTGGTAACGGTAATGGTAGGGAAATGATAGTCCACTTCAACATTTCCCAGAAGCAAATAACAGCCACCACCTTGGAACGGATATTTCTCCAAACTTTTTGTAAAATGTGCGGTGTCAAAATATTCTCCTTCTATGTCGATCCAAGTTCCAAAATACATGGTTCCCATTTTGGTGGGCACATGCTTTCTTGAAATTAGATAGGCTAGCATCTTTACCGTTTTTTTATGGTGACTTAATAAATCTTTAGCCATTACGTCCCCCCGATATTTTGTCTGCAATAAATCGAATGGGGTGCAGGAGACCGGAAAACTCAGCAGCTCGATTTCATCAAAAGCATCTTCAAAAGGGGAGCGTTCGAGTATTGGCAACGTATATTCTTTAATTGGTTCCTGTAGCAGCATCAGGTTTCGGTTTTCGGGTTTGAAGTTTACCAGAATGAGTCTGGCAATCACCAGCAATTGGTTTTTTGTTTTTCCGGTAAAGCGGAAGGCTCCGATAAAAATCAAAATCTGTATGCCTTCAATACCTATGGGGATGCGGTTGATGAAATCTTCCAAAGAGTTGAATTCACCATTTTTCTCCCGCTCATTAACTATAAAATGCGCTAATTTACTTTCCAAACCTTCCAGATGCATCAAACCGAGATAGACGTCGATGCGGTATAGGGTAGTCTCATAGTCGCTCTTGTTTACGCATGGATTCTGAATAGTTGCACCAGACATTTTGGCTTCATGAACATACACTTCGGTACGGTAAAAACCACCCTGATTATTGATGACCGCTACCATAAATTCAATAGGGTAATAGACCTTGAGGTAAAGACTCTGGTAACTTTCCACAGCATAAGAAGCGGAGTGCGCCTTACAGAAAGAGTAGCCGGCGAAAGATTCAATCTGTCGGTATATTTCTTCGCTCAACTTTACTGGATGTCCTTTTTGTGCACAGCAGGCAAAATAATTGTCTTTTACTTTTTGCAATGCTGCTTTAGAACGCCCTTTACCACTCATGGCACGGCGCAGAATATCTCCATCGGCTGCGGGAAGTCCTGCATAATGTAAGGCAATTTTAATGACGTCTTCCTGATAGACCATCACCCCATAGGTTTCTCCGAGCTGTTCTTTGAATACCTCATGAAAATACTCGAACTTGTCGGGATGGTTGTGTCGGAAAATGTATTCTTTCATCATACCGGATTGGGCTACACCCGGGCGGATAATGGAGGAGGCCGCAACAAGTGTTTTGTAGTTATCGCATTTGAGACGGCGCAATAATCCGCGCATGGCCGGGCTTTCGATATAGAAACACCCGATTGTTTTTCCATGGCTTAGAAAATAATTGGCCTTGGCCTCATTTTTTGACAATGAAGTATCTCGGATATCGACTTTAATTCCTCTGTTTTTCTCAATCAGTTTCACACTGTCATCGATATGACCAATACCCCGCTGGCTAAGGATGTCAAATTTTTCAAAACCAATATCTTCGGCAATGTGCATGTCGAACAAAACGATTGGAAACCCTTTCGGGGGCATTTCCAGTGGCGTATAATTGGTAATAGGTTCTTCTGAGATCAAAATGCCACAGGAGTGCATGCTTCGTTGATTGGGGTATTTTTCGAGTAACATCCCGTATTCTTGGACTAACTTTACTATTGGGTTTTTATCATGCAACTGCATCGGGTTTTTGGCTAATAGATCCAATTCCTCTTTTGGCAGCCCAAACACTTTGCCCACTTCCCGGAATATGGAGCGGTATTTAAATTCCACATTGGTACCACAGAAAGCGACATGATCGGCACCGTATTTATCAAAAATGTATCGTAGAATGGTATCGCGTTCTTTCCAGGACCAGTCAATGTCAAAATCGGGGGGACTCTTGCGGTTCACATTGAGGAAGCGTTCAAAATACAAATCCAATTCAATAGGGCAGATGTCTGTGATGCCAAGGCAGTAACTTACAATACTGTTGGCTCCGCTGCCGCGACCAATGTGTAAAAAGCCCTGACTCGTGCTGTATTGAATGATATCCCACGTGATTAGGAAATAACCGCTGAATTCCAATTGATCAATCACCTTTAATTCTTTTTCCACTCTTGCTGTTGCTTGTGAATTATCGACACCGTACTTTTTGAATAATCCTTCCTGAGCGAGATTCGTCAAAAGTTGCCTATCACTTTCCTGACTTCCGGAATAATATTTTTTATTTTTGGGTGTTTTGAAGTCGAATTCAAAATGGCACTCATCCATCAATTCTTGTGTGTTTGCAATGATTTGCGGATACTCCTCAAATTTCACCAACAATTCCTCCAAAGGAATCATTACTTCAGATGTTTTGCAATAATCATCCACAGTCAATTTGGACAAGATCACATTGGTATCAATAGCTCTCAGGATTTTATGCAGGTTGAATTCTCTTTTAGTCCGGAAGGTGACGGATTGCAAAATCACCATTTTGTGAAGCAAAGCTTTCCATTCCGGTAGAAATAATTTGGGAAGCTGATCGGGAGTAATGCCAATATACTCCTGGTCTTTTAATTCCATTGGCCTATTTTCGAAAGGATAAATAATACATACGGAATTAAATGAAGGAGCAGTCAAAGGCAAAGGGCTATTTTCAAAATTATGTTTGGTCAGAAAACGGTTCATTTCGGCGAGACCATCGGCATTTTTAGCCAAGCCGATATAACGCAATTGATGGTTGCAGCGAAATTCTATACCAACAAGAGGCTTAATATTTACCTCTTCGCAGGTTTTTATAAAATCGTAAATCCCTGTGACGGTATTAATATCGGTCAGCGCCATAGTTTTTACCCCACAAATAACTGCCTGCTGTACCAGTTCGGTGAGCGGGATGGTGCCGTAGCGTAGGGAATGAAAAGAATGACAGTTGAGGTACATTGGATTATAATTTACGTTTTAAAATTTCCGATTTGTTATTGGGTTTGAATGTTGCTCCGGCACACCGCATTACGGCATCAAAACCATACCGGCTTTTCATTTTGTCCATGGCTTGGTATAGCGATAGCATTTCTTCGGTGTCCTCAAATAAGTTGATTTGATAGGTGCCTCTGACGAGTCCACTGAAACGAATTCCTATTAAACGGAGTCGCATGCGACGCTGGTAGACTTTATCAAATAAGTCGGTAACGGCTTTGGTCAGCATGTGATCGGCTGAGGTGTAGGGTACTTTGCATTGTTTGGTTTCCGTATCAAAATTGGAATATCTAATTTTGATCACCACAGTGGAAGTAAGCCATTCTTCGGAGCGTAGTTGGAAGGCTAATTTTTCTACCATTCCGATCAGTATCGATTTTAATTTTGGAATGTCAATGGTATCCTGACTAAAAGTATGTTCCGTTGAAATGGATTTCCGTTCCGTGTAGGGTTCCACCGGATTGTTATCTATTCCATTGGCTTTCTTCCATATTTCGATGCCATTTTTACCGATCATTCGTTGTAATACTTCGGCCGGCATTTCTGAAAGGGTCTGAATCTTGCGGATACCAATTCGGGATAATAGTTGAAAAGTAACATCGCCCACCATGGGTATTTTTTGAATGGAAAGCGGATTTAAGAAAGACCGTACCTTATGCTCCGGTATTTCTAAGTTACCTTTTGGTTTGGCTTCGCCGGTACCAATTTTGGAAACGGTTTTGTTTACCGATAAAGCAAAGCTTATCGGTAAACCAGTTTCTTTGGTAACGGATTGTACCAGTTCGTTGGTCCATTTGTAGCCCCCATAGAATTTATCCATTCCGGTAATATCGAGGTAAAATTCATCGATGCTGGCCTTTTCCACAATTGGTGCTTTTTCTTGGATCACTTCGGTTACGTTATGCGATAATTTGGAGTACAGTTCCATATCGCCTTTCATCACTTTTGCCTGCGGGCAGAGGCGGAGTGCCATTTTAATAGGCATTGCCGAACGCACTCCGAAGGTGCGGGCTTCATAGGAACAAGAAGCCACTACGCCGCGATCCCCGCCACCAATAATTAAAGGAATTCCCTCCAGTTTTGAATTCCCCAGTCTCTCACAAGACACAAAAAATGTATCTAAATCCATGTGTACAATTGCTCTTTCCATGCTCCTCTCCTTTTTTATACTTTACAAAATTAGTATAGATTGTAACAAATTTTATTATATTTGTTGTTACAAATTATAACAAAATAGCTATGTCTTTATTTTCCGACAACATCAGGAACCTTAGGGTAAAACAGAAAATTTCACAGGAAAAGCTCGCTGAAAGCCTTCTAATCACGCGGGGGCGATATGTAAAATACGAAGATGGGACTTCGGAAGCTCCTTATGAAATACTCAAGAAAATAGCCCATTATTACCACATCAGTATTGACCTGTTGCTTTCTGTTGATGTGCGGAAAATACCTATGGATGATTTGTTAAAACTTGAGGATAACAGAATATTGTTGCCCATTACCGTAGATAAGGAAGGAGATAATTTTATTGAAATTGTTCCTCATAAAGCGAGGGCTGGTTATCTTACCGGTTATTCCGACCCAGAATTTATTGAAAACCTGCAGCATATTTCGTTGCCGTGGTTACGCAATGGCAAATTCAGGGCATTTCCTGTGGATGGGGATTCTATGCCACCCCATAAAAGTGGTTTTTTTATTGTAGGTCGTTATGTTGAAAAATTGGGGGATGTTATGGATGGGAAGACGTATATCTTGCTGACCAAAAACGAAGGAATTGTCTACAAACGATTGAATAAAAACGGAAAAAATGCCTTGATGCTTCATTCGGATAATGCCTATTATAAATCGTATGAAGTCAAAGCTTCTGAAATCCTTGAAATTTGGGAATTTGCCTGCAGTCTTGCTACTGAAGAATTTAAACCTGACGATTTGAGCCCGGAAAGTTTGAAAGAAATAATAATGGATTTGAGAAGAGAGGTTAGAGAAGTGAAGGATAAACTTTTTTAAACAGATCTCTGCAATAAGAAAATAAATTAGTTGTTGTTAATCTTTACTTGCTCATTGATGTCTAAAAAATATTTTTTGCAATACCTAGATAATATCACCCTTCTCATTTCGTTTATAAGGACAATATTCTGATGTAATTGGTCCTCTCTTTGTTCCAGTAACCTCAACGCCTGGACTTGTTTTTTGTGCAGCTCGTGTTCCTGCAGCATTTCATTTACTTTTGTATCAAATTCCTTTTTGAAATCATAAATACGTAAAAATGGAATTACGGATCCAATAAGCGATTGGTGCCAGAATTTCGATTTCCATAGACTATAGGCCAACCAATAAACCGTTTCCTCATCTTCTTCATTTTGAAATAAGATTACAAAGCTATTTGTAAATGGCTCTTTCTGTGGCTTGCCACTGTTCATTCCTTTGTTGAGGATGTAGATTTTTTTTCCTTTGTAAAGAGCGTTTTTTTGGTGGGTTTTAATAACAAAATTTGGCATGGCTTCGGATTTAAATTATGTGCCTCGCTTTGCTCGGCACCACATCATTTTTAAAAGAAAAAAAGAAAAAAAAGAAAGTCGTCTCTAAAGTGGAGGTTTCAAAAAGTCACGTTTTTTTAATAAAATACTACCCGACTTATAATCGGGAACGTGTTGAGAAGCGGAGATTGGTTTATAAAAAAGAACCTGAAATGAATTCAGGTTAAAGGGTGGAGATTTTATTAAAAACCCGGAGGGCTTGAACTTTACTTTTTAAGAAACCGGAACTTACCTTTACTTTCTTTTTATTTATTTTTTTCGAAGACAGATGTTCTTGTTTAGTTTTTTCAGGGAAGTTCTTGTGGAAACGGCAATCAAACACCCCCAAGCACCGCAGAAAATAATGATTGTAGCGATAGCGGAAATTATTATTTTTCGAGGAGCGCAGTGGCGGGGTTGCGGCAATCGAACAGCCACCCTAGACCGGGAACGAAGCGTAGTCCCGCTTTTTCCGCGGGACGAAGAGGAGAGAAGGGATAGGAGCGTGAAACGGGGGGGAAAAAATATAAGACTGCCTTTGGCGTTCCTTGATTTAGGGCAAAGTGCTAACGGAGCCAACCCCGATGGCTGTGCGAAGGAGCAACCGCTGAAAAAATAAGGGGCGACAGACACCATACTGCTGGAATACAGTGGAGCGTAGCCTGCGGAGTGTAACGGAATGAAGCGGTATTGTGGATGTACTAGCCCCGCCGAACATAGGGTAGAGAACGTGTGAAGATGAGGAACGAAGCGGCGCAATAAAAATAGCTGCTTATTTTCAAGCTACTATTTTTATTGTGCTGCGTAGTGTCTGCGGAACGGAGGGAGGAGGCTTTTTCTGCCGATAACCGACTGGAGCTGCCGAACGGAACAAAGAGAACGACCGAAGAGAGACCGCTTGATTGCCCGTGATTTTAAATAGATATATTGTTTAATTAGAATAGCTTTATTTTTTCGCTATTTGCCAAATTAATAAACCAATATTTATTACCCCAAGCGCGATGTTAATCCAAGTTGTAATTTTATTACTTCTCTCGTTTTTGAGGTTTTGTTTTGCGGCCTTTTTGTTTAATTTATTGGCTTCTAAATTTGATTCTGCTAATGCAAATTCAAACTTTTCTTTTTTGATTTTCTTCGCCTCGTTCTTGATTTCAATATCCTCTATTTTAGAAAAACCTCCATTTTCAATAAACTTTTTGGTTGCAATATCAACTTGTATTACATACGTTTCATTGTGATCAAAATAGTCAATTTTAATCTCAGGATGCTTTCCTATTTCTGAAATATAGTATAGCATTTCTTGATTAGTCATTTCAGGAAATACATCTTTGATAACTTCGGTAGCTATGGTAAAATTATCATGAATACCCTCTATTAAGCAGTATTTAAGGATTTCATCTTTTATTTTACTTTCGCTCATACTAAAATAGCGGTAAATTATTTATTGAATTATTTTTAATTTGGCTTCGTCGTGTTCTTTGAAAGCATTGCTCAATTCTAAATGTTTTTCAATAGTTTCCATATTGTCTCCTAAAATTGTTGCACTAAAATCTTGTGCTCTTTGTAACATTCTTATATAAACTGTTGGATCCTGATTGCGAGTTAAACGTCTTAATGCGCCTAAATAATCATCTCGATACACAGTTGGGATAATTATTCTTGTTTGTTCTGCTTTGACTAATTCAGCATTCATCATTACTCTAGCAATTCTACCATTACCGTCTAAAAAAGGATGTATTTCGCTTATCATAAACATAATATAAGCTGCTTTTGAAAAGGGTTCTGAGAGTGCTTGGTAATAATCAAATCCTTTGATTATTGTTCCTCTAACTAAAGTATGGTCAACAAAATGCGTTTCACCAGCCCGGTTGTTTTTATCTTTAAATTCTCCAGGTTTTTTAGACGTTCGAGCACTTAGCAATACTTTATGCCTGTATTGCAAAATATGCAACAACTCATCATGGTTTGCGGGTGTAACACTCATTTCTCTTTTATTGCTTACTAATTTGTAAGTCCCTAAAATATCATGAGAATCTTCATCACGATTTGGAATTGGTGTTTCGGTTTGAATAATGCTTTTTGCTTCTTCTATTTCGAATATTGTACCTTCAATGTAATTGGAAAAATAGGCTTCGAAAAATGAGAAATTCCGGAATGCAGTTATCTCAAGATTTTTGTCCGAACAATTTTTAAATTCATTTTGTTTTAATTCTATGAATAGTTTTTCAAATAGTTCTACTCTAGATTTATCATACGGATTTCCTAATGCCCTAGCTACTGCAAGTGGTGATGTTAGTATTTTTGATGGTTGTGTTGTTAATAATGCACTAATTAATTTGTTTAATTTTTCAAACTCACTTTGCATTCCTGTTTTTTCAGCTATTATTCTGGCTTTATCTCTAAATTGATTTAAACCTTCTTCCCCTTTTGACTGAACAATCTGTTCTAATTTGTTTTCAATTTCGGGAAGCGTTATCGTTTTGGATGTAGGGCCAATTTGACGAGATGATTGCAAGTTTTCTAATAATGCTCTTTCCTGTTGTGATACAAACAATTCTCCTGAAAAGGGATTATCTCCCTCAATTGGAAACATACCTTCAAGAAAGCGTATAGTTATGCCCGGTAATTCTATTTTCTTAGTATAGGTATACGTTACAAAAATGTGTCCTTCCGAAGTGGGTTTAAATTCTAAAGCAGACCGATGACTCAATAGTGATCCCGGATATAATTTACCAAGAATAGTAAAGATATTTCGTTTGATGATAACCTCATCAGTATCCGTAAAATTTGATGTATAAATACGCGGGGCAATTTTTCTAATTTTTCCTGTTTTCTCCAGTTTAGAAATTTGTTTACTTATTGCTGTGTCACTTGAAGCAAAAACAACCTCTTGAAGTTGTATTGGTAAAATATTTTCCATTATAAATGCTTTATACATACAAAATTAGATTTAATTTTCCAGTATAATAGGCTTTTTGGAAAATATTTTCCAGTATAGATAGCCTATGAAATTTGAAGACCTCAACTTTTTTCCAGTAAAATGAATTTTAAGGGTATTAATTGCTGTTATTTTCCAGTAAAATATTATTTAAAGAAAATATTTTCCATTATAAAAGGAATTATTGAAAATTAAGTCTTAATCACATAATTTATACCCTTTCAGGTATAAATTGCAAATTCCAGTGATATTGACCACCCAATTCCAATTTAAAGTGACCACCTGATTCCAATTCAAAATGACCACCTAATTCCGGAGCAAAATGACCACCTCCATTTTTCATTAAAAACTACTCTTTTTCATCTGTTAATTAGTATTCAAATATACTTAAAATATTACCCTTTGTTTATGCCTCTTTTTTTTCTCATAGACTCCCCATGTAATTCGAGCCGGTGGGATTGATGTATAAGCCTGTCCAATATTGCATCAGCTATAGTTTTTTCACCAATTATATCATACCAACCTTGTACTGGGATTTGTGATGTCACAATTATAGAACCGTTATTATGCCTGTCTTCAATGATCTCCAAAAGGGTAATTCGGTTGTGACTGTCTAATGCTTGGAGTCCAAAATCGTCAAGTATAATGACGTCTTGCCTTTCAATTTTAGCAAGCTCTCGCAGGTAAGAGCCATCTGCTTTGGCCATTTTTAATTTAGCAAACAACTTCGATGTATTAAAATAACTCACTTTAAAACCTTGTATACAGGCTTGATAACCCAATGCTGTACCTAAATAGCTCTTACCTACACCTGTACTTCCCGTGATTAAGATGTTTTCATTTTTTTCTACAAATTCACATTCTGCCAGACGCAGAACCATGTTTCTATCAAGATTGCGTGATACATCAAAATTGACGCTTTCAATATTTGATTTATAATGGAATCTGGCATTCTTGATACTGCGTTCAATACGACGATTGTGTCTTTCGTCCCATTCCGCATCAATAATCATCGATACAAACTGATCTAGCGTGTAGTGGTCTGTTTTCCCGCTTTCAATGGCTGTTTTAAAAGCATTGAACATACCATAAAGCTTCATTTGTTTCATTTTTGTTACTGTGGATTCATTCATGTTTTCAAGATTTAATTTAGTTATAATAATGTTTTCCTCTTATGTTACCGTGATTCGGGAGTTCCTGCTCGGGTTCTCGCTCAAAATCAATATGGTCTAAGTTGTTTTCTAAAATATTCTGTATGGTCTTAAAATTGTAAATTCTAAAATCAAGTGCCCGTTTACAGGCATTTATTAATCGCTGCTTACCAACCTTTTTTTCGAAGTTTAGTATTCCTAAACAACTTTTATAAGCCTGTTCAGGATGGTTTCTGCTTTCGATTATCTGCATAATATATTCTCCCACTGACTCATCAATACTACTTGCCCAATCAATAAATCGAGCAGCACTCCATTGGGCTACAAATTGATGTGTACTGGCTAAATGCTCTGGGGTTGTGGTATAGACATAAGGTTTGTAATTCCGCTGATGGACAGCTATTCGATTGTATTTATAATAGATCTCTACGGTTGATTTTGTATACAAGAGTTTCGCTTTTTTCTTTACATACTGATATGGAACACTGTAGTAATTTTTGTCTTGACTTAATTGGACATGCCCGTTTTGCATTACCGTTGCAAAGGATTGGTATTTGATTTCAAAGCGCTCTTGTGGCAGTGGGCGCAGTTTTTGTTTCTCATCTTCTAAAAACAATTCTTTTCGAGAGTAAGGGCGTCCTGTGAGTTTTCGACTGTTATGAGTATCCAATAAATCCCATATCTGCTGGTTTAATTCTTCAAGGCTAAAGAATTTAGTTTCTTTTAAGTTTACATAAATCCTTCTGTACAATATCTTAACAGCTCCTTCAACTAATGACTTATCTCTGGGTTTATAAGCTCTGGCTGGCAAGATTGTAGTTTCGTAATGTAGGGCTAAATCGGCCAGGGTTTCATTAATTGTTGGCTCAAAACGACTACTTTTTATTACTGCAGATTTTAAATTATCGGGGACAATTGCCTCAGGAGTGCCTTCAAAAAAACGCATGGCATTTTCTACCGAAGTGACAAAATCTTCCTTTTGCTGGCTCATGGAAGCTTCGGCATACGTGTATTGACTGGCTCCCAAGATAGCTACAAAAAATTGTACTTCTTTGATTTCCCCAGTGTCGTTATCAATAATGGAGAGTGTTTTTCCGGCATAATCCACATACATTTTATCACCGGCTTTGTGATTCATATGCATTACGGGATTGACTCGTTTACTCCATACTTTGTAGTGATGAGCAAATTGAGAACTCCTGTAACCTTCAGGGTTTATGGCAATATATTGTTCCCACATATGTTGTATGGTAACGCCAACTTTTTTTAGTTCACGCTCCATTTTAGGGAAAAAACTATGGAGTGTCTGCAATTTGGGACTAATTGATTCCACAGTAGTCTGTGAAAACAAAAGCTCTAGTTCTGCATCTGTTTTTTTATCAATTAATTCAAAGCTTAATCCGAGAACTTCAAATAAAGAAATATACTTCTTTACCGTATTCCTGGAAAGGGATAAGTAGCTACTTATAAATAACTTGCTTTTTCCGTCACAATAGAATTTAATTACTTTTCTAATTTTACTCATGTCTGTTATTTTGTTTGCCATAATCCGTATTTTTTTAACGAATGTATGGTTCTAACAACATGAAAAAGTCAGTAGTTTTTAATAATCAATTTACCCCAAAATTAGGTGGTCAATTTGAATTGGAAAGTGGTGGTCAGTTTGCTCCGGAACTGGTGGTCAATTTACACTGGAAAGTGGTGATCAATTTGACCGGTTTTTCCAATAGAGTATCTCATTGCTTACTATAGCTTTTCCGTATTCTGTATGCATTACTCTTTCGATATCATATAAGTGTCTGCTTAGCCGATCGACTCTGATAGCCGTGTAAGGCTTTTGAAATTCCTCATGCAGCAGAAATATTTTTTCCAGAAAAGTCCGTTCCGGATTTACAGTCGGGATTTCGATGGGAGCATCAGCAAACGGCCTGTCAGGATACTGGCTTCCAACTAAAGAAGAAAAAGACTTGACGGTGAAAGGTTCTCGAAGTGACCGACATCCAATTTCTACTAAAACCCTGGGTTGGATGTATTCCGGGTACTGAATTACATTGGGATAGTAAATTTCAATAATTAGCGGATCCTGGTCGGAATCTTTCGTTTCGCCTAAACGAATATCTACATTGAGCCCTTCATTTTTAAATTTTTGCTTCAAGGCAGGATAAAATTGTTCAGATATATAGTTAAAAGATCTCTTTCGTAACGTTTTTACCTGACTAGGGGTTAATGGTCCTTGGAAACCAAAAAAGGATCTGTCTAGTGCCAAATCAATATCTTCTGAAAACCTTTCAATAAGATTCCAGGCTTTGCTTAGGGAGGTTCCTCCTTTGAATGCCAGATGTGGTGCCAGTCCAGTTTGGAAAATAAGTCCGATGGTTTGGGTCACCCACCAGTCTTTTTCTACTGCGTAAGCTGTCATGCCTGTCTGTACGGCTATTTCATTGTAGATTTCTACTTTGTCTCTATTCGGTATTTGTAACCAATTTTGCATATCTATTTTTATTGATTTTCTGGTAATGCCGCTTTCATAATATTTCTGATCCATTCTGGAGCCAGTCTGATATCATGATGTAATCTTACAGGATTTTCTTTTTTCAGAAGAATAATTATTTTTTCTTTTTCTTCGGCTGTCACTTTATCTTTCTCAAGAACCTTAAGTGCCTGGATTACCAGACTGCTTATTTCGCCAATGGCTGCCAAATTTTTCGGAACTGTTTTCTTAAATACTATAGTTCTTTTTCCTATCTGTATTTTCCGCGCTGCGCCATCGGTAAGGTATACCACATTCATAGGAATTTGTGTTGACAGACCTAATGCGTTCAAGGCATAGACACCTGTAGGGACAATTCGGGCTCGGTCTCTTCTTGCTATTGCTTTGGCAATTGTTTCTGTTGAAGGTGTGAGCACCGTGCCTAATAATTTACTTTCCTGTGGTCGTGTATAAATACCCCGTGCTACTCTTGTGATTTCGCCTTTATCTGCCAAACGTTCGAGCGTTTTGCTGACTGCTTTGGCCGCACCAAAAGACACAAAATCGTCTATAAAAAAGACCGTGCCCCTCTTGGCTTTTTTTATTTTAGTTAGTATCTTGTTTTCAGTGCTTTCAGTCATTTTTTAGTGTATTATTGTCGCAAATTTAGTAAATATTTGCGACAAAAAATAATTATTTTTAGCTTACAGAAGTTGCTTTGCATATTCCTATTCAGTTGAAAATTAACCAGTTTAAGATGTAGTTCCATTTGGCTCCATTTTCTCTATTCTAAAATTGCCTAACTTGGATTTTAATAATTCCATATCATCGCTCACTTTTTTGTCCAGTATCTTAGCATAGTGTTGCGTGGTTCTCAAACTTCGATGTCCAAGCATTTTACTAACGGTTTCTATAGGGACACCATTAGTAAGTGTTACAGTTGTTGCAAAAGTATGTCTGGCAATGTGAAAGGTTAATTCTTTTTTAATACCGCAAACATCGGCTATTTCCTTTAAGTAGCTATTCATTTTTTGATTGCTTAAAACTGGAAGTAATTTATCTTCATTTAGGCATTGTGGGTGATTAGCATATTTCTGAATTATTTCTTCTGGAATAGGGAGGAGGGGGATGCGAGAAGCTGTTTCTGTTTTTTGGCGGTGAGTAATACTTATCAATCAGGGATTAAAGCTTATCAAAAAAGGATTTTCTGATTTCGAGCTAAAAAGTAGCTCTGTATATGTTCTATATTTGAGGTATGGGGATTTATTGTGGTTTGGTTTTTAGGTCTTCACTTGAAAGGGAAATTTTCTGAGCATTTGAGGAATTATAATAAAAATGATAGTTGGAAGAGTAGGAGGAAATATTGAAAGATGCTGAGAGGTGTGTTTTTGTTATGATTAGAAATCCTTTGTAATTTACAACTTAATCCTTCATTAATGAATTACAGTTAACTTGCCCACAAAACAGAATTATAGTTTGTACATTTGCGACAATGAAAGGATATATTAAAATAGTACTTCTAATTTTGATTTCGTGTTGCTATATCAACACCGTATTTGAATTTTCAGATACTGAGAAAAATTCTAATTTTGAAAATGAAAGTCACGCCTATATTCAGCAATGTAGTAATCAAATCTTTGCAAACAGCGTAACGCAAAGTATTCCGCATTGCGACATTAGTGACACGCCAATTCAATTCCATTTAAATGGAATTCTACCTGTATCTAAATGCAATTCATTCTACAAAAGCTCTTTCTTTCCAAAACGGCATAAGCTTTTTATTCTATATTCTTCTTTCTTGATTTGATGATTTGATGATTTAACTTTTTCGGCAATTGTTATGCAGTTGTCCGTTTTCACGATTTCAGAACAATTCTATTTAAATCCAAAATGAAAAAAATAATATTCATTCTTTTGCTATTTCCATTTTTAGCAACAGCCCAAAACACTTTTAAAGCAATCATCAAAGATGAAAAAACAAAAAAAGCACTTGATAGCGTTTCTGTATTTCTAACCGGAAATCAAAACGGTTCCACTACTTCTGACGAAAAAGGATTTGTAGTAATTGAAAACATTCCCAGCGGTAAGCAAACAATTGTTTTCAGCTCTTTTGGTTACCGAAAAATGGAAAAAAATATTTTATTCCCTCAAAATGAAACTATTGAAATATTTTTAGAACCATCATCGGAAGAATTAGAAGAAGTTAAAGTTACTTCAACAAGAAGTAGCCGAACAATAAAAAACACTCCAACTCGAATCGAAGCGATTGCTTCGGGCGAATTAGAAGAAAAATCTTCAATGCAACCAGGGAATATAAAAATGTTGCTTACTGAAAGTACAGGAATTCAAACGCAACAAACTTCCCAAGTTTCAGGAAGTGCGAGTATTCGTATTCAAGGTTTAGACGGAAAATATACGCAACTTTTACAAGACGGATTTCCTTTGTATTCAGGTTTTGCAAGTGGTTTGAGCATTTTACAAATTCCACCATTGAATTTAAAACGTGTAGAAATTATAAAAGGCTCCACTTCAACACTTTATGGAGGCGGAGCCATTGCGGGATTGATAAACTTAATTACAAAAGAACCGACCGACACAAGAGAAATTTCATTTTTGGCAAACATAAATCAAACACAAGCGTTGGATTTAAGTGGTTTTTATGCTGAAAAATACAAGAAATCCGGACTTACAATTTATGCTTCAAGTAATTCTCAAAAAGCAACCGATGTAAATAATGATGGATTTTCGGATATTCCAAAATTCGACAGGTATACAATAAACCCGAAATTCTTTTATTATCCAAACGAAAAGACAACCTTTAGTTTTGGTGTAAACGCAGGATTTGAAAACCGAATTGGTGGGGATATGCAAGTAATAGAAAACAAATCAGATGCTACGCATATGTTCTTTGAGCGAAATAACAGTAATCGATATTCGACACAAGCAAAATTTGAAAAAACATTTGACAATAAAAATATATTGACCATTAAAAATAGCGTTGGATATTTTAACCGAAAAATAGAAAAACAAACTTATAATTTTGAAGGACAACAAATAGCCACTTTTACAGAAGCCAATTATCTAATCCCTAACGAAAAATCAGAATGGAATTTGGGAGCGAATTTAGTTTCGGACAATTTCAAACAAATGAATTTAATGGCTGACAAGTTAGATTATTACAATGCTGCCTTTGGTCTTTTTGCTCAAAACAATCTTAACATAACCGAAAAATTTATTTTAGAAAGCGGTTTGCGTTTAGACATTACAAACAGAAGCAATGTTTTCGTCTTGCCTCGTTTATCATTATTGTATAAAATCAACAAAAAATTATCTTCAAGATTTGGCGGTGGTTTAGGATACAAATCACCAACCATTTTCTCGGAAGAAACCGAAGAAAAAGCGTTTCAAAATATAAATTCACTTGATTTTTCAAAAGTTAATCCTGAAAAATCGTATGGATTAAATGCTGATGTCAATTACAAAACTACCATTTTTGAAGAGGTAAGTTTTGCCATAAATCAAATGTTTTTTTATACCATTATCAAAAACCCGTTGGTTCTTAATCCAGTCCCATCGACAGTAAATTATGCCTTTGAAAATGCCAACGAAAATATAGAAACTAAAGGATTTGAAACAAACGTAAAGCTTCGTTTTGAAGATATTTCCTGTTACATTGGTTATACCTATATTGACGCAAATAGAAATTTTAATAACACAACAACTATAAACCCTTTAACGGCAAAACATAGAATAAATGCAAACGTAATGTATGAATGGGAAGAGAAATTGCGAATCGCTTACGAAGTTTTTTATGTTGGAAACCAGTATTTGACAAACAACGAAAAAGTTAGGGATTATTGGGTTATGGGAGTTTCAGGAGAATACAAATTCAAGTATTTCAGCATATTTTTGAATCTTGAAAACTTTTTGGACAGCCGACAATCGAAATGGGAAAACATGTATTCGGGAACAATTCAAAATCCACAATTTAGAGAAGTTTACACGCCAACAGATGGATTTATATTGAATGGTGGAGTTAAAATTAGGTTGTAAAGGTTTGGATATAAGTACTACAAAACATTGGCAGCCGTTGCCGACTTCTCTAAAAATCTAAATCGACACTGAATAACATAAAAAACAACCTCGCTTAAGTCATTTTAAGCGAGGTTTGTTTTTATAAAAAAAAAATTAAACATTATGGTTGTGCTAGTTGTAATTGTTTGGCTTTTCAATGTGTTTGGACTTTTCAATAGCTTGATGGATGTACATGTATAAAAAAAAACATGTCACATTATTCAAATATCAGTTCTGAAATCGAACGGTCTTTAAAACAATAATCCTTAAAACTAACAATCATGAATTTAAAAAAGATCATTTGGAGTTTTTCAACTCGCTCAGATTTAATCCCATAAAAAAAGCGCAAAGGTTATCACCTTGCGCAGCTTATAGGGAAGTATATTTTTTGGAAAGTACAGCTTTTCAGAGCGCAGGTGAGATTCTCCAGCAAATATAATTATAAAAGGTAATTCCTTTAATTAAGGACGAATTAAAAATCGTACTGTTGTTTTATCATTAGCTTGATTATAAATATCAACTATTAGATAGGTGTTAGTAGTAACACCTGTAATCAAATACGCAAAATCATAGTCGGTTTTATTTTTTGCTGTCGTATCATCCGTTAAAAATGGAGTACTTGATCCCTCTTTTGTAATTATTACCTTAGAAAGCGCAATCTCAGATTGGATATGGCCGCTCACTGTAAATTCGCCTTGTGAATTAGCTTTACCCTCTGTTTGATTAAAAGTTATTGTTGGAAGTGCAGCATCATCCTTTGAGCATGAATTCAAAAATAATCCGCTCGCTAAAACAGATATTATAGTAATAAAAAAATATCTCATTCTCATAATTATTTGTATTTAAATTGTTGTAAATTAAGTGGCAAGGTAACTTTCTTTTCTTAAGCAATGTGTTAAAGTCTTAAAAACAATTACACAGAACGAAAATGCTTTGGGAATATACAGACAAATTTACTACCAATTGCCTCGGACTCTCTCATAAGAAAGATAAAGGAATTGAAAAAAAGTAAATATTATAAAGTGTTTCTAAACACTCTCTCGACTATTTAAAGCATTATCATAACGAAGCGAGGAACTTCTTTGCAGCAGAATTAATGATGTTAAAAGGGGTAACGGTAGAATGGCTTATTTAGAAGACTTGTGAGACACTACCTTAATTTAATTTGTCCTTGTTATCTAAGTCTGTTTCATTTTCAAGCAGATTCTGGACTCCCTCTCTTTTATCATTTTTTATCAGGAATTAGTCTCTTTCATGCCCATTCCCATGTTTACTTCCATGACCCTCATCATTGTCATAATCATCATTGTCATATTCTCTTCGATTATTATTATAACTTATTGATCTTTGTGGTCTGCCATGATAACCTCTGTAATATCTCATTCTATCATTATCAAAATTTCTATAAGGTCTTGAACCATGATAATCATTCAAAACCACTTTGTATCCATTGTATAGATCATAATTTCTATATTCTCTAGGCAAATATCTTGATCGTATCCATCTTCCTCCACCAAAATAAATAAATTGAGTAGCTCTTATATCATAATAAGCTTCAACATCTGGCAAATAATAATAGTCTGCCTCCGCATATCCTTCAGGACCCCAAGATGGCGGTGAACCTATGTTTAAACTGACTGAAATTTGTGCATGAATTGAGTTGGATGCAAAAAGGATTATTCCTGCAGCGATTAATTTTAATGTTCTCATTTTTCAATATTTAATTTAATTATTAACTCTTTATGTAAATACTTTTTTTTGCAAAGCCAACAACTGTGCCAATGTAAATTAGTTAACATTTAATTAAGATTTTACTTTAAAAAAAGAGAAGCCGAAGTAGCTTCTCTTTTTTTAAATTTTAATTAGTCTTTGTCATCCAAGTCTGTTTCTTGTTCAAGTAGCAATTTTATTTGCTCCCCTAAATCATGGTGTCCATCATCATTATCAGTACTGATTTCTATCACTCCATCTCCATCGGTATCCAGAAGTAAATTTTGATTGTTTAATGTTATTAATCTTGCCATTATGGCATCAAGATGTATTTTTATATTAAGAGTCATAGCGTTACCATTAACTGTGAAATCTTTAGCTGGATCTGCAAAATCCATTTCAAGTTCAGCATCTTTGGCACTCCAGATGATAAAGTTTTTACCGTTTATTGTCCCTTTAATTAAAAAAGTTTTACCTTCCATTTCGCCTGGCATAATACTTTTTTCAAATTTAAATTTAATTTCTTCATACTTGGCATTTGGAATATTAACAGAAGTAATAAATTGGGTCAAAGTTTTGTTTGGATCTAGTATATCAACTAAAAAAGGACCTACAAGTTTTACATCATCATCATAAAAAGGATTTGTAAGATACTTATCTTCTACTTCATCTAGTTCAAATTTTATCTTAGCAATGTTTATTTTAAATTCCGTGAACACCACTGTTGATGCAGCAGTACGAGCAGTGGTAGATGTTGTCCCAGTTGCAGAAACGGACGAAGCTTTTAATGTCACATTACCGCTTGTAGAAGGATTATCCGTGCAAGAACTTATCATAATGACAAGTATTGCTAAAATCGATGTTTTTTTCATTTTTTTCATTTTTTTTAAGGTTAAATAATATATAAATAGGGGTTAATAATTAATGGTTTTTAAATACAATTTTAATAATTGTATTTATAAAAAAAGTTCCTTTAAAATTTACAGTAAGTTGTTTTGTATTCTGTTTTAATTAGGTCTTGGTGAAATAAAGATAATCAGTTGCTCCATCGCTGGAATTTTTATTTTTCAGTCTTACATTGGTGGTTGTAAATTCTGTAATTTTCCAGTTGTCCTCTAATTCATCTAATTTACTGTCATCAAATTTTAAGAGAAATATATCTTGACCACTATTTATAAAAGTGGACCAATTTCCGGCGATAGTATTTTTTTCTTTTATAACCACAACAGTTCCATTAGAATTGAAAGTAAAATTATATCCCTTGTAATTTAAAGTTTCATCATTATCATCAAAATAATAAGATACACGCCAGGTTCCATTTGTCAAAATCGAAGCGAAATTCTGGTTTCCTCCGGAGCCTGAATTAGTATTACAATCTTTAATCCCATCTTCAATACTGCTTTCAAAATTAGAGTTGTTTGTAATTACAACATTTTGACCCTTAAAATTTGTAATAGAAACCGGATAATTGATGGATATAAATACATTACTTTCTATATCTTTCAAAAAGTTATATAAATCTTTATTGTTTTGAATAGTAATAGTGTTTGCAATTTGATTATCTGCATTATAAATATTAATTTTTATTGGATAATTTATATGGAGGCAGTCAATCTCGTCAAACCCGTCATCATCATCACAATTATCAATAACATCCTCTAATTGATTCGGATTTATAATCAGTTCGGTCTTGAAATTTTGATACTGAATTGTTATTGGATACACAAAGTTTACTATATCATTATCATTTGAAAAGGCATCTAATGCAGCTTGAACTTTTGTATAATCATTTTGGTCAGATACCGTAATATGTGTTCCATTTACAATAACAGTAACTGGCAACTGAACATTAAAACAACTGGAATTGTCCAAAACATTATCCTTAGAAGTAGGGTTTTGTGATACCCTAGAAATCAAACCCGTAAGAGGAGAGATGGCCGTTAAGTTTTGAGTAGTATCTTGAATAACCAATGTTTCCTCATTTTGACAAGAGATAAATACTATTGCCGTAACGCTTATTAATAAATATTTAATCGTTTTCATATGTAGCTAATATTTGTTTTTTAATAGAATCTGGAATCGGTGATTTTTTTTTGTGTCATCGAACCCCGTTTCGTATATCCTTATCAGTGTTTACTTCACTGCTAATATTTTTATTTGTGTTCAGTGAATGCTTGAGAGTTGTATCGAGTTTTCATTATTCTCATTTCATATAAAAATTAGAGGTTTTAATAATAAAACAGTTTACATCAACATTACCCTACCAAAATTTAAAAATAAATATATCTTTGTAAGGTAAAAAATTACGAAATAAATGACAATAAATTCATTATCAGAAACTTGTGATAAAATTATTTTTTCAACCTTTTTCAAAAGTCATGCTAAGTCACTTCGCAATTTTCTTTTTTATAAGTATGGAAATAAAGACCAAGCTGATGATTTAACCCAAGAAGCTTTTATTAAACTCTGGCAAAACTGTGCTGCGGTTCCCATTGAAAAAGCTAAATCCTATATCTATATAATTGCCAATAATAACTCTCTTAACGAAATTGCACATCAAAAAGTAGTTTTGGAATATGAAAAGAATTTTTCTGGTTTTGATAAAACAAATGAAACCCCGGAATTTATACTTGAAGAAAAGCAATTCAAAATCAAGCTCTTAAAATCAATTGAAAATTTGAATGAAACACAACGAGTTGCATTTTTGATGCATCGAATTGATGGAAAAAAATATAGCGAAATTGCAGAAGAATTAAATATAAGTATTAAAGCAGTTGAAAAGCGAATACATTTGGCTTTAGTTGAACTAAGAAAAGAAATTGATAGTATAAAGTAGGGTAAATTTGTTTTTACTTGTTTTAAATATAATAAGATTAATACAATGGAAGAGAATTACATTTTAGCAAAATGGTTAAACAACGATTTGACAGAAGCCGAATTAGCTGAATTTAAAGCTAATCCGGATTATGAAAAATATGAAAAAATTAAAAATTATACTGCTCATTTAGAAGTGCCCAATTTTAATGAAACGAAAGTTTTAGAGCATGTTATAAGTCATAAAAAAACAACACCTAAAGTTATTCCTCTATATAAAAATTGGTTATTTAAAGTGGCTGCCGTTTTAGTTATCGGGTTAGGAATTACATTTATGGTAGAAAACTTTGCCTCACAAAACCAATATGCACCTAATGGAAAAAGTGTTTCTTTTTCGTTGCCCGATAATTCCGAAGTAGTTTTGAATGCTGGTTCAGAAATTGAATATAGAAAATGGAATTGGGATAACAACAGAAACCTTGAATTACATGGTGAAGCTTATTTTAAAGTAGCAAAAGGCAAAAAATTTGTAGTTGCAACTGATCTTGGAAAGGTTGCTGTTCTTGGAACTCAATTTAATGTAAAAGTAAGAAAAAGTCGTTTTGATGTAACTTGTTTTGAAGGAAGGGTAAAAGTAAATTACAAAGAAAAAGAGGTGATTTTAACCCACGGGCAAAGTGTTACTTTTGAAAATGGAAAGCAGATAAATACAACCGTTAATGCTTCTAAACCAGAATGGCTAGAAAATACAATTGCTTTTAATAAAGAAAATTTACGCGACATATTAGATGAAATTCAAAGGCAGTACAACGTTTCTATTGAAGTAAAAGCAAAATATTCGGGTGAATTATTTACTGGTAAAATTCCTATTGACAATCTTGATGTTGCCCTTCAAATTATTGCGAAGACCTATCATTTAGAACCGAATAAAATTGCTCCAAACAAAATAATTTTTGAAGGAAAATAAATGTTTTTTAAACGTATTTATGTCTTATTTTTTTGCTGTGTTTTTGCCTTGAGTATGACAGCTCAAGACAGAAGCAAAACAATTGCATTAAAAGATATTCTGCAATCCATAGAAAAACAACATCATATTTATTTTAATTATATTGATAATGAAATAGTTGTTTTTAAAATTGTACCTCCAAAAAAATCTTTGTCCTTGAATAAGAAGATTAGTTATCTTCAAAAAAAAACCAATCTATTCTTTGAAAATATAGACAATAAATTCATTACTATTTTTAGCAATAATGCATTTGACACAAAAATTATTTGTGGATATGTATTTTCGAAAGAAGATAATTCTCCACTGGAAAATGTGAATATTAAGTTTGTAAATGGTGCCGGTACTTCAACTAATAAAAAAGGATATTTTGAACTAAAAAAAGAAAAATCAACGGATTTATTGGTTAGTTGTATTGGCTTTGCCACTAAAAAAATTTCTATGGCAGATTTACAAAATAAAAATTCCCAAAAAATTTATATTGAAGTTGAAGTTTTTGGATTAAAGAATATAATAGCGAATCATTTTTTAACTTCTGGAATTTCAAAAAAAAATGATGGAACATTTGAAATAAAGCCAAAGAAACTAGGAATCTTGCCTGGTTTAATTGAACCCGATGTTTTACAAACCATGTTGCAAATTCCCGGTATTTATAGTGCCGATGAAAGTATTGCGAGTATTAATGTGAGAGGCGGCACCCATGATCAAAATTTATTTTTGTGGAATGGAATAAAAATGTACCAAACTGGACATTTTTTTGGATTAATTTCAGCGTTCAATCCTAATTTAGCCCATACTATCTCTATAACTAAAAACGGAAGTTCTGCTTTTTTTGGAGAAGGTGTATCGAGTGTTGTTGATATTTCCTCTAACCCCAATAAAATTGAAAAAAACAGTTTTAGTGCAGGAATAAATATGATTAATGCTGATATTTATTCAAAGTTTAATATCACCAAAAAAGGTTTCTTGGAAATTGCCGGAAGAAAATCCATAACCGATTTAGTAAAAACGCCTACCTATAAAGAATATTATAATAAAGCTTTTCAAAACACAAGTATTACTAATTTTTCCAATAATCAAAATATCGATTATTCAAGTGACGAGAAATTTAATTTTTACGATATTAC
The DNA here is from genome assembly GCF_048158585.1 of Flavobacterium galactosi. NCBI lineage: Bacteria > Pseudomonadati > Bacteroidota > Flavobacteriia > Flavobacteriales > Flavobacteriaceae > Flavobacterium > Flavobacterium galactosi. Next base: position 352,299 of record NZ_JBLNKV010000005.1, read on the forward strand.
GGCTAAATATTCTCAAAAAATTGGACGTAAAGACCATCTCATTTTAGATTTTATAACTATAAATGATCAACTTAAAGTTTTTCAGACAACCAGAATTAATACTATAATTCAGTCGGAAAATAATATTTTATATCAAAAAAATTACGGAGGTAATCTTTCGTGGAAACGAAACTGGAATGCAAAAAATAGTAGTAATTTCAATGTTTACACTTCGTCCTACGAACTTAATGCCGAAAAAAAACAAATACAGGATAATCAAACTGTAAGACAGGAAAATAAAGTGTTAGACAATGGTTTTAAGCTTGAGAATAGTCATATAATCACTTCAAAATTTACTTTTAATAATGGATATCAATTAAGCGAAATTGGTACTATAAATTTAGATGAAGTAAATAGTCCAATATTTTACAGAAGAATTAAAGAAGTTCTGCGAACTCATGCGTTCATAGTTGAAGGAAAATATAACGATACCTTATCCAAAATATATTTTAATGTAGGATTGCGATTAAACTATATAGAACAATTTAAAAAACACCTTTTTGAACCAAGATTACAGTTTAATTATGCTATCACAAAACATTTTAATTTAGAAGTATTAGGTGAATTCAAAAGTCAAAATTGTTATCAGGTTATTGATCTACAGAAAGATTATTTTGGAATTGAAAAAAGACGGTGGATATTGGCAAACAACACGACTATTCCTATTCAAAAAAGTAAACAAGCATCAATTAGTTTTTCTTATGCCAAAAATAATTGGTTGTTTACTTTAGAAAATTTTTATAAAAAAGTAACTGGAATTAATAGCTCAAGTCAAGGATTTCAAAACCAATTAGAATTTGTAAAAATTAATGGTGATTATAGAGTCTTAGGAATTGAAATGCTAGTTCAAAAAAAAATAAATCATTTCATTACCTGGTTGAGTTATACTTATAATGAAAATAATTATCACTTTCCAAATTTAGAACAACCTGTATTTCCAAACAACTTTAAATTAGATCATATTGTCTCTTGGGCTGGGATCTATCAAAGAAAAAATCTAAAAATAGCATTGGGTTCAAAATGGTATTCTGGAAAACCCGAAACAACTCCTATAAGTTCAGCGATAAATTATAGTAATTCCTCAAATCCAAAAATTGATTACAATACCCCTAACAATAAAGTCCTAGATAACTTTTTTCAAGTTAATTTTTCGACAACATACAAATGGGAAAGCTTGAATAAAGCCCAATATAAACTAGGTTTCTCCATATTGAATGTATTCGATCGAAAAAACGAAATTAATGAATATTATAGAATAAATGTGATTACAAATTCTATTGAAGATGTAAAAACTTTTTCACTTCTACGAACTCCAAATTTAAGTTTTAGAATAACTTATTAACCCTATATTCTTTCCGGAACATTAATTCCTAACAAACTGAAAGAAGGTGCAATTGTTAAACTTGGATTGCTTAATTCTATCAAGCGTCGTGGATGTTGCAGATGTATGTCTTGAGATATGAAAAGTAATTTCTTTTGGAATGTCGCATCCTACTTCTTTAAGATAGCATTCATTTTTTGATTACTCAATATAAACAAAATGCGATCTTCATTTAAACATTTTAGATGGTTGCACTTCTGTGTGTTAAAGAAAGTGTACAAATCTATGTTATCAAATAACCAATCTTATCTCCAATGTTTAACAATGTCTTTATCCGTTTTTCCAACGATTAAAAAATGTTGCCTAACAATTTTGGTTGGTACATCTTCTACTAATTCAACACATTCTAATATGTAATCGTGTTTTGTTTTAGTTGGCTTTGATGTCTGCTGTTTTCTTGTTTTGGCCGTAAGTATTTAAGGCAAAATATCTTACCTAAATCAGGAATGTTACTTTTTTTATATAGTTAAAAATGTGTTAAAATTTATTTTGTAAAAATAGTATTTTTATTTAGAACAATTAAAAATAACATATATATTTGCAAAAAAAATTAACATAATTTAAATCGCTTTATGAAAAAAATAAAAATTATTTATTTACTTATTTTAATGCCTTTTTTTGGATTTGCACAAGAAAAAATTAACTCACAAGAAAAAGTCAACGAATTAGATGATATCATAATAACCGCTAGTCGCAAAAAAGAGAGTATAAAAGAAGTAACCTCTTCGGTTACTATTGTTGGAGAGAAAAAGATTCAAACCCAGTCAGTAGTTAATTCAAACATTAGTAGTATTCTGCAATATACCGTTCCTAGTTTAGCAACTTCAAGTAATCAAACTTCAAATTATGGACAAACCTTAAGAGGAAGACCATTTTTAGTAATGATAGACGGCATACCGCAATCTACCCCGTTGCGAAATGGAGGAAGAGACGTTCAGGTTATCGATGCAGCTTCAATAGAACGGATCGAGGTTATAAAAGGGGGCACGTCAATTTATGGAAACGGCGCAGATGGTGGGATCATAAATTACATAACCAAGAAAAGCCGTCAGGATAAAATTGTTTCAGGTGCTGTCCAGTTCGGACTCGCGACCCAACCAGCAACTTTTACCGAATCGCTTGGATATAGAACATCTGTTTCTTTAAATGGAAAACAGAAACGTTTTGATTATGTTTTGGGATTTACCTACGATAGGTCAGGATTGTTAAAGGATGCTAATTCTGTAAATATTGCCCCAAACTATAGCTTGGCCAATATGAATACCTATAATGGACTGATTAAAATAGGATATGCAATATCCGAAAAACAAAGAATAGAAGCATCCTATATTGGATATGCATCAAAATCATTCTTAAACCAAGATATTAAAATTGGCGAATGGGGTGTAACTCCTTCCATTGGGATAGAAATATCAGATAGGCCAGGAACCCCAGAGGGAACTCCAAGAAATCATAATTTCAGGTTAAGCTACTCTAATTCGGAAATCTGGAAAGGGACTTCATTAAATGTAAACGCCTACTCGCAGGACTTTAGGACGGTTTTTTTCTATGATAAAGTGCAATTTCTTAACGGCGGACAATCTAACGTAAAATCGAATAAAATAGGTCTTCGAGCAAATTTCGACTCACGTCTGATTTCTAAAGCTGATTATAAAGCAGAAATAATTTATGGGTTGGACTTGCTTCAAGATGCCACGGTGCAAAAACTGGAGGACGGTCGTTTTTGGACACCACAAATGAATATGCAGAATACTGCCCCATTTGCTTTGATTAAATTTGATGCATTGGAAAAGTTTACAATAAAAATAGGTGCTCGATATGAAAATATTAGAGTTAAAGTAGATGATTTTAATACGCTTCCGATATTAAACACAAAAACCAATACCTATCCCCAAAGCATTTTTGTTAAAGGCGGTAATTTGGAATACAATGCACTAGTTTGGAATATGGGAGTCCGATATAATATTTTGCCTGCAATAAGTATTTTTTCAAGCTATTCCCAATCGTTTTCCATTAATGAAATTGGAAGAATATTAAGAAGTGCAACCACAAGTGTTGTCTCAAAGTTACCGACAGACCCGATAATAGTTGAGAACTATGAAGTTGGATTGGCCGGAGCACCAGTAAAATGGTTTAATTACGAAGTAGCAAGCTTTTCGAGTACTTCAAAATTAGGGGCATCCTCAGTTCAAAAACCTGATGGATCTTATGTTATGCAACGCGCTCCAGAACGTATTTGGGGGTATGAAGCTGTTGTTAATTTCAAGCCTTCGGCTTATCTGAGTTTTGGCGGTTCGTATGCCTGGATAGAAGGAAAAGTTGATAATGATAACAACTTTTCTTATGAAAAATACATCAATGGTGCTCGAATAATGGCACCAAAAGTTACAGGCTACATTCAAATTCAGCCTTTGAAAAATTGGGATGTCGAGTTAAGTGCTTTGCATAATTTTGAAAGAGACCGATTTGATCCGAATGCCACAACAAATAAGTACAGTTTTAATGAAGGGCCTGTACCGAGCTATACTGTTTTCAATGTTAGTAATTCATACATTATTAATAAACATTTTAAAACATCATTGGGTGTTGAGAATTTATTCAACAAAGATTATTCTCCAAATATCGCATGGTGGATGGCAAGAAATCAAGACTTTGTAAAATCCTCTGGCAGAAGAGCCACTTTGCAAATACAATATAGTTTTTAATCTCTAATTCTAATAAAAGACTCCCGAAAGTACAGTAATACAGGCTATCTTAATTACGGATTTATAATAATCGGCTGGAAGATTTGCTTGTTTTTAATTGCCGTATAAAAAAATAAAAAGAAGTATCAATAAAAGATGCTTCTTTTTAAAGAGGGAGTTACTTATAAAAAAAGTTGATACTAAACTTGTAATTTTAACCTTTGCCGATGGATTTAAAAAAAACAATCCGAAAATTGCATTTTTGGCTAGGCCTAGCTTCAGGTCTTATCGTATTTATTGTTGCCATAACAGGCTGTCTTTATGTTTTTGAAGAAGAAATAACAAACTATACCCAATACGATTTTGATTATGTAAAGGCACAAAATTCTAGCCGGGTTGCACTTGTTGACGTTATTGATTCTTTCGGGAAAAACCATCCCGAGAGTAAGTTGCTTTTTATCAAGCAAAAAGAGAGCGTTCCCAATGCGACAATTGTGCTCGGGAATAAAAAGATTCAAGTGGCCTACAATCCCTACGACGGGAAGGAAGTGATGTCTCTGGTTACTAAAGATTCCTTTTTTGCTATAATTTTAGAGATTCACCGTACCTTACTTTTAGGTGAGATTGGCGAAAATATAGTAGGCATTTCAACTTTTGTATTCCTTTTTATGTTGATTTCAGGTCTTATTTTATGGTTTCCAACCAATTTTAAAAAACTGAAATCTTATTTTACCATAAGTGATAAGTCTGCTAAAAGATTGAATTTTGATTTGCACAGAATTGGAGGTTTTTACGCTTCTTTTATTCTGGTTTTTATAGTAAGTACAGGTTTGTTTTTTTCATATGATTTTGTAAAAAAGGCGACATATTCAGTCACCAATAGCGAACCTTATACCAAATGGGGACCAAATTCGGGAGTGCCAAAATCGACGGAAACGGACATTGCAGAAATCTATACGCAAATACAAAAAGAATATCCCAATTGCATTGAGTCAAATATTTATTATCCTAAAGAAAGAGACGGTACTATTCGTGTAAAATTGAAATATGCCTACGAATATATTCCTAAATACAATACCTTTTTTGTGAATCAATTCTCTGGGAAAATAGTGCAAACAGATTTAAATAAAAATGCGTCAACGGCAGAGAGCGTTAAAAACTCGATTTTCGGCATCCACACAGGATCTATTTTTGGAATTTTGGGTAAAATAATTGTCTTTTTGGCCGTTCTAATGGCTGTAAGTTTGCCTATTACTGGTTTTATAATGTGGAGAAGAAAGAAAAAGAAAAAATCTAAATCGACCCAATGATTTTATCCAAAATAAATAGGTACCTTCTTCTAAATTAGAAGGTAAAATGTAAATTTTTCAACCAAATATTTCCTATAAGTCTTGCCCTTAAAATCATTGCAAGCAATGTCGTTAAGCATCAAATTCAAAGCCACCGAACGACTGTTTTGCTTTTTAAAAAAGTTATTCGAAGGCAGTCTTTTAAATATATCGGATAGCATTTCACTTACATCTTTATAGTTAATCTTTACAATTCAATTTATGTTAGATTACTCCATATTAATTCTTGAAAAAGTTAGTTTTGACTCAAATATTTTTTCTAAAGAACTTAAAAAAGCAATAAAAATGCTTTTCCCTGACGAGATTGAACAACTGGCAATATGGTTTTTTAATTTTACAAGAGATAGAACAGAGTTAAAGGAATTTAAGTCCTATTTTATTAGCTGATTTATTTAGGCTCTATTCTACTCTTTTGTTTTAGAATAGAGCATTATGTTAAAACACAAACTCAAGCGTAGTATAAAAAGTTCTAGTATCAGAGGGTATTATTCCTGGTCCAGGATAGTCGGTTGCTCTTCGGGTAAAATAACTATTGTTTGTAAAATTTGTAATTCCTATCACAAACAAACCCTATTAATATTTGAATAGTTTAACCCTACTATAAAGTTATGCAATGCTTTTAATTCATTTTTTTTGTAACTTTAATAAAGCAAAAATTTGCAGAGGCTCACAGAAAACATGTTGAAGCTCATTCAACAACTGATAAATTGTTGACATAATCATAAACAAAAAAAGAAAATGAATACTAAAATCATCCAATCCTTAATTAGTGGTGTAATAGGCGCAGCCGTAATGTCAATAGAGATGTGGGTCGCTACGATGATGGGAATGCCTAAAATGAATCCGCCAGATATGCTCTCTGTGATGCTGGGTGTGCCAATTATAGTTGGTTGGTTAATCCATTTCATGATAGGAATAATTTTCGCAATGGCTTACACTTTCTTCTTTATTAACTTGGTTAATAAAATTAGCAACGCAATTTTTAGAGGTGCAATCTTTGGTGTTGCCGTATTTATCTTTGCCCAAATTATGTTGGCAATACTGGGAGCCATAATGGAAGGAACGCCTCCGATGGAAGGTAGTCTGTTGTTAATAATGTTGGGAAGTATAATAGGTCATATTATTTTTGGAATTGTAGTTGCTTTGTTTGTTAAAGAAGAAATAGTAGTAGAATAGTAAATACTTTCAAGGTTTCTGTCTTAAAAAAGATAGGCTTTTAATATGTTAAAAAACAAACTCAAGCGTAGTATAAAAAGTTCTAGTATCCGATGGAATGATTCTAGGACCAGGATAATAAGAGATTAAAATACTCTTTTGATAAAATTTCAAAACTAAGATAAATGTACTACAAATTATAAAAAGGCTATTCCGTATCAAGGAAAAAACATGTTGTAATTGGAGTTGTTTCATATTTATGAAGTTTGCTTTTTTACAGCTGGTAATTTTGAAAATTGTCTTTTAATTGCCTGATTTTAACTATCTATTCTAAACTCATTATGGGCTAAATTAGACAAGTGAAAATTCTAATTGGTCTTTTTTATAATTTTATCATTGTTGCAGTTTGACATTTTGTTTCTTAAAACCATCATATCCTCACTCACTTTTTTATCCAATATTTTAGCATAGTGTTGTGTGGTTCTTATATTTTTATGCCCTAACATTTTGCTCACGCTTTCTATGGGTACGCCATTTGTGAGTGTTACTGTCGTCGCAAAAGTGTGGCGGGCAATGTGGAAGGTTAAATCTTTTTTAATGCCGCAAACATCCGCTATTTCCTTTAAGTAGCTATTCATTTTTTGATTGCTTAAAACGGGTAATAGTTTGTCTTCATTTATGCATTGTGGGTGATTGGCATATTTCAGAATTAATTCTTCCGGAATAGGGAGGAGGGGAATGCGAGAAGCTGTTTCTGTTTTCTGACGATGGGTGAATATCCATTTTCCGCCATCAATACCCATACTGATGTTTGATACCGTTAAGTTTTTGACATCGATGTAAGCCAAACCTGTAAAGCAGCTGAAAACGAAAATATCTTTTACCTGGTTCAGTCTTTCGGTTGCAAATACTTTAGAATAGATGTCCTGAACTTCTTCTTGTGTTAGATAATCTCTTTCGACTTCACGAATTTTTGATTTATAGTTTGCAAATGGATCTTTGTCTAACCACCCATTTGAAATACAGATTTTGATTATTTTCTTGAAGTTCTTAATGTATTTGACTGCAGTGTTGTTGGCGCATTTGCGGACACTTCTCAAATAGAATTCATATTCTGTTATGAAAGGATGGTCTATTTTATTGATTTCAATATCGGATATGTTGTATTTCCACTGCAAGAAGTCTTTGGTGTGTTTAAGTGAGGTTTTGTATCGTTCTAGTGTTCCAGGTGCGTATTCAAGCCCTATGAGCTCTTCTACTTTCCGGTTGTGTTCTTCGAAAATAGGGATGAGCATATGTTGATGCTCTTTGATGCCGAGAAGTCTATTTTTAAAAACTTCAATTGTGAGGAGTTCGTTTCGGTGTATTAATTCCATTTGGATGTCGAATATTTTTGATTTCAGTAAATCAAGGTATTCATTTAATGAACGAGCATTCTCTGTATTGCCTTTCATTTTTGACAGCTCAGGTGACCATTTAGTAGAATCTATAAATTTTTTGGTACTGAACTCCATTCGATTTCCATCAACAGTTAATCTTACATAGATAGGAAGTAGACCTGCAGCATTAGCTTTTGTGCTCTTCGCATAAAAGTGCAATGTGATTTTAGTTTTCATAGTGGTGACCTTTTAATTATTTATTCAATTTAGATTTCTAAAGAATATCAAACAAGATGTTTAAATAGTAGACTAGTGTTAAACTAGCCATTGAACAGGTTGTTTGAAAGGTTTAAGTCGATTTAGCGAGACCCTGATTTTAGAATTATAGTAGGGTCTCGATTTTATCTCGTTAAGAATGAGATTAGATGAATAATTTGAATAATACGTAAAAGCAAAAACCCCGTAAATCTTATGATTTACGGGGTTTTGATACCATTTGTTTTTCTACTGGCGGAGAAAGAGGGATTCGAACCCCCGGACCTGTAACAGTCAACAGTTTTCAAGACTGCCGCATTCGACCGCTCTGCCATTTCTCCAGTATGTTGCTTTCATTACCTGATTGCGAGTGCAAATATAAGAACCTTTTTTGGTTATGCAAATCTATTTTTATAAAAAAAGCATCTATTTTTAGTACTAATTTTTAAATGTTTCATTTTCTATACTTTAGACGAAACTTATTTTTGCAAAAAATTAAAATATTGGTTTAATACTTTACATATTCAGTTATTTCCAGTCCATAACCAATCATTCCAACACGTTTAGTCCCCTCGGTATTTGATACCAATCTTATTTTAGAGATATCAATATCATGTAATATTTGAGCACCAATACCAAAATCTTTACTGTCGATAACAATTTTAGGTGCTTTCATCACCCCTTCACTTTGTAATAATTTAAGTTCTGTGATACGACTTAGTAAATTAACCGATTGCATATCCTGATTGATGAAAATAACGGCACCTTTTCCTTGCTCATTAATCACTTTAAACATATCATCAAGCTGTTGGTCTGCATTATTAGTCAATGTGCCTAATAAATCATTATTCACCTGTGAGGAATTGATTCTGGTTAAAATGGATTCGCCCAAATTCCAAGTCCCTTTTGTCAAGGCAATGTGTATTTGTTTGTTGGTTGTTTGCTGATACGCACGTAATCTGAAAGTACCAAAACGGGTTTCTAAATCAAAATCTTCTTTTTTTACAATCAGACTGTCATGTTGCATTCTGTAAGCCACTAAATCTTCAATAGAAACTAATTTTAAATCGAATTTTTTAGCCACTTTTACTAATTGTGGCAAACGCGCCATCGAACCATCTTCATTCATGATTTCAACAATCACTCCCGCTGATTTAAAGCCTGCGAGTCGTGCAAAATCAATTGCAGCTTCAGTATGTCCAGTTCTTCTTAAAACGCCTCCTTGTTTAGCAATAAGAGGAAATATGTGCCCTGGTCGTGCTAAATCATGAGGTTTAGTTTTGGAATCAACTAAAGATAAAATAGTTTTTGCTCTATCTCCAGCGGATATTCCTGTAGTTACTCCATTTCCTCTTAAATCTACTGAGACAGTAAAAGCAGTTTCCATTGGATCTGTATTGTTACTAACCATTACATGGAGTCCTAATTCTTTGCAACGGCTTTCTGTTAATGGAGCACATATTAATCCGCGGCCGTGTGTAGCCATGAAGTTAATCATTTCTGGTGTTACCTTTTCGGCTGCAGCCAAGAAATCACCTTCATTTTCTCTATCCTCATCATCAACAACAATAATGATTTTTCCTTGTCGAATATCTTCAATCGCTTCTTCTATTGTATTGAGATGTATTTTATTTGTAACCATGATTGGTGTTTAATTTGGTGTTGGAAATATTTTTTTGTATATTTTTTGGAATGGGGCTAAAATAACATCCATATTTATTAATCCGATATCGTTTGTGGCTCTGTAAGTCAGTAAAATAGCCAATGGTGATAGAATTATTGAAGATAACCAAGCTCCCATAAATGGAGTAAGCCCATTTTCTTGTGAAATTCTTTTACCAAAAGTATTTATAAAATGGAATGTTATGAAAATTAAAACTGCAAAAATAATTGGAAGCCCAAGTCCGCCTTTTCTAATAATAGCTCCCAAAGGTGCTCCTATAAAAAACATCAAAAAACAAGCATATGCAATTACAAATTTATCGTAAAAGGCCAATAAATGATTGTTTATATTTTTCCGTTTCGCTTTAAATTCTGTTTGACTGGCATCAATAGAATATTTTAAACTTGCCAGATTACTTGTAGCAAGATCTAAAATCTTAGATTTGTCATTATTGTTAAATAATGACAATATATTATTTGGAAGTGTTTTACTTTTTTTAAGTGGTTTTATTTTATTATCCCTTGGAATTACAATTCGCTGATTCATGTTTTCTGAAAACGAAATGATATCTGTTTTTAAATTCTTATGTAAAGAATCCAGCGTATAATTTAATTCACTCACAGTAAGCATCGTGTTGGTATTAGCAATGCTTTGATCATTCACATCAACTTTGTTCAATTTTGATAAATCGATATTGATAATGTATTTTTTAAATGAACTTTTTGCAAATGGCATTTTGTTTCGGTCTTCATATTTTTTGGGAACGATATCTTCGTAATAGTAGCCATTATTCAGTACTAATTGCAGAATGCTGGATTTCTCGCTGCTTATCAATTCTCCATTTTTGGCTTTGATGACTGTTTTGCTGCCATCACCAAGGTTTGATTTTTTATGGATTGTGATACCGGTAAGGAAATTTCCATTCTCACCAGATTTTTTATTCACTTTGATATTATAAAAGCCAACATCGCTAAACTGGCCTTCGGCGATTGCCAAGGCAGGTTTAGCTTGTGCTATGTTTTTTCTGAAATTGATAAACTTATATTCCGCAAAAGGAATTACATTATTGGCAAAAAGAAAGGCGACGAATCCTAATATTACAATAAAAACAGTTAAGCTTTTCAGGGCTCTTTTTAGAGAAACACCTGCGGATTTCATAGCGGCTAATTCATAATTTTCGGATAAATCACCAAAAGTCATTATCGATGCCAATAGTACAGACAACGGTAAAACCAAAGGAATTATTCGAGGCATTGAAAATCCTAAAAACTTAATAATCATTAGTAAATCCAAATCTTTACCCGCTAATTCGGATATAAATAACCAAACAGTTTGAAGTATAAAAATGAAAAAGAGTATTACAAATACAGTCGTAAATGTAGTCAGGAATGTTTTTAATAAGTATTTGTCAAGAATTTTCACCTAAGAATTAATCTAATTTATTGATGTAGTAATTTGGATATTTACTTTCGGTAAAGGTAAATTGATTTTTTGACAAAGGCTGGTTGGTTTTAAAAGAATTAACGGTTAAAGTAGTTTTTGTGCCTTTTTTACCCATTTCGATTAAGTTGTAGATGTGTTTGGTCTGCACATCAATACCTAATAATATTTCTTTTCTTTGATCTTTTACATTGGTAGGAACCAATTTAATATACTGAATTTTTCGTCCTTTTACATCTTGTAAAATATCCATATTGTATTTATAGCCTGAGTTGAAAAAAGTCAATAATTTTGAAGGAGTAATGGCATTATCGTCTTTGTCAGTTACTTTAGAAATAGTGATTTCTTCATCTTCAGGAACAATGGTGTAGCTTTTTTTTCCGTCAAAAATTTTAGTGACCCCCATAAAATTCAATACAAATTGATTGCCTTTCATGATTACATTTCCTTTGCTGTCCTGATTGATGTTTTCTTTGACATTATTCAAAGAATACTTGAAATCAATAACGATATTATTATAACTTCTAACTTTTGCTGTAACTTGATCTAAAAGATCTTTCGCTTTTTTATCTTGAGCTTGTATTGAAAAACTAAAAAATAGTAAAACTGCAATTTGAAAAATTTTTTTACCCATCCCTTTTATCTTATTTTTTTTGAATTCTTGAATCTTTGATTCCATGGTGTTAATTGTTTTGTTCATTGTTGAAAAATTGATCAAGAGAACTCATGTCCAAGATGTTAACACTACGTGCTTTGCTTCCTTCAAATGGGCCCACAATTCCAGCAGCTTCTAATTGATCAATTAATCGACCTGCTCTGTTGTAGCCTAATTTTAGTTTTCTTTGTAACAATGAAGCCGAACCTTGTTGTGCGTTTACTATTATTTCTGCGGCTTCTCTAAACAAAGTATCTCTGTCGGAAATATCCATATCAAGATTAATGCCACTTTCCTCTCCAACAAATTCTGGGAGTAAATAAGCTGTTGCATATGCTTTTTGAGATCCAATAAATTCAGTTATTTTTTCTACTTCTGGGGTGTCTATAAAGGCACATTGTACTCGAACAACGTCATTTCCGTTAGTGTAAAGCATATCACCTCGTCCTATCAATTGATCGGCACCCTGCGTATCAAGAATGGTTCGGGAATCAATTTTGGAGGTAACTCTAAAAGCAATTCTAGCAGGGAAATTGGCTTTTATCAAACCTGTAATTACGTTAACAGAAGGTCTTTGTGTCGCTATAATTAAGTGAATTCCAATGGCTCGCGCTAATTGTGCTAAACGGGCTATAGGAACTTCAACTTCTTTACCTGCAGTCATGATTAAATCGGCAAACTCATCAACAACAAGAACGATATAAGGTAAAAATCGGTGTCCATTTTCTGGATTCAGTTTTCGAGCTTTAAATTTATCATTGTATTCTTTGATGTTACGCACCATCGCATCTTTCAATAAAGAATAACGGTTGTCCATTTCTACACAAAGGGAATTCAGGGTATTGACCACTTTTGCGTTATCAGTAATAATAGCGTCGTCCATGTCTGGAAGTTTCGCTAAATAATGTCTTTCAATTTTATTAAACAGGGTTAGCTCTACTTTTTTTGGATCCACCAAAACAAATTTAACTTCGGCTGGATGTTTTTTGTACAAAAGCGAAGTCAAAACAGCATTTAATCCTACAGACTTTCCTTGTCCGGTAGCTCCTGCCATCAATAAGTGAGGCATTTTGGCTAAATCTACCACAAAAGTTTCATTCGAAATTGTTTTTCCAAGAGCGATAGGCAATTCCATTTCCGCTTCCTGAAATTTGGCTGAGCCAATAACACTTTTCATCGAAACCATCGTAGGATTCTTATTAGGAACTTCAATTCCTATAGTTCCTTTTCCAGGAATAGGGGCAATGATACGAATTCCTAATGCCGAGAGGGACAAAGCGATATCATCTTCTAAGCTTTTAATTTTTGAAATTCGAATACCCGCTTCCGGTACAATTTCATATAAAGTAACTGAGGGTCCAACAGTCGCTTTTATCTGAGCAATTTCAATTTTGTAATTGCGTAGCGTATCTACAATCCTGTTTTTATTCTCTTCTAATTCTTCCTGGTTGATAGTAATTCCACCAGTTGAATATTCTTTTAATAAGTCTATCGTAGGAAATTTATAATTGGATAAATCTAAAGTTGGATCGAATAATCCAAAATCAGCCACTAATCGAGATGCCAAATTTTCTTCAATAATATCTTCTTCCGGAGCTGTTTCTATTACAAAAGTATCAATAGGATTCGAAATAATTTCTGGAGATACTATTGGTGTAACTTGCATAGCAAGTGGTTTTACAATGGGATCTCTGTTAATATCCGATGAGTTGCTTATGGTTGGTTTCAACGCCTCTTTGTTAATTTCGAATTGAGAACCATTTGTTTTTAAATGAATTTCATCAATTTCCTCTTCTACTACAGCAAATTCTTCTAAATTATAAGCGCTACTTTTTGCACCATTTAGTGGAATCGTGGCTAAATCTACTTTGATTTCTTTTTTTGTATTATCAAAAAACGACTGAATGTTTTCAGGTGAGATTTTGATTTTAAAAATTACATAAAGGATTAATCCAAACAACAATAGTAGTAAAGTTCCTGTTTTTCCAATATAATCTTGCAAAAATAAATTTAATTCATATCCAATGGTTCCACCTAATTCGGGTACTGAAGTAGCAAAAAAACCAAATAAAATCGATACAATTATTATTACGAATAAATCCCAAAACCAAATACTTTTCAGTTTTTTTAAGGAAATACCCAAAACCATATACATTCCCGTGAGGAAAAACAAGCGTACAAATATAAATGCGGCAAGTCCAAAACCTTTGTAAACAAGCAAATCTGCTAAAAACGCACCAAATTTTCCTAACCAATTGTGAACCGTTTCGGTTCTGTCAGTCAATTCACCAACTGCACTTTGATCTTGTTGTCCATAAATATAAAAGGAAATAAATGTAAATAATAAAGCAATTGAAAATAACACCAAAAGCGAACCAAAAACAATTTTGTGTTGTTTCGTCAGTTGTAATGGATTATTTCCCTCCGTTTTAGAATCCTTTTTTTTATCTAAAGGTGCTGTTTTTGTTGTTTTTGCCATTCTTGATTGTAATTCTACCTTAGAATAATATAGGTATATATATGATTAAACCGATTGCTATTGCCGTTAAAGCAGCAAAAAAGACAGCTCCTGCAGCAATATCTTTAATAAACCCAATTCTTTCATGATAATTTGGATGAATAAAATCGGCTATTTTTTCAACAGCCGTATTTAAACCTTCAATACTCATCACCAGACCAATGGCCATCGTTTGAAAAAGCCATTGAGTGGAAGTTATTTCAAAATAGAATCCAGCAATAGTCATTAGTATACCTAATGAAAATTGTACCATTATGCTGTGTTCTGTAGTAATTAATTTTATGGCACCTTTAAAAGCGTACGTGACACTTTTTAATCTTCCGGTAAAAAAAGTATTGTCTTTTTCAAATTCCATTCAGATACTATTAAAGTGCAGCTAATGCCGCTTCGTAATTTGGCTCATCTACAATTTCACCAACTTGCTCCGTATGCGTAATTGTACCGTTTTCATCCACTACAATGATAGCTCTGGAATGCAATCCCGCTAAAGGACCGTTTACAATTTCCAAACCATTGGTTTTACCAAAATCTCCAGCTTGGAAATCAGATAAATTAACAACATTTTCAAGTCCTTCAGCACCACAAAAACGGTTTTGGGCGAAAGGTAAATCTCTTGAGATACATAATACATTGGTGTTTTCCAATTTACTTGCACTTTCGTTGAATTTCCTAACCGATGCGGCACAGGTTCCAGTATCAATACTTGGAAAAATATTTAAAACTAATTTTTTTCCAGCAAAGTCAGCTAATGTAGCAACAGAAAGATCGTTTTTAATTAATTTAAAATCACTCAATTTTGTGCCTACTGTTGGTAATTCTCCTGAGGTATTTATTGGATTTCCTTTTAATGTTATTGAAGCCATAATTTTTGTTTTTTAATGAGGTTCAAAAGTATGAAAATTATTTAAGATTTAAGGATGAAACTTCGGGATAAAGTTCAAGATTTTGGAGCATGAAGTAAACCCGTACAACCTAATGTCTTTTTTCTAAAATGCATAAAAAAACGCACTCGTTTCGGAGTGCGTTTTTAAAAAAATGAATTAAAAATTCTTTTTATTTATCGATAGAACCCAGAACACGCTTCATAAAACTGTTTAAAGCTTCTTTTTTATCAGTTCCGGTTTTTACCAGTTTGTTAACTTCTAAAGCGCCATACATATTTGAAATTAATTCCCCAATTACATCCAATTCTTCATCTTTCAATGAAGTAATTTCTGTCATTGCTTCTAGAACTTCAATTGTTTCTATGATATAATCTTCATCATTTTCTTCTATAAACTGCGTTAAATGCTTGATTACCGGTAATTTCATTTTTAGTTGTTTATTCGGTTATACGTTGATTTGTTTATTAGTCAGGTCAAAACGCTTTTTAACGATTCACCAATTCAACTTTAAACTATTTCGTTCACCAATTCAATTAATACTTCTTGTTTATTAGTTTGTGTTTCGTTTACTAATTTCCCATTTACAAAAGTGGCAAAAGTGGGTAAATTACTGACATTAGCTAATTTTCTTGATTCAGGAAAATTTTCAGCATCAACAAGAGCAAAAGTGATTGTTTCGTTTTCTGAAGCCAATTTTTTGAATTTAGGTTTCATGATACGGCAATTTCCACACCAGGAAGCCGAAAATTGAACTACAACTTTTTCGTCTTTTGCAATTAAATCCGCTAATGTATCTTCGTTTAATTCGATTAACATAGTTTTATTTTTAAAATTTAATAACAATAGCGATGGCAATTATAGTACTGAAATTGCCATTGCTATTGAAATTGTTTTATTAGTTTAGAGACAAATATTCTGCAGTACTTTTTCTGTCTGCGCTCATGGCTTCTTTTCCAGCTTCCCAGTTTGCAGGACAAACTTCCCCTTTTTCTTGAATGTGGGTGTAAGCATCAACCATACGCAAATATTCATTTACGTTACGACCTAATGGCATGTCATTTACACTTTCGTGGAAAATTTTTCCAGTTTCGTCAATAAGGTAAGTAGCTCTGTACGTTACATTTGATCCTTCGATGATAATTGAATCAGTTTCTTCACTGTAACCTGTTTCTTCAATATCAAGAATTCCTAAAATATTAGATAAGTTTCTGTTCGTGTCAGCAAGAATTGGGTAAGTAACGCCTTCAATTCCACCATTATTTTTTGGCGTGTTTAACCACGCAAAATGCACTTCATTGGTATCGCAAGAAGCTCCTATAACAATCGTGTTTCTTTTTTCGAATTCTGGTAAAGCGGCTTGAAAAGCGTGCAATTCAGTTGGACAAACGAATGTGAAATCTTTTGGGTACCAAAATAAAAGTACTTTTTTGTTGTTTTTTGTAGCTTCTTCGAAAATGTTGATTTTTAAATTATCGCCCATTTCTGAAATAGCGTCTACTGCAATGTTTGGGAATTTTTTACCTACTAATGACATTTTATTTACTTTTTAATTAATTTTTTTTGACGGTGCAAAAGTAGTCTATAGTGACCGTTGAATGCAATACCAGTTGATTATAAAAAGTTATTTATAAATAGTTATTTCTTATATAGGTTTTTATAAAATTAAAGCGGTTAATTACAGACCAGTAACCGCCACAGGTAGAGTTCCTTTGCAATGGGTATTTTCTAAAAGTTGTTCCGCTGCGGTTTCTTGAAATTCTGTAAAATCCTGATATATTTGAATGATTCCTAAAGCGTGTTTTAAATTTGGGATAACTTGAAGTGCATAAGGGTTCCCAAAAACATACAAAACACATTTTTTGGTTTGGAATAAAGTACCCAAAAACTGAAGTACCGAATCTTCTATGTCAAAACCATTTAAAGGTTTTGCCTTTGGTACAAATAAAGAAATGACTAGTGTATCAAATTTATTTAATTTTTTTTCTAATTCATTTATAACAGCATCCCCGCCAGTTTCATAACTAAATTCGGGTGAAGGTAAAGCGGCAGATAAGTTCTTGAAAAATGAATTATCGGTGTTTTTATAAAAACTAATTTTGGCAAGATCTTCTCTGTTTTTAGCGTCAAAAACGGTCACGGTATTGTGATTGTCTTTTATTTTTGTAATGCAGTTTTGAGCAATTTTTCGATTTAAAACGGAGGTAGTTTCAAAATCAAAATCACTTTTAGATAGTTTTGGTAAATTAAGTTTCCCGTCTACAATTCCTGCTTTTTGTTTGCATTTCCACAATCGGTTAAAACTGCCTTCAATTCGCTCCGGAGTCGCATTTTTTAGTATTTCCTGAATTCCTTCGGGTACGTTTTCGGCAAAACACAAAACATCATTTCCGGCATTGAAAGCTTCCCATTCCAGTTGTCCTTTTTTCTCATATAATTTGGAGACACTATGCATATTCAACGCATCCGAAATCACCAGACCATCATAGCCCAATTGCTTTCGCAAAAGCGTTTCAATTACTGATTTTGATAACGTTGCTGATGTATCTTTTCCGTCATTCAAAGCAGGAACTGCCAGATGACCTATCATAATAGAATCGACATTGTTTTCGATACCTTTTATAAAAGGAACTAATTCATTGGCTAATAATTCTTTCAATGTTTCTCCTAAAACTGGTAATCCTAAATGCGAATCGACATTCGTATTTCCATGTCCAGGGAAATGTTTGAGACAGCCTAAAATGCCAACCTCATTCATTCCTTTTAAATATTCGAGGGCAAAATCAGCTACTTTTTCTTTATTCTCACCAAAGGAACGATACCCAATTACAGGATTATTCGGGTTGTTGTTGATATCCGCCAAGGGCGCTAAATTATAATGGATTCCAACTGATTTTAAGTCCAAACCTATTAGTTTCCCCACTTCATAAACCAAATGTTTTTCACTATTCGGTAATGCGCCAAGCGTAATGGCATAAGGATATTGAGGCGTTTTTTCGACGCGCATCGCCAATCCCCATTCGGCATCAATACTCATTAATAAAGGAATCGTAGCGCAATTTTGATACCTGACGATTAGGTCCTTCAAACGCTGAAAACTAGCGTCATTTAATACTACTTTTTTCTTAGTTTCATAATTGGTTGCGGCACTGGCTCTGCTATGAAAAAAAGTCAATCCACCAATATTGTGTTCCCGGATTAATCGTTCCGTTGCCTGAATGTTTTCTTCTGTATCATTTATGAAAACGGCTGGAAAGAAAAATTGTCCTATTTTTTGTTCTAATGTCATTCTGAAATAGTTTTAAAAATAATTTTTAATCCTATAAGAAATGTAAGTTCATATAAAAACCTAAAAAAGCTTACTTAAATGAACTTACATTTCTTTTATAGTTAAAGTTTGTATACTTCTATACTTGCTCTGATTTCTTTCCAAAATCGGAAGGGAAAATTAAAAATCTGGAAAGGATTAATCCTGGTATGGTTGCTAAAAATACCCAAATAAAGAAATTGCCATAACCCAAATATTCCTGAATAAATCCACTCAACATTCCTGGAAGCATCATTCCTAAAGCCATAAATCCTGTTGCGATAGAATAATGGGATGTTTTAGATTCGCCATCGGCAACATAAATTAAATACATCATAAAAGCAGCGAAACCAAAGCCATATCCAAATTGTTCTGCAATTACAGTCGCATATACATAATAAATAGATTGAGGATGAAAGTGGGAAAGTAAAATGAATCCTATTATAGGCAAGTGCATAGCTAAAAACATAGGTAACATCCACTTGCCAAGACCTCCTTTTGAAATGGCGATTCCGCCAAGAATCCCACCTATTACTAGTGCCGTAACTCCAAAGGTACCATAAATAATACCAACATCTTCAGTGGTTAGCCCCATGCCGCCTTTGCTTTTTTCATCTATTAAAAATGGGGTTAACATTTTTAATAATTGGGATTCTCCTAATCTGAAAAGCAATATAAAAGTTAATACAATTCCAATTTGTTTCTTTTGAAAAAAGGTTTTAAAAACAACTCCGAAACTCTGCTTGTTTTCAGTTTCAGCGGTAACTTTAGTTTCTTCTACTTTTGGAGTGGTAAAAAAGTTATAGATGGTTAGAAAAGCCATAACCAAGGCCACAATTATCATGGTGTAGGACCAAGCTTTGCTTTTGTCTCCGTATTTTTGCTCCAGAAAACCACCTAGAATTACGATTAATCCATTGGCGGTAAGCATAGAAAGTCTGTAAAATGTGCTTCGAATTCCTAAGAAAAAAGATTGTTGTTCTTTGGCTAAAGCCAACATATAAAAGCCATCACTCGCCACATCATTTGAAGCTGATGCAAATGCCGCAACCCAAAAAATGGCCAGACTCAGTACGAAAAAATTACTCATGGGGATGGTTAATCCCACAATCAAAAAAGCTATTGCAATAACCAATTGCATCGCCAGAAACCACTTTCTTTTGGTTGCATATAAATCGATAAAAGGGCTCCATAATGGCTTGATAACCCAAGGTAAGTACAACAAACTAGTGTAAACTCCAATGTCTTCATTGTTGATGCCTAAACTTTTGTACATAATCACCGATACAGAAATTATGATGGCATACGGAAAACCAGATGCGAAATTTAATAATGGAATCCAAAACCAAGGGCTGTTGTCTTTTCTCATGTATAGCGGATTATATTCAATTCAAACTTTATAGTGTGAAATTAACTAAAGTGGGTTGGCTTTCATTACCATAAAAATCGATGAATGTAATGGCGCAGGTTGTATTTTTGTCTAATTTATAGGTTGGAATCACAATTTCAACAGTATCGTTATTTTCTTTAAATGCTATTTTATCAATAATTTGACTTGGATCGTTGATGTCAATTTTCGAATTAAATTTAGCGCCATAAACCATAACATAACGTACTTTGCTGTACAATGGATATTTGACATTAAAGCTCGAAGAAATAGGATTTACCAAAATATTATTCGCTGTAGGTACAATTGCCATTTTTTTGATAGAATTTGGAACCACATTAGGAAGTGCGGGGTATTTGTATTGGTTTTCTATCAATAATTGCGCAACGTTTTGATTTCTGTTTAAAAAAGATTTGGCACTAAAAAAAGCATTTCCCTGAATGTTTTTGTAGGTTCTGGTAATATCTATTTGATTCGGAATTTCATTAGGATTACTCCATTTTTTATCGGAATCCGCATTAATTTTATAGGTTCCGTTTCCAATGTAAATAGCCGTATTAGTTGAGTTTTCAGACCACCAGCGTAATAGTTTTGAATAGGAAGCTTTAGGATGATCCATGCTCCAATACAATTGTGGAACGAGATAATCAATCCATTTGTTTTGCATCCATGCGATTGGATCTGCGAATAAATCATCGTAATTAGTTTGGCCAGACTCCGTTTCAGAACCTTTAGGATCCACAGATTTGTTTCTCCAAACTCCAAACGGGCTGATGCCAAATTGCACCCAAGGTTTTAGGTTTTTTATTGAAAGGGAAACACATTTTACAAAATTATTTACATTTGAACGTCTCCAATCTTCTATACTTAAACCATTTCCATATTTTTTGAAAGAATCAGTATCGTTAAACTGTTCTCCTTTTATTTTGTAAGGATAGAAATAATCATCAAAATGAATGGCATCGATGTCGTATTTTTCAACAACTTCTTCAACTATGGACAATAAATGGTTTTGAACTTCTGGCAGTGCTGGATTGTAATAATATTTTCCACCATATTTAATCATCCAATCCGGATGTTTGTAAAAATCGTGTTGCGGACTTAAAATTGCCGTGTTCAAGTCCATTGTGGCACGATATGGATTTAACCAGGCATGAAATTCAAACCCTCTGGCATGCGTTTCTTTTATCATCCATGCCAATGTGTCAAAATAAGGTTTTGGCGCTTGTCCTTCTTTTCCAGTCAAAAAGCGAGACCATGGTGCCAATTCTGTTGGGTAAAAGGCATCACCAACGCTTCGAATTTGTACAATTACGGCGTTGTAATTTAATTTTTTATAAGCATCTAAAATTTCAATAAAATCGGCTTTTTGTTTGTTAACATTATCCGTACTACTTTTTGGCCAGTCAATATTAACAACCGTGGCTATCCAAACCGCTCTAAATTCATTTTTAGGATTTGTAGCCATCATTTGTGCGTTCCCATTCCAATAAGAAAGTAAAAAGCACGAAATAAGTACTAGGACAAGCTTGCATTTTTTCATTAGGTCTTATTTATAAAGTATTCAAAAATAGTTTTTTTAGTGAAATTTACCTGATAAAAGGATATAAAATTTGACTTATTTTAGTAGCGCAATTTCTTTGCCAAACTGTTTTTAAATTGAATTTTCTAACAAAGAATAAAACTTTTCGCCTTTTTCTTCTTTGTTTTTTTAATTTATAATCGGCTATATATTTATATTTGTCAAATAATGCTGTATTGTCAGTTTTTTATAAAATAATGTATACGCCATGTTGACCCCACTTGAATTAGAACAATTATCCCAATCATTAGAAGGAACACTTTTATTTGATGAACTTCATAAAACGATTTACGCTACTGACGCTTCCGCTTATAGAATTATGCCGCTTGCTGTGGCGATTCCGCAATCAGAAGAAGATATTGTCAAAATTATTCGCTTTGCAGCAAAAAATAAGATTTCAATCACACCAAGAACTGCAGGAACTTCATTGGCAGGGCAAACGGTAGGTAACGGAATTATTGTTGATGTTTCGAAACATTTCACCAAGATTGTTGCTTTTGATCCCATAAAAAAAACGGTTACGGTACAGCCAGGAGTGATTCGGGATGAACTGAATTTATTCTTAAAACCGCACGGATTATTTTTTGGACCCAATACTTCCACTTCAAGTCGATGCATGATAGGAGGAATGGTGGGGAATAATTCGTCAGGAACCACCTCGATACGTTATGGCGTAACCCGAGACAAAATAGTGGAATTGAAAGCTGTTTTGAGTGATGGAAGTTTCACTGTATTCAAGGATTTGACTTCGGAAGAATTCATAGAAAAGACAAAAGGAGATTCCCTTGAGAATGCGATTTACAAAACTATTTACGAGGAACTTTCGAATACAGAAAACCAAAAAGAAATTGTAAAGGAGTTTCCAAAACCAGAAATTCACAGACGAAATACGGGTTATGCGATTGATTTATTATTAAAATCGGAACTGTTTTCAGGAACAGAAAAAACGATAAACTTAGGGAAACTACTTTGCGGAAGCGAAGGAACTTTAGCATTTACCACAGAAATTACGTTGAAAGTAGATGATTTACCACCAACGAATAATGTCATGGTGGTAGCGCATTTTCATACCATTCAAGAAAGTTTAGAAGCCGTAGTTACAGCTATGAAACATCATTTGTACACGTGTGAAATGATGGATGATACCATTCTGGATTGTACAAAAACGAACAGGGAACAAGCCAAAAACAGATTTTTCATTCAAGGGGATCCAAAGGCGGTTATCATGCTTGAAGTGGCCTCTCATCATAGTATGGAAGATGCGGAATCACAAGCCAATGCTTTGATTGCAGATCTTGAGTTGCATAATTTTGGGTATGCATTACCTAAAATTTACGGCTCAGACATTGATAAAATAAACGAGTTGCGAAAAGCGGGTCTTGGACTTTTAGGAAGTATTGTAGGAGATAATAAAGCCGCAGATTCCATTGAAGATACCGCTGTTGAGTTGAGTGATTTGCCTAATTATATTGCCGAGTTCTCCGCTATGATGCAGCGTCATGGGCAAAGTGCCATTTATTATGCACATGCCGGAGCCGGAGAAATTCACTTGCGACCTGTTTTAAATTTAAAAACAAAAGAAGGATTACACCAATTTAGAAACATCGCTACCGAAGTGGCTATTCTGGTAAAAAAATACAGAGGCTCATTGAGCGGGGAACATGGTGACGGAATAGTGCGTGGAGAGTTTTTACCTTTTATGATTGGAGAGAAAAATTATGAATTATTAAAACGAGTAAAAAAAGCGTTTGACCCAGATACCATTTTAAATGTTGGGAAAATTGTAAATGCCTCCAAAATGGACGAAAACCTGCGGGTGGAAGCGGGCAGGGTAGAACCGGACATCAAAACGATTCAGGATTTTTCAGACAGTATGGGGATTTTGCGGGCTGCAGAGAAATGCAATGGTTCCGGAGATTGCAGAAAATTACCCTCAGCAGGCGGAACTTTATGTCCAAGTTATCGCGCCACACGAAACGAAAAAGACACGACTCGTGCCCGAGCCAATGCGCTTAGAGAATATTTAACGCATTCAGAAAAAGACAATAAATTCAATCATGAAGAATTATATAAGGTCTTCGAATTGTGTGTAAGTTGCAAGGCTTGTGCGAGCGAGTGCCCCAGTAATGTAGATGTAGCCGCTTTAAAATCAGAGTTTTTGTACCAATACCAAAAAGCAAACGGATTTTCTTTGCGAAATAAAATATTTGCGTTCAACGCTAAACTAAATAACTTAGGAAGTATTACCCCTTCTATTACCAATTTCATAGTTAATCTACCTTTGGTCAAAAAGAGCATGGGAATTGCTCCAAAAAGGGAAGTTCCTTTATTGGCTCCAACTTCTTTTAGAAAATGGTACAAAAAAAATAAATCAAAAGCACCAAGCGATTCTTTTGCAAACGGAAAAGTATATTTGTTTTGTGATGAGTTTACTGGTTTTTACGATGTTTCGGTTGGAATAGATGCGTATGAATTATTGACAAAAATAGGATATGAAGTCATTATAGTGGATCATGAGGAAAGTGGAAGAGCCTTCATTTCTAAAGGTTTTCTGGAAGAAGCAAAAGTAATCGCCAATAAAAACGTAGCTGTTTTTTCGAATATTATTACTGCTGATTGTCCTTTAATAGGAATTGAACCATCTGCGATATTGACTTTTAGGGATGAATACATCCGATTGGCAGATGATAAAGTAAATGCCGAAAAATTATCGCGACATGTATTCACCATTGAAGAGTTTTTTAAAAATGAAATTACAAAAGGAAAAATTCATTCCGGCCAATTTTCTGATTTGGAGAAAACGATAAAAATTCACGGACACTGCCATCAAAAGTCATTAAGTTCTATTGAAGCGACATTTGCGATGCTGAATTTACCAAAAAACAGTTCGGTTACGATTTACAATTCGGGATGTTGCGGTATGGCTGGTTCTTTTGGATACGAAAAAGAGCATTACGACATCAGTATGCAAATGGGAGAAGATACTTTATTTCCAAAAATTAGAGCGACTGATGCCACTATAACTATTGCCGCCGCCGGAACAAGCTGTCGCCATCAAATTTTTGATGGAACAAACAGAAAAGCACTGCATCCGGTATCCGTTTTAAAGTCATATTTAAAATAGATTAGTACTTGTTTTAAAACATTAATTGTCTAATATTTGTAAAAAATGAATTTTGGTTAAATATTACTTCTTACTTTTGATATTTCGTAAAAAATACAGCTATTAAATATCGATTTGATATTTTTAGATAGTTAAAAAAATGAAATATGGAATGGGATGTGAAATTAAAACAAAATAGTTTCCTTAAAATTTCTAATATTGAAATTGTTTTATATATTTGATTTTTTATAAAATTTACGTTATTTTCGAATTAAATCGTAAAATTTACGACAGATTAATTTTTAATGATAAAATTTACAACATGGCATTAAAGGGGTTATTCAGAAAGAAAACAGTACAAGACATTTTAAAACAGGTCGAAAAAAATAATGCCGATGGCCATAATGCACTTGGAAAGCATTTAACGGCTCGTGATTTAACTGCTTTTGGAATTGCAGCAATTGTTGGAGCCGGTATTTTTAGTACCATAGGAAAAGCAAGTGCTGATGGAGGTCCTGCAGTTATCTTTCTTTTCTTGTTTACTGCCATAGCCTGTAGTTTTGCTGCTTTTGCTTATGCTGAATTTGCTTCGATCGTTCCTGTTTCGGGAAGTGCTTATACGTATTCTTATGTAGCTTTTGGAGAAATAATCGCTTGGATTATCGGTTGGGCATTAATAATGGAATATGCAGTAGGTAATATAACGGTAGCCATATCGTGGAGTGATTATTTTACCGGATTGCTCGATAGTATGGGGATTCATCTTCCGCAATATGCCCAAATGGATTATTTATCCGCTTCCAATGGATTTAATGATGCAACAGCTTTGATGCAAGGTGGAAAAACATTTGAAAATTTAAGTCTAGCCACACAAGCAGCATACACAGCGTGGACAACTTCGCCTGTTATAGGATCTTTACATCTTGTGGCGGATTTACCGGCTTTATTAATTATTGTTTTAATAACAGCTTTGGTTTATCGCGGTATGAAAGAATCTCGTAATGCCAGTAATATCATGGTTGTTGTCAAATTATGTATCGTACTTTTAGTAATTGCTGTAGGAATTTTTTATGTAGATGTCGATAATTGGCACCCATTTGCGCCTAATGGAGCTACTGGAGTATTAAAAGGAGTTTCAGCTGTATTCTTTGCATACATCGGGTTTGATGCTATTTCTACAACTGCCGAAGAATGTAAAGATCCACAACGTGATTTACCAAAAGGAATGATGTGGGCCATAATTATTTGTACTCTTTTATACATTGCAATCGCGTTAGTACTGACCGGAATGGTGAGTTACAACGAATTGAATGTAGGAGATCCATTGGCGTTTGTATTTGATAAATTACATTTGAAATGGATGTCAGGAATTATCGCAGTAAGTGCCGTAATTGCCATGGCGAGTGTTTTATTGGTATTCCAAATGGGACAACCTCGTATCTGGATGAGTATGAGTCGTGATGGGCTTCTGCCAAAACGTTTCTCTACGGTACATCCTAAATATAAAACCCCTTCTTATGCTACGATTGTTACCGGATTTGTGGTAGCCGTTCCTGCTTTATTTTTGAATTTAACTATGGTTACGGATTTGTGTAGTATTGGAACTTTATTTGCTTTTGTATTGGTATGTGCCGGAGTTTTGGCGCTGCAAAACAGAACGGATATTCCTCGAGGAAAATTCAAAACACCTTATATGAATTCAAAATTCATCATGCCTGTTCTGATTAGTATAGGACTGATTTTTGCTTTTGGTTATAATAAAAAAAACACAATGGATTTCATTAGTAATGAAACTCAAATCAATAGTTCGGCAGCTATTGTTACTTCATTGGATAAAAAGGAAACTCAAAAAGTATATGATTATTTAGTGCGTGTTGATGCTAAAAATGCTACAACAGGTACTCCGGATTTAGAATTTTTACTAAGTCAGTACCAACAGGACGATGCTAAATACACTAGTGTCATTGCGAATTTACCCGTATCGGAATCTATTAAATATGAAAGTGGTTTTAGTTTATTCAAACACAAAATTCCAATGTGGATTTTTCTGATTGTTTTGGCTGGATTATCGGTTTGGTCATTCAAGGAAAACTTATCATTAATTCCTTTATTAGGCTTAATTTGTTGCTTGTATATGATGGCGGAGCTAAGTGTTTGGAACTGGATTTATTTCACGATTTGGCTGCTTATTGGTTTGACGATTTATTTTAGCTTCAGCCGTAACAACAGTAAGTTGAATAGCATAGAAGCTTAGTTTTTAAAAATCTATATACCAAAACGTCTTTTAATCAAGGCGTTTTTTTTGGTTTAAACCAAAAAAATCCGTTCGAAATTTACTTTCAAACGGATTCAACAAACTACAAAAACTAAAAAAAAACTATTCCATCAAAACGGATTCTGATGTTAGTACATTCAATTCCATCATACATTTTTTCATCATCTGATACGTTCTTTCAATATCATTGTCCAGCCCTATAGAAAACCGAATTAAACCATCAGTCAATCCCATTTCTATTTGTTCTTCCATAGGGATTTCGCTGGAAGTAGATGTTCCCGGTGCGCTAAATAAGGTTTTGTAAAATCCTAAACTCACTGCAAGATATCCCAGATTTTTTGTCTGCATCAATTCCATTAATTCATTGGCTTTCGCCAAAGTTCCCACATCTAAAGTCATCATTCCGCCAAAACCATATTCCGGATTAATCATCGTGGCGTACAATTCATGACTGGAATGACTTTTCAATCCTGGATAAACCGTTTTTAGTCCGTCTTTTTCAAAACGTTCCGCCAGATACATCGCATTGTAACTGTGTTGTTTCATTCGAATATGTAGTGTGCGTAGGTTTTTCATTACACTCGCCGAACGCAAACTATCCATTGTTGGACCAAGTAGCATGCTGGCACCACTATTCACATTTTTTAAACTATCAATAAATTCCTGAGAAGCACAGGTGACACCGCCCACAGTATCACTGCTTCCGTTGATGTATTTCGTTAAACTATGAATCACAATATCAGCCCCTAATTTTGCAGGAGAGACAGATAATGGCGAAAAAGTATTATCGACCACTAATTTCAAATTGTGTTTTTTTGCGATTTTTGCTAAACCAGCAATATCAGCCACTTCCAGTAAAGGATTACTCACCGTCTCGCAGTACAAAACTTTGGTTTCGGGAGTAATTGCAGCTTCTACAACATCTAGTTTCGTGATGTCAACAAAAGTGGTTTTGATGCCTAATCTCGGCGTGAAATTCTTCAAGAAAGCGTACGTTCCACCATAAATAGTTCTGCTCGAAACGATATGATCGCCAGATTTACACAATTGCAATAGCGTAGGCGTAATCGCTCCCATTCCTGACGCTGAAACATTGGCTGTTTCCGTTCCTTCCATCGCTGCCAAGGCTTTGTCTAAATATAAATTACTCGGTGAGGAATGACGCGAATACAAATAACAACCTTCTATATTGCCTTCAAAAGTATCGAACATGGTTTTTGCCGATAAAAAAGTATAGGTCGAGGAATCAGAAATCGATGGATTCACACCGCCAAATTCACCAAAGTATTGCAAATCTTGAATGTTATCTGCTGGACTGAAATTTTTCATAATTATTTTTATTGTTATTTATGCTGAATTTGTTTCAGTATTTGAAGCGATTCCTGCTATTCGCTATATCTTTCCAGTCCTGAACTTGTTTCAGGATCCTGAAACAAGTTCAGGACTGGAAAGGATGCCGCTGCTATCAGGGCTATGGGATTTCGTTCTGTATGAAATCTATTCAAAATAACAGTGTTCTAGATTAATAATCAATCATCTTATTGAATATTAGATTTTAAAACTATAAACTATAAATAATGCAATTTAATTTTCTAAATTAGCTTCTCAAATAAGAATTTTATAGATTATTTATCCATTCCAATTTTTCAATACCATGACATTAGATTCAATAGATAAAAAGCTGCTTTTTTTATTACAATCCGATAGTAAGAAAACAACCAAAGAACTTTCTTTAAAACTAAATCTTTCTGTTACTGCGGTTTACGAGCGTATTAAAAAATTGGAAAGAGAAGGAATTATCGATAAATACGTTGTGCTCGTCAATCGTTCGAAAGTCGAAAAAGGATTTGTTGTCTTCTGTCACCTCAAATTGATTCAACACACCAAAGAGTTTATTGCTAAATTTGAAAGTGAAGTGGTAAAGCTAAAAGAAGTGATGGAATGCCATCATGTGAGCGGTGATTACGATTATATCCTGAAAATAGTGGTAAAAAATATGGAAGCGTATCGGGAATTTTTAGTTACAAAACTCACCACATTGCAACATATAGGAAGTACGCACAGTACATTTATGATTAGTGAAGTAAAAAGTACGACTGTTGTTGATATTTAGTATATATGCCAATTTAAGTAGGTATTCAACGGTATGTAAATACGAATTGCTAAAAATTCATAACAAAAAACCTTGTAAATTAAACTTTAAACAAAACTTAATTCCTTAATTTTGTGCGACATTTTATAAAAACACAATAAAAAAAATATACTATGAGTTCATTTGACGTAGTCATTATAGGTTCTGGACCAGGCGGATATGTATCAGCAATTCGTTGTGCACAATTAGGTTTCAAAACAGCAATTATCGAAAAATATTCTACTCTTGGAGGAACTTGCCTGAATGTAGGTTGTATTCCTTCAAAAGCATTGCTTGCTTCTTCTCATCATTACAGTGAAATTGCTCATTTTGCAGAGCACGGAATTGAAGTTTCCGGAGAAGTAAAAGTGAACCTTGAAAAAATGATTGCGCGCAAACAAGCCGTTGTGGATCAGACTTCGGGTGGTGTGAAATTTTTAATGGATAAAAATAAAATTACAGTTCTGGAAGGATTGGGTTCATTTGTTGACGCTACTCATGTTGCCGTTGCAAAAGCAGATGGAACTTCGGAAACTATCGAAGCTAAAAATATTATTATCGCTACAGGTTCTAAACCATCTTCTTTACCATTTATCAAAATTGATAAAGAAAGAATCATCACTTCTACCGAAGCGTTGAAACTTAAAGAAGTACCAAAACATTTGGTGATTATTGGTGGTGGAGTTATTGGGATTGAATTAGGGCAAGTGTATTTACGATTGGGAGCGCAAGTTTCTGTTGTAGAATATTTGGACCGAATCATTCCAGGAATGGATGCTTCATTGTCTAAAGAATTGACTAAAGTATTAAAAAAACAAGGAATGAAATTCTACGTTTCACACAAAGTGAAATCAGTGGAAAGAAATGGCGAGGGCGTAGTAGTTCAAGCTGAAAATGCAAAAGGTGAAACAATTACGTTGGAAGGAGATTATTCATTAGTTTCTGTGGGACGTCGTCCGTATACTGATGGGTTGAATGTGGATAAAGCCGGAGTAAAAATAACGGATAGAGGAATGGTTGAAGTAAACGATCATTTACAAACTTCAGTTCCTAATATCTATGCGATTGGCGATGTGGTTCGTGGAGCGATGTTAGCGCACAAAGCAGAAGAAGAAGGAGCAATGGTTGCTGAAATTTTAGCGGGTCAAAAACCACATATCGATTATAACTTGATTCCTGGTGTTGTTTACACTTGGCCAGAAGTGGCTGCTGTAGGACAGACGGAGGAGCAATTGAAAGCAGGTGGTGTAGATTTCAAATCAGGAAGTTTCCCTTTTAAAGCATTAGGTCGTGCTCGTGCTGGAGGTGATTTAGACGGATTTGTAAAAATTCTTGCTGACGCAAAAACGGATGAAGTTCTTGGAGTTCACATGATTGGTGCTCGTTGTGCGGATTTAATTGCTGAAGCCGTTACGGCAATGGAATTCAAAGCATCTGCTGAAGATATTTCAAGAATGTCTCACGCACATCCAACATTTGCAGAAGCAATAAAAGAAGCTGCATTAGCCGCTACTGATAATAGAGCTTTGCATGTATAATTAAAAATATATTTTATATAAGAAACCCGCTATCTAAGCGGGTTTCTTATTTTATATAGTCCATATTATTTAGCTACAAATACACTTTTATAATTTTCCCAATGGCTAAAGATTAAAAAGATATTTCCAAAAAAAACAAATAATGCAATTGGTAAGTTTTCTGGGGTTAAGAAAAAATTGATCAATAATATA
This sequence comes from Flavobacterium galactosi, assembly GCF_048158585.1. NCBI lineage: Bacteria > Pseudomonadati > Bacteroidota > Flavobacteriia > Flavobacteriales > Flavobacteriaceae > Flavobacterium > Flavobacterium galactosi. The sequence goes on from NZ_JBLNKV010000005.1 coordinate 383,213, forward strand.
TTTAAAGTAACTGGTAAAATAATAAGATTAGCCAAAGTTACATATCGACCAGTAATAAATGAAATTCCACAGAGAAATTCCAAAGATTTTGCTAAAGGCATCAAATAAGTAGACGCCATTAAACCGACATTAAATGCTTTGAAGTTTCCAGTTGTTTCAGCCTCAGGAGATAGATGTAAAAAAAAACTAATTGAGGTATAAAGAAAAAGGAGTCCAAGTAAAGATCGAATAATGATGATTGCAATTTTCATGATATATGGTTTTATAGGTTACACATTTAAAATATACTATTGTGGCATAGCATTTTATTTATATACAAGATTTTCCATTGGTGCTCGTCTAAATCAGCTATGTCCGTACATCGGGTCATGATCTTGTCGTTTTACAAATAGGACCGCCAGTATCAATTGCATTTTTAACCATTTCATCTCCTTTTTTCTTTGCTTTCAACATCACCAGCAATCAGTTATCTTGGATTCTTAACTGTGAATTTTGGATTGAATTTAAAACCAATTTCAGGTTTTTTAAAGTCCTAACTGTACAAGCATTTTCGAATCGAGATCAATCTGATTTCATTTTTATGATATAAAGATAATTAATTTTTTAAAACGAAAACGATTGATTTTTAACAGTTTTGATTTTATTTATGCAAATATTTCTTATAAACAACAAAACCAGTAGTTTCAATTAGGATGATTACCCAAGATTAAAGATAAAAATAATTATTTTTCAGGGAATTTACTAACCATTTTTTGGAGCATAGTGAATTGTTTTATAAAAATGTAATAAGTGATTTTCATCGATAGTTTGGATTAATTTAAGGAGGCAAGTCATTCTGTTTTGTAATAAAAATCGTATCATTAATTTTTGGTTACTGTTTCTTGGATGGAATTTTTTTATTGTAATTTTGAATCTTAAAATAAATAGTTTTTGAGAGTTTCAATTTATAAGCAAATATCCAATCCGGTAGCCTTCAAACAGCAACTTTTACTTTGGTCACAACGATTTCGAGAAGTCATTTTCATGGATAGTAATAATTATCCTCAGGGATATTCCAGTTATGATTGTCTGTTTGCAGTAGATGCTTTTACTTCGATAAAAACAGATTATCATAATGCTTTTGAAGATTTAAAACAATATCAGCAAATTACCAAGGACTGGCTTTTTGGTTATTTATCGTATGATTTAAAAAATGATGTGGAGCAATTGCAATCCAATAATTTTGATGGCTTGGGTTTTCCGGATTTGTTTTTCTTTCAACCTAAGAAATTATTTTTATTGAAAGGGAATGAACTCGAAATTCAATACCTCAATATGTGTGACGATGAAGTGGAGGAAGACTTTGAGGAAATAATTGAAAGTCAAAAGACGAAAGTTGAAACAGATGAAAGATTAATAATTCAACAACGGATTTCAAAAGAGAATTATCTTGAAAAAGCATCCAAAATATTAGAACATATTCATTACGGAGATATTTACGAAGCGAATTTTTGCATGGAATTTTTTGCAGAAAATGCAAACATTGATCCAATTGAAAAGTTTGTAAAGCTGAACGAAATTTCTCTTCCGCCATTCGCCGTTTTTTTTAAGAATAATATGCATTTTTTGCTTTCAGCTTCTCCGGAACGCTATTTGAAGAAGGAAGGGGAATTGATTATTTCGCAGCCAATTAAAGGAACTGCGAAACGATTCTCAGATCCTGCAGAGGATGAAAAATCTAAAACTCAATTGGCTTTAGACCCAAAAGAGCGTTCCGAAAATATTATGATCACGGATTTAGTTCGCAATGATTTGTCACATACCGCACAAAAAGGTTCTGTAACAGTAACAGAGTTATGCAAAATTTACTCTTTTATTCAGGTGCACCAAATGATTTCTACGGTAACTTCAAAATTAGATCATCAATATACTGCGGTCGATGCTATAAAAACCACGTTCCCGATGGGAAGTATGACTGGAGCGCCAAAAATTTCGGCGATGAAAATTATCGAAAATCAGGAAGAAACAAAGAGAGGTTTGTATAGTGGGGCAGTAGGGTATTTTACGCCAAGTGGTGATTTTGATTTCAATGTTGTAATCCGAAGCATTTTGTATAATCAGGAAAAAAAATATGTTTCTTTTTCAGTGGGAAGTGCCATCACATCGCAATCAATTCCTGAAAAGGAGTATGAGGAATGTTTACTTAAAGCCAAAGCTATGCGAGAAGTTTTAAGCTAAATCAAAATGAATTAATTACTTTTGAATATGCTACAGAAATTCCAAAGCCATCTTCTTCACAATTTTCAGTTTTTGAATGGAAAAAAACTGCTTCTTGCCACAAGTGGCGGTATTGACAGTATGGTTATGGTGCATTTATTTCAGCAATTAGAATATAAAATTGGAATAGCACATTGCAATTTTCAACTTCGCGGAATGGAAAGTTTCGGTGATCAGGATTTTGTTCAGGAATATGCTGTCGCAAATGAGATTCAGGTATTTATAACACAATTTGATACCAAAGCTTTTGCGGAAGATTATAAGCTTTCTACCCAAGTTGCTGCTCGTGAGTTGCGTTACAACTGGTTTTATGAAGTATTGGAAACCGAAAAATTCGACTATATTCTCACCGCACATCATGCTGATGACAATATAGAAACCTTTCTCATCAATCTTACGAGAGGAACGGGATTAGATGGTTTAACTGGTATTCCGGAACAAAATGAAAATGTGATTCGGCCATTTTTATTGTTTTCCCGAGAGGAGATTGAAGCGTATGCTAAAGCAAATACGATTCAGTGGCGAGAAGACAGCAGTAATACATCGGATAAATACCTTCGAAATAAAATTCGTCATCATGTAGTCCCGATGTTAAAAGAATTAAATCCAAATTTCCTTTCTTCTTTTCATAAAACAAATACGTATTTGCAAGAAGCACAAGCTATGGTTGAGGATGCGGCTATAATTGTATATCAACAAGTGGCAGAGCAGGTGGAAGAAAATATTCATTTTGATTTGAATAAATTGATGAAATTGCCCAATTACAAATCGTATTTATACCAATGGTTGAAAGAATTTGGATTTTCGGCATGGGATGATATTTATGATTTGGTCGAAAGTCAATCAGGCAAGCAGGTTTTTTCTCCTGAGTTTCGATTGTTGAAAGACAGGGATTATTTAATCCTAAGTCCGCTGCATTTCGTAAATGAAAAGGAGGAGTTTTTAATCGAAGAAAATCAGAAAGAAGTTAAGATTCCCTTAAATCTTTCGTTTTGTAAAGTAGCCGACATTAGTATTGTTTCAAATAAAACTATCTTTGTTGATGCCAATAAATTACAATTCCCATTGATTTTGCGCCATTGGCATGAAGGTGATGTTTTTCAGCCTTTTGGGATGGACGGCAAATCTAAGAAAGTGAGTAAATTATTCAAGGATGAAAAATTATCATTGCTTGACAAAGAAAATACTTGGCTTTTATGTTCCAAAAATGAAATTGTTTGGATTGTTGGGATTCGTCAGGACAACCGCTTTAGAATAGAAAACAACATACAAAATATACTTAAAATAGAATTAGAATAATGAGGAAATTACTATTTATACTTTTTGCTTTTTTGGCTTTCGCCAAAGTAAATGCCCAAATTCTTGATCCTGCAAAATGGACGACAAAAATTGAAAAAAAATCAGCCAATACGTATTTGTTAACTTTTAATGCCGTTATTGAAAAAGACTGGCACATCTATTCTCAGTTTACACCAGATGGGGGACCATTACCATTAGAGGTGATTTTTAAAAATCAAAAAGAAAATTTTACTTTAGTTGGCAAAGCCAAAGAAAGTAAAACTACGACTGCTTTCAATGATATTTTTGGAGTGAATGAAACCTTTTTTCATGATAAAGCTCAAATCCAACAAGAAATTAAAATCATAAACCCAAAGATTACCAAGATTGAAGCCGAGTTGAATTATCAGGTTTGTAAAGAAGTTTGTATCAATTTAGAGAAAAAATTTACGTTTACAATTCCATTAAATTCAAATATTGCGAAGGTAGTTATCCTTAAAGCGGATACTACAAGAGTGGACACACTAGTTTCAAAACCGGAAGTAAAAGAAACCAATATTTATGTAAAATCAGCGATTGAAACTACGAAACCAGCTTCTCAGAAAGGATTATGGTCTATTTTCTTCATTGCTTTTTTATCAGGATTTGCAGCCTTACTCACGCCTTGCGTTTTTCCGATGATTCCCATGACGGTAAGCTTTTTTACCAAACAGAGTAAATCAAAAGCCAAAGGAATACGGCATGCCATTATTTATGGAATTTCCATCATATTCATTTATGTGGTATTGGGATTTTTAGTAACCTGGATTTTTGGTGCCGATGCACTGAATGCGTTGTCTACTAATGTCTGGTTTAATATTATATTCTTTATTTTATTGATTGTTTTTGCAGCTTCATTTCTTGGAGCATTCGAGATTATGTTGCCTAATTCTTGGGCAAATAAAGTAGACAGTCAAGCGGATAGAGGAGGGATAATAGGAATATTATTTATGGCATTGGCGCTTGCCATAGTATCCTTTTCGTGTACAGGACCTATTGTGGGAACGCTTTTGGTTGACGCTGCTTCCAAAGGAGGTATCGCACCGATTATAGGAATGTTTGGTTTTTCATTGGCTTTAGCCTTACCATTTATGTTATTTGCTATGTTCCCGGGCTGGCTACACTCGTTACCAAGATCTGGAGGATGGCTCAATACCGTAAAAGTGGTTTTAGGTTTTCTGGAATTAGCTTTAGCTTTCAAATTTTTATCAAATGCTGATTTGGTTTTACAATTGCATTTATTGGAAAGAGAAGTGTTTTTGGCGATTTGGATTGCCATTTTTGGAGCATTAGCTTTGTATTTATTTGGAAAAATTACCTTGCCGCATGATAGCCCTATGACACATATTTCAGTAGGAAGATTGTTAATGGGACTCCTGATTTTAACGTTTACTATTTATTTAATCCCGGGACTTTGGGGAGCACCATTAAAATTGATTAATGCTTTTCCACCACCAATAGAATACAGTGAAAGTCCCATGGGCTTTGGAAGTTCAGGAGTTAAAAATTCAACAGCTATTTTACCAGAAGGTGGTAAAAGTGGGCCACACGGATTAGTAGTTTTTGATGATTACGAAAAAGGACTGGCGTATGCCAAAACGGTACATAAACCTATTATGCTTGATTTTACAGGTTATGCTTGTGTGAATTGCAGAAAAATGGAAAATAATGTCTGGTCTGATGATCGTGTTTTTTCTATTTTGAATAATGAGGTTGTGTTAATTTCTTTGTATGTTGATGACAAACGCGAATTGCCTAAAAGAGAACGCTATATTTCTAAAACTACTGGAGCCGAAATCGAAACTATAGGTGATAAATGGACCGATTTTATGATTTCGAAATACAAAACCAATACCCAACCATTGTATGTTTTAACAGATTTGGAAGGGAAAAGTTTAAATGAAGATAAGCCAACAATTAGTTATGTAGGAGTTGAAGAATATGAAAGTTGGTTAAAAATCGGAATCTTAAAATTCAAAAAATAAACCCCTTTTTGTTTTACAAATAGCAACCCTGTCCAATTAATTGGACAGGGTTTTTTTATTTTTTTCTTGTTCGAAAAAAGTTATCTAAAAACGTTTTTAACATTTTTAAATTTTGTCTATAATACTTGTGTTTACTGGGTTTTCGGCTGTTTTAAGAACATCAAAAAAGGTCTTAGTTCTTTTTTGCACTATTTTATTTTTCTTAAATGGTCTTAAAATAAGTTCATCTCTTCTTAAGTATTTTTACTCAGGATTTAGTTGCTATTAACTAAAAAAACACATTTTTATTCGAAAAGTACAAACAATGTTTGTATTTCAATTGGATTAAATTTTCATCAATTCAAATTGAAAATCGGATTCAAAAGCCAATATATTTTCTAATTGTATTTTTTTATTTCCTCTGAAAATTACAAAATATGTAGTTCACAGTTTTTTTTATTCCTTTAATCGGAAATGTATTAAAAATTGGATTAATGTATTCTTAATTACATAATTTAGTATTTAAGTTGATGGATTATAAGAGATTATGGAGTAATTTTTGTTAAAAAAAGCATTTTTTCAAGGTAATTCAATTGGAATAAATCAAAAAAAATAGAAACCCCATTCTATTGATTTTGCATTTTACAGTTAGGCATATAGTATTCGTTATTTTATTATTTTTAATTCAATAAATATGAAAACATTTCTACGCAACTCTGGATTTTTAACGATTGTTCTTTTTATTGCAACTCTATTTTTTGCAAATGTGGCTTTTGGACAGACCATAACACTTGATCAGGCTGATTTGGATTATGCCCCGGGAGAAACTGTTACTATTACTGGGACTGGCTGGCAGCCGAATGAAGCAATTGACTTGCAAGTATATCACCTTACGGAACCCATACCCGATCACGGAACACCCGATCCTCATCAACCTTGGACGACCGTAGCGGATGGTTCGGGTAATTTTACGGCTACGTGGTTTGTTACGGAATATGAATTGGGAGCGGAACTTTTGCTCATTGCCAATGGTGTAGAATCTGGTTTTACTTATAAAGTGTTTTTTACGGATGGGAATGTAGGTTTTGGACAAACCGGTGTACCTGGGAATAATATTGATATGACAGTTGAAGTTACTTATACTAAACTTGTAAATACAGTACCGACTGTTGTAACAGAAACAGTATCATTTAAATCAAATGGAACAACAGCTGTTGGGGCAGTGAATAATACTACAATTTCATGGGCGTATAATCCCGTAACTGTTGGTGGTACAACTTACATTTGGAACGGTGCATCAACCCAAATTCAAAATTTTAATATAGGAACATCTAATTATGTAGGATCTAATGCTATAAAAGGAACGTATGTTGCATGCACAGTACCATCAATCACTACAAACCCATTAAATCAAACTGTTGCTTATGGTGCAAATGCAAATTTTACAGTAGCAGCTTCTGGAACTGCTGTTCTTACTTATCAATGGGAAGAATACATATCTTCTTGGAATACTATAACTAACGGAGGAGTTTATTCAAATGCGACAACTGCTTCCTTAACTTTGACCAAACCCTCTGTTGCAATGAGCGGCAGAAAATATCGTTGTGTTGTTACTAATAGTTGTGGGAATGCTACAAGTGATGGATTGGCAACATTGACGGTGAATAAAAAAGCATTAACAGCAGAGGCCCCAACGATTGCATCAAAAACATATGATAGCAATGCAACTGCTGGAGCAGTTACAGTTGGAACACTTTCAGGCTTTGTCGGTACCGAAACAGTTACTGTAACTGGAGTAGCAGCAGCTTATAGTAGTGCAAATGTTGGTTCTTACCCTGGAGTTGTAGTTACTTACACTCTTGTGAATGGAACAAATGGTGGATTAGCGACAAATTATAGTTTAGCTACAGGGACTGCAACAGGTGTGATTACTTCTAAGGCCATCACCGGAAACTTTACCGCATCTAACAAAACTTATGATGGAAATGCGGTTGCTTCAGTTCTAACCCAAACCTTAAATGGAGTTATTGCACCAGATGCAGTAAGCTTAACGGGCGGAACGGCAAGCTTCAGCGATAAAGACGTTGCTAATGGCAAAACAGTTACCTCTTCGGGCATGAGTTTGTCAGGATTGCAAGCGGGGAACTACAGTTTGACATCCGTGGGAACAACAACAGCAAATATTACCGCATTAGGAATCACCGGAAACTTTACCGCATCTAACAAAACTTATGATGGAAATGCGGTTGC